>DASVQS010000011.1:0-214235 GCA_036389015.1 Allosphingosinicella sp. | reverse complement strand
CTCCCTGGAAGGGAGGGGCTGGGGGTGGGTAGGCGAGCGTAGCGAGACTATTGCTCAACTCGGAGTTTCGGCCGCCTTCGGCGGACCCACCCCCGCCCCTCCCTTCCAGGGAGGGGAAAACAGCGCTCTTTGCCCCGCCGCGCCGCTCTGATAGCGCGCCCCGATGCCCGCCCCTTCCCTCGCCGACGTCCAGGCCGATTACGAACTGCTCGAGGCGGACGACCGCTATCGCCTTCTGATCGACCTCGGACGGGCGCTGGAGCCCATGCCGGACGCGCTCAAAACCGACTCGACCCTGGTGCGCGGCTGCTCAGCCTCGGTCTGGCTCTACCCCGTGCCCCGGCCGGACGGCCGGCTCCATTTCCTCGCCGACAGCAACGCCGCGATCACCAAGGGCATCGTCGCCCTCGTCCTGCTCGCCGTGCAGGACCGGACCCCGCAGGCGATACTCGCCACCGACGTCGAAGCGGCGCTGGCGCCGTTCGATCTCAGGAACCAGCTCAGCTCCAACCGCACTCAGGGCATCCCCAACATGATCGCCCTCGTCCGCGAGACCGCGGCCCGGCTGGCCGGATGAGCCGGCCCGGCACCGAGGGCGGCTTCGATCCGGCGCTGTTCACCGAATATGCGCGCCGGGTCGGCCACGGCGGCGCGCTCGGCATCCTCTACGTCGGTCACGGCCCGGACTGGGTCGAGCTCGGCCTCGACTGGCAGGAGAAGCTGGTCGGCGTTCCGGCGACCGGAGTGCTCGCCTCGGGGCCGATCGTCAGCCTGATGGACATGGCGACGAGCATGGCGATCTGGGTAAAGCTCGGCCGCTTCCGGCCCCAGGCGACGCTCGACATGCGGGTCGATTATCTGAGGCCCGCGACTCCGGGACAGCGGATCGTCGGCCGCGGCGAATGCTACGGCACGACGAAGAGCGTCGGCTTCGTTAGGGGCATGGCCCACGACGGGGATCCAACGGACCCGGTCGCGCATGTCACGGGCACCTTCATGTTCACGGCATGACCGTCATCCCGGCGGAAGCCGGGACCTCAGGACGAGAAGTCTCGGCGGGCCTCCCCGAGGTCCCGGCTTTCGCCGGGATGAGGGGTCACTCCACCCTGAAATCGGTGACGATCAGCCTCGCGGGGCCGGTTGCGGAGACGCCGTGGCCCACGCCGTCGCCGCCGCCGAGGACGAAGCCCACCTGGTCGGCGGCGGCGACGGCCTGGCGGAAGGCGGCCGGGCTGGTGGCCACCCGGCTGGTCTCGACCGCCGTCCAGGCTCCGTCCAGCGGAGCGACGAGGACATGGTCGCCCGGGGTCAGCGGCGACTGGGAGGCGAAGGTGGCGTACCAGCGGTAGGTTTCGAAGCGCCCGCGGCCGCTCCAATTGTCGCCCGAGCGCTGGAAATAGAGGGTGATCATCGCGGGGAAGCGGGGATCGCTCGACGCCACCAGGCGGGCTCCGCGGGCGGCCTCGATCCGATAGCGCATGACGATCCGGCGCTTGCCGGCGAGCGAGCCGTGGCGGAAGGTCACGTAATGGACGCTTCCCGGAGCCCTCGGCAGGTCGATCCGCAAGCCGCCGCCGCGATTCGCAGCCGGATGGAGCGCCGCGCCCACCGAATAATTGCGGCCTCGGATGACCGGGCCGATCGTCCAGGCGAGCGGGTCTGAGGGGGCGGCCGGCTGGGCGTCGGCCGGAGCGCCGTTCCCGCAGGCGGCAAGGAGGGCGAAAGCGGCGAGAATTGCGGGGCGAACGATCATGGATCGCATGTACGACCCTTTCATGACCGCGTCCTGAATTCCACCTGCAAATGCAGGGGAGGAATTATGCTCCCCGCCTCTCTTCCGACTTCCTCAGCACCTCGTAGGCGGCCTGGACGGCCTGGAAGCGGGTGGCGGCCTCGGCGTCGCCCGGCGCCGCGTCGGGGTGGTTGGCCTTGGCGAGGCGACGGTACGCGGCCTTGATCACCTCGAACGTAGCGTCGACCTCGACCTCGAGCGTCTCGAGAGCGCGCATCTCGTCGCGGCTGCGGCTGCCGTCGCCGGGGCCGCCCCAGCCGTAATGGCCCGCCTGGCGGTAGCCGTCGGCGCCGCGCCGTTCCTCGGCCTCGCGGGCGGCGGCGTCCTCGGCGGTCAGGCCCTCGAAATAATTCCAGTTGCGATTGTATTCGGCGGCATGGGCCTCGCAGAAATACCAGCGGTCGGGGCTGTGCGGCGATTTGGGCGCGGGACGGTCGCCCGGCGCGTTGCAGCCTTCGCGGTCGCAAAGGCGAACGCGCACGGCCTCGCGCTCGGTGCCGTAGGCGCGCCAGCGCGGAAATCCCCAGTCGTTGGAACGCGTTTGTCGAGCCATCGTCGCCTTCTAATCCACGCCCCCGGAAAAAGTGCCAGAGGATCTATAAGCCGGGTTCTGTCCTCCCCGTAAGGGGAGGGGCGACCATTCATCTGGGAGACGGATCGCTCCGCCCCTCAAGCAACCAACCCGGACGGCATCGGGCGGAACGAGCCCAGCCATCCCTATTCGGTCTTGCTCCCGGTGGGGTTTGCCGTGCCGGCCGCCGTTGCCGGGACCGCGGTGGGCTCTTACCCCACCCTTTCACCATCGCAGGGCCGAAGCCTTTGCGACCTGCTTTCTGTGGCACTTTCCCTGGGGTCGCCCCCGCCGGACGTTATCCGGCACCGTCGTTCCATGGAGCCCGGACTTTCCTCGGCCCGCTTGCGCGGGACGCGGCCGCCCGATCCTCTGACCAGGCTCACTTAGGCGGTGCGGAGCGGCTATCCAAGAGCAAACCGAGGAGGATCGCCCGAGTCTCGCCGTCGATCTCGCCGTCGATCAGCTCGGGCCGGAAGCGGCGCTGGAAGGCGGCGACGGCGGCCTTGGGCTTGTGGACGTCGTAGCCGTAGCGCTCGAGCGCGAGCAGGAAGCCGCCGTCGGTCCACAGGGGATCGATCAGGTTGCCGGTCGGGCGAGGCATGGCGAGACCCAGCTTGGCGAGGCGGGTCCAGTCGAACAGCTCGCCCGGATCGCGCTTGCGCGCCGGAGCGACGTCGGAATGGCCGACGACGTAGGGCGGCCGGATTTGGTGGCGGCCGACGATGTCGGCGACGAGCGGGATCAGGGCGTCCATCTGCGGCTCGGGAAAGGGCCGGTAGCCGAACTCGTGGCCGGGATTGACGATCTCGATTCCGATGCTGGCCGAATTGATGTCGACGGCACCGCGCCAGAAGGAGCGGCCGGCGTGCCAGGCGCGCTTCGCCTCGTCGACCATCCGCAGGACCCGCCCGTCCTCGTCGACGAGATAATGGCAGGAGACCTTGGCTTCAGGGTCCCTCATCCGCTCGATCGCCGAGGCCGAATCCTCCATCCCGGTGTAATGGAGCACGAGCATCGAGACGGGCAGAGCGCGCTCGTCGAAATTGGGCGAGGGGGCGTCGACGATCCCGTCCATCGCCCCTTCGGGCGCTAAAAACGGCGCGGCGTCAAGAGGCGGCTCGGCGGCGCTCCGGACGGGCGGGGACTCGCAGGTAGAGGCCCCGGCATTCGGGATCGGAGGCGAAGGCGTCGGTCTGGCCGATGACGGTCTCGCCGGCGCCGAGCATCAGCACCGAGTCCTCGGCGGCGCCGGAAGCGAGGCGGGCGAAGGCCTCGCGGCGAACCTCGGGCGAGAAATAGAGGAGGACGTTGCGGCACAAGATGATGTCGAACGTCTCGGCCGGCGCGGCCGGGCCGACCAGGCTCGAGACCTCGAACCGGACCGCACGGCGAAGGTCGGGAGCGACCCGCCAGGCGGCGCCGGGAAGCTCCTCGAACCAGCGCATCATCTGGACGACGGGGAGGCCGCGCTGGACCTCGAATTGCGAATAGACTCCGCTCCTCGCCTGCTCGACGGCCGTTCGCGAGACGTCGGTGCCGACGATGTCGATCGTCCAGCCGCTCCAGCGCGCCTTCTGCTCGGCGAAGTCCATGGCGATCGAATAGGCTTCCTGGCCGGTCGAGCAGCCGGCGCACCAGATGGCGATCCGGCGCTCGCGGCGGCGAAGCGCCTCGATCCGGCGCAAGGCGGGGCCGAGCAGCAGATCGAAGGACTGGCGGTCGCGGAAGAAGAAGGTCTCGTTGTTGAGCAGGGCCTCGACCACGGCCTCGGCAAGGCGCTCGTCGGAACGGGCGACGAGCGCCGCGACGAGGGCGTCGAGGGAGGATAGTCCCCGCTCCCGCATCAGCGGCTGGAGAGCGGTCTCGATCCGCCAGCGCCGGCTCAAGGTCAGCTGCTGCCCGGTGCGGGCCTCGAGCAGGCCGGCTAGGATACGGCTGGAGACGTCGCTCACCTGCACGGCACCGACTCCACGCGCTCGGCGACCAGGGCGGCGAGCCCCGCGGGCGGAAGCACGGCGCAGGCGAGGCCGGCCTCGACGACCACCCTCGGCATCCCCCACACCGCGCAGCTCTGCCGGTCCTGGGCAAGCATCGTTCCGCCGCGGGCGACCAGTTCCCGGCTTCCCGCGAGCCCGTCGCGTCCCATCCCGCTCAGCATCACCCCGAGGGCGGCGCGGCCGAATGTGCAGGCGACCGAATCGAGCATGACGTCAACCGAGGGCAGGCAGCCGCCCCTGGCGGCGCTGCGATCCAGCCGGACCAGGACCCTCGCTCCCCTCTGCTCGAGACGCAGATGGGCGTCTCCCGGAGCGAGCAGTATCTCCTCCGGCCTGAGCTCCATGGCGTCTTCGGCGATCCGTGCCGTCCGGCCCGAGGCGGCTTCGACCTGCCTCGCGAAGAACGGGACGAAGACGGCGGGAAGGTGCTGGGTGATGAGGATGGGGGCCCCGATTTTCGCCGGCAGTGCGCTCAGCAGGGCGGTGACGGCGTGGAGCCCGCCGGTCGAGGCGCCGATCGCCAGGCAGCCGAGCCTCGCGGCCGGCGGCTCCTGCGCGGGGGGGGCTTCGGGATTGGCCCCCCGGCGGCCCATCCGGCGCAGCCGGTCGGCGAGGATCTCGGAAAAGCGCCCGCTGAACGCCTCGGCGCCCGGCTTGGACAAGGTCTCGGCGGCGCCCGGGGCGAGCGCCCGCACGGCGGCGTCGGCGTCGCCGTCGCAGAAAGAAGAAACAATCAGCACCCGCGCGCCGAGGCTCTGGCGGACGATCTCGGGAAGCGCCTCGAGGCCGCTTTCGCCCGGCATCTCGACGTCGAGCAGAACGATGTCGACCGGAGTGGTCGGAAGCAGCCGGAGCGCTTCGCCGGCGTCGCCGGCGGTGGCGACGATCTCGAAATCATCGAAAGCGGCGAGCATCCGGGAGAGCACGGCCCTCGCCACCTGCGAATCGTCGACGATCATCAGTCTCAAGGGGGGCGCGGCCGGAGCGATCTCCCCCGCCGCCCGGGCGGCGGGGCGGGTCACGCGACGCCGACGATCTGCAGCTTGCTTTCGAGCGTCTCGCGGTCGAACGGCTTCATCACATATTCGTCGGCGCCGGCGTCGATCGCGGCGCGAATGTGGGCCGCGTCATTCTCCGTGGTGCAGAAGACGACCTTGGGCTGCGGCTCGAACTTCCTCTGGCGGAGGGTCCGGAGGAACTCCATTCCGCCCATCACCGGCATGTTCCAGTCGAGCAGAACGACGTCGGGCATCCGCGTCTCGCAGCGCTCCAGCGCCTCGCGGCCGTCCTCCGCCTCTTCGACGGAGAAGTCGAGAGTCTCCAATATGTGGCGGGCGACCTTCCGGATCACCTTCGAATCGTCGACCACCAGACAGCTCTTCATGCTCGCTCTCGCTTTTTCCCGCGACCGCAACCTAGCCGCAATAAGTTAACCGGCGCCTTAAGCCTCACGCCGCCTCCCGGACCGGGCCGGCGATCAGGGCCTCGACGTCGGCCAGCAGAAGCAGATCCCCTTCCGCCTCGATCGTGGCGCGCCCGATCCGGCGCCATCCTCCGCCGAGCGAGGCCGCGGCCGGCTGGCGCTCGCCATCCGCCTCGACCACGTCCTCCACGGCCTCGACGAGCAGGGCGTAAGGATGGCCGTCAACCACCGCCATCACCGCTTCGGTGGCCTCGGGGGGAAGCCGGCGCGAAGCGTCGAGCGAGGCGAGGCAGTCGATCACGGTGAGCACCCGGCTGCGCAGGGCGGCGAGGCCCGCGACGTGGCCGGCGGCGCCGGGCACCGGGGTCAGCGATTCGATCTCGACGACCGATTCCACGTCCGCGGCGGGCAAGGCCACGCGCTCGCCGGCCAGCCTGACGATGAGCAGCAGCTCAGCCACGACGGCGCCTCCTTTTCGACGGACCCTCGCCGGCCAAAGCGGCGAGCAGCGCCTCGCGGTCGTAGCGGTGGACGCTGCCCTCATCGCCTTCGGCCGTGGCTCGGAGACGAACGATACGCGCCCCCGCCGGCGAAGGCGCTTCGTCGGTCTCCGCGCCGGCGATGACCACCGATGCCGCCTCGCTGCCCGGGGCGCCGCTGGCGACGACGATGTAGCCCGCGCTCTCGACGAGCGGGCGAAGGATCGCGTCCATGAAGGGATCGCCGGCCGGGATCGCGCAGACCGGCTTCGGCGCCGCCGCCGACGGGCGGCCGCCGTGGCGGGCGAACAGCCAGTGCAGGTCGAGCAACTCGGCCTGCTCGTCGCCGACGAGGACGACTCCGCGAACCTCGCCCGGCTCGGTCGCCGGCATCAGCCCGGCGGGAAGCGGAAGGATGTCGACGACGTCGCCGAAGCCGTAGGCGATCTCGCAATGGCCGTCGCCGAGGCGGAGCAGCCGCATCGGCCGGTCGGGAACGGTGCCGCCGCAACCCTCGAGCGGAAGCAAGGTGTCGCCCAGGGCGACGTGGAGGCGGCCCGCGCTGAGCTGGACCGCTTCCGGGCGAACGTCCTCGATCCTCTGGACCGCGGCGACGGGCACCAGCCGGCGGCTTCCGGCCAAGGTCCTGAACAGGAGGGCAGCAGGGCCTTCGGCGGCCGTTGCGGCCACCGCCGGCGCGGCTTCGGTCTCGGTGGCGTGGCGGTGGAGCGCGAGGCCCGCTCGGGCGGCGATTCCGGGCGGATCGAGGAGGAGCACCGGCTTGCCGTCGTCGGCGAGGGTGGTGCCCGCGTACAGCCCCGCGGCCATGACCGCTGGCGCGGCCGGCTTGACCACAAGCTCCTCATGATCGTGGATGTCGTCGACGGCGAGGGCGTAGAGGTCGGCTCCGGCGGGCTTGAGCAGGACCAGGCTCTGTTCCGACGGGTCGTCGGCCGGAGGACTGCCGAGCGAATGGCGCAGGTAGACCAGCGGTAGCCGGCGGCCGCGGACGGTGGCGAACGCCGCCCCGCCGACGCTCTCGACCCGGACCCCGCCGCCCTTCACCCGGACGATCTCCTCGATCGCCGAGCGCGGGATGGCGTAGACCTGGCCGGCGGCGGCGACCGTCAGCGCCGGGATGATGGTGAGTGTGAGGGGCACCCTGAGGGTGAGCCGGACCCCCTGCCCCGTGCGGCTGTCGACGTCGACGAGCCCGCCGATCCGCTCGACGTTCGCCCGGACCACATCCATGCCGACTCCCCGGCCGGAAAGGTCGGTTACCTCCGCTGCGGTCGACAGTCCCGGCTCGAAGACGAGCGCGGTCTTCTGGGCCGGGCTAAGCCGCTCGGCGCGCTCGGCCGTCACCAGCCCGGCGGCGATCGCCCGGCTGACCAGCTTGTCACCGTCGATGCCTCGGCCGTCATCGGATATCTCGAGCAATATCTGGTTGCCGGCCTGGCGCGCGCAGACTCGAAGGCAGCCGCTTTCGCTCTTGCCGGCCCGCCGCCGCTCGACCGGGCTCTCGATGCCGTGGTCGATCGCGTTGCGGACGATGTGGGTGAGCGGATCGCGGATCATCTCGAGCATCTCGCGGTCGATCTCGACGTCGCCGCCGTCGATCTCGAGCCCGACCTGCTTGCCGGTCTGGCCGGAAATGTCGCGGACCATCCGCGGCAGCGGCGCGAAAAGGTTGTCGATCCGCTGCATCCGGGTACGGGTGATTCCGTCGCGAAGGTCCGCGACGGTGGCCGAGACCCGGTCGAACGCGGCCTGCATCTCGGCGTCGCCGCCGTCGCGGACCCGGCGGGCGAGCTCGTTGCGGGCAAGGACGAGGTCCGACACTCCGCTCATCATCCGGTCGAGCAGCTCCACCGGAAGCCGGATGGTCCGGCTCGATCCGCGCGCGGTCTGGTTCGCCGGAACCGCCTCGGCTTCGGCGGCCTCGGCGGGCTGCTCGGCCGACAGGGCGTCAATCAGGGCGCTGTCGTCCTCGCTCGCCAGCGCCTCGCCCGTCTCAAGCGCCTCGACCAGCTCGGCGAGCCGGTCGATGACGGCGAGGACGGCGCTGACCAGCGTCGCATCAGCGGCCCGGGCGCCGGAACGGACCGCGGCGAGCGCGTCCTCCGCGGCATGGCTCAGGGCTCGGATCCGGGGCAAATCGAAAAAGCCGCTATTGCCCTTGACGGTGTGGACAAAGCGGAAAATCTCGTCGAGGCGGGCGCGGTCGTCGGGCATGGCCTCCCAGGCGACGATTTCGCCGGAAAGGGCCTCGAGCATTTCCCGCGTCTCGGCGATGAAATCGTTGATGAGATCGTCCACCGGGGCCCCGCCGCTTGCATGCGTGCGACAAGGCTTAGGGGGCGTTGGTTAAGAAGGCGTTTACGGTTGCCGTCGTCCCAGCGAAGGCTGCGACCCCAGGGGGTGAAGACCACCTCCCTTTCACCCGCCGCGGCCCCAGCCTTCGCCGGGGCGACGAGCTAAGCCGCCGGGATCGACGCCCCGATCAGGAGAACCCCTTCCTCCTGATCGGCAACCTGGACCTCGCCGCCGCAATCGACGAGCAGGCAGTGGACCAGCCAGGCGGCTGCGCCGCGCGGGGCGATGGCGTCCTCGGCGAGGTCGCCGAGCAGGGCGCGCTTCAATTCGGGATCGAGGACGATGCGCGGGCCGTCGGCGCGGACGACGATATCGACCCCGCCGCCATGCTTCTCGGCACCGACGTCGAGGCGGCCGCCGCGCACCAAAGCGTCGCCGGCGATGAGGACGAGGTTGAGCAGGACCTTCAGCGCCCTCTTGCTCATCGTCGGCTCGTCGACGATCCAGCCGAGCTGGATCCGGCCGTCGCCGCCGAACAGCCCCTCGATCGCCACCCGCGCCTCGCGAGTATCGACCTCGTCGCCGAACCCGCCGGCGGCGCCGAAGGCCAGCCGGAAGAATTTGAGCTTGTTCGCGCTGGCGCGGGCGCTCTCCCCAAGCAAGTCCATGCAACGTGCGCGCATCTCGGGATCGTGCTCGTCGGCGAGCAATTCGATGCCGTTGTTGAGGGCACCCACGGGTGACAGCAGATCGTGACAGAGCCGCGAGCAAAGGAGGCTCGCAAATTCGTGGGATTTCATGCCGCTGGCGCCCGTCGGTTCAGTAATTGTCCGTCGCTATTGGCCTCTGACGCCAGCGGTTGCAAGAAGCCGAAGCTGGGAAATTCGCACAGTTTCGATCTTTGCGGGCTGGCGGCGAAGGTCTAGACTGCCTCGACATGGGCGGACCGGCCATCATGCTCCCTACCATCCGCGAGGCGATCGCCTCCATGGAGGCGGTGATCGCGGGCTCCGTGAGCTCCTTGTCGGCGGAGGATTCCGGACTTTTCGGCCCCGAAAGTGTGAGCTGGCGAATATGCCGCGAGCCGGCCTACGCCATTTCCGCGATCGCGGGGTTGATGATGGGAGCGCTCCACCCCGTCGCGATGGCGGCGATCGATCAGCATAGCGATTACCGGCGCGACGCGTGGCGGCGCGCGCACCGCACCACCCAATATGTGTTCACGATCACGTTCGGCTGCACCGCCGTCGCACTGCGCGCGGCGGAGCGCGTGAGGCTGATCCATGACCGGATCAGCGGCACCGACCCCGTGACCGGCCGAAGCTACCGTGCGAACGATCAAGATCTCCTGCACTGGATCCATTGCGCCAACACCGAGATGGCACTCGCCGGCCAGCAGTCCTTTGGGCGGAGGCTGACACCCGAGGAGCAGGATCGCTACGTCTCGGAGCAGGTGCGCGCGGCGGAGCTGGTCGGGCTTGCCGGTGCCCGCGTGCCGACCAGCCGCGCGGAGTTGCGCGACCATGTTTCACGCGCGGAGCTCCGGCTCTCGCCCCCAGCCAAGACTTTCGCCGAACTGCTCTTCCATGCCCGGATGCCCTGGACGATGCGGCCGTTCTGGGCACTGCACGTCGCAGGTGCGCTGATCATTTTGCCCCCGCAGGTCCGCGAGCTGTATGGCTTTCCCAGATGGCTGCCGCGGGGAAGGATGGCCCGAGCGGCAATTCGGACGGTGCTGAAGGCGATGGACGTAGCCTATATTGCGTTCCCGCCGATCCGCCGGGCTCGCCGCCACCTGCGTCTGGTCCAGGCCACCGCCCGCTCTTGATATCGGTGAATTCGGGGCCACATCGCTCATAGAATGGCCCGGGGGGAGTCTCACATCACCGCCACGATCGCCGCCGATGCCGTAGGCTGGCGTCTCGACCGGGCGCTCGCCGCCGCGCTTCCGGCTTTATCGCGTGAGCGGCTGAAGTCGCTGATCTCGAGCGGCCGGGTGACCGGTCCCGCGGGTGTGGTTCGCGATCCTTCGGCCAAGGCGTTGAACGGGGCCTATGACGTGAGCGTCCCGGAGCCCGTGCCGGCGCATAACGAAGCCCAGGACATCGCTCTCGACATCGTCTTCGAGGACGATCACCTCCTCGTCGTCGACAAGCCGGCGGGGATGGTCGTTCACCCCGCGGCGGGGAATTTCGACGGGACGATGGTCAACGCCCTGCTGCACCATTGCGCAGGGCGACTGTCGGGTATCGGCGGAGTGGCCCGGCCCGGCATCGTCCATCGCATCGACAAGGGGACTTCGGGGCTTCTCGTCGTGGCGAAGACGGACCGCGCTCATGAAGGTCTGGCCGCGCAATTCGCCCGGCACAGCATCGACCGCCGCTATCTGGCGATCGTAGCGGGCCTGCCGAGCCCGCCCGCCGGGACGATCGACGCGGCCCTCGCCCGCTCCTCGGCCAACCGCCAGAAGATGGCGATCGTCGACGGGACTCGGGGCAAAAGGGCGGTGACTCACTACCGGACGCTCAGGCCCTTGCGGGACTCGGCGCTGGTCGAATGCCGGCTCGAAACCGGGCGGACTCACCAGGTGCGGGTCCATATGACCTCGATCGGCAATCCCCTGCTCGGCGATCCCGCCTATGGACGGACCCGAAGCGCTCATCGTGAGTTATTGAAAAAGCTGGGTTTTGAACGACAGGCTCTGCATGCGGCCGAGCTCGGGTTCATCCATCCCGTGACATCCGCGGCCTTGTCGTTCAAAAGCGACGCCCCGTCGGATATGCAGCAACTGTTAAGCGCGCTGGCGGTATAAGGCGGGCGGTCCCGGCAACATCAAAACAGCGGGTAACCAGGGAGTGAGTGAAGACGATGGCTAGCGGCAAAAACGTCCCGGCGACGATCCCCGCGATGAGCGGCGAAGCGGGTCTCAACCGCTATCTCGCCGAGATCAAGAAATTCCCGATCCTCGCCCCCGAGGAAGAATATATGCTCGCCAAGCGCTGGACCGAGCATCAGGACACCGAGGCTGCGGCAAAGCTGGTCAACTCGCACCTTCGCCTCGTCGCCAAGATCGCGATGGGCTATCGCGGCTACGGCCTGCCCGTCTCCGAGCTGATCTCCGAGGGCAATATCGGCCTGATGCAGGGCGTGAAGAAGTTCGAGCCCGAGCGGGGCTTCCGGCTCGCTACCTACGCGATGTGGTGGATCCGCGCCTCGATCCAGGAATTCATCCTCAGGAGCTGGTCGCTGGTGAAGATGGGCACGACCGCGGCCCAGAAGAAATTGTTCTTCAACCTGCGCCGGATGAAGAACCAGATCGAGGCGTTCGAGGACGGCGACTTGAAGCCGGAGGACGTCACCAAGATCGCCACCGACCTCGGAGTCTCCGAGGACGACGTGATCTCGATGAACCGTCGGATGGCAATGGGCGGCGACACGTCGCTCAACGTCTCGCTTCGCGAGGAAGGCGACGGTCAGTGGCAGGATTGGCTGGTCGACACCGATCCGCTCCAGGACGAGAGGGTCGCCGACGCTCAGGAAAGCCAGGTCCGGCACGAATTACTGGTCGAGGCGATGAAGGCGCTCAACGACCGCGAGAAGCACATCCTGACCGAGCGGCGCCTGACCGACGAGCCCAAGACCCTCGAGGAGCTCTCGCAGGTCTATGATGTCAGCCGCGAGCGCATCCGCCAGATCGAGGTCAGGGCGTTCGAGAAGCTCCAGAAAGCGCTGATGGGGCTGGCGGGCGAGCGGCGGCTGTTGCCGGCGAGCTAGGTCGAAGGAATGGCGCAGGTCCGTCACCCTGAACTTGTTTCAGGGTCCAGTTCTCCGCCCGCCGAGCGGCTCGACCCTGGATGCTGAAACAAGTTCAGCATGACGGCCGTGCCTTTTACATCCGCTGAGCCGCCATGCCTCGCGTAAGGGCCCGTAAACGCGGCTGGTTCGGGCGGCTCGTGATCTGGACCGTCTCCAGCGTGTTCCTCTTCGTCCTGCTCAGCCTGCTCTGGGTGCTGCTCTACCGCTTCGTGAACCCGCCGATCACCTTCACGATGCTCGGCGACCGTCTGACCGGCCGCCACGTCGCGCGCGACTGGATGGGGATCGAGCGGATCGACCGCGACGCCGTGCGGGCCGCGATCGCGGCCGAGGACAGCAAGTTCTGCTCGCACTGGGGGTTCGACCAGGACGCGATCGCGGCGGCGATGCGGCGCAACGCTCGCGGCGGCTCGGTCATCCGCGGCGGCTCGACGATCAGCCAGCAGACGGCAAAGAACGTCTTCCTGTGGCAGGGCGGCGGCTATTTCCGCAAGGGCCTCGAAGCCTGGTTCACCCTGCTCATCGAGAATATGTGGGGCAAGCGCCGGATCATGGAGGTCTATCTCAACGTCGCCGAGACCGGCCTCGGCACCTACGGGGTCAATTCCGGATCGAAGCGCTACTTCAACCACGATTCGAGCGCGATGAGCCGGGTCGAGGCGGCCCGGATCGCGGCGGTCCTGCCCTTGCCCAAGAAGCGCGGAGCGACCGCGCCCAAGGGCTTCACCCGGCGCTACGGCAACGCCATCGCGGCGCGGATCGGGGTGGTCGGGCGCGACGGGCTGGATCGCTGCGTCTACGCGGGCGAAGCGGCGGCGCCGGAGCGCGAGCCCGCGGCACCGGCGAGGCGGAAGTCGGCGCCGAAGGCGAAGGCAGCGCCGCCGCCGTCGCAGCTTCCCGGCGAGGAATATGAGCAGCCTCAGGCGGCGCCGGCGGCGAAGCCCCAGCCAATCCTCGAGCCTGGGCCGCGGCCTGAGGGAAATTATCCCGGATCAAGTCCGGGATGACGAAATATGTCCGGCGACCTCCTCTACCGCTCAGAACGGCATCTTGAAGCCGGGCGGGAGCTGCAGGCCGGCGGTCATCTTCGACATTTCCGACTGAGCCGCCTGATCCGCCTTCGTCCGAGCGTCGTTGATCGCCGCCGCGACGAGATCCTCGACCATCTGCTTCTCGCTCGGAACGAGCAGGCTCTCGTCGAGGTCGACCGAGATGATCCGGCCCTTGGCGGTGGCCCGGATCTTGACCAGGCCGCCCCCCGACAGGCCCTCGACCTCGATCTTGTCGAGTCCCTCCTGAGCCTTCATCAGCCCGGCCTGGGCATTCTGGGCCATTTTCATGATCTCGTCGAAATCCGGCATCACGCGCTCCGTTGTTCGTTCAGGGTGAAGCCGGACAGCTCGGCTTCGGGGAAGGCTTCGAAGGCCGCCTTGACCAGCGGCGAATCGAGCACCTTCTGCTTAAGCGCCGCCTCGGCGGCCTGCTCCTGCTCGCGCAGCGTCGGCTGGGCCGGCCCGTCGGCAAGCGCCACCTGCCATTTCTGGCCGAATATCGCGTCCGTCGCGTCGCGCAGGGTGCGCAGGAACGAGTCGATGTCCTTGACCTCGCGGACATTGCCGGTCTGCTGAAGGAGCAGGCTCGGCGGGCCGTATTCGACCAGCCGGTAATTTTCGCGCAGCTGATGGGCGAGGAGGGCCTTGCCGCGGGCCTCGATCATCTCGGCGAAGGCTTCGAAGGACGGCGGAGCGTTCAGCATCGCCTCCTGCCCCGCGGCGGCCGGTGCCGAGGCCGGCGCCCTGGCGGCGACCGCTTCGCCGCTCGCCAGCTTCTCGAGCAGGGCGCCGGGATCGGGAAGCTCGGCGGCGTGGATGACTCGGAGGACGGCCATTTCCGCCGCCTCGAGAGGCATCGGAGCGGCGTGGACCTCGGCAAGGCCCTTGAGGAGAAGCTGCCAGAGGCGGTGGACTGCGGCGTAGGAGAGCCGGCTCGCCCAATCGGCATAAGCTTCCCGCTCCTCGGCCGACTGGGCGGCATCCTCGGCGCCGCCGACCTTGGCTCGGGTGATTCCGTGGACGCTCTCGAGCAGGCCTCGAAGGACGGCGTTGGGCTCGACTCCGAGATCGTACTGGTCGCGCAGCGAGGCCAGGGCGCCGGCAGCTTCGCCCTCCAATATTTTACCCAGCAGGCGGCGTATCGCGCCTCTGTCGGACAAGCCGAGCATGCCTCGCACCTGATCGGCGGTGACTCCGCCGGGACCGTGCGCGATCGCCTGGTCGAGGATCGACAGGCCGTCGCGGGCCGAGCCCTCGGCGGCGCGGGCGATGAGGGCGAGCGCCTCGGGCTCGACCTCGACCCCCTCCCTGGCAGCCACCTCGCCGAAATGGGCGGCGAGCCTGCCGGCCGGAATCCGCCTGAGGTCGAAGCGCTGGCAGCGCGAGAGGACCGTCACCGGGACCTTGTTAACCTCGGTCGTCGCGAAAAGAAACTTAACGTGCTGAGGGGGTTCCTCGAGAGTCTTGAGAAGCGCGTTGAACGCGTTCTTGGAGAGCATGTGGACTTCGTCGACGATGTAGACCTTGTAGCGGGCCGAGACCGCCGAATAGCGCACCGCCTCGATGATCTCGCGGACGTCGTCGACCCCGGTGTGGCTGGCGGCGTCCATCTCGACGACGTCGATATGGCGTCCCTCGGCGATCGCCCGGCACGGCTCGCACACGCCGCACGGGTCGATGGTCGGCCCCCCCTGCCCGTCCGGGCCGATGCAGTTCAGCGCCTTGGCGATGAGCCGCGCGGTCGAGGTCTTGCCGACCCCGCGAACGCCGGTGAGCAGGAAGGCGTGGGCGAGGCGGTCGCGCTCGATCGCATTGCCGAGGGTGCGCACCATCGCGTCCTGGCCGATCAGCTCGGCGAAGCTCTGCGGCCGGTATTTGCGGGCGAGGACCCGGTAGGGCTGAGCCTTCGCCGGCTGGGGCGGTTCGTCGAGGCCGAGGGCGGCGAAGCCGGGGGAATCGTCGGGAGATTCGGACATATTGGTGTGAACTAGCACACACAAGAAGGGCGCGGGAATGTTGTGAGGAGGAAAAGGTGGGAGCCGGAAACGACCCGGCGCTTGAACTCGTTACGGCTGCTTCCTTCCGGACCTGACCGGGTTGGCGAGAGCGCCGTCCGCCCGACTCCCGGGGCGCATATGGAGGCTTTACCCTCGTATCGCAAGCCGATCGAGTGATGTTCAGGCGTGTCCGGCGCTGACCGAACCTTCCGGATAAGGCAGCATTGCCGCATTCCACCGCTCGAAGCTCTCCTTCAGCGCCGCGAAGCGCACCTTCTCTTTCGCGCGCAGGTTGGCGCGCTCTCGCGGATCGCTGGCGAGGTCGTAAAGAGCCTCTTCCTTTCCGACTTTCAGATACTTCCAGCGGCCGGATCTCGCCGCGGCCTGATCGCGATTCTTGTAGCGCCAGAACAGCGTGCGCTCCTGCGGTTCCTGGGCGCCGGTGAGGACTGGAAGCAGGTTCTCGCCGTCGGGCGCTGCATGGCGATCCGGACGGGCGCCGGCGGCCGCGAGCAGGGTCGGGAGCCAATCCATAGAGATCATCACCTGCCCTTCCGCGGAACCGGGGCGAATGCGGTTAGGCCAGCTGACGATGAGGGGAACCCTGATCCCGCCTTCGAGGAGGTCCGTCTTCTCTCCCCGAAACGGCCAGGTGTCGGAGAAACGTTCGCCGCCATTATCGCTCGTGAAGACGACGATGGTCTCCTCGGCGACCCCCGCGGCCGCGAGCTCGGCGAGGACCCGGCCGACGGCCGAATCGAGCGCCGTCACCATCTCGGCATATTTGGCCATCGTGCCGCCGTCGGTATGGAAGAGATCCTCCTTCCATGAGGGAGCCCCCTCATCGGCGGGCCCCTGCCAGGGCCAGTGCGGCGCGTTGAAGTGGAGGCTGATGAAGAAAGGTGTCCCGGCGGAGACGGCTTTCCTGATCTCTTCGCATGCACGATCCGCGAACAGCGAGGTCAGATAGCCCCGTTTGCTCACCGGGCGATCGCCTTCGTACAGGCTCGTCTCCTTAGGCACGGCGACGCCGTCCCCCGAATGGGTAAAATAATCCGCGGCTCCCGGGAGAATTCCGAAGAAGCTGTCATAGCCTGAGCGCAGCGGGCCGTGCTCGGGCGCCCACCCGATGTGCCACTTCCCCACGAGGGCGGTGCTATAGCCGATGCGGCGGAGCTGCGCGGGCAGGGTCGGGTCGCCCGGCGGGAGACCGATGGTGCGGTCCTCGCGGACGATCGGCTCCTCGAGACCGGCGCGCAGCCGGTATTGATAGCGGCCGGTGATGAGCGCGATTCGGGTCGCCGAACAAACTGGCGAATTGGAATAGCCCTGGGTCATGCGCAGGCCGTTCCCAGCCAGTCCGTCCAGATGCGGCGTGCGATAGTCGCGGCGACCGTAGCAGCTCAAATCCGCATAACCGAGATCGTCGGCCAGAATGAACAGGATGTTGGGGCGAGCAGGTCCTCGGGCGAGCAGTTGCGGCGCCGCCGCCCCGAGCAGCGCGGCTCCGGCTCCCTGGAGCACACGCCGGCGGGAGATTTCATGGCGGGAGGCCATCAGCGGATCATCCGAACGTCTCCGCAACCACGCGCGCCACCGAGGCATGAGCGGCGAACCGGACCGGAGGGGCGGCGTTGCCGCCGCTCAGGTAGCAGGCGATGACCACTGGCGGCTTGCCGGAGCGCCAGGCGATGGCGACGTCGTTGATGCCGCCGTTGGCGGCGGTGCCCGTCTTGTGCCCGACCAGCCAGGGCGGAGACGGCAGGCCGGCCTTCAGCCGGTCGGGACCGGGCACCGATTTCCTCAGCCAGGTCTGGAGGCGAGTGCGATTCTCCTCGCCGAGGACGCCGCCGAGAACGATCCTTCGCGCCAGGCCGGCCATCGCGGCGGGGCTGGTGGTGTCGCGGGGATCGCCGGGCAGGTTGGAGCCGAGCTCCATCTCAAAGCGGTCGAGGCGGGTGACCGGGTCGCCCTGCGCCCTGATGAACCGGGTCAGCGCCTCCGGGCCGCCGGTGCGGCGCAGCAGGATGTTCGCGGCGCTGTTGTCGCTGACCTCGATGATCGCGGCGCACAGCTGGCGAAGCGGAAGCCGGCCGCGGGCGAGATTGGCCGCGACCGTCGGCGAATTGTCGAGCGGATCGTCGGGCCCGAAGGGGAGCTCCTCGTCGAGCGAGGCCTTGCCCTGCTCGACGAGGGCGAGGACGAAGGCGGCGAGCGGAAGCTTGAAGGTCGAGGCCAGGGGGTAAAGCGAATTGGCGTCGAACCTCAGCTCCCGGCCGGAACCGACGTCGATCGCCGCGACTCCGAGCCTGCCGCCCCGGCCCAGGGTCGCCCGGATCGCTTCGAAGCCGAGCGCCGCCTTGCGCGCGACGTCGTCGGGCGCGGGCGCCCGCGGAGCGGCCCGGCAGCCGGCGGCGAGAGTCAGGGCGGCGGCGGCGATGAAGGTGCGTCGGTCGATCATTTCATCTTCCCTGCATGTCGTGGGCCTCGCCGGGCATCCGAACGGTAAGGCTGTCGAGGCTTTCGTCGAGGATTATCTGGCAGGCGAGGCGCGAATGGCGGGTGACCCGGGCGGCGAGGTCGAGCAGGTCCTCCTCCTCCTCGACCGCGGGAGGGAGCTTCCCGAAATCCTCGGCGGCGACGATGACATGGCAGGTCGAGCAGGCCATCTGGCCCTCGCAAGTCCCCTCGAGCGGCTGGCCGTGGGCCTGGGCGAGGTCGAGCAGCCGCTCGCCGGCGCGTCCGCGTACCTCCTGGATGTGGTTGCCGTCGGCGGAGACGAAACGGACCAGGGTCATGCGGCGAAACTCAGCTGACGATTGGCGGCGGCATTGATCAGCGACGCCGCTTCGGCAAGCTCCGCTTCCGTGGTGTAGCGGCCGAAGCCGAGACGAATGGTGGACCGGGCCTCCCTGTCGGAAAGACGGAGGCTGGAAAGAACGTGGCTCGGGCGGCCGGAGCCGCTGGCGCAGGCGGAGCCGGCGGAGAAAGCCACCTCTCGTACCTCGGAAATGAGCCGCGCCGCGTCCACGCCCGGACGGTAGAGACTGAGATTGCCTTTATAGCGCTCCTCGTCGGAACCGTTACGGGTCCAGCCGGGCAGAAGGTCGACCGCAAGTGACCACAAACGCTCGACATGGAGATGATCCATCTCCCTTCGTTCGTCGAGCAGTCGGGCGGACTCGCCGAAGCCGACGCAGAGAGCGGGCGAAAGCGTACCGGAGCGGATACCGCCCTCCTGGCCTCCGCCATGAAGCAGCGGGTCTATCTCGATCCCTTCCCGAACCCAGAGCGCACCGATGCCCTTGGGGCCGTGCACCTTGTGGGCCGACAAGGCGACCATGTCGCAATAGTCGAGCGACAGCGGCACTCGGCCGAAACCCTGAACGGCGTCGCACAGGAACAGCGCTCCGTGGCGCCGGGCCAGTGCGCCGATGGCGGCAACGGGCTGGACGACCCCGATTTCGTTGTTGACGAGCATGGCGGCGACAATGCCCGTCCGGTCGCCAATCGCCTTTGCGAGGGCCTCTTCGAGCGCCAGGCCGTCCATCGCCACCGGAAGGATCTCGACGTCGAACCCCTGCCCGCCGAGCCACTCGACCGTATCGAGCACCGCGGCATGCTCGGTCGCCAAGGTGACGATCCGCCGCCTTTCTGGCGAGAGTCGGGCTGCGGTGCCCTTCAGCGCCCAATTGATCGCTTCGGTCGCGCCCGAGGTGAAATAGAGGCTGCCCCCCTCCCCGCCCAGCGCCGCTCTGACACGATCGCGCGCGACTTCGACGGCGGCAGCGGCCTCCCGTCCCATCCGATGGCTGCTGTGGGGATTAGCGAAGCCGCTCTCGAGCCAAGGGTGCATCGCCTGCGCCACTTCCGGCGCGAGCGGCGTGGTAGCCTGATAATCGAGATAGATCGGGCGTTTCACGCCGCGCGACGTTTCCCGGCCATGGCGGCCCACTGATCGAGCAGGGCGTGAATATCGCTCTCGCGGGTCTGAGGGCCGAAGCTGACCCTTATCACCTCGCGCGCCGCCTCCTCGGGCCAGCCCATGGCGGTGAGGACGTGGCTGGTCTTGAGGCTTCCCGAGGCGCAGGCGCTGCCGGCGGTGACGGCGATCCCGGCGAGATCGAGCTGCATCATCTGGGCGGCACCGGGGACACCCGGCATCCGGTAGCAGGCGATGGTGGCGATCCGGGGCGCGCCGGCGGCGACGATCTGTCCGCCGGCGGCGATTATGCCCGAGTCGAGGCGGTCGCGGAGCCGCTTCGCTTGCTCGTACCAGGCGTGATCCGCTTCAGCCGCCGCGGCGAAGCCCATGATCGAGGGAACCGCGGCGGTACCGGGGCGATAGCCGCCCTCCTGGCCGCCGATCGCCTCAAGGGTCGCCGTGTCCTTGATTAGCAGAGCGCCGATGCCGGGGGGACCGCCGAACTTGTGCGCCGCCACGACGATGAAATCCGCCTCGGGGAGCGGCAGCTTGCCGGCGCTCTGCGCGCAATCGGTGAGGAGTAGGCCGCCCGCCGCCTTCACCCGGGCGTGCACCTCGGCGATCGGGTGGATGACGCCCGTCTCGTTATTGACGGACTGGACCGCCACCAGCGGCGTCTCGGCACCGGCCAGGGCCCGGTCGAGATCGTCGAGGTCGAGCGTGCCGTCGGGGCGAACGGCGATCTGTCGGGCACCCGGGGCGCTTCGCAGAACCGCCGGATGCTCGACGGCGCCGACGATCCGGTCTTTCGTGCGTGCCCGCTCGAAGACCAGGGAGATCGCCTCGGTGGCGCCGGAGGTGAAGATGAGGGTGGAGTCGGAGCCGAGCGCCGCCCCGATCCGCCGTCGCGCGCCCTCGAGCTGCGAGCGCACCGCCCGCCCCTCGGCATGGGGCGAGGAGGGATTGGCCCAGGTCCGGCACGCCTCCGCCATCGCCGCCGCCGCTTCGGGCAGGATCGGGGTGGTCGAGGCATGGTCGAGGTAGATGCGGTCGGGCACGACTTCCCTTTCAAATTGCACGGCGGGCGCGCAGCCCTATATAGAGCGGCATGTACGCGGGGGCAGCCCCGCTCTTTCCCCCTAGCGATGCGCAGGTGCAATGCCCGAAGTCATTTTCCCCGGTCCGGAAGGCCGTCTCGAAGGCCGATTCAGCCCCGGTCCCCGGCCACGCGCGCCGGTCGCGCTGATCCTCCACCCCCATCCGCAGGGCGGCGGGACGATGAACAACGGCATCGTCCAGGCGCTCTACAAGACGTTCGTGAGGCGTGGCTTCGCGACCCTTCGATTCAATTTCCGGGGAGTCGGCAAGAGCCAGGGAGTCTTCGACAACGGCATCGGCGAGCTCAGCGACGCCGCTTCCGCGCTCGACTGGGTCCAGCAGATCCACCCGGAGGCGGAGACGACCTGGATCGGCGGCTTCAGCTTCGGCGCCTGGATCGGGATGCAGTTGCTGATGCGGCGGCCCGAGGTTCGCGGCTTCATCTCGATTGCGCCGCCTGCCAACATGTACGACTTCACCTTCCTCGCCCCCTGCCCCGCGTCCGGGATCATAATCCAGGGCGAGGGAGACGAGGTGGTGACCCCGAACGCGGTCCAGAAGCTGGTCGACAAGCTTCGAACCCAGAAGCACATCACCATCCATCACTCGACCATCCCGCAGGCGAACCATTTCTTCGTCAACGAAATGCCCCAGCTGATGAAGGCGGTGGACGAATATCTGGACTTCAGGCTCGATCCGAGCTGCCCGATCCGGTGAAGTAAGGTCGTGCCAGCGAAGGCCGGGATCACGTGGGGTGAAGACCTCGGCATGTTTCACCTCCTGGGACCCGGCCTTCGCTGGACGACGATTATGTCCTTCCCGAATGCCAACGGAGCGACATGCAGGAGAGCCCGGCGTCGATCTTGGCGATCGCCGTTGCCGGGGTCTCCACCACGTCGAAATCCCGCTCGGCGAGCAGCGCGGCCGTTCGCGGGAAGCCGGCTCCCATCAGGACGCGATCGTTGACCCTGATCAGGTTCGCTGAATGCTCCTCATCGTCCAGGGCGATCACAACTTCATAGCCCGGGAAGAGCGACGCCATGGCGCCGACGGCAATCACGGTCTCCTCGTCGAGCAGAGCGCAGCCGGTCTTAAGATGGAGCAGACCGGGCGGCGGCTCGACGATCCGGCTGCGGCGGCCGAGTTCGCGGAGGAGATCGCAGAATCGCGTCGCCCCATTTTCGTCGGTCCGGGCGGACAGGCCGACGAGGATCTCGTCGGGCAGGACGAGGATGTCGCCGCCGTCCACGAAGCCGTCGTCCACGGCGGCGACATGAGCGAAATGGCGGCGCAGGGCCGGAGCGAGCGTGGCGGGCTCGGCGAAGCGGCTCGGAGCCCCCGGGCGAAGCAGGATCGCGCCGTCGGTGAGAACGAAGGCCGGATCCTCGACGAAGACGGAATCGGGATGGTCGGCAAGCGGCGGCAGCACCTCCACCGCGACTCCCGACGCCTCGAGCGCGGCGACATAGGCGCGATGCTCGGCGAGGACCGCCTCATAAAGGGGCGCCTCCGGACCGGTCCGAAGGCCGCGAACGACGCTTTCGCCCGGTTCGCGGACGATGGCCCGGTCGAAATCGAAAATGCGCCTCCTCACAGCCGCGCCGGGCCGATCCGGGCCGGTTCAAGGAGCCGGACGATGCCGGCGGGATCCGGGTGGTCGGTGCAGCTGGCATCGCTCTCCGGGAGAGGGTCGCGCTTGCGGTAGCGAAGCTCCACCGAGTCGATCTTCGCCCGGGCCTGAACGAACGCCGTCTCGGCCTCCCGCCAGGTCGGAACCGGGAAGGTTTCGGAGCTTCGAACGGCCCCGGCGCCGTCGATGACGACCACTTTCCAGGTCCGTGCGGTGGAGAGCTTCCTGAGCAGCTTGCGCGATATCAGGCCGCCCTCGGAGCCGAACGGGGAGGTGTTGGTGGCGCGCCTGTGCCGCATCATCCGGACGCTCATTTCCAGATCGGCGCCGGCGTAGAGGCCGTCGCCCCAATAATGCGACCAGATCGGAGCGACCGCCTCCGGGCCCCAGTAGAAATCGATCCTGACCATATCGGGGCCATCGCGGAACGCGCCGGAGAAACGGCGCGGATTGGGCCACAGCCGCCTCGCCCCCGGCCGGCGGCCTTGCGGACGCGGGTCGATGGTCCACCATATCTCGTGCCGGTCGCCCGGTCCTGGAAGCGCGATCTTCATCTTGTAAGGCGAATGATCGCCCTTCCATGGAAAAAATTCACGCGACACCCAGCCCCGATACTCGCCGAGGACGACGGGCGCCTCGCACGTCCACCCCGATTCGCCCTGAAGGAGAAAAGCGGCCCCGATCAGGAAGGCGGCCGCGCTCATAGCGTCCAGATCAGAACGTTGGCGAACAGCACCGCGGCCGCGAGCAGCATCAGAACGCCCTGCTTGCGCTCCTGCCGCCTGATCAGCAGCCAGGCCCCTGCGCCGGCCAGGGCGAAGGCGGCAAGCATGGCGAGCGACAAAGCAGCGACGGCGACGGTGTACATGGCCCGCTTGTGCCATCCAAAACGGAGAGAAAACAGGGCCCGGCTTTTACGAAGGGTTAAATCGCCGCGAATAGCGTGCCCCTCATGCCCGACGGAGACTCGAAACGGCAGCTGGACGAGGCTTTCGAGCGGATCGAGGAGACGATCCTGCCGAGCCTGTCGATGATGCTCGACAGCTTGCTGGAAGCGGCGACCCTCGCCCGGCCCGGCCATGACGGCGAAGTGTTCGCGGCGGAGCTGAGGACCCTGGGGCTTCAGCTCGAGGAGTTGACCCGGCAGGTCGAGGCCGTGTCTCCCGCCGCGAGGATCGATCCGATGGACTACCGCCCGGCATCGGCCGCCTGAGCGCCGAGGATCGCCGCGTAGAGCTCCGGATCGACGTTCCCGCCCGACACCACCACCACCGTCCGCCCGGTCACCGGCCCGGCCCGGCCCGCGAGCAGCGCGGCGAGCGCGACCGCCCCACCCGGCTCGGCGACGATTCGCAGGTGCCGGGCGGCGAACGCCATCGCCCGCTCGATCTCGGCCTCGGTCACCCAGAGGCCTGACGCCCGCGATTCGCGAAGCGCGGCGAGGGTCAAGGCCGAGACGAGCCTGGTCTGGAGAGCGTCGCAGCGGGTCGGAGGCGGCGGCTCGACGACCGGAAGCGGCTCGCCCGCCTCGATCGAGCGCGCCATGTCGTCCCAGCCCTCGGGCTCGACCGTGACGATTCGCGACTCCGGCAAGGCGAGCGCGATTCCGGCCGACAGGCCGCCGCCGCCGCAGGGCACCAGCACCCGGTCCGGAGCGGCGCCGAGCTGCTCGGCGATCTCGATCCCGACGCTGCCCTGCCCCTCGATCACGTCGACGTCGTCGAAGGAGGGGACCAGGACCGCGCCCCGCTCGGCGGCGAGTCGGGCGGCGATCGCCTCCCGGCTCTCGGTGGCGCGATCGTAGGCGACGACCTCGGCCCCGGCGGCGAGAGTCGAGTCGCGCTTCACCGCCGGCGCGTCCGAGGGCATGACGATGGTCGCGCGAATGCCGAGGCGCCGGGCGGCGATGGCCACTCCCTGGGCGTGGTTGCCGGACGAGAAAGCGACCACTCCGCGCTCGCGCTCAGCCTCGTCGAGCAGCAGCAGGCGGTTGGTGGCGCCGCGAAGCTTGAAGCTTCCCCCCTCCTGAAGGCATTCGGCCTTCACCCAGAGGCGAACGCCCTCCCAGGAGAAAGGCAGGAGGGGAGTCCTGACGACGTTCGGCGCCACACGCTTCGCCGCAGCCTCGACACCCTCTGCCGTTGGCCTTCTCTCTGTCATCCAAACCTCTGGTTTCGCGGGGGAAAAAGCAGGTCTTTACAGCGAGGGACGGCGTCCATATATCCGCCCCCGCTGCCCCATGGGGACTTCCAACAACCGCAAGGCAGCTTTTTCGTCAACTGCCGCCTTTGGAGGTCCCTTGAGTTGCACAAGCATCATAGCGCGCTGGGGCTAGCGACTGCCCTGCGACCGGTCCAGCCGGTCACGCTCATTCGTCCGCACGCCGCACGGCGCGCCGCCCGTTTCTTCGTAGAGAAGTTTCCGGGCCGGTCGCTCTATGCGGTCAAGGCGAACCCCTCGCCGGACCTGCTCCGGATCCTCTGGGACAGCGGAGTCACGCATTACGATGTGGCCTCGATCGCCGAGGTGCGCCTGGTCGCCGAGACCCTGCCGGACGCGGTCCAGTGCTTCATGCACCCCGTCAAGGCCGAGGAAGCGATCGCCGAGGCTTATGCGCTCGGCGTGCGCACCTTCTCGCTCGATACGATGGACGAGCTCGAGAAGATCGTCCGAGCCACGGGGGAGGCGAGCGACCTCAACCTCTGCGTGCGAATCCGGGTCTCCTCGGACCACAGCAAGCTCAGCCTCGCCTCGAAGTTCGGGGCGGAGCCGGACGAAATGAAGGCCCTGCTCTTCGCCACCCGCCAAGCGGCGGACGCGCTCGGAATCTGCTTCCACGTCGGAAGCCAGGCAATGAGCCCGACCGCCTATTACGAGGCGATGGAGCGGGTCCGGGCGGCGATCGTCGAGGCGGCCGTCACCGTGGACATCGTCGACGTCGGAGGCGGCTTCCCGTCCGTCTATCCTGGAATGGAGCCGCCGCCGCTCGAGGCCTATTTCGACGTCATTTCGCGCGCCTTCGAGAGCCTGCCCATCTCCTACTCGGCCGAATTGTGGTGCGAGCCCGGCCGGGCCCTGTGCGCCGAATATGCCAGCCTGGTGGTTCGGGTGGAGAAGCGCCGGGGCGACCAGCTCTACATCAACGACGGCGCCTACGGGGCGCTGTTCGACGCCGCCCATATCGGCTGGCGCTTTCCGGTGAGGCTGCTTCGCGAGGAGGAGTCCGACGTCCGCGACATGGGCTTCAGCTTTTACGGGCCGACCTGCGACGATCTCGACCATATGGCCGGGCCGTTCAATTTGCCGGCGGACATCGGCGCGGGCGACTATATCGAGATCGGAATGCTCGGCGCCTATGGCTGCGCGATGCGCACCGCCTTCAATGGCTTCGGCGCGGTGCAAAAGGTCGAGATGACGGACGAACCGATGGCGACGCTGTACGGCGCCGACGAGGAACGAGACGTTCCGTCCAACGTCGTTACCCTTTGAGAAATCTCTCCTCCCTGCAAGGGAGGGGACGGGGGTGGGTCCGGCCGCAGGCCGGGCGAACACGGGCCGCTGCAAAAGCTCGCTCCGCTCGCACCCACCCCTAACCCCTCCCTTGCAGGGAGGGGACTGAATCGGGTTTCCGCGTCCCCTCAACGACGGCGGTTAACTGTGGAAGTGTGGAATCGAAAATGAACACCGAGACCAAGATCAACGACACCCGCAAGGCGGAGCTGCTGTCGAACGTCGTCGAGCATATCGACATCACCAGCTTCGACGCCCGGCCGATCGTCGACGCGATGAAGAAGATGAGCTTCACCAGCCGCGACCTCGGCCGGGCGGCGGAAATCTACAACATGATGCTCGCCGACAAGGAGTGCTCGGTGATCCTGGTCATCGCCGGCTCGACCTCGGCGGGCGGCTGCATGGACCTCTATGCCGATCTCGTGCGCAACAACATGGTCGACGCGATCGTCGCCACGGGCGCCACCATCGTCGACATGGACTTCTTCGAAGCGCTTGGCCACAAGCATTACCAAGCCCTTGAAATCCCTGACGATGATACGCTGCGCTCGCTCTATATCGACCGCATCTACGACACCTATATCGACGAGGAGAAGCTGCAGGAGACCGATCATACGATCGGCGACATCGCCAACAGCCTCGAGCCGAAGCCCTATTCGTCGCGCGCCTTCATCAAGGAAATGGGCAAGTGGCTGATGACCCACGGCAAGAAGGACAACAGCCTGGTCAAGCTCGCCTACGAGCATGACGTGCCGATCTTCTGCCCGGCCTTCGTCGACAGCTCGGCGGGCTTCGGCCTCGTCAAGCACCAGGTCGACGCGATGAAGGCTGGGCGGCCCTACATGGTCCTCGACGCGATCGCTGACTTCCGGGAGCTCACCAACCTCAAGATCGAGGCGGGGACGACCGGCCTGCTGATGATCGGCGGCGGAGTCCCCAAGAACTTCACCCAGGACACGGTCGTGTGCGCCGAGATCCTCGGCCATGACGATGTCGAGGTCCACAAATATGCGGTCCAGATCACCGTCGCCGACGTCCGCGACGGCGCCTGCTCCTCCTCGACCCTCCAGGAGGCCGCGAGCTGGGGCAAGGTCTCGACCGCGATGGAGCAGATGGTCTTCGCCGAGGCTACCAGCGTCCTGCCCTTGCTGGCATCGGACGCCTATCACCGCGGCCACTGGCGGGAGCGGACCAAGCGCCGCTTCGCCAAGCTGTTCGACCAGGACTGAAAGCGAGAACCCCGCCCTCACCGGCGGGGTTTTTCGTCGGCGGCTACCAAAGCTTCATGCTTCAGTGCCACAGGTGGCCGGTGAGGTATGACGTGAGCCCGATCCTTCGATCCGTCGCGCTGGCGCTCGCCGCCGCGCTGCTGCTCGGCGCTGCGGAGCCGGAGGACGACGAGGGCACCATCTGCGTCACGGTCGCGCACCTCTGGCGGGGCGATGCCCGGGATATAGCGCGCATCCGCACGGTCCCCGGCCCGGACAGCTATCGCCGCCTGTTCGAAGCGGGCGGATGCACCCGCTTTTCGCTCATCGAGCAGACTCTCGTCGATTGGCACATGGCGTTCGGCGACGAGCAGACGACCACCGGCGCGCTCGCCTTTCTGGAAGCGGACTACCGGAAAGGCATCCCGGCTCCGGAAGATTTCGGACGTCACCTCGCTGACGATTGGGAGGAAGCGCGCAAAGCCATTGCCGGGGCCGCGCTCCCGGCCGCCGGCGATCCCACCCGCGCCGAGCGCGAGAGGCGGCTGGCGAAATCGTCGAGCGTTCGGCGCGCGGCGGAGATGGTGGCCGGGTATTCGAGATATGTCGAGCTGGCGGGAGCCTATGCGCGCTCGGCCGAGCTCTACGGCTCGAAACGCCTTCTCGAAAAGGCGGAGCTTTATTTCGCTCCGGCCCGGGCAGGCCTGGCTGTGCTCTTCGCCGATGGGACGGACCCGAACGCGAATCTCGATCACATGGTCTACGCGCCGTCACACGATCTGGGCGCCGTGCTGGACCTGGAGATGCGGATCCCGATCCTTCGGGCGCGCCTGAGCCGGGCCCCCAACGACCTCGACCAGGCCGCGGCGGCGGTCGATCGCCGCGACGACCCGGTATTCGAGACCGCCGCTGAAACCGCCCGCGAGCATAGCGGCAATTTCTGCGAGACCGACGGCGAGGCGCAGGACGAGCGGACGCGTACGCTTGAACGAGCCTGCGACGAGCAATCCAACCTCCCCCGCCGGACGATGGAATTCTGGCGGAATCGAGCCCATCTGGATTTGCTCATGGCAGCCGATCCGAAACATTTCGCGCCAGCTTCCCATAGCCGGGCCGAGACCGGATCGGAGTTCGCCCGGCGCCCGGAGCCCGTCCCCGGCGCCAAGCCCGAACGTCGGATCCCGTCGTTCGAAATCGCCGCCTGGCTGCTTCGCAACCATCGCGTGGGTGCGTGGGACGAGCGCCCCTTCTGGTCGGGAACGGAAAATCTCGAGCTTTATTCGCTGCTCCTTGCCCGTTCGGAGATGCATTCCCGAAGGCGCCCCGAGGCGGGCGATTCCGATGAAACCGGCCAGGCCCTCGACTTCGCCGCGCAGGCGGCGCGGCTGATCCCGCCGCACGATTCACCGGCCCTGTTCGCAAGAGCGGCCGCGGCCTGGCTGAATCTTTGGGCGGGCGCCGGAGGATCTGAGGCCATGCCCTACTGGCGGCTTGGCGAGCGGGGCCGCTTCGCCGCCTATCTTCGAGCCAATCTCGCAACGCTCGATTCGATCGCGATCGGCGAAGAGGATAGCGAAGTGCCCGTCCGATAAGCTCCCGCGCCTCGCCTGAGAGCGCTTTGACTCCCGAGCGCGCCTCGCCCAGTCTGTCGCCGGCAAAAGGGGGAGAAAGCCATCATGTATCGAAGCCCAATTCTCGTGCCCGTCGTCGCGCTCGTCGCCTGGACTTTGCTGATCATGGCCTGGATGATCGTGACCCGCTTCGCCGCGATGAAGCGCAAGGGCATTTCCCTGAAGGGCCGGGTCGGCGGTCGAGGCGGCGCAGCGCTCGAGGGCGTGGTCGAGGACGAGGTGATGTGGAAGGCGCATAATTACATGCACCTGGTCGAGCAGCCGACCCTGTTCTACGCCATCGCGCTGACGCTCGCGGTCGGCCATGGAGGCGGCGGCTATAGCGCGATCCTGGCCTGGGTCTATGTCGCTCTGAGGGTCGCGCACAGCCTGGTGCAGACGACGATCAACGTCATCACCTATCGCTTCATCCTGTTCGGGCTGTCGTCACTGGCCCTCGCCGGGCTCACGGTGCAGGCGGTCCGGATGGTGTGCAGCCACGTCTAGCGGCCGAACGCCCCGACCAGCTCGACATGGGTAGACCAGCGGAACTGGCCGACGGGCTGGATCCAGTCGAGACGATAGCCGCCCTCGATGAGGAAAGCGGCATCGCGCGCGAACGTCGACGGGTTGCAGGAGACGTAGGCGATCCGGGGCACCGCCGAACGGGCGATCGCCGTCGCCTGCTCCCTGGCTCCGGCCCGGGGCGGATCGAGCACGACGGCCTCGAAACGGTCGAGCTCGGCGACGTCGAGCGGACGGCGGAAGAGGTCGCGATGGTCGACGAAGACCGGCCGCTGCGCCAGCCCCGCGGCCGCCTTGAGGGCGAGCGCGGCGTCACGGGCGCCTTCGGCGGCGAGGATCCGCCCTTCCAGAGCCAGGGCGAAGGTGCCTAGGCCGGCGAACAGGTCGGCGACGACGCGCGCGTTGCCGACGGCGCCCCGGACGGCTTCGACCAGCGCGCCCTCTCCCTCGGGCGTCGCCTGAAGGAAGGCGCCGTGCGGAAGCGGGACCGGGACTCCGCCGAGCGTGACGGTGACCGGCTCGGGCTCCCAACGGGTCTGGGCGCCGTAGCCGTCGTCGAGCGCGAGCCGCGCCAGGCGATGCTCGCGGGCGAAGTCGCCGAGAGCCTCGGCCGCCGCGAGGCCCTCGGCCTCGATCTTCTCGAGCAATAGATCGACGCCCTGGTCCGCCAGGGTCAGCCGAACGCCCGCCGCCGCCGGCGGCTTGATCCCCCGCAGCAGAGCCCTCAGCGGGTGGACCAGGGCGAACAGCTCCGGGCGCAGGATGTGGCACTCGCGCATGTCGACGACACGGTGGCTCGCCTGAGCGTTGAAACCGAGGGCACCGCCCCGCTCCCACCTCAGCGACGCACGGCGGCGGCTGTTGGGCGGCGAGATGTGGGGCTCGAGAAGGTCGGGGAGCGGTACGCCCTGGGCGGCGAGAGCCGAGGCGATCCGGTCGCGAAGGAAGTCGGCATAAGCGGCATCGTCGACATGCTGGAGCTGGCAGCCGCCGCATTCGGGAAAGTGGCGGCAAGGCGGCACCTGGCGATGCGGGCCCGGCTCGATCGCGCCTTCGGCCGCGACCCGGTCGCCGGGCGCCGTGAGCGGATAGTAGCGGCCGCTCTCGCCGACTCCGTCGCCGCGGCCCGCGAGCCGGACGATCGTATCGGCTTCGGCTAGAGGCATGAGGCAAGCGCGGCGGGCAGTGAATCGAGTAGGTCGTCGGCGACCAGGCCCCGCCCCGCGAGCTCGGCGGACCGCCCGTGGAGCCACACCCCGGCGCAGGCCGCTTCGAAGGCTTCGAGACCATGAGCGCGCATCGCCGCGATGATGCCCGTCAGCACGTCTCCGGTGCCCGCGCTCGCCAGCCATGCGGACGTGCAAGGGGCGATCGCGGCGCGGCCGTCGGGCGCCGCCACGACCGTGTCCGCCCCTTTGCAGACGACCACTGCCCGGGCCTCCGCCGCCGCCGCCCGGGCCCGTTCCACCTTGCTTGCGGCGAGCGCCGGGAAGAGCCGCTCGAACTCGCCGGCGTGCGGCGTGAGGATGGGGACGGCGGAGGCCTTGTGGACCCGCTTCACTCCCTCCCGGGCGAGAAGGGTAAGGGCATCCGCGTCGAGCACCATGGGCGCGGCAGCGGAAAGCGCCGCCTCGAGGGTCCGCCAGGCTTCGTCGGCCGTGCCGAGACCCGGGCCGATCGCCCTCGCGCCGATGCGCTTGTCGTCGAAATGAGGCCACGCCAGGCCTGGCGACTGGACGACGGCGCTCGGAACGCCGGCGATCCATTCGTTCGCCACGATCCGGACATAGCCCGCGCCGGCCCGCGCCGCCGCAGCCGCCACCAGGGCCGCGGCTCCAGGCATCGCCCCGCCATGCACGGCGACGAAGCCGCGGCTGTATTTGTGGTCGTGGGGGCCGGGTGCAGTCAAAAGCGGCCGGCCCAGCTCGTGCAGCCGGCTCCCGGCATCCACGCCGATGTCGGCGACGACGATCCGGCCCATGTGCCGGGCCGCGGGCTGGAGAAGATGCGAGGGCTTGAGAGTCGCGAAGGTGATTGTGAGATCGAAATCCGGGACGGGCGAGAGGAGGCGGCCGTCGTCGGTGACGGAGCCGCTCGGCAGGTCGACGGCGACCCGTACCCGGGCGGCGCCGGCGAGCGCGCACAGTTTTTGGGACAGCGCGCCGTCGAGCGGGCGGGCGAGACCGGTTCCGAAAAAAGCGTCGACCAGCAACGGCGCCGCGACCGCGTCGTCGGGATTCTCCACCGCTGCGCTCCAGGCGGCGCGAGCTGACCGGGCCTCGGCGGTTCCCGGCTCGGCGAGCGCCGCGACGCGAACTTTCATTCCGCGCTCGGCCAGGCGCCGCGCGATCACATAGCCGTCGCCGCCATTATTGCCGGGTCCGCACAGGACCAGCGCCGGCATCGGCCCGGCGAAGCGCCAGATCGCCTCGGCGGCGGCGGTCCCTGCCCGCTCCATCAGCTCGGCGGCGGGCACGCCGGCGGCGATCGCGGCGGCCTCCGCGGCACGCATCTCCTCCGCCGTCAGGATCGCCCGGCTCATCGCAGGCGCGCCGGCAGCCGGTAGCGGTCGGCGCCGACCGAAACTTCGATCAAATTCTCGCCGACGATTTTCACCGTCGCCGGCTCGGCGCCGTCGGCGGCCATCACGCCTCGGCCGTCCCGGGTCGCGACCAGCCGCCGAAAGCCCCCGCTCGGGCTTCGGATGGTGAGGATGACGTCGCGTCCCGCAGTCCGTTCGACGGTGCACAGCCGCTCGAAAGCCTCGGCCCCGTCGACGGCGCAGGCGATTCGTTCCTCGGGCCCCGCGGCGTTGTGGCCGTCGCAGGCCGCGAGGAGGGGAAGGAAAGCGGCGAGGCGCTTCATTCGCCGGCTTCTCCTCCATTGCCGGCGGGCAGGCAAGTCAGCCCCGCGGCCGAAGCGTCGCCAGCCGCCCCCGGAAATCGCCCGATCCGAACAAGCCGTCGAAGTCGCGGTCCTGCGCTTCGGAGCGACTCGCGCCTTCGGCCGCGAGCCTTATCGCTCGCTTCAGAACCGCGATGCTTCCGCCGCTATTGGCGAGGATGGTCGCCGCAAGCTCGTCGACGACTAGGCTCACGTCGCCGGCGGCAAGCTCGACAAGCCCGATCGCCGCCGCCTCCGCCGAGTCGATGGCGATGCCGGCGAGCAGCAGCCGCGATGCCTGTCCTGGCCCGACCAGAGCGACGAGCCGGGACACGTCCTCCTGCGGATAGGCTATTCCGAACTTGGCGGGGGTGATGGCGAAACGGGCGCCCTCCCCCGCCACCCGCAGATCGCAGGCCATGGCCAGGGCGACTCCGGCGCCGTAGCATGGACCTTCGATCGCCGCGATCGTCGCGACGGGAAGATCGCGCACGGCGTCGAGGCCCGTCCGCATCATCCGTCGAAAGGCGCTCGTCGCCTCCGGGTCGGTGGCGAAAGCCGCGAAATCCTCGAGATCCGCGCCCGCGCAAAAGGCCTGCTCCGTGCCCGAAAGGACGAGCAATCGCGCGCCGGACCGGGTCGCTTCGCCGCAGCGATGCGCGAGAAGCGCCCAATCCCGCGCGGGGATGGCGTTCCGGGTCTCGGGCCGGTCGAGGCGGAGGCGGGCGACGGGGCCGTCGAGAGTGAGATCGAACATCGGGCGATTAAGCGCCGCGCGCGGGCTTTGTCGCCAAAAAAAGAGCCGGCCGCCCGGTCGGAGGCGGCCGGCTCTAGAGGAGCCATGGCGCCGGCTCGGCACTCGGCGGAGCGGGACCATGGGCGAATGTCCACCAAGCCCCCTCGGGCCCCGTTTCGACTCGTCGGCGCTCCCGCAGCAAGGAGCGTGCCACGACGCAAAGCTGCGGGTTACGATGGTTAAGACGACGGAAGGGGCGTCCCACCAAGGGACTCGCGGGTCACCTGAGGCGGGTGGCGAGCTGCCACCAATGCGGATGGGCGGCGGCGATCCGCCGGCCCACTTCGTCCCGATCTTCCGGATTTTCGAATAAAGCGAAGCAGGTGGCGCCTGAACCGGACATGCGGACCATCGCGGCCGTGCCCGCGGAAGCGAGCGCCCCCAATACTTCGCCGATCTCGGGAACGAGGGCGCAAGCCGGCGCCTCGAGATCGTTGCGGCCCAACCTCGGGTCTCTCAGCGGCCCACCGTCCTCGCCGCTCCACCGGTCGAACACCTGCCGGGTCGACAGGGGCAGGCCCGGGTTGACGAGCAGAACGGGCGATCCGGCGACCCCGTAATCGGCGAACTCGAGCCGGTCGCCCCTGCCCTCCCCGCGCGCGGTGCGCGAGAAAAAGCAGGCCGGGACGTCGGCGCCGAGGCCGCGGGCGATCAGGACAAGCGCCTGCTCGGTTACGTCGCAGTCCCACCAGCGGACCAGAAGCCGGAGCGCCGCCGCCGCATCCGCCGAGCCGCCGCCGATGCCCGAAGCGACCGGCAGCCGCTTGTCGAGAGTGAGCGCCGCGCCGGCCTCGACCCCGCAATGTTCGGCAAGCGCCCGAGCCGCCGCCAGGACGATATTATCCTGCCCGGTAAGGCCATCGGCGAACGGTCCCCTGACCCGCAGCCCGATCCCCTCCCCCTCGGCCACACCGAGCCTGTCGCCGTCCTCGGCGAAGGCGAAGGCCGTTTCGATTCGGTGATAGCCGTCGGCCTCCCGCCCCCTGACGTGGAGGGCGAGGTTGAGCTTGGCATATGCCAATTCGTGCATCAGGGGGCGGCGAGATCCGGCCGGAGCCCGGTGTCGATCTTGGTTCGCAGCCGGTCGGCGGCCGGCCCTTCGGCATAAGGGAGCGCCGCCCGCCAGGCGTAGCGCGCCTCGTAGCGGCGGCCGGCGCTGTAATAAGCGTCGCCCAGATGCTCGGCGATCGCGGCGTCGGCCGGCTGTCCCTGCGACGCCCGCTCGAGCAACTCGATCGCCTTGCCGACGTCGCCGCGGACATAATGCGCCCAGCCCAGCGAATCGGTGATCGCGGCGTCGTCGGGCTGGAGGCGGTTCGCCTCGCCGATCATTTTCTCGGCCTCGGCCAGATTCTCGCGCCGCTCGAGCTGCGAATAGCCCAGGAAGTTGAGCACAACCGGCTGTTCCGGAGCGAGTCGCCGGGCCTCCTCCAGCGCCGCCTTGCCGGCCGCCCAGTCGCCCGCCTGGGTCAGAGCGCTGCCGCGCAGCAGCCACAGGGCCCAGAGGGGATTTTGGGTCTCGGCACCGGCTTTGACGAGATCGAGCGCCTTGCCATAGGCCGCGGCGGCTTCCTCGTGGCGCTTGATCTGGTTCAAAATGTCGCCGAGGCGGGTCCAATTGTCGATCTCGGCGGGCCGGTCGGCCACGGCCTGCCTCGCTTCGGCGAGGGCCTCGCCGGTCCGGTCGGCTTCGACCAGCACGGTCATCCGGCGATCGGCCGCGGTGGCGGCGAAGACATCGTCCCGGGGTATTTTCCCGAGCGCCGCGAGGGCGGCTTCGTGCCGCCCCTGCCCGGCGAGAAGATCGGCGGCGATCAGCCAGGATTCGGCGTTCTCGGGGGCGAGGAAGGTGGCGAGTCGGGCAAAGCTGAGCGCCAGCTGCGGGACCTCCTGGCCGTTGAGGTCGATCGCCATCCGGCCGAGCAGCTCGGCCATTCCCGCCGCGGGAGTGACGATCTCGCCGCCGAGCCGCTCGCCGGCCTCGATCCTCCGGCGAGCCTCGACGAGCGCATCGGAATCGCCCTGCAGGATCGTCAGCGCGTCCTTCGCGCCCCCCTTGCGGGCGAGCATGGCGGCGGCCGCTATGCGCAGACGCTGCGAACGGATCGACTGGTCCTCCAGCAACGGCCCGAGCGCGAGCGCGCCTTCCTTGGCCTTGCCTCCGGCGAGGAGCAGAAGCGGCCGGTGCTCGGACGCATAAGTGGCGGCGAGCGCGTTGCCCGAAGCAGCGTCGAGCAGTGCCAGTGGCTTGCCCGTGCCGCTGCCTTGGGCCAGCCAGGCGCGGAGCAGCGGAGTCATGAACGAGAAGACTTCGTCCTGCTCGAGCCGCTCGATCTGCCGCCCCGCCTCCTTCCATTGCTTCGCCCGGAACGCCTCCCCGACGAGAAGCAGGCGTCCGTCCGGGGCGAGCTTGCCCGCGGTGTCGAGCATGCGCGCCGCCTGCAGCGCCAGGGTCCGGTCCCCGGCGGCGATGGCCTGCGACAAGGCGCGGGCGGCGAGCACTTCATTGCCTGGGGCAAGAGCCAGCGCCGCCCCGTAGTTGCGGGCGGCCTGCTCCGACGCGCCGCTGCTGTCTGCGGCCCGGGCCCGGATATAGGCGGAGAGCGCTGCGGCATCGTCGACGCTCGCCGCGGCCGGGGCGGCGGGAAGCAGCAGCGCCGCGCAGAGGAGGACGCCGGGCAAGGGCTTACATGTTGGGATAATTAGGTCCTCCTCCGCCTTCGGGCACGACCCAGTTGATGTTCTGGGTCGGGTCCTTGATGTCGCAGGTTTTGCAGTGAACGCAATTCTGGGCGTTGATCTGCAACCGGGTCCGGCCGCCCTCCTCGACGAATTCGTAGACTCCGGCGGGACAGTATCTCTGCTCCGGCCCGTCGTAGAGCGGGAGATTGACCTCGGTGGGGATCGAGGGGTCCTTCAACGTCAGGTGGACCGGCTGGTCCTCCTCGTGATTGGTGTTGGAGATGAAGACCGAGGAAAGCCGGTCGAAGCTGATCACTCCGTCGGGCCTGGGATAGTCGATCGGCGGTACCAGATCCTTGCGATAGAGCGTCTCGCTGTCGGGGTGGTGCCTGAGAGTGAACGGCAGGCCGATCCTGAGCGTCCGCATCCACATGTCGATGCCGGCGAGCAGGGTGCCCATCGTCCCGCCGAAGCGCGCGACCAGCGGCTCGACATTGCGCACAGTCTTAAGCTCGGTCGCTATCCAGCTGTTTCGCAACGACTCTTCATAGCCCGCAAGCTCGTCGCCGCTCCGCTCGGCGGCGATCGCCGCGAAGGCGGCTTCGGCGGCGAGCATTCCGGACTTCATCGCCGTGTGGCTGCCCTTGATCCGGGGCACGTTCACGAAGCCCGCCGAGCAACCGATCAGTGCGCCGCCCGGGAAGGCGAGCTTCGGCACCGCCTGCCAGCCGCCTTCGTTGATCGCCCTCGCTCCGTAGGAAACCCGGCGCCCGCCCTCCAGTATCTGGCGAATCGCGGGATGCTGTTTCCAGCGCTGGAATTCCTCGAACGGGGAGAGATGCGGGTTGCGGTAGTTGAGGGCGACGACGAAGCCTAAAGCGACCTGGTTGTTCTCCTGGTGATAGAGAAAGCCTCCGCCCCAGGCGTCGTCCAGCGGCCAGCCCTGGGTGTGGATGACCCGGCCGGGCTCATGCTTCGCGGGATCGATGTCCCAAAGCTCCTTGAGCCCGATCCCGTAGACCTGCGGCTCGCTCTCGCGCTCCAGGTCGAAAGTCCGCTTCAATTGCTTGGTCAGGTGACCGCGAGCGCCCTCGGCGAAGAAGGTGTAGCGGCCGTGAAGCTCCATGCCGGGCTGGTAATCGGAGCGGCGCGTGCCGTCGCGGGCGACGCCCATGTCGCCGGTCGCCACTCCCTTGACCGAGCCGTCCTCGTTGAACAGCACCTCCGCCGCGGCGAAGCCAGGGAAGATCTCGACCCCCAAGGCCTCGGCCTGCCCCGCCAGCCAGCGGCAGAAATTGCCCAGCGAGGCGGTGTAGGTGCCCTTGTTGTTCATGAAGGGCGGCATCATCAGGTGCGGCATCGAATATTTGCCGGTGCGGGTCAGCACCCAGTGATGATTCTCGACGACCGGAACGGTGAGCGGGCTGCCGAGGTCGCGCCAGTCCGGGAGGAGCTCCTCGATCGCCCTTGGATCGATGACGGCGCCGGAGAGGATGTGGGCGCCGACCTCCGATCCCTTTTCGAGGATGCAGACGCTGAGCTCGCGGCCCGCTTCCGCGGCGAGTTGCTTGAGGCGGATAGCGGCGGCGAGCCCGGCGGGACCGGCGCCGACGATCACCACGTCATACGGCATCGACTCGCGTTCGGACATTCAGGCGCTCCTTCGGCGGGCGCCCGCAACTCACGTCGTCGCAGGCAGCCAACGTCTGGCAGATAGATAGAGATTTTGAGGTTGACCAGCCCGCCCGGGGCTGACTCCATGGCCGGGTGGAGCGGGGTAAAGAGGCATTTGCGCCGTCGGAGGCCGAAAGCGCGCTGAGCTGGTGGGCCGAAGCGGGAGTCGACACGCTCGTCGATGAGGAGCCGCGCAACTGGCTTCGCCCGAAAGCCAAAGAGGTCCGGCCGGCGCCGCCGGAGGCCGACGCTCCCCCCGAGAGCCTGCCCGGCCAGCTCGACCTATTCCAGGCCTGGCTGGCATCGAGCGACCGGCTCGCCTTCGCCGCACCGGCCGCGCCGCGCATCTGTCCGGCGGGCGACCCGGCGTCCGGGCTGATGATCCTGGCCGACATGCCCACGGGCGAGGATTGCGCCGCCGGCACTTTGATCAGCGGCGAGGCGGGGCGGCTGTTCGAGCGGATGCTCGCCGCGATCGGCCGCGACCGCGGCTCCATCTATCTCGCCGCCTTGTCCTGCATCCGATCGCCGTCCGGTCAGCTCAACAGCGACTCGATGAAGAGCTGCGCCGCCCTCGCCCGCCACCATGTCGGCCTCGCCGCGCCCAGGGCCGTGCTGCTGTTCGGCGACGCCTGCTCAAAGGCTTTGCTGGGCCTCTCCGTGCCGCAGGCGCGCGGCCGCTGGCACGAGATTGCCACCCACGCCGGGCCCGTCAAGGCGCTGGCAACCATTGCTCCCCGACAATTGCTGGAGTCGCCGCGACTCAAGGCCATGGCCTGGGCCGACCTCCAGATGCTGATCGAAGAGGTGAAGGAATGAGCCGTCTCCGCCCCCTTCTGCTGGCCGCCGCGCTCGCCTTGCCGGCGGCCGCCGCTTATGCTGAAGATTCCGCCCAGCCTCGCGAGGCGGTCTCGGCCGGGCTGAGCTCCGAGCAGCGGCAGGGCTATCGCGATATTTTCGCGGCGATCCGTGCGAGCGACTGGCTCGGAGCCTCGGCGAAGCTTTCCGCGCTTCCGGAAGGCCCGCTCCACGACGCCGCCCGGGCCGAGCTCTTCCTGGCCAAGGGCTCGCCCAAGGTCGAGCTCCCCGATCTCCTCTCGCTGCTCGCGCGAGCGCCCGAAATGCCCAAGGCGGAGCAGCTCGCCCGCCTCGCCCAGACCCGCGGCGCGACCGAGCTTCCCGACCTGCCGGCGGCCGAGAAGCTGGTCTGGGTCGGAAGCCAGCCGCGGCGCTCGCGCGCCGAGGCGACCAAAGGCGATCCTGCGGCCGCCGAACTGGAGCCGCTGGTCCAGCCGCTCATCAAGGACAATCGGCCCTATGAGGCCGAGGCGGTCTTCATCGAGCGCCAGGAGGGCCTCGGTCCCGACGCCCGGACCGAATATCAGCAGCGCATCGCCTGGTCCTATTACATCGTCGGCAACGACCGCGACGCCCGGCGACTGGCGGCGCTGGCCCGCACGGGAACCGGCGAATGGGCGATCCAGGGCGCCTGGTCGGAAGGCCTCTCCGCCTGGCGCGAAGGCGACTGCAAGGCCGCCGCCGATGCCTTCGGCCAGGTCGCCGCCCGATCGAGCGACGTCGAGCTGGTCGCCGCCGCCCATTATTGGAGCGCGCGCGCCGAGATGATGTGCGGCAAGCCTGAGCGGGTGCAGGCCCATCTGCGCTCCGCCGCCCGCCAGAAGGAAACCTTCTACGGCCTGATCGCGACCACGGCTCTGGGCATAACCGGCCCCGGCGCCACCGGCCTGCACAATTATCGGGATGCCGAGTGGCGCTCGATCGCCGGCAAGCCCAACGTCCGGGCGGCGCTCGCGCTCGCCGAGATCGGCGAAACCGACCTCGCCGACCAGTTCCTTCGCCATCAGGCGCGGCTCGGCGGGAGCGGCGACCACAACGCCCTCCTTCACCTCGCCGCCGACCTCAACCTCGCCTCGGCCCAATATTGGCTCGCGCACAACGCACCGCGCGGCGCCAGCGTCAACCTCGCGGCCCGCTATCCCCGTCCGGACTGGCGGCCGACCCGCGGCTGGCGGGTCGACCCCTCCCTCGCCTTCGCTCATGCGCTTCAGGAATCGAACTTCCGAACGTCCGTGGTCAGCCCCGCCGGAGCCGTCGGCCTGATGCAGGTCCGGCCGGGGACCGCCGGCGACATCGCCCGGGCCCGCGGGGAGCCGTTCGACCGGGCTCAGCTGAGCAGCCCGGCCGCCAATATCGAGTTCGGGCAAAGCTATATCGAGAGCCTGCGCGACAACGGCGCCACCGGCGGCCTGCTCCCCAAAGTGATCGCCGCCTACAATGCCGGGCCGGTGCCCGTCGCGGAGTGGAACGCGCGCCGCTTCGATAAAGGGGATCCCCTCCTCTACATCGAATCGCTGCCTTATTGGGAAACCCGCGGCTACGTCCCCATCGTGCTTCGCAATTACTGGATCTACGAGGAAGAGGCCGGAAAGCCGGGACCGAGCCGGGCGGCTCTGGCCCAGGGCCTGTGGCCGCGCTTCCCCGGCCTGACCGGAGCGAGCGCGGTGCGGCTCAAGGCGGACGACACCAGGCTCGCCTATACGAGCGAGTAATAGGTTCTTGCTCTGTTCTGCTTATTGCGGTACGCCCCCCTCATGCCCCGACCTGAAGTCCGTCACGGCCGCGGCGCGCCGGAGAACCGGACGCCGACTCGCTTCAACCTGCCCGTCCGCGAGCTCGACGGCGACTGGCTGGACGTGCGCGAGGAGGTGGACGAAGGGCCGCCCCTTCTACGCACTACAGTCACCGTCGAGAAGCCGAAGTCGATCATCGCCTGGAACCGCTCGCCCGACATCGGTTTCGACCGCTCGATCAACAGCTATCGCGGCTGCGAGCATGGCTGCATCTATTGCTTCGCCCGGCCGACCCATGCCTTCCACGATCTCTCGCCGGGGCTCGACTTCGAGACGAAGCTGTTCGCCAAGCCCGGCGCGGCGAAAATCCTGCGCGAGGAGCTGGCCCGGCCCGGCTATGTCGTCCGGCCGATGGCGATCGGGACGAACACTGATCCCTACCAGCCGATCGAGGCGAAGTGGCGGATCACCCGCTCGGTGCTCGAGGTGCTCGCCGAGACGAAGCATCCGGTGACGATCACGACCAAGTCGGACCGGGTGATCCGCGACATCGACATTCTCGCGCCGATGGCGGAGGAGGGCCTCGCCTCGGTGGCGCTGTCGGTGACCTCGCTCGAGCCTGAAATCTCGCGTACCCTGGAGCCCCGCGCGCCGTCGGGGCGCAAGCGGCTGGGGGCGGTCAGGGCGCTGAGCGAGGCCGGAATCCCGACCACCGTGGCGATCGCCCCGGTCATTCCGGGAATTACCGATCATGAGGTCGAGCATATCGTCGAGGCGGGGGCGGAAGCCGGGGCGAGCGGCGCCTTCTTCCTTCCGGTGCGGCTTCCCTATGAGGTGGCGCCCCTGTTCCGCGCCTGGCTCGACGAGCATTTCCCCGACCGGGCCGACAAGGTGATGAATATCATCCGCTCGATGCGCGGCGGCAAGGACAACGACCCGAACTGGTTCACCCGCATGCAGGGCTCCGGCCCGTGGGCGGAGCTGATGCGGGTGAGGTTCGAGGTGGCGGCGAGGAAGCACGGGCTGAACCGGGACAAGCGCAGGCTGAGGTGCGACCTGTTCGTGCCGCCGCAGGGGCCGCAGCTGCGATTGCTCTGAATCCTCCCCGAGCTTGCTCGGGGAGGGGGACCACTCGAAGGGTGGTGGAGGGGTAGCTGGCAGAGGCATGCGCCATTTACCCCTCCACCATGCTGCGCATGGTCCCCCTCCCCATCTGACGATGGGGAGGATTCAGGCCGCGCTGCTCAGCCGATAGTCCCGATACTGCTCCCTCAGCGCCGTCTTGAGCAGCTTGCCCGTCGCCGTATGCGGCAGGCTCTCCACGAACAATATCTCGTCGGGCAGCCACCATTTCGCGACATGGCGCTCGAGATGGTCGAGTATCTGCCGGGGCGTGACCTCCGCCCCCGCCTTCCTCACCACCAGCAGGATCGGCCTTTCGTCCCATTTCGGGTGCTTGACGCCGACCGCCGCCGCCTCGGCCACTCCGGGACAGCCGACGGCGGCATTCTCGAGGTCGATCGAGCTGATCCACTCGCCGCCGGACTTGATCACGTCCTTGGAGCGGTCGGTGATCTGGAGGACTCCGTCGGGGTGAAGCGCGGCGACGTCGCCGGTGTCGAACCAGCCCTCGTCGTCGATGCACTCGCCTTTCTCGTCCTGGAAATATTGGCGGATGATCCACGGCCCGCGGGTCTGGAGGCGGCCGGAGGTCTTGCCGTCGCGGGGAAGGACATTGCCCTCCTCGTCGACGGTTCGAAGCTCGACGCAGAACGGCACCCGGCCCTGCTTGCAGAGCAGGTCGACGCGCTGCTCGCGGCTGAGCTCGTCCCAGTCGCCGCTGCCCGCGCCGACGGTGCCGAGCGGCGACATCTCGGTCATCCCCCAGGCGTGGCCGACCCTTATGCCGCGGTCCATGAACCATTCGATCATCGCCCGCGGCGCCGCCGAGCCGCCGATATGGACGGTGGCGAGCTTGCCGAGATCCTCGCCGGTCATCTCGACGTGGTTGATCAGGGCGAGCCAGACGGTCGGCACTCCGGCAGTGTGGGTGACGCCCTCGGCCTTCATCAGGTCGCACATGGCCTGCGGCGTGTAATCGGCCGAGAAGACCATCTTGCCGCCGCACATCGCCGTGCAGAAAGGCAGGCCCCAGCCGGCGGCGTGGAACATCGGCACGACGGGCAGGACCACCGAACGAGCGCTTAGGTCGAAGACGTCCGGGCTCAGCTGCATCATCGCGTGGAGCACGGCGGAGCGGTGCTCGTACAGCACGCCCTTCGGGTTGCCGGTGGTGCCGCTGGTGTAGCAGAGCATCGCGGGCTCGCGCTCGTCGCCCTCGACCCAGCGATAGTCGCCGTCCTCGGCGGCGATCAGGGCATCGAACTCGCCATTATCGAAGCAGACGAATTGCTCGATGCTCGTCCACCGCGGCTTCAGCCGCTCGACCAGCGGAGCGAACGCCTTGTCGTAGAACAGCACCCGGTCCTCGGCGTGGTTGGCGATGTAGACGAGCTGGTCGTCGAACAGCCGGGGATTGATGGTGTGGATCACCCCGCCCATGCCGATCGTCCCGTACCAGGCGGCGACATGGCGGGCATGGTTCATGGCCAGCGTGCCGACCCGGTCGCCGGGCTTCAGCCCGAGCCGCTCCAGCGCCTGGGCCAGCTTGCGCGAGTCGCGCGCGATCCCCGCCCAATCGGTTCGGACCGTGACTCCGTCGGCGTAGAGCGACACCAGCTCGCGATTGCCATGCTCGCGCGCCGCATGGTCGAGGATCCGCATGATCCTCAGCGGCCAATCCTGCATCCCTCCGAGCATGGTCCCTCCCCGCGCTGTCGACGGGGCAGTCTATGCGCTCAGGAAACGAGCGCAAGCCGCGGCTGGGGCGCGACCGACAGTCGGACGGCGGCGACTCCGTCGAGTCGCTCGAGCCGGGCGGCCAGCTCCGCGTCGAGGCGGAAATCGCGGCCGAGGACGAGCAGAGCCTCGCCCTGGTCGAGCTTCACCCTGAGCCGCAGCTCGCCCTGGCTGCCCCGGTCCCCGGCGACCGCGGCGGCCAGGCGGGCGAGGGCGTCGACCCCGTCCACTTCGACCTCGAGCTGGAGGCGGGCACGCTTCGACAGGCTCTCGAACAATTGCAGCGAGCGGATGGTGACCCGCGGCGCCTCCTCGCCGGGGCGGCGGTCGAGCTCGACGTTGAGCAAAGCGCAGGCCCCGGATTTGGCGGCCGCCTCGACCTGGGCGGAGGCGTCGTCGTCGAACACGGTCGCCACGAACTGGCCCGAGGAATCGGACATGGTGGCCATCAGGTAGCGGCGGCCGCGGGCGGAGGTCCGCCAGCGCGCTTCCTCGACCATCCCGGCCATCACCGCGCCCATTCGGCCGCCGTCGGCCGGCGCCGGAAGCGAAGCGAGCGCGGCGTAGCTCTTGGCGCCATGGGCTTCGGCCAGGTGGCGGTAGCGATCCACCGGATGGGCCGAGAAATAGAAACCGAACGACTCCTTCTCGGCGGACATTCGCTGGGCGAGCGTCCAGGTCGCGGCGACCGGCATCCGGATCGGCACCACGTTCGATTCGCCGCCGCCGAACAGCCCCCCCTGCCCGCTCTCGCGCGCGTCGGCGGCGCTGGCGGCGTGGGCCAGGATGGTCTCGGCGGCGGCGAAGACGGCGGCGCGGTTGGAATCGAGTGCATCGAAGGCACCGCCGCCGGCGAGGCTCTCGATCTGGCGGCGGTTGAGCAGGCGCGGATCGACCCGCTCGGCGAAATCTTCCAGCGCCTTGAAGGGACCGTTGGCGCGCCGCTCGTCGACCAGTTGCTCCATCGCCTTCTCGCCGACGCCCTTGAGCGCGCCCAGGGCGTAGCGGACGGCGAGCCCCTCGCCCTCCTGCTCCACCGAAAACTCCGCCTCGCTGGCGTTGATCGAAGGCGGCAGGCATCGCACTTCCATCCGCCGCATGTCGTCGGTGAAGACGGCGAGCTTGTCGGTCTGGTGGATGTCGAAGCACATCGAGGCGGCATAGAATTCGACCGGATGATGCGCTTTGAGCCAGGCGGTCTGGTACGCGATCAACGCGTAAGCGGCGGCGTGGCTCTTGTTGAAGCCGTAGCCGGCGAACTTGTCGATCAAATCGAACAATTCGTTCGCCTTGCCCCTGGGGATTGCGTTGACCCTCTCGCAGCCGGCGACGAAGCCGGCGCGCTGGGCATCCATCTCGGACTTGATCTTCTTGCCCATGGCTCGGCGGAGCAGGTCGGCCTCGCCGAGGCTGAAGCCGGCGAGGACCTTGGCGGCCTCCATCACCTGCTCCTGGTAGACGAAGATGCCGTAGGTTTCCCTGAGCACCGGCTCGAGCAAAGGATGGGGATATTCGATCGGCTCGCGGCCGTTCTTGCGGGCGCCGAACATCGGGATATTGTCCATCGGCCCCGGCCGGTAAAGCGAGACGAGGGCGATGATGTCCTCGAAGCTGGTCGGTTTCACCGCCGCCAGGGTGCGGCGCATGCCTTCCGATTCGAGCTGGAACACGCCGACGGTGTCGCCGCGCTGGAGCAGCCGGTAGACCGCCTCGTCATCCCACGCCAGGCGGTCGAGATCGGCCCCGATCCCCCGCTTCGCCAGCATCTGAACCGCCTTCTGAAGGACCGAGAGGGTCTTCAGGCCGAGGAAGTCGAACTTCACCAGGCCCGCCGCCTCGACATATTTCATGTCGAACTGGGTGACCGGCATGTCCGAGCGCGGGTCGCGGTAGAGCGGGACGAGCTGGTCGAGCGGCCGGTCGCCGATGACGACCCCGGCGGCGTGGGTCGAGGCATGGCGCGGCAGGCCTTCGAGCTTCATCGCCAGGTCGAACAGCCGGCGCACCTGGGAGTCGTTCTTATATTCCGCGGCGAGCTCGGTAACCCCGTTCAGAGCCCGCTCCAGGGTCCACGGGTCGGTCGGGTGGTTCGGAATGGCCTTCGCGAGCCGGTCGACCTGCCCATAGGGCATCTGCAGCACCCGCCCCGTATCCTTGAGGACGGCACGCGCCTTCAGCTTCCCGAAGGTGATGATCTGGGCGACCTTGTCGCTTCCGTAGCGCTGCTGGACGTAGCGGATGACCTGGCCGCGCCGGGTCTCGCAGAAGTCGATGTCGAAGTCGGGCATCGACACGCGTTCCGGGTTGAGGAAGCGCTCGAACAGCAGGCCGAGGCGAATCGGATCGAGGTCGGTGATGGTAAGCGCCCAGGCCACCACCGAGCCGGCGCCTGAGCCGCGGCCGGGGCCGACCGGTATGTCGTTCTCCTTGGCCCATTTGATGAAGTCGGCGACGATCAGGAAGTAGGCCGAAAAGCCCATCCGGACGATGATGTCCGCCTCATAGTCGAGCCGGTCGAAATAGGCTTTGCGGTCCTCTTCGGTCAGATCCAAATAGAGCGCCAGCCGCGCCTCGAGGCCCGCCCGGGCGTCGCGATGAAGCTGCTCTGCTTCCGCTTCGGTATCGCCGGCGATGCTCGGCAGGATCGGCTTTCGCTTGGGCGCTCCGAACGCGCAGCGGCGGGCGATGACGCCGCTGTTGTCGATCGCCTCGGGGAGGTCGGCGAACAGCCGGCGCATCTCGGCCGCGGGCTTCAGCCAGGCTTCGGTCGACGAGCATTTGCGGTCGTCGCGGTCGAGCTGGCTCGACTGGGCGATGCACAGCATGGCGTCGTGCGCCTGATGGAAATGGGCTTCCGAATAAGCGGCGGGGTTGGTCGCGACGAGCGGCAGGTCGCGCTCGTAGGCGATCTCGATCAGGCGCGCTTCCGCCCGCGTCTCGACCGGGTCGCCGCGCCGGCTCAGCTCGATGTAGAGCCGGCCCGGAAAGAGCGCCTTCAGCCGTCCCAGCATCTCGGCGGCGGCGATCTCCTGCTCCTCGGCGAGCAGCCGCGCCAGAGCGCCTTCCGAGCCCGCGGTCAGAGCGATGAGGCCGTCGCTGCGCCCCTCCAGCGCGTCGAGGCTGACATGCGCCGGCTCCTCTACCGGCCGGCCGAGATGCGCCGCGGAGACGAGGGTGCAAAGGTTGCCGTAGCCGGTCTGATCCTGGGCGTAGAGGCCGATCCAGTCGAGCACCGGCGCTCCGCCGCCGCCGGGGCGGGCGACGGCGAGCATGGTGCCGACGATCGGCTGCACCCCCGCCTCGCGGCAGGCGTCGGTGAAGGGCATGGCGGCATAGAGGCCGTTGCGGTCAGTCAGCGCCGCCGCTGGAAAGTCCAGCCGTTTCGCCTGCTTGGCGATCGCCTTCGGCTCGATCGCCCCTTCCAGCATCGTGTAGCAGGAGAAGATTCGAAGTGGGACGTAGGGGCCGGCCATCGGCCCGTTATGGTGGCTGCCGGGCAGCGAGGGAAGCATCGCTCGAAGGGTTTTCCACACCTATTCGCGCCCCGTGGGGCGGCCTAATCCCCCCGGCCGATGGTCCTCAGCTCCGCCATTCGCGAAGTGTAGGCGGAATCGACGCAGCCTTCGCTGCGGCATTGCTCGCGCCGGCCGAGGAAGGCGTCGCGGCTGCGCCGCAAATGGCCGCGCGTCGCCGGATCGGCCCGGGCCATGAGATCGTAATAAAGCGACGCCATCGCCCGGTCCTGAGCGGCGAGGCGAGGTGAGGAGCAGATCATCTTCTCGGTCCGGGTCTTGCCGTAGCGGCAGTTGAAGCTGGGACGCACCGTCACTCGAGTCGCCGGTGCCGGTTCCGGACTCCTGTCGGCGGTTCGCACCGGGGGAGGCGGGGGAGACGGGGCAGGCGGAGGTGCCGCGGGGCGCGGGGCGGCTTCGGCCACCGGCGGCATCAGGGCCGGCTCCGAAGGAGCGGCCTTGGGAGGCGCGGAGGGGATCTGCGCCGGTGCGGCCTGAGTGAATTTCGGCAGGGCGCCCCCCTTCATTCCGAAGGTCGCGAGCCGGTAGATGATCGGCTCGGCCCCATCCATCTGGTAGACGAGGCCGCTGCCGTCGACCGCGGCCTGGGCCGCATATTCGACCTCGGCGTCGAGCCGGCGCTTGCCGTCGAACGCATTTTCGGCGCCCGGCGGAAGCTCGAGGATGAAGCGGCCCGAGCAGACCGTGACGTTGAGCTCGTCGTCGCGGCTCTTCACCACCGGCTCCTCCATCCGGACGACCGCGGCGGCCGCGAGCGGGTCGAGGTTGCGCGGATCGGAATTCCGGATGCGGGCGGCTTCGTCGAACACCAGCTCCTTCAGCCGGTCGTAGGTCGCGTCGGAGGCGCAGGCCTTGCGGATCCGCTCGCGCTGTTCGCTGGCGAGCTCCGTCTTGCTCTTCTGGGCAGGGGCCTCCTTCTTCTTCATCCAGTCGCAGCCGGAAAGGAGCGTCGCGGCGCCCGCGGCCAGCAGAATCAGATCACGCAACGCCATCGAATCGCTCCAGCTGCCCCACTCACCCGCCGCCAACGCAGCAAGGGGGTCATCTTTCCCAAGGGTGTCACCCTGAACTTGTTTCGGTATCCATGATGGGACGGCATCCACCTGGGAACCCCTTTATCCGAAGGCCAAGCGGCTCCACCCTGGATGCTGAAACAAGTTCGGCATGACGCTGAGGCCCGGCCGGCAAATCTACTCCAGCACGCCCTCATGAAGCCTCAGCACCCGGTCCATCTTCGCGGCAATCCGCTCATTGTGCGTGGCGACGAGAGCCGCGCTGCCTTCGTCGCGGACGAGGCGGAGGAATTCGGCGAAGACGATGTCGGCGGTCGCCTCGTCGAGATTGCCGGTGGGCTCGTCGGCCAGGACCAGGGCGGGCCGGTTGGCGAGCGCGCGGGCGACGGCGACCCTTTGCTGTTCGCCGCCGGACAATTTGCTCGGCCGGTGGGTGACCCGCTCGGCCAGGCCGAGGGTACCGAGGAGCGCCTTCGCGCGCTCCTCCGATTGCTCGCGGGTCGCGCCTTTGACCAGCTGCGGAATGACGACGTTCTCGAGGGCGGTGAAATCCGGCAGAAGATGGTGGAACTGGTAGACGAAGCCCAAGGTGTCGCGCCGCACCCGGGTGCGGTTGCCGTCGCTGAGCTCCGCCACTTCCTCGCCGGCGATGCGGATCGAGCCTTCGAAGCCGCCTTCGAGCAGGCCGACCGCCTGGAGCAGGGTCGACTTTCCGGAGCCCGACGGGCCGAGCAAGGCGACGATCTCGCCCTTGCGCACCTCGAGGTCGATTCCCCGAAGCACGTTGATCGTCACTCCGCCCTGGCGGAAGCTGCGCCTGAGGTCCGTGACGGCCAGGACCTCATTCATAGCGAAGCACCTGCACCGGATCGGTGCTCGCCGCCTTCCACGCGGGATAGAGCGTGGCGAGGAAGCTGAGGACGAGCGCCATGGTGACGATGGCGACGACCTCGAACGGATCGGTCTTGGAGGGCAGCTCGGTCAGGAAGCGGATCGAGGGATCCCAAAGATTCTGACCGGTCAGGAACTGGACGAAATTGACGAAGGGCTGCCGGAAATAGAGCAGCAGGAAGCCGAGCGCGAGGCCGGCGACGATCCCGATCGCTCCAATGATGACGCCGACCGTCACGAACACCTTCATCAGGCCGCGGCGGGTCGCGCCCATGGTTCGGAGGATGGCGATGTCGCGGGTCTTGGCGCGGACCAGCATGATCAGCGAGGAGAGGATGTTGAACACCGCGACGAGGATGATGATGGAGAGGATTACGAACATCGCCACCCTTTCGACCTGGAGCGCCTCGAACAAGGAGGCGTTCATCGAGCGCCAGTCGTTGACCGCGGCCCGGCCGCCGACGCTTGCGCGCAGCGGCTCGAGGATCTCGCCGACGCGGTCGGCGTCGACCGTCTGGACCTCGACCATGCCGACGGAATCGCCCAGCAGCAGCAGGGTCTGGGCGTCCTCGATCGGCATGATCACGAACGACTTGTCGTAATCGTACACGCCGACCTCGAAGATCGCGGAGACGTTGTAGGAGACGATCCGCGGCACGGTTCCGAACGGAGTCGTCCGACCATCGGGGCTGATCAGGCTGATCTGGCCGCCGACATTGGCACCGAGCGCCTCGGCGAGCCTGGCGCCGATCGCGACATTGCCCTGCCCGGCGCGAAGCGATTCGAGCGAGCCGGCGAGGACCTTGCCCTGGAGGGTCTCGTTGCGGAGGATGTCGGCGCGCTCCATGCCGCGCACGAGCACGCCCTCGACCCGGCCCTCATAGCTGACCATCAGAGGCTGCTCGATGAGCGGGAGGGCGTCGGTCACGCCCGGGGTCGCCCGAGCCTCGCGGACGATCTCGCGCCAGTCGGGGAGCTGGCCGCCATAGCCCTGCACCACGGCGTGGCCGTTCAAGCCGACGATCTTGTCGAATAGCTCCGCCCTGAAGCCGTTCATCACGCTCATCACCACGATCAGTGCGGCGACCCCGAGGGCGACCGCGACCAGGCTGATCGCGGCGACGAGGAAGATGAACCCCTCCCCCTTGCCCGGAAGCAGATAGCGCCGGGCGACCATCCGCTCGTAGCGGGAGAGGATCATCCCGTGAGCCTCGCCAGGGCGCTTTCGATCGACAGCTCCTCGCGCTCGCCGCCGGCGCGGCGCTTCAGCTCGACCACTCCGCGCTCGAGCCCCTTCGGGCCGACGATCACCTGCCAGGGCAGGCCGATCAGGTCCATGGTCGCGAACTTGGCCCCGCCGCGCTCGTCGCGGTCGTCGTAGAGCGTGTCGACCCCGAGATCGCGCAGGCGCCCGTATATCTCGTCGGCGGCGCTGGTCACGTTGCCGTCGTCGGAGCGCATGTTGATGAGGCCGACTTGGAACGGAGCGACGCTGTCGGGCCAGACGATGCCCTTGTCGTCATGGCTCGCCTCGATGATCGCCCCGACCAGGCGCGACACGCCGATCCCGTAGCTGCCCATCTCGGGATGGACCTGGCCGCCGTCGCCGGTCTGGACGCTGAGCCCCATCGACTTCGAATATTTGGTGCCGAAGTAGAAGATGTGGCCGACCTCGATCCCGCGCGACTTGAGCAGCGCCTCGCCGGCTTCGGCTTCGCGCTCCGGGTCGCGCTTCTCGTCGGTGGCGGCGTAATCGGCGGTGAGGCCGGAGACGAAGCCCTGCAGGGCCCCGGCATCGTCGGCATCGACGACCAGGCTCTCGGCGGAGCGGACCTCCGCCCAGTTGCGGTGGTAGAAGACCTCGCTCTCGCCCGAGGGGGCGAGGATGATGAATTCGTGGCTCAGGTCGCCCCCGATCGGGCCCGTATCGGCCTGCATCGGGATGGCTCGAAGGCCCATCCGCGCGAAGGTCCTGAGATAGGCGACGAACATCCGGTTGTAGCTGTGCCGGGCGCCGGGCTCGTCGAGATCGAAGCTGTAGGCGTCCTTCATCAGGAACTCGCGGCCGCGCATCACTCCGAAGCGGGGGCGGACCTCGTCGCGGAACTTCCACTGGATGTGGTAGAGGATCCGGGGCAGGTCGCGATAGCTTCGGGCGCCGTCGCGGAAGAGGGCGGTGATCATCTCCTCGTTGGTCGGGCCGTAGAGCATGTCGCGGTCGTGGCGGTCGCGGATTCGGAGCATCTCGGGACCGTAGGCGTCGTAGCGCTCGGACTGGCGCCACAGCTCGGCCGACTGGAGCGTCGGCATCAGCATCTCGACCGCTCCGGCGCGGTCCTGCTCCTCGCGGACGATCCGCTCGATCCGCTTGAGCACCTTGAGGCCGAGCGGGAGCCAGGCGTAGATCCCGGCGGCCGTCTGGCGGACGAGTCCGGCGCGGAGCATCAGCTGGTGGCTGACGATCTGGGCGTCCGAAGGCGTTTCCTTCATGACGGGGAGGAAGTAACGGGAAAGGCGCATTCGCCGCCTCTAGGGGGCGCCCCGCGCCAAGGCAACCGGCCCGGTCGGCTCGGGCCTGTTGCCGTACCGACACAGGGACTGAGCAAAGTGGGTCAAGCCCTTGGATAGGCAGGTGACAAGCTTCCCCGTCCCTCATAGCGTCCCGGCCACGAACGAAGGCGACAGCCGGGTTCGGGGAGGCCTTGGCCCCGCATCCTCATGCGAGGTGGGATGTGTGCGGGCCCTGGCATCTTGACCAAGGGGGTCGGCGCGCAAGCGCCGCGACGGTGCCCGGGCAGCGATGCCCGGGCACTTTCGTTTGTGAGGGGAATGTTGCCGAAGGTGCCTCGCAGAGCCGCCCCGGCGCAGGGCAGCGGCGGAAAAGCGCCACTCGCGCGCCCGCAATCGCCAAAAATGTTGCACGGACCGCCGCTCCTCGCCGAGAGCAAGCCGATGAGCGCCCGCAACAGGATCCTCGCCGCCGCCGCCCTCCTCCTCCTGCTCGCCGCGGCGGGATGGTGGTTCGGCTCGCCCTGGTGGACCTTGTGGCGGATTCGCGAGGCGGCCCGGGCCGGCGATTCCCAGACTCTCGCCGGCTATGTCGACTTCCCGGCGCTTCGAGCCTCGGCCCGCGATCGGCTGGGCCCGGGCCTCGGCCCTTTCGCCGGCCCAGCCGCCGACGCCCTGGTCAGCCCGGCGGCGCTCCGCCTGGCCCTGGCCGCCGGCCGCGGGCGCTCCGGCGAGACGGGCGAGGTCGAGCTGGTCAGGACGGGAGCGAGCGAGTTCCGGGTCGAGCGCGGCCGCCGCTTCCTCGTCTTCCGACGCCACGGCCTGAGCTGGAAGCTGGAGGAAATTCGGCTAAGCTCGAAGCGCTGAGCGGGAGTCGGGAGTCGGGATGAAGCTGGGACTGACCATGGCGGCGATCGCCGGCCTCGCCGCCGCGAGCGCCCCGGGCGCCGAGCCGCCGGCGGCGGAGGGCGCCGCCTGCACCCGGGCGGCCGTGGGAGCGGCGGCGATCGGCCTTCGAAGCGCCCGGGCGGGGCTGATCGCGGTGCCGCCGGGCGAGGACGACACCCTGGTCGATCCCGCCGCCGGCAGCCGGATCGAGGAGACCAAGGACCGGCTTCGCGACTTCGTCCGGGCGATGATGGACTGCGCTCCGACCTCGGTCGAGCCGTCGACCCTCGCCGCAGCGATGGCGCAGAGGGCAGGCACCGACGATCCGGAACCCGGCCCGGCCGACCGGCACGGCGACAGGATCGCCTACGAGGTGTCGCGGCTGGAGGCGCATCCGGACATGCTGGCCGTGGTCGCGACCCTCGGGATCCGTTGCGGCTCGGACTCGATGCTGATGCTCTACGGCCGCGACGGCCGGCGGTGGCGCGAGCTGATGGTCCGCCGCTCCGAGCCCTATCGGAAGGTCAGCGGCGGCTGGGGCGACCTTCGCTTCGCCGTCTCGCCGCCCGACGCCCAGGGCAAGTGGTTCGTCGCCACCGTCTCGACGACGCCCTGGTGCACCTCGGCCTGGCAGCGCATGCCCTACGAGCTGGCCCGGCCGGGGCCGGCGCCCGACCGGCCGAAGATCCTGTTCCGCGGCGAGAACGGGGTCTATCTCGGCAACGAGGCCGACATGCTCCTCAAGGCCGAGCCCGGTGCTTTCGAGATCAGGAACGACGGCGCCAGCATAGATACCGGCATCCTCGTCCGCCGCCACGTCCGCCGCTACGAAGTCAGCGGCGACAGCGTTCGGCGGGTCCAGCCGGTGGCGGAGAGCGTGCGCGACTTCGTCGACGAATGGATCGTCTCGCCCTGGGACGAGGCGAAGGACTGGTCGGGGCCGGATCCGGCGCTCGCCCGAACCCACGCGCGGCTCCATCCCGACCATTATTCGCAGCTCGAGGAATTCGTCTCGATCCGCGGCTGCCGCGGGGGCCTGACCCAGGTCGAGATCGGCGCGCCCAAGGGGCCGGGGTGGTTCTTCCTGGTGCGCGGTACCGAAAAAGGCCCTTGGAGGATGGAAGGGCTGGCTCGGCGGCCTCACGCGAAATGCATCGGCGTCAATACTCTGGGGCGCGTAAGCCGCTGAAAGAGGTCGATGGTCCAGTCCGGCCGCGGAAAGTGGCAAACTCTCGGTCGCGCCCGAAGTAATCGATTGTCGCCATGCCGACATAGTTTTCGGGCGGTTCATGAACAGTTCCGCACCTCCGCCAAGCGCAATCAGCTCGCCTGAAACGATCGGCTGAAGACTTCACCACCGAGCCATGCCTGTTATACCCGTCCGGTAAGATGGGGCATCAACATGAGCGGAACGACCGAGAGCCATGCGCAACTCATTCTTTCGCCGACTGAGCAAGCGCTGGTTTCTCTCTCCCGGCGGGGGCTTCGATGCAGCGTCATCGGCAGCGAGGACACTCGGGTTCGCGCGGAAGTTCTGCGCTCGCTTCTCGTCGGATCATTGCCGGCCGAGAACGGTGTCGCCACCATCCCGACCCTGGTCGATCTAAGCGGAGCCGAAGTTCAGGGTTGCCTTGACCTGAGCGATCTCGGTAGTCCCGACAGGCTGCCGCCACTGATCTTCCGCCACTGTGTGATTTCAGACCTTATATATTGCGATCAGGGAAATTTTTCCCGGATAGCACTTGAATCATCCCGGTTCGTCGGTCTGTCGCTAAATCACTCCACCGTAGCCGGAAACCTGCGGGTCGATGGATGCGAAGCGCACTCTGCATCCGGATGCCGGATTAGTGCGATCGAGGCCGTCCTTGGTGGAGTGACGATACTGAACACCCACTTCCAGTCGGGCGCGCGCCCGGCTCTGGACTTCCAAGACTGCAACATCGCAGGCTCATTCTCGCTGCTCGGCGACGTCGAGGTGCGAGGGACGTTGCGACTGAACGGCGCTCGAGTGAGCGGCCAGTTCGCGCTGTCGGACACGCGTCTCGCCTGCGACCCGATGACGGCGGACATTACCCGGAGCCTATCCGCGGACTCGGCAGTGATTGGCGGTAACGTATTCATGGACTGCGCGCATGCGAAAGGCGGCGTCAGCTTCGAGGGATCGAAAATCGGCGGATCGTTTTCGGCGGACGGAGCTTCTTTTGACGGACTCGGCCTCGGGCCGGCGTTCACCGTGGCGGCCGCGGAGATTGGGGGGGACCTGACGGGTGCGGTCTTCTGCACCGACTCCCAGACGAAACGATTTCAAGCCAAAGGCAGCTTTGTTCTCCTCAATGCCAGGATTGACGGCGATCTGGATCTAAGGGGCGCGTCACTGACCGCCGACGACGGCGACGTGGCGTTGAACGGTTCGGGAGCCAGCATCGGCCATGAACTGATTTTGAGAGCGGCCAGGCTCGGAGAGCATTCGCAAGAAGTCGTACGCTTCAGCGCTGAGGGCGCGCTCCAGTTCATTAATGCCGAAATTGGCAACAACGTCGAGTTGAGGGGCGCGGAGGTCGTCTGCATCGATCGATCGGATGCGATCAGTTTCGACGGCTCACGCATTGGCGGAGCGGTTCATTTTTGCGCCTCCCCCTCCTCCTCCTCGTCCGCGAGTGACGACCCATTCGTCCGGACAGAAATATACGGCACCGTGCATATGAGGCGCTGCCATGTCGACGATCTGGTGTGTTTCATCGGCACGCTTATAGCGCCGCCCCCGTCTGGAAAGGGGATCGAACTCAGCGGAGCGGAGATTGGCGACGACCTTCGCATCGGGGGGGAGTGGCGGCCTGCATCGACGGACGGCGGACCCATCCCCTTCCAGTCTTTTGGAGAGATAAGCCTTCACGGCGCTCGTGTCGGCGGCGCCGTCTGGGGTGTCGGCGGAGCGATCACGACCAGTCCCTTGTCGATTGCGCTGAACCTGCAAAGGGCGGAGGTGCGCGGAGGCGTCATCCTTCGCTCCGAGCGCCGGATCGTGAGCGGAACGCCGCACGATTTGCGCTATTCCGCACGTGGCTCAACGTGGATGCTCGGAGCGACGATCGGGGGAAATTGCGATCTTGGCGGCGGGTATTTCGAAGGGGGAACATTTGGCTCGATCAATCTGCAAAACGCGCGGATCGGCGAGAATCTGCGCCTGAACGGCAGGCGCGAGACTGCTTTTGTCACCGAAATAGTCGGGACTATCAACGGCGCTTTCATGTCCACGGATGGACAAATCAATCTGCGCGACATTCGCCTCCGCAATTCGCCCGGCTCGGTCAACAACTTGTCATTCGAATCTGCATCCTGCCGCGAACTTTCCTTCGATCCCGCGACAATCGCCGTCTCGGAATCGTACACATTGAAGCTCGACGGCCTTCAATATGACAGCGTCGAATGCACCCCGGCTTCCCATCCGGCGGTCAGGGGGTTGCCGTACCTCTTGCTGATGATGCTTTGGCCGCTCAGGCGGCCCCTCCTAAGGCTGCATGCCCGCGAGACATTGGGACTGGGATCCCGCGCCGCTCGACTGGCCGGAGAATGCACCAAGTTTGATCCGAGATGGCGGTGGTACGCCTACATCCTGCGGCTGACGTTCAAGGACCACCCGAGCCAGGAAGAATATAGTCCGCAGCCATTCGCTCAGATGGCGAAGGCCCTTCACCGCTCGGGCGATTTCGAGAGTGAGAGGCTATTGCTCAGCTTTCGGAACCGTATCGAAACACGGTTCCTTCCCTATACTGAAAGAGCCGCAATGCGCCTCTACGGGCTGTGCTTCGACTATGGATTATCCCAGTGGCGCGCAGTCGCCTCCCTCTTGGCATGTCTGTTGATCGGTACGATAGGCGTGGAGGTGGCCCTCCGCTCGGAACCGCAGTTTGCCGGAATGTCGACGCAAAGCGGTGCCATGCCGAACCTCCGCTCAATTCTGGTGAGAGAGTTAACTCCGCCCCTGGAAAACGGTCCCGCTTCTGCAGCGAAGGAGTCGGAGGTGCCTTGCGGTGAGCAGATCGAGCCGGCGCTCTATGCCGCCGACGTGTTCATTCCGCTGATCGACCTGCGCCAGGAGCAGCGATGCACGATCTCCAGCCGACCAGACGCCTGGGGCTGGCGTTGGGCGAAGGCCCTCTATGCGCTCATCGGATGGCTGATCGTTTCGCTCTCTATCTTCACGATCGGGGGTTTCGCCAGGCGCAGGGCAGCGGCCGATCCCAGCTAGGACTAGGCGAAACGCCCGGTTCCGCCGTCGCAACGTTGCCAAAACCGCCCTCAACGCCTACCTAGAGTCCGCTGACGTCGCCTGCGACGGAATTTGGCGCCCCTTCCGGCGGCCCCGCCTTCCCTTTCAAGCTTCTCGCCCGTGCCGCGGCCTCTTCGCTCGCTCGGAATCCGCAATACCGGCCGCAGGCGCCGAGGGAGAATAAGGTTTGGCGAAGGAAGCGACGCTCACCGTCGAGGGCGAGATCGACGAAATCTATCCGGACGGACGCTTCGGCGTGATGCTCGACAACCAGCACCGGGTGATCGTCTACACGGCGGGCAAGATGCGGAGGTTCCGGATCCGCTCGGTCGTCGGCGACCGGGTGCATGTCGAGATGACGCCCTACGATCTGACCAAGGGCCGGCTCATCTTCCGCGAGCGCACCCCGGGCCAGGGCCCCGGAAGCAGCCCTCGGCGCCCCGGCGCCAAGCGCTAAAAGGAGTAAAATACCATGGGCGGCACCCCCGACAGCACCCGCACCGCGATCAAGCCCTTCCTGATCAACAAGGACGAGGAAGGCCGGGTCCGGCTGACCCTGCGCGAGACTCGCTACAACGGCCAGGGCTATCCGATCGTCACCACCACCCTCCACGAGGAGCCCTTCCCGACCGCGACCGCGGCCCGGGCCTATGCCAAGGAGCATTTCGGCGCCGAGCCGGGGCAGTTCGCGAGCAAATAGGGCACCTCGGTCGGAATGACGTGACTCCCCTCCCTGAAAAGGAGGGGCTGGGGGTGGGTCCGCCGAAGGCGGCCGAAACTCGGAGTCCGCAAAAGTCTCGCTTCGCTCGCCTACCTCCCCCTTCCAGGGAGGGGAGGTGGGGTCCGTCGCCCTATCCGAATTTTGGGTGTTCCGGGCCGTCTTATCGGACGCGGCGGTGGCAGCCCGTCGAGTGCCATCCGATCAGACGGCTCGCGCCCGTGACCTGCGCACGCACGCGACAAAGCAGGAGCGCATCCTGGGGCGCCTCCTGTCTCGCTATCGGCCGAAATTCACCCGTCAGCTGCCGATCGGTCCCTCCATCGCCGATTTCGCCTGCCGAAAGGCGAAGCTCGTCGTCGAGATCGACGGCAGCCAGCACATAGGCTGCTTGCGCGACACGGCGCGCACCCGCCATCTCGACGCGGAAGGATGGACCGTGATCCGATTCTGGAACAGCGACGTGAATGCAAATCCGGACGGCGTTGCAGATACGATACTGCAGAGGGCCGCCGAGTGCCTCGGCGGCACCCACCCCAAGCCCCTCCCTTCCAGGGAGGGGAGATCGAGGAGCCGCCGATTCGAATGAAGACCGCGGCTGCCGGGATGACGATCAGGGCCGGCGCTGCCTCAGCGCCGCCTGGGCGGCCGCGAGGCGCGCGATCGGGACCCGGTATGGCGACGCGCTGACGTAATCGAGGCCGACCTTCTCGCAGAAGGCGATCGACGCCGGGTCGCCGCCGTGCTCGCCGCAGATGCCGAGCTTGAGTCCGGGCCTGGCGCCCCTTCCCCGCTCCGCCGCGAGCGCGATCAGCTCGCCGACTCCCTCCTCGTCGATCGAGACGAAGGGGTCGCGCTCGAATATGCCCTTCTCGACATATTGGGTGAGGAAGCGGCCGGCGTCGTCGCGGCTGACTCCCAAAGTGGTCTGGGTGAGGTCGTTGGTTCCGAAGCTGAAGAATTCGGCCTCGGCGGCGATGTCGGCGGCGCGGAGCGCGGCTCGGGGAAGCTCGATCATCGTGCCGACGAGATAGTCGACGCCCTCCCCCTGCTCCTCGAAGACGGCCGCGGCGGTGCGGTCGATCAGCGTCTTGATGATGGCGAGCTCCGCGCTGGTCGCGACGAGGGGGACCATGACCTCAGGGACCGGCGCCTTGCCCCCTTCCCTCGCCACGGCGACCGCGGCCTCGAAGATCGCCCGGGCCTGCATCTCGTAGATTTCGGGATAGGTGATCCCCAGCCGGCAGCCGCGATGGCCGAGCATCGGGTTGAACTCGTGAAGCTCCGCGACCCGGCGCTTGAGGGCCTCGACCGCAATGCCGGCGCCGGCGGCGACCTCCTGGAGCTCGGCCTCGCCGTGGGGAATGAATTCGTGGAGCGGCGGATCGAGCAGCCGGATGGTGACCGGGAGCGGCGCCATGATCCTGAAGATCTCCTCGAAATCGGCGCGCTGGGCGGGGAGCAGCCTGGCCAAAGCGGAGCGGCGCCCGGCCTCGTCGCTCGCGACGATCATCTGGCGGACGTTGGCGATTCGCTCCGAATCGAAGAACATATGCTCGGTCCGGCAAAGGCCGATGCCCTCCGCTCCGAACTCGCGGGCCGTCCGGCAGTCGAGGGGAGTCTCGGCGTTGGTTCGGACCCTCAGGCGGCGGTGGGCGTCGGCCCATTCCATGAGGGTGCCGAAATCGCCGACCAGCTCGGGCTGGACGGTGGCGACGGCGCCGAGCATGACCTCGCCCGACGTGCCGTCGATGGTGATGGTCTCGCCCTCGCGCACCTCGGCCTGGCCGACGCGCATGGTGCGCGCCTTATAGTCGATCGAGATCGAGCCGGCGCCGCTGACGCAGGGCCGGCCCATGCCCCGGGCGACGACGGCGGCGTGGCTGGTCATTCCGCCGCGCGCGGTGAGGATACCCTCCGCCGCGTGCATGCCGTGGATGTCCTCGGGCGAGGTCTCGACCCGGACCAGGATGACCTTCTCGCCGAGGCTCTTGCGGTGCTCGGCGGTGTCGGCGTCGAAAACCGCAGCGCCGGAGGCGGCGCCCGGCGAGGCGGGCAGGCCCCTGGCGATCACCCGGCGCTCGGCTTTGGGATCGAGGGTCGGGTGGAGCAACTGGTCGAGCGCCTGGGGGTCGACCCGAAGCACCGCTTCCTCGCGGGTGATCAGCCCCTCCTCCGCCATGTCGACGGCGATCCGCAAGGCCGCCTTGGCCGTGCGCTTGCCCGAGCGGGTCTGGAGCATGAACAATTTGCCGCGCTCGACGGTGAACTCGATGTCCTGCATGTCGCGGTAATGGCGCTCGAGCAGGTCGAAGACCCGGGCGAGGCCGGCGAACACGTCCGGCATCGATTCTTCCATCGACGCGGCCCTGGCGCCCGCGGCCTCGCGGGCGGCCCGGGTGAGATATTGGGGGGTGCGGATTCCGGCGACGACGTCCTCGCCCTGGGCGTTGATCAGATATTCGCCGTAATAGGCGCGCTCGCCGGTCGAGGGATTGCGGGTGAAGGCGACCCCGGTGGCCGAGGTCTCGCCCATGTTGCCGAACACCATCGCCTGGACGTTGACCGCGGTTCCCCAGTCGCCCGGAATGGAATTGAGGCGGCGGTAGGTCCTCGCCCGGTCCGACTGCCAGGAGCCGAACACCGCGCCGACCGCGCCCCACAGCTGCTCGTGGACGTCGTCCGGGAAGGGGCGGCCGGATTGCTCCTCGACCAGGGCCTTGTAGCGCGCGGTGAGCCGGCGCCAGTCCGACGCTTCGAGATCGGTGTCGAGATGGACTCCCTTGTCCTCCTTGGCGATCTCGAGCGCCTCCTCGAAGGCGCCGTGGTCGAGGCCGAGGACGACGTCCGAATACATCTGGATGAAGCGCCGGTAGCTGTCCCAGGCGAAGCGCGGATCGCCGGAGACCGCGGCCAGGCCCTCGACGGTCTCGTCGTTGAGGCCGAGGTTGAGGACGGTGTCCATCATGCCCGGCATCGAGACCCGGGCGCCGGAGCGGACCGAGACGAGGAGCGGATCGGCCGCATCGCCGAAGCGCTTGCCGCAGACGGACTCGATATGGGCGATGCCCGCGGCCACTTCCTCGCGAAGGCTGTCGGGGAAGCTTTCGCCTTCGGCGTAGTAGCGGGCGCACATCTCGGTCGAGATGGTGAAGCCGGGCGGCACCGGAAGGCCGATCGAGGCCATCTCGGCGAGGTTCGCGCCCTTGCCGCCGAGGAGTTCCTTATTCCCGGCCTCGCCGTCGGTTATTCCGCCGCCGAAGCGGTAGACGAAGCGGGTCATGAGGCGACTCCGTCATGCCGAACTTGTTTCAACATCCAGAGCGGCGGCGCATAAGCTGACGCCCTCGCATCGAGCGCGTTTCCTCCCCGGCCGGCAGGCCCTGGATTTTTTGAGAGAAGGCACGAAGGCACAAAGGCACGACGTAGAAGAAAGGGCACTCCACGTCGTGCCTTCGTCCCTTCGTGCCTTCCCTTTGAAAATTGGCGCCGCGGCGCCGGGCGGCAGGCGAGAAGGCTCGCCGCACAGCCTGACCTCCGGGAAAGGTCCACTCTGGACACTGAAACAAATTCAGGGTGACGGCGGTACGGATGTCCAATTCCCTGCCCCATCCTCACCCCTCGATCCTCGAGAAATCGGCGACTTGGTGGACGGCGTGGCGGATCCGGGCGAGGAGGATGAGTCGGGTCTCGCGCTTCTCGGGATCGGGGTCGTTCACCGTGACATGGTCGAAGAAGGAGTCGACAGGAGCGCGCAGGCCGGCGAGAGCGGCCATCGCGCCCTCGAAATCCTCGGCCTCCAGAGCCGCCTCCACCTTCGGCTCGAGTCGGTCGAGGGCCGTGTCGAGCGAGTCCTCCTCGGGCAACGGCGCGTAGGAGAAGAAGCTGCTCCGTTGGCCGCCGTCCCAGCCTTCCTTCCTGAGGATATTGGCGGCCCGCTTGTAGCCGGTCAGGAGGTCGGCGCCCTCGGGCGTCTCCACGAACGCCTGCAGGGCCTTGACCCGGGCGAGCAGGCGGACGAGATCGTCCTCGTCGCCGAGCGCGAAGACGGCGTCGATGAGGTCGTGGCGAATGCCCGCCTCGCGCTGCTGGACCTTCAGACGGTCGGCGAAGAATTCGAGCACCGAATCCCTGAGGTCGCCCGCCTCCTCGATGATCGCTCCGCGCTCGATCCTGGGAGTGAGAGACGAATCCCAGCGGACCACGACCCGCTCGCGGTGCCGGTAGGTGAACGAGCCGACCTCGGCGGTGATCTCATGCTCCTCGTCGTCGTCCTCGATGAGGTCCGGGAAGGTCACCGTCGGGAGCGCTCCGAGGCGCGAGACGATGAGCAGCACCGCCGACTGGACCAGGACGTCCGCGAGCGGGATCCTGAGACCGTTGCGGGTCAGGATCTGGAGGAAGCCCAGCGCCGCCCGGCGAAGAGCGAAGGGATCGCGCGAGCCGGTCGGCTTCTCGCCGATCGAGAAGAAGGAGACGAGCGTGTCGAGCCGGTCGGCGATGTTGACGGCGACGGTGACAGGATCGGTTGGAATCTGGTCGCCCTGGCTGGCCGGCCGGTAATGGTCGCGGATCGCGTTCGCGACGGCGTCGGGCTGCCCCTGGGCCCGGGCGAGGTAGCCGCCGAGCGTTCCCTGGAGCTCGGGAAACTCGCCGACGCTCTGGCTGACGAGATCGGCCTTGGCGAGGCGGGCGGCGGCCTCGACCTGGCCGCGGTCCGCGCCGGGGACGATCCGCTCCTTGACCAGCCACTGCGCCAGCTTCTCGACCCGAAGCGCCTTGTCGGCGACGGTGCCGAGCTTCTCGTGGAAGACGATATCGCCGAGCTTCTTCGCCTGTTCCTCGAGCGGGACCTTGAGGTCCTGCTCCCAGAAGAATTTGGCGTCGGAGAGGCGGGCGGAGAGGACCCGTTCGTTGCCGGCGACGATTGCAGAGCCGCCGTCGGTGGCGTCGATGTTGGCGGTGCAGACGAAGTTCGGGGCTAGATTCCCCTCCCCGTCCGTGCAGGCGAAATATTTCTGGTTGGTGCGCATGGTGAGCTGGATCACCTCGCGCGGGACCTGGAGGAAGGCGCGATCGAAGCGGCCGAGCAGGGGTACCGGCCATTCGGTGAGGCCGGCATTCTCGGCGACCAGCCCCTCGTCCGCGACCAGGGTCAGGCCGGCGGCGGAAGCGGCCGCGGCAGCGCCTTCGGCGACGATCCGGCGGCGCTCGGCCGGGTCGACGACGACGTGGCAGGCCTGGAGCTTCTCGACATAATCGTGGGCGCCGCCGATCGTGATCGGGCCGGAATGATGGAAGCGGTGGCCCAGCGTGGCGGCGCCGCTGCGAACTCCGGCGATCTCGAAATCGACGGTGACGGGATTGCTCCCGTCACCCTCGCCGAGCAGGGCGACGATCCCCTGCAGCGGACGGACCCAGCGCGGGCTTTCGGTCGAGGCCGAGGCGGCGCCCCAGCGCATCGACTTGGGCCAGGGGAAGGCTCGGACCACGGCAGGGATCGCTTTGGCGAGGACGGCGGCGGTGGCACGGCCGGGCCTATCGACGATCGCGAAATAGACTCCGTCGCGCTCCTCCAGCTGGTCGCGGGTCAGGCCGGTCTTGCGAAGGAAGCCTTCGAGCGCCTGCGGCGGGGCCGAGGAACGGGGGCCCTTGGTCTCTTCGCGCACGGCCGCGGTCTCGGCGGGGAGATTGCGGGCGATGAGGGCGAGCCGCCGCGGCGTGGCGTAGGTCTCGATGGCCTCCGCCTTCAGGCCGGCACTTGAGAGCTGTTCTGAGAAGAGACGCGCAAGATCCTCCTGCGCCTTGGATTGCATCCGGGCGGGTATCTCCTCGGAGAGGAGCTCGAGGAGGAAATCGCTCACCATCCCTCTCCCTGCAGGGGAGAGGGACAGGCGCGTAGCGCCAGGGTGAGGGCGTGACGGAGGCCCCACAGGCCCTCACCCTCCCACCGCTTCGCGGCGGGCCCCTCCCTCTCCCCTATAGGGAGAGGGGTTGGTCCGAGGCCCCTCACGCCGCCCACCCGTTCTTTTCCATCCAGGACTGGCAGGCGCCTTTGGCGAGGTCGCGCACCCGGCCGATATAGGCCTGGCGCTCGGCGACGGAGATCACGCCTCGCGCCTGGAGGATGTTGAAGATGTGGCTGGCCTTGATCGCCTGGTCGTAGGCCGGGAGCGGGAGCTTGGCCTCGATGCAGCGGGCGTTCTCCTCGGCGGCGTCGCGGAACCAGCGGAACAGGGTCTCGGTGTTCGCGGTCTCGAAATTGTACGCGCTGAACTGCTTCTCGTTCTCGAGGAACACCTCGCCGTAGCTGACCCCTTCGTCGTTGAAGGCGAGGTCGTAGACGTTGTCGACGCCCTGGACGTACATGGCCAGCCGCTCGAGGCCGTAGGTGAGCTCTCCCGCCACCGGCTTGCAATCGTAGCCGCCGACCTGCTGGAAATAGGTGAACTGGGTCACCTCCATGCCGTCGCACCACACTTCCCAGCCGAGGCCCCAGGCGCCCAGGGTCGGGCTTTCCCAATCGTCCTCGACGAAGCGGATGTCGTGCTTCAGGAAATCGATGCCGATCGCCGCCAGGCTGCCGAGATAGAGGGCCTGGAGGTCGGCCGGGCTCGGCTTCAATATCACCTGATATTGGTAATAATGCTGGAGCCGGTTCGGATTCTCGCCGTAGCGGCCGTCGGTGGGTCGGCGGCAGGGCTGGACGTAGGCGGCCTTCCACGGATTTGGGCCGAGGCTTCGAAGGGCGGTGGCGGGATGGAAGGTGCCGGCGCCCATCTCGACGTCGTAGGGCTGGAGGATCAGGCAGCCCTGCTTGCTCCAGTAATCGTGGAGCGTGAGGATCAGCGACTGGAAGCTCGGGGGCCGGTCCACTTGGGCTTCGCACCTGCAACAAAGGGTCAGGGCGCTCTGGCGCAGGCGGGGTGGACGGTCAAGCGGCGGGCGCGCGATTGACCGGCGACGGAAAAGCCGCGACAAGGGAAGAGCGCGGGCAAAGGGTCGGACGGGCGTGATATGAGCTTCAGATCGTTGGCTTTTCCGGGCCTCGCCTGGCTTGTGCCGCTGGCCCTGGCTGCGGCTCCGGCCGAAGCCGCGCCCGAAGGCAAGGACAGCGCGAGCAAGCAGGCGCCGGCACCGGCGGCCCAGGCCGAGCCCCGTCCCGCCCTCTGGCTGCTCGCCGACGACGACACCAGGATCTACATGTTCGGCACCATCCACGTGCTTCCGCCGGGCTTTCGCTGGCGCTCGGCGGCGCTCGACAGGGCGGTCGGCGAGGCGGCGGAGCTCGTCGTCGAGACCTATGAGGCGCCGGGCACCGAGGATCTCGATGACCTCTCCGGACTGAAGGGCTTCTTCGCCGAGGAGGCGGTGCCGATCCTGCAGCGGGTGCCGAGGAAGAACCGCAAGGCCCTCAAGGCGGCGATCGAGGCGTCGGGAGTGCCCGAGCCGGCCCTGGACCGGATGCACAGCTGGGCGGCCGCGATGACCCTGGGAATCGCCCAGATGCTCAACGAATATGGAGTCGAGGACGTCTCCGCGGCGCCGGGAGTCGAGGACGTGCTCGAGGAGACGTTCCGGGGCGCCGGCAAGCCGATCCTCAGCGTCGAGGACGGCGACGCGGTGCTCGCCTCGCTCAGCGCCCTTCCCGAAGCGGTCCAGACCGAGCTCCTGCTCGAGGCGATCGCTCCCCCGGCCGGCGGCGGGGAAGGTGGCGAGACGCAGCTCGGGGTCGGCGAGGCCGACTGGGTGGCGGGCCGCTCGGAGGCGCTCGACCTGGCGCTCGAGCCGGGCTTCCCGCCCGCGCTGTTCGACGTCCTCGTCCGCCGCCGCAACGCGGCCTGGACGGCCTGGCTGGAGGAGCGGCTGAAGACTCCCGGGACTTTGCTGTTCGCGGTCGGCGCCGGTCATCTGGCCGGACCGGAATCGGTCCAGGCGATGCTGGCGAAGCGCGGGCTCAGGGTGAAGCGGGTCGATTGATTAATTGGTGCCAGGCACCAATTTCAAAATCCTCCCCTGCAAATGCAGGGGAGGATTTTTGCGAGTAGAGGAAGATGAACATGATGGCGTCTGGGAAGAGCTGGCTTCGGGCCGCGCTGGCAGGCCTCCTGCCGCTCACCGCCTGCGCCGCCGACGCGGCTCCCGCGCCGAAGGCCGCCCGGCCGGCGATGTGGAAGGTCGCCGATGCCGATACGACCGTCTACCTGTTCGGGACCATCCACCTTCTTCCCGAGGGCCAGGGGTGGCGGACCGCGGCGATGGATAAGGCGCTCGCCCACGCCGACGAGCTGGTGCTCGAGGTCGCCAACGTCGACGACATGATGGCCTCGGCCAAGGCCATGGCCAGGCTCGGAATGTCTCCCGGCCTTCCGCCGATCGTCGAGCGGGTGCCTGAAGCGAAGCGGGCGGCGCTTCGGGCGATGATCGCCGAGAGCGGCTATCCCGAGGCTGTCTTCGACCGGCTCGAGACCTGGGCGGCGGCGCTGCCTTTGCTCGGAGTGACCTTCAAGCGGCTCGGGCTCGATCCCTCGCTGGGCGTGGAACGGCAGATCGGCAATCCGTTCCGGGCCTCGGGCAGGACTGTGACCGGGCTCGAGACGGTCGAGCAGCAGCTGGGCTATTTCGACACCTTGTCCGAGGACGCCCAGCGCGCGCTGCTGCTGTCCGTCGTCGAGGACAGCGCCGAGACCCGGACCCAGTTCAAGGCGATGCTCGACGCCTGGGCGAGCGGCGACCTCAAGGGGATAGAGCGAAACTTCGACGACGAGACCCAGATGTCGCCGGAGCTCAGGGCGGCGCTAATGGGCAAGCGCAACGCCCAATGGGCGGACTGGCTGGCGAAGCGGATGGAGAAGCCGGGAACGGTCTTCGTCGCGGTCGGAGCGGGGCATCTCGCCGGCGGAGAGTCGGTCCAGGCGATGCTGGCGAGGAAGGGGCTGAAGGCGAAGAGGGTGCAATAAGAATTGCCTCCCCATCGGAGACGGGGAGGGGGGCCGGGCCAAGCCCGGTGGAGGGGTATCTGACGAGGCCTCGACGGGTCACCCCTCCACCACCTTCGGTGGTCCCCCTCCCCATGCTGCGCATGGGGAGGCAAAACTTGCCTTCTCCGCCCCTCTGGGCTAGAGGCCCCGCATCCCCGCTCATGGTCATCCCTGGAGGCGTGAGCGCGGGTTTTACAGCAATCCACGTATTGGAGACATGCACATGAGCGAACAGCTTACGCTGTCGGCCGAGACGCGCGAGCGGGCGGGCAAGGGAGCCTCCCGCGCAATGCGTCGCGAAGGCCGAGTCCCGGCCGTCGTCTACGGCAACAAGGAAGAGCCCCTCGCCGTCCACGTCGAGGAAAAGGCGCTGATGAAGATGCTGAACACCGGCCACTTCATGAACTCGGTCGTGATGATCGACGTCGCCGGCGGCCCCACCGCCCGGACCCTTCCCAAGGACGTCCAGTTCCACCCGGTCTCCGACCGGCCGCTGCATGTCGATTTCCTTCGAATCTCCGAGCACAGCTCGGTCCACGTAAACGTCCCGATCCGCTTCACCGACGAGGAGAAGTCGCGCGGCCTGAAGCGCGGCGGAGTGCTCAACACGGTCCGCCACGAGCTCGAGCTGGTCTGCGACGCGGCCGAGATCCCGGACGAGATCGAGATCAGCCTCGCCGGCCTCGACATCGGCGACTCGCTGCACATCTCGGCGGTCACCCTGCCCAAGGGCGCCGAGAGCGCGATCACCGACCGCGACTTCACCATCGCCACCATCGTCGCCCCCTCGGGCCTCAAGATGGACGAGGAGGACGCCGCCACCGCCGCAGAGGCCCCGGCTCCGGCCGAAGTGCCGCTGGTCGGCGACGAGGAAGCCGGCGAGTCCGAAGAGGGCTGATGGCCGTTTTCGGCTGGCTCGGCTCCCTCTTCGGCTCGCGGGCCGCGGAGGTTCCGGGCCAGCCGGACGACGCTCCCGTCGACTCGGATTGGGGGGATTTCGAGCCCGTGCAGATCTGGGTCGGCCTCGGCAATCCCGGCGCGAGCCACGCCATGCACCGGCACAATGTCGGTTTCATGGCGGCGGATTCGATCGCCGCGACCCACGGCTTCGAGCCGCCGAGGAAGAGCTTCCACGGCTGGGCCCAGCAGGGCCGGATCGGGGGGACCAGGATCCTCCTGCTCAAGCCCGCCACCTTCATGAACGAGAGCGGCCGGGCGGTGCGTTCGGCGATGGACTTCTTCAAGAAGGACGCCGGCGACGTCACCCTCTTCCACGACGAGCTCGACCTCGCGCCGTTCAAGGTCAAGGTGAAGGTCGGCGGAGGCACCGCCGGCCATAACGGGCTTCGCTCGACCGAGGCCCATATCGGCAACGGCTTCCGCCGGGTCCGGATCGGAATCGGCCATCCCGGCCACAAGGACAAGGTGACCCCCCACGTGCTCGGCAATTACGCCAAGGCCGAGCAGGACCGGCTCGCCGACATGCTCGGAGCGATCGCGGCTGAGGCCGAATGGCTCGCGAGAGGCGACGACGCCCGCTTCATGAACGAGGTCGCGCTCAGGCTTCAGGACTGAGCCGCGAATGCGCCGGCTGCTCTACCTGTGCCTGGGCTTCGCGTCGGTCGCGCTCGGCACGGCCGGGATTTTCCTGCCTTTGCTCCCGACCGTTCCGTTCATGCTTCTCGCCGCCTTCTTCTTCGCCCGGAGCTCGCCGCGGCTCGAGGCCCGGATCCTAGATCATCCCCGCTTCGGGCCTCACGTCCGGGCGTGGCGCGAGCGCGGAGCGATCAGCCGCTCGGGCAAGCGCGCCGCCGCCATCGCTTTCGCGTTCAGCGCGGTGATCGGGCTGGTGCTCTTGCCCTTCCCCTGGCTGCTCGTCCCGGCCGCGGCCGCGCTGATCGGCGGGAGCTGGATCGCGACGAGGCCTGAGTAATTCCTCCCTATCTGCGATGGGGAGGGGGCCCACCCGAAGGGTGGTGGAGGGGTAATGGCGAAAGCCTCGCCAGCTACCCCTCCACCATGCTTCGCATGGTCCCCCTCCCCGCGCTTCGCGCGGGGAGGATCTTATCGCGGCTCGCTCTTGTCTTCCTTCTGCGCCGTTCCGGGCTCCGCCATGTGGCGGTGCATCTCGGCCGAGACTCCGCCGCCGAGCACGGAGGCCGCGGCGACCTGGAGCTTGTTGTGGAGGCCGTGGATGACGCTCCGCTCGCCCTTCTTCATCGCTTCCCAGCCGGTCCTGGCGACGTCGGCCGGATCGTCCTTCTTCATGGTTCCGACCCTGGTGTCCTTGAGGTCGGCGCGCTCGAAGAATCGGGTGTCGGTCGCGCCGGGCTTGAGGCAGGTGACCGTCACCTCGCTGTCCTCGAGCTCGTTGACGAGAGCGTCGGCGAAGCTGTCGATGAAGGCCTTGGTACCGTTATAGACCGCCTGGAAGGCGCCGGCCATGTGGCCGGCGATCGAGCCGGTGATCAGGATCCGGCCTTCGTTGCGGGCGACCATCGCCCGGGCCACCTGCTGGACGAGGTACACCGTCCCGGTGACGTTGGTGTCGATGACGTGCCGCCATTCCGCCGGATCCTGGTCGAGGAAGGCTCGGCCGAGGCCGTGGCCGGCATTGGCGACGAGAAGGTCGATCGCCCGCCCTCCCGCCGCATCGAGCAGCCGGTCGACTCCGGCGAAGGTGGAAAGGTCCGTCTCGACGTTGCGGACTTCGACTCCGCGCTTTCCGAGATCGCTCGAAGCGTCGACCAGCGGCGTGTCCGCGGCCACGATGAGATCATAGCCTTCATCGGCGGCCAGCCGGGCCAGCTCGAGACCGATTCCGCTCGACGCGCCGGTGACGATCGCGAGCCTGTTTTGTCCTGCCATGAGCACCTCCGGATTGTCCGATCTTGCTAACCCCGACCCGCCGGGCCGGTTCCGGACCCGACCATCTTGCGGGATGCGCGCGGCGGGCGCATAATCGGCTCATGAGGTCGCTATCGCTGCTGGCCCTATGGGCTCTCCCCGCCGCCGCTGCCGCAGCCGGCTCCGGCATTCCGCTTCAGGCTTTGACGGAGGCCGATGTCGGCCCCGACGCCCTCAAGAACGCCGCCTGCTACGCCCATGACGGCCCGGCCGTGCTCCTCGTCGCCTCGAAGAAGAACGCCGTGGTCAGCACGGACGGCGACCTGCTCCTGCTCGACCGGCTCGACGACGACGGCTTCCCGAGCGACGGCGCGCGCTATGGCTCCAACACGTTCAAGGTCGTCATCGTGCCCGAGCCCGGCCCGGTCGACGACGTCAATGTGAACGGGCGGACCGACCAGTCCGCGCAGATCAGCGTTCGCCAGCGGGGCACGACGAAGAGCATCACGGCCCGGTGGAGCTGCAATCCCCGCAGCGCCTAGGCCGCCGCTCGCCGACCCGCCCGAATTAGTCTAGTCCCCGGCTCCATGCCGAGCCGTTCGCTTTTCGCCACCCTTTTCTACCAGGGCTCGCTCGCGGCTCCGGCGCTCGTCGGCGAGCTCGAGGAGGCGTGCCGCGCTCTGGCCGGCGAGGACTCCGCCGGCCGGCGCTGGTCGCGCGACCATGGCTATCGCGGCTACACTTCCTACGCCTCGCTGAACGACCTGCCGGTCCGCGACCCGCGCTTCGCCGAGCTGGTCCGCCACCTCAACCGGCACGTCGCCGCCTTCGCCGCCGACTGCGCCTTCGATCTGGGCGGCAGAAGGCTCAGGCTCGACAGCCTTTGGGTCAACCTCCTCAGGCCCGGAGGCGCGCATTCGGGCCATATCCATCCGCACAGCGTCGTCTCCGGAACCGTCTATGTCGCTGTCCCGCCGGGCTCGGGAGCGCTCAGGCTCGAGGATCCGCGCCTGCCGATGATGATGGCGGCGCCGCCCCGCCGCGGAGACGCTCCGGAGGCGCTCGCGACCTTCGTCTACGCCGAGCCCGAGCCCGGCGCCGTCTTCCTGTGGGAGAGCTGGCTCCGCCACGAAGTCGTCGCGGGACCCGGCAAGGGGGAGCGGATCAGCATCAGCTTCAACTACCGGCTGTGACCGGGGCGGTGGCGGGACCCTGCGACGGCGGCCTCGCCGAGCAGGCGAAGGCCGGTCCCTGCCCGAGCCGGAAATGGACCCTCGTGGCCTCCATCCTCGCGTCCAGCCTGTCGTTCATCGATGGCTCGGTGGTCAATGTCGCGCTCCCAGCGATCGGCGCCGATCTCCACGCCCGGGCCTCGGGCCTGCAATGGATCGTCAACGCCTATCTGCTTCCGCTGAGCGCCCTGCTTCTGCTCGGCGGAGCGGCCGGCGACAAGTTCGGCCGGCGGCGGCTCTTCCTGACCGGAATCGCCCTCTTCGCTTTGGCTTCGGCCCTCTGCGCCCTGGCCCCTTCCCTGCCGTTCCTGCTCGCCGGACGGACGCTTCAGGGCGCCGCCTCGGCGATGCTGATGCCCAACTGCCTCGCACTGCTCGGCGCCGCCTTCGCGGGCGAGGCGAGGGGCCGGGCGATCGGCACCTGGGCGGCGGCGGGGGCGATCGCCGGAGCGCTCGGGCCGGTCCTCGGCGGGTGGCTGGTCGAAAGCGTCGGCTGGCGGGCGATCTTCCTCGTCAACCTGCCGGTCGCCGGCGCGGCGCTGTGGCTGGGATGGCGCCACGTCGCCGAAAGCCGAGAGGAGAGCAAGGCGCCGCTCGACTGGCTGGGAGTGGGTGCGATCACCTTCGCGCTCGGCGCGATCACCTTGGGGCTGACGATGCTGTCGAGCGGCGAAGGGCGGGCCTCGACCGGCTGGACCTCCGCCGGCGTCGGAGCCCTGGCGCTGCTCCTCTTCCTCGCCATCGAGCGCAAGCGCGGCGAGCGCGCGATCATGCCCTTCGCCTTGTTCGGGACGGCGAGCTTCGCCGGCCTCACCCTCCTCACCTTCTTCCTCTACGCGGCCCTGGGCGGGCTGTTCGTGCTGTTGCCCTACGTCCTCATCGAGCTTCGCGGCTATTCGCCGATCGCGGCCGGAGCCGCCCTGCTTCCGCTGCCGGCAGTGATCGGCCTCGGCTCGCGGCTGATGGGCGCCTTCGCCGCCCGGACCGGGCCGCGGCTGCCGCTCACGATCGGGCCGCTCGTCGTCGCCGCGGGCTTCGCTTTGGCGGCACGGATCGGCGGGGGCGGCTCCTACTGGACGAGCGTCCTTCCCGCCGTCCTGGTCATCGCGGTCGGAATGGCGGGCGCGGTGGCGCCGCTGACGACGGCCGTCATGGCCTCGGTCGACCAGGACCATGTCGGAACCGCCAACGGCTTCAACAGCGCGGTGGCGCGCACCGGCGGACTGATCGCCACGGCCTTGCTCGGCGCGGTGCTGGCGGCGCGCGGGGCGGGGCTGGCCGATTCATTCGCCGTCGCGTCGTTCGTCGGGGCGGCGGCGGCGGCGGCGGCGGGGCTGGCGGCGCTCATTCTGCTGAAACCGCACGAGATACGGACGCCGGAGTCACCTTGACGTTTCCCGGCGAAGGCCGGGATCCAGCGCTTCCGCGCGTGCCGCTGGGCCCCGGCCTTCGCCGGGGAGCGCTAGCGAAGCCACTCATATTCCCAGCGCCACGGCAGGCCCGTCTTTCCCAGGATCAGTTCGACCAGCGTGGGAAAGGCGGCTTCGGCGCGGACGTCGTTGGCGAGCAGGACGACGCAGCGGCGGCCGCGCTCCAGGCACACCCACATGTTGCCGGTGCTGTCGTTATGGCCGCCCTTGAAGAAGCCGCGCCCCTGCGGGCCGGCGAAGGCGACCACCCCGAGCCCGGCGGCGAGGCCTTGCCATTGCCTGCTGGCCGACACTTCCGCGCCGAGGCTCGGAAACTGGCTTGCGGTGCGGATCGGCAGCTGGCCGCGAAGCATCTCGGTGCGCGACGCGCGCTTCAGCCCCTCCCCGCGCATGAAGGCCGCGGCGAACCGGGCGAAGTCGGCGATGGTCGTGTCCATCGAGCCGGCCGCGCGGACCCGGCCGCGCTCGTCATGGGGCTCCACGCTTCCGTCCGACTTCCAGCCGTCGGCGAGGTTGCCGGCGAAATCGGGACGCCAGATCATGCTCGTCCTCGCCATGCCGAAACGGTCGAACACCCGGCGCTTCATCTCGGCCCCGAGATCGAGGCCGAGGCCTTTCTCGATGACGAACTGGAGGAGGATGATGCCTTCACCGGAATAAGCGTAGCGGCCGCCCGGCTCGAAATGGAAACGGAGCTTTTGGTCGGGCTCGTCCCAGGAGAAATTGGCCCAGCCGACGCTGTGGGTGAGGACGTGGCGGGCGGTCACCTTGCGCCAGCGCTCGTCGCCGGCGAGATCGCCCCAATTTCCGTAGGCGTCGAGATTGCCGTATTCGGGCAGCGGACGGGGGAGATAGGCGGCGAGCGGGCGGTCCAGGTCGAGCCTGCCCTCCTCGACCAGCTGCATGACCGTGTAGGCGAACACCGCCTTGGTCAGCGAGGCGCCGTACATGATCGTATCGGATTGAAGCGGGTCGCCGGCGGCGTTGCGATGGCCCCAGGCGCGGACGAAGACGGGCTTGCCCTGCTCGACGACGGCTAGAGCGAGGCCGCGCGCTCCGGTACGGGCCATGGCGGCGCGGACCTCGGAGTCGATCTTTGCGGCCGATGGCTGGGCTTGCGCCGGTGTCGCGACGATCGCCATTCCTATCCCGAGTGCGAGGGTCTCGCGTATTCCAACCATGCTACAAATGTAGCAGGCGAGTCGAGCACTGTCACCCTGAACTTGTTTCAGGGTCCAGTTTCGAGCATCGGGGCGGTCAACCAGCTGGACCCTGAAACAAGTTCAGGGTGACGGAGTAAGAAATGGGTTTTCGTTGCGGAATCGTCGGGCTGCCCAATGTCGGCAAGTCGACCCTGTTCAACGCTCTGACCGAGACGGCGGCGGCGCAGGCGGCCAATTATCCCTTCTGCACGATCGAGCCCAATGTCGGCCGGGTCGCGGTGCCCGACCCGCGCCTCGACGAGATCGCCCGGGTGGCGAAATCGGCGCAGGAGATCGAGACCCAGCTGGAGTTCGTCGACATCGCCGGCCTCGTTCGCGGCGCCTCGAAGGGGGAGGGGCTCGGCAACCAGTTCCTCGGCAACATCCGCGAGGTCGACGCCATCGTCCACGTGCTGAGATGCTTCGAGGGCGGCGACGTCACCCACGTCGAGGGACGGGTCGATCCGGTCGCCGACGCCGACACGGTCGAGACCGAATTGATGCTCGCCGATCTCGACAGCCTCGAGAAGCGAGTGCCGGCGCTCGCCAAGAAGGCCCAGCAGGGCGACAAGGAGGCCAAGGTCCAGGCCTCGGTGCTCGGCCAGGCGCTGGAGCTGCTTCGCGATTCGAGGCCGGCGCGGCTGACCGAGCCGAAGGATGCGGAGGAGAAACTGGCGCTGGAGCGGGCGCAGCTGCTCACCGTCAAGCCGGTGCTTTACGTCTGCAACGTCGACGAGGGCGAGGCCGCGTCGGGCAACGCTCACAGCGCCCGCGTTTTCGAAAAGGCCGCGGCGGAAGGCGCCGGAGCGGTCGTCATCTCGGCGGCGATCGAGGCCGAGATCGCCACCATGGACGCCGCCGACCGGCCCGAATTCCTCAGGGACCTCGGGCTCGAGGAGACCGGCCTCAGCCAGGTGATCCGCGCCGGCTACGACCTCCTGCACTTGATCACCTTCTTCACCGCCGGCCCCAAGGAAGCGCGCGCCTGGACGGTGGAGAAAGGCGCCAAGGCGCCTCAGGCGGCGGGAGTCATCCACACCGATTTCGAGCGCGGCTTCATCCGCGCCGAGACCATCGCCTATGAGGATTTCGTCAAGTTCGGAGGCGAGGCGGGGGCCAAGGAAGCGGGCCGGATGCGCTCCGAGGGCAAGGAATATGTCGTCCAGGACGGCGACGTGATGCTGTTCCGGTTCAACGTGTGAGGGTCGAGCGGCGCCTGCTCCAGGCCGCGGTGGCGCTGGGCTGCGCGGTGCCTCTGCTGGCGGGCGGCTCGGGGATGATTCATGGCCCGGCCTTCCTCCACGGCGTCGGCGAGGACGTGCCGGCCGACCTCGACAGCCACTTCCGCTACCTCTCGGGCCTCCTCTTCGGCATCGGGATCGCCTTCGCCAGCTGCATTCCTCGGATCGAGGCAAGGACGGCACGGTTCCGGCTGCTCGCTTTCCTGGTCGTCGTCGGCGGACTGGGGCGGCTTCTGGGACTGGTCTCGACAGGGGTGCCGGGGGCCGGTCATATTTTCGGCCTCGCGATGGAGCTTGGCACGGTGCCGCTCCTCGTCCTGTGGCAGGCGCGGGTGGCGGCCGTCTCGGCGAAGACCGCCGCCTAACGGATTCCGTGGGAGTCGAGCCAGGCGAGGACGGAGAGCATGTCGAGCTCCCGGGCCCTCTGCCGAAGAGTCTTGCCGTCGAGGTAGCGGCCGTTCGGATCGGCGCCGGAATCGAGCAGCCCGAGCACGATCCGGTCGTTCCTCGACGAGAAAATGGGGGAATTGCCTTTCTTGTCGCGGACGTTCGCCCGGGCGCCGGCGGCGAGAAGCTGCTCCTGAAGGTCCGGGTCCTCTACGCCGTAGAGCGCGGTCTTGCCGGCATCGTTGGCCGCATTGACGTCGACCCCGGCGGCGATCAGCGCCTCGACGATCGGCTTGAGGTCGAGGCCTTGGCACGGTCCGGAGGGCCTCAGCGCCGCGATCAGGGCGGTCGCGCCGCTCCACTGCCCGCTCCCGATCTTCGCTTTGGGATCGGCGCCGGCCGCGACCAGGGCCCGAGTGACCGCGGGGTCGCAGCCGCCGCCGCCTTCGGCAAAGGCCTGCGAGAGCCGGTGGGCGGACAGCCGCTTCGGCCAGTCGCGCTGGGCGAGATAGGCGAACAGCGCGGGGCGATGGCGGCCGATCGCTCCCACGAGGAGCGATTCGCCAAGGGGCGCCGGAGGATCGCCGCTATCGAAGACCATGGGATATTCAGGAGAGACTCCGGCCTCGATGAGAGCCAGGATCAGCGCGTCGGGCGCCGCTTCGGCCAGCGCCAGGTAAGCCGTCAGCTCGGCCGCCTTTTGGGACCGGAAATCGAAGCCTTCCGCCTTGAGCGAAGCGACGCTGCGCTCGTCGCCGGCGATCCAGCGCTCCGTTCCGGCCGCTCTGTCGACCGCGTCTTCGAGCTCGGTGACGACCGGCGGCATCCCCGCGGTCTCGCCGATATAGTCGGTAACGGCCCAACTTCGACCGCCGGTCTCGAACTTGAGGACGTATGTCGGCTGGTCGGTGATTGCGGATGAATATCGCGGTTCGAGACCGAAGAAATGGGCGGCCCGGAAACGCTCGATCAGGGCGTCGAGAGCCGCCCCGTCGATCCGGCTGCGATGCTCCCCCGGGAAAAGGACGCGCCCGCCGGGCATCAATCGCTGATAGGCCTCCGGGGCGCCTTTCGACCACTGGGACCCGGCGGTGAAGAGGACGGCACCGCTTCCGTCTATTGTCACGGAATAATCGGGGCAGCCTCCGAAGAAGCAGTTGGACCGGACGAGTTGGATCTTGAGGGTCGAATAGTCGATCGGCGGCAGGGTCGCCTCGGGATCCCGCCATCTGGGTGGAGCGCGGTAGACGATGTCGACGGTGCCCCGCACGGGCACCGGCTCGCCCCGATAGCGGAAGGGCCGGAACTTCCAGCGTCGGGCCGCGGCGAGCGCCGGTGCCGGGTCCGGGCCTCCGTTCCGCTTCGGGTCGCTTTCCGCCGACGTCACCTCGCCTGTCGGCGAAATGGTGACGATTACTGGCACCTCCTCCCAGGCCCGCGGCTCCGGCACGACGACGCTGGTTTCACCGGCAAGGCGGTGCTCGAGCAGGCTTTCCGTGCTGAAACCGATCGGCGGCCGTGCTTGGACCGTACCGCTGACGGCGGCCAGCGGCAGCGCAGCGAGGCAGAGGCGCATCATCCGCCAATGGTGGCCAGCATCGCCCCGAATCGCAAGCGCCGCGGCTAGCCCAGCGCATTCCTCAGAAGCTCGTTGACCACGCCCGGATTGGCCTTGCCCTGCATCGCCTTCATCACCTGGCCGACGAAGAAGCCGAAGAGCTTGTCCTTGCCGCCGCGATATTCGGCGACCTTGTCGGGATTGGCGGCGAGAACGCCGGCGATTGCGGAGTCGATCGCGCCGGTGTCGCTGGTCTGCTTGAGGCCGCGGTCCTCGACGATCCTGGCCGGGTCCTCGCCGGTTTCCAGCATGATCTCGAAGACCTGCTTGGCGAGCGTGCCGGAGAGGGTGCCGTCGGCGGTGAGGCGGAGCAGCTCGGCGGCCTGGGCGGGGCTGACCGGACTTTCCTCGATGGTCTTGCCGAGGCGGTTCAAGGCGCCGAACAGGTCGGAGGTCACCCAGTTGCTTGCGCGCTGGGCGTGTTCGTCGCCGAGCTTCTCGAGCAGGGCCTCGAACCATCGCGCGGTCGTGACGTCGGCGGTCAGCACGCTTGCATTGTAGGGCGTCAGGCCGAGGGCCTGCTCGTAGCGGCGGCGCTTGGCGTCGGGCAGCTCGGGAAGGCTCGCCCGCCAGTCCTCGAGGAAGGAGTCCGCCAGCTCGACCGGAAGCAAATCCGGATCGGGGAAGTAGCGATAGTCGTGCGCTTCCTCCTTGGAGCGAAGCGATCGGGTTTCGCTCTTGTCCGGATCCCAAAGGCGGGTCTCCTGGACGATCGCTCCGCCGCTTTCGAGGACGTCGACCTGGCGGTTGGCCTCATGCTCGATCGCGGCCATGATGAAGCGGACCGAATTGACGTTCTTGGTCTCGGTGCGGGTGCCGAGCGCGCCGCCGGGCCTGCGGACGCTGACGTTGACGTCGGCGCGCATCGAGCCCTGCTCCATATTGCCGTCGCAGCTTCCGACGTAGCGCAGGATTGCTCTCAGCTTGCGGATGTAAGCCCCTGCTTCCTCGGGACTTCTCATGTCGGGCTTGGAGACGATCTCCATCAAGGCGACGCCCGAGCGGTTGAGGTCGACATAGGAGAAGCTGGGATGCTGGTCGTGCATCAGCTTGCCCGCGTCCTGCTCGAGATGGATCCGCTCGACCCCGATCCGCTTCGCGGTGGATTCGTCCTTGTCGTCGAGCAGGATCTCGATCTCCCCTTCCCCGACGATCGGGTGGTAGAGCTGGCTGATCTGATAGCCCTGCGGCAGGTCGGCGTAGAAATAATTCTTGCGGTCGAAGCGCGACCAGGGGTTGATCCTCGCCTCCAGCGCCATGCCGGTGCGAACGGCCTGGCGGATGCACTCGGCGTTGGGGACCGGAAGCATTCCCGGCATGGCCGCGTCGACCAGGCTGACCTGGCTGTTGGGCTCCGCTCCGAACTCGGTCGAGGCGCCGGAGAAGAGCTTGGCGTTCGAGGTCACCTGGGCGTGAACCTCGAGGCCGATCACCACCTCCCATTCGCCGGTGGCGCCGTGGATTCGATAGTCGCTCATAAGGAACCCTGCCGATCAGCAACCACCGTTCGGGCTGAGCCTGTCGAAGCCCTTTCCTTCACTTGCAGCCCGCAAAAGAAGGAATGCCCTTCGACAGGCTCAGGGCGAACGGTTGGGGTCTCGTACGTGACCGCACTCACCACCAAGCCTCCGGCCTTGCGGTGAAGCCGGCGCGCTCCTCCAGCGCCAAGGCGGCGTTCAGCACGCCCTGCTCGTCGAGGCCGCGGCCGACCAGCTGGAGGCCGAGGGGCAGGCCCTGGTCGTCAAGGCCGGCCGGGACCGAGATCGCGGGCAGGCCGGCCAGGCTGGCGGGCACGGCGAAGACGTCGTTCAGATACATGGCGATCGGGTCGGCGCTCTTCTCGCCGAGAGCGAAGGCGGCCGAGGGAGCGGTCGGGGTGAGGATGAGGTCGCATTCGCCCCAGACCCGCTCGAAATCGCGGGCGATCAGCGCCCTCACCTTCTGGGCGCGATTGAAATAGGCGTCGTAGAAGCCGGCCGAGAGGACGTAGGTGCCGATCATGATCCGTCGCTTGACCTCGGCGCCGAAGCCCGCGGCGCGGGTCGCCTCGTACATGTCGGTGAGGTTGCCGTTCTCCGGAGTCTCGCGGCGGCCGTAGCGGACCCCGTCGTAGCGGGCGAGGTTGGACGAAGCCTCGGCCGGGGCGATGATGTAGTAGGTCGGAAGCGCGTATTTGGTGTGCGGAAGCGAGACCTCGACGATCTCCGCGCCGGCGTCGCGCATCAGCGCGATGCCCTTTTCCCAAACCCGGTCGATCTCTTCGGGAACCCCGTCGATTCGATATTCCTTCGGGATCCCGATCCTCTTGCCGCGGACATCGGAGTTGAGCGCCGCTTCCCAATCGGGGACCGGCAGGTCGAGCGAAGTCGAATCCCTCGGGTCGAAGCCGGCCATCGCCTCGAGCAGGATCGCGCAGTCCCTGACGTCCCGCGCCATCGGACCGGCCTGGTCGAGGCTGGAGGCGAAGGCGACGATCCCCCAGCGCGAGCAGCGGCCGTAGGTCGGCTTGATCCCGGTGATTCCGACGAAGGCGGCGGGCTGGCGGATCGAGCCGCCGGTGTCGGTGCCGGTCACGCCCGGTGCCAGCCGGGCGGCGACCGCGGCCGCCGAGCCGCCCGAGCTTCCCCCCGGCGTCAGCGCCGAATTGCCGCCGTCGTTGCGACGCCAGGGCGACAGCACCGGCCCCCAGGCGCTGGTCTCGTTGGACGAACCCATCGCGAACTCGTCCATGTTGAGCTTGCCGAGCATTCCGGCGCCGGCGGCGAAGAGGTTGGCGCTGACCGTCGATTCGTAGCGCGGCCTGAATCCCTCGAGGATCCGGCTCCCCGCGGTGGTGGCGACGCCCTCGGTGGCGAACAGGTCCTTGATCCCGAGCGGTACTCCCGAAAGTGGCTTTAGACCGCCCGAGGCGCGGGCGGAATCGGCGGCGTCGGCGGCCGCGAGCGCATGCTCGGGAGTCTCGACCGTGAAGGCATTGAGGCCCCTGCCCTTCTCGACCGCGGCGCTGAACGCTTCGGAGACCTCACGCGCCGAGAAGGCGCCGTCGCGCACCCCGTCGCGGATGGCGGCGATGCCGAGGTCGGTGAGCTGAGTCACGAACGCCCCCATCCGTTCGGGCTGAGCTTGTCGAAGCCCTGCCCTTTTGCCGCAGCAGAGAAATACAGGGCTTCGACAGGCTCAGCCCGAACGGTGTGCGTGCGAACGGACATCACTCTATCACCTTGGGCACGGCGAAGAAGCCGTGCTCGGCCGCCGGAGCGTTGGCGAGGACGTCGTCGCGCTTGCCGCCGTCGGTGACGACGTCGTCGCGCAGCCTGAGCGTGTTGGGGATGACCGCGGTCATCGGCTCGACCCCTTCGACGTCGACCTCCTGGAGCTGCTCGACCCAGCCGAGGATGTTGTTTAGCTCCGGCGCGAGAGACTCGACCTCGGCGTCGGAGACGGCGATTCGGGCGAGCCTGGCGATGTGGCGGACGGTGGCGGCGTCGACGGACATGGAGGGGCCGCTAGCATCCACGCTGCGGTGCGGCAAGGAGCGCTATTCGAACACCGGCCCGACCGGCTCGCCGCCGATGAACACCTGCCGGCGGCCGACCTCGCGCACCTCGACCCGGCCGCGGCGAAGCGCGTCGCGCTGCCGTGCTCGCCTGGCCGCCTGCAGGTCCGCAGCCGCCTCCCGAGTCACCTCCTCGCCCAGCACCTCCTCGGGCAGGAGCCAGCGGCCGCCGCGTTCGTGGACGGGCGTTTGCCTGAGCTCGCAGCCGGAGCGGCTTGCCTCGTTCGATTGGCCGTCCGGGCAGGGATCCATGACGGCAACCGCGATCCTCTCTCCCGGCCTCCAGAAGAGGAAGCACTCGCCGCTGCCGGCGCAGAATCCGAGGCGGCCGGTGCGCCTCACCACCGCCGCCTGCAATTCCGGCGGCACAGCGACGCCGGCGGGGAAGACCCGCAGGACCCGCGGCACCTCGACGTGATCTTCTATGGCCTGGCGGGCATTCCAGCGGCTGCTGGCCGCGAGCACCGCGCGGGCGTGATCCCGCAGGCCCGGGTTCGCGCTCCGCGCGAGGCGGTCGAGGGCGCGGCGGCCCGAGGGGCCGAAATCGTAGCGCAGGGCGGCCCAGTCGAACTTGTCGGGCGCGACCCGGCCCGATTGCAGGCGGGCGACCTGATCGCGGGTCGAGATCGCCCCGAAGCTGATTATCGGAAGCGCCAGGAACAGGGCGACGAGGCAGATGCCTACGGCGATCCGCAAATTGAGGGTTCGAAGCAGGGGCGGCCAGCCGGCCCGGCCGCGGATCAGGGCGAAGAGATAGGCGGCGGCTCCGGCGACGGTGATCGCGACGAACACCGCCGCCCACAGCCGGTCGGGGGTGAAGCCGTGCTGGGCGATCCGCTTCGCGGTGGAGATCGCGGCGACGATCGCGAGCGGAAGGACCACCGCGGCGAGCGCCGCCGCCGCCCAGCGGACGATTCGGGGACGCTGCTCGTCCTCGTCCGAGCCGCTTCCGATGACGGCGTTGACGAGGACCACCGCGCCGATGATGCAGGCGAGCAGGATCGGAGTCGTCGCCCGGGTCTGCTCCCACAGCGGCTCGAGACCGGTGAAGGGCAGCGCGGCCACGAAGATGACGAGGCCGGCGGCGAGGATCGGCGCGAGGAAGGAGAGGATCGCGGTCGCCACGCGCTGCAGCGTTCCGACGATCCCGTCTCGGTCCCTGAGCAGGCCGATCGCCGCTCCGAGCGCGCCTCCGATCAGGATCCACGGAACCCAGTCCTTCTGGAGCAGGTCGCGAAGCAGCGTGATCCCGATCAGCTGGAACAGCTCGGAAAGCAGCAGGACCAGCAGGAAGGTGATGAGGACGAAGCCCCAGGCGACGAACCAGAGGACGATGTTGGTCAGGATGTGGGCGTGGACCGAGCGGTAATCGAGGTTCCAGCGGCCGGCGTCGCGCGAGGCCTGGAAGAGTGGAAGCGCGATGACTAGCGCGAGCAGTGCGGAGGCGAGCTGCCAGCCTTCGCCGGCGCCCCAGCTGTCCGGCGGGCCGTTCCAGCCGGTGACGAAGCCGACGATCAGACCGGCGCCGAGCGCGAACAGCAGCGACCAGAGCCCGCGCGCACGTTCGAGCGCGAAGGCGAAGACGATCCCGCCCGCCGCGAGCCCGGCCGCGGCGCCCAACCTCAGCGGGTTCTCGGTCCATTGCCACATTTCCGGGCCGCGGGTGAGGAGGTGGACGGCGAGGCCGAGCGCGGCGCCGAGGGCGAGCAGCAGCAGCGCGCGCAGCGGCCAGGGCTCATGGTCGACCGGTTCCGCCTCGATCATTTCATTCCTCCGCCGCAACGTCCGTTCTAGTGCTTGCATTCGAATCTACCATCCGCTTGTGCAGCCGGGATGCAGGCGGGGAGGATTTGATGCTGGCGCGGCGGTTCCTGTGGGTTGTGGCGGGGCTGACCATGCTCGTCATGGCCGCGGCGCTCGTCTACCGGCTGTTCGGCGCCGAGCTGATGCGCCTGACCATGGTCCCTTCCGCGGCCTTCGAGGGCGGCCCGCCCCCGGCCGCGAAGGCCTATTCCGACAAGAGGCTGTGGATCGCCCGGCCGGATCTGCCGAACAGTCCCGCGCTGTGGATGCCCAAGGGACTGAAGCGCGAGGGGCGCCCGGTGGCGTCGGTCTTCTTCATCCATCCGACATCCTATCTGCAGACGGCGCACTGGAACGCTCCGCTCGACGACGGCGAATCGCAGTGGCGGGCGCGGCTGTTCGTCCAGAGCCAGGCGAGCGTGTTCAACGGAGTCGCCGACATCTGGGCGCCCAAATACCGCCAGGCGGCCTTCGGCGCCTTCCTCACCACCAAGGCGGAAGCGCAGAAGGCGCTCGACTTCGCCTATCGCGACGTGGCCGCCGCCTATGAGCAATTCCTGAGCGAGGCGCCGAAGGACCGGCCGATCATCCTCGCCGGCCACAGCCAGGGCAGCCTCCATCTGATGCGCCTGCTCGCCGAGCGGGTCGCCGGAAAGCCGGAGGCGAAGAGGATCGCCGCCGCTTATGTGATCGGCTGGCCGGTCTCGATCCCGGCCGACCTCCCCTCGCTCGGCCTACCCGCCTGCGGGCGGCGCGAGCAGGCGGGCTGCGTGGTCAGCTGGCAGAGCTTCGCCGAACCGGCCGACCCGAAGATGATCACCGACGTCTACGACAAAAGCTCCGGCCCGACCGGGCTGTCGCGCGCCGGATCGCCGATGCTGTGCGTCAATCCCCTTACCGGAGCGCGCGGCGGCGAGGCGCCGGCGGCCGCCAATCTCGGCACGCTGGTCCCGAACGAGGCCCTGACCGAGGGCGAGCTGAAGGCGCCCGGCGTGCCGGCGCGCTGCGACGTCCGCGGCTTCCTCCTGATCGGCGAGGACGCCCCGGAGCTGGGCCCCTACGTCCTTCCGGGCAACAATTACCACGTTTACGATTACGCGCTCTTCTGGTCGAACCTGCGCGCCGATGCCGCGGCGCGGGTCGCGGCCTTTTCAGTCAAGGCCGGCAGCGCTACCGCTCATCCTGAGTAGCCGCTGAGCCAAGTCGAAGCGGCCTATCGAAGGGCCGTCCTTCGATTCGGGCCTCGCCAGGCTCAGTCCCTACTCAGGATGAGCGCGAACGATGATTACCGAGCGAGCCGCCGAATATCGCGACGCCCTCCCCGACGGCGGACGGCTGCTCGGGCTCGACGTCGGGACGAAGACGATCGGCCTCGCCCTGTGCGATTCGCAATGGACAATCGCCACGCCCGCCGAGCTTCTCCAGCGCGGCAAGTTCGCGAAGGATCTGGAACGGCTACGCGCGCTGGCCGCGGCGCAGCGGGTCACCGGCCTGGTCGTCGGCCTGCCCCTCAATCTCGACGGCAGCGACAGCCCGCGCACCCAGTCGGTCCGAGCCTTCGCCCGAAACCTCGATCCGCTCGGCCTTCCGGTCCTGCTCTGGGACGAGCGCTGGTCGACCCAGGCGGTCACCCGCACTCTGCTCGACGCCGATGCAAGCCGGGCCCGCCGGGCCGAGCTGGTCGACAAGATGGCGGCCGCCTACATCCTCCAGGGCGCGATCGACGCTTTGACGATGGGCTAGCCGCCCACGCGAGCCAGCGCCTCGCGCATCGCCGAGTGGAATTCGGGGCGGTCGTAAATGTCGTTGTGGCCCGCGCCGGGGATGGTCTTGTCGTAGACCAGACGGCCGATCGAGCGGCGCAGGCCTTCGGTCCGGGGCGCCCGGATCAGCGTGTCGCGCTCCGCGGCAACGATCGCGACCGGCACGGACGAACCGCGCAGCGCTTCGTCGGACCGCATTTCGTGCCGGAACAGCAAGCGCACCGGGAGCCAGGGATATTGGCCCGCCGCGACCTTGCTCATCGAATCGAAGGGAGTGACGAGGATCAGTCCGTCCAGTGGACGGCGCGGCGCGAGGCTGGCGGCGACTCCGCTGCCGATGCTGAGCCCGACGGCGACAGTTCGGCTATGAGGGATGCGGCGGACCGCGAGGTCGTGGACCAGGGGCGCATCGGCGACCAGGGCCCTCGCCGACGGGGACCCGGTCGAGGGGCGATAACCGCGATAATGGAAAGCGACGACGTCGGCCTCGGGAAACAGGCGATGCAGATAGGCCGCGGCGGACTCCGCGTTCCAGCCGTTGCCGCCGAAGCCCAGGATCAGCGTGCCGGAGGGCGCCGTCGCCGGCTTGATATGGACTCCGTGGAGACGGTTGCCGTCGGCGGTGTCGAGGAGAAGGCGCTCGGCGCCGGGCGGGAGCGGCCCGGCCCCGCCGACGGCGCCGGCCGGAAACAGCAGCCGGGCCTGGAAGGCGAAGGCGAGGACGACGAGCGCCGCGTAGAGGAAGACGGGGACGAGAAGGAGCTTCCACATTTCGAGTCGCCTAGCCTCCGCACGCCTCCGTCAGCGCCGGCTCGATCGCGTCGAGGGTGAAAGGCTTGGAGAGCACCGGGACGCTCGCGTGCTTCGCCGGCGGAGGCTCGATATGGCCGCCGGTGGCGAGGATGTAGGGGACGCCTTGCGCGGCGAGGCGGTCGGCGACCGGCCAGACCTGCTCGCCGTTCAGATTGACGTCGATGATGGCGATGTCGAAGCCGCCCTCGCCGACCCTGGCGAGCGCTTCGGCGACGGTCTCGCAGGTGCCGGCGACCGTATGGCCGAGCGAATCGAGGAAATCCTCGAGCATCATCGCGATCAGCGGTTCGTCTTCGACGATGAGGATGGAGCGGGCGGTCACCGGCGTCCGCTTAAGGCGTAACTATCGTTTGCGAAACAAGTTTTTTGACGACCGATTGGCCTCCCTGCGCCGAAGGCGTGGGGAGGGGGATCATGCGAAGCATGGTGGAGGGGTAACCCGACGACGCCCCGCCCGATCACCCCTCCACCACCCTTCGGCTGGTCCCCCTCCCCACCGCTTCGCGATGGGGAGGCAAATTCCCCGCCGTCACTTCATCGCCAGCGCGTCCCTCGTCGCCTCGGCGAGCTTCTGGACCGAGAAGGGCTTGGCGAGGAAAGCGACACGGTCGAGGTCGATCGAGGCCCGCAGCTGCTCCTCGGCATAGCCCGAGATGAACAGGATCGGCAGGTCGGGCTGGCGAAGCCGGGCCTCGCGGGCGGTGGTCGGGCCGTCCATGGTCGGCATGACGACGTCGGAGATCATCAGATCGACCCGTTTCTCGCGGTCCAGTATCTCGATCGCCGCCTCGCCATTCTCGGCGAGGAGCATGGTGTAGCCATGGCGGGTGAGCGCCCGCTCGGCGACCGCGCGCACGGTCGCTTCGTCCTCGACCAGAAGGATGGTTCCAGTTCCCCACAGCTCGCCGGCGGGCTCGCGGCCCTTGCGCGCCGGCTTGACCGCTTCGGCGCGGTGAACGGGCAGGTAGATGACGAAGCTCGTCCCCTTGCCAGGCTCCGATTCGGCGAAGATGAAGCCGCCCGACTGCTTGACGATTCCGTAGACGGTGGAGAGGCCGAGGCCGGTCCCCTTCCCCACCTCCTTGGTGGTGAAGAAGGGCTCGAAGATCTTGGGCAGCAGGTGCGGCGGGATTCCGGTGCCGGTGTCGGAGACCCGGAGCGCCGTATAATCGGCGATCGGCAATATCTCGCTGCCCATCCGGCGGACGTCGTCGGCGGAGACCGAGTAGGTGTGGAGGGTGAGCAGCCCCACGCTCTGATCGTCCTTCGCCAGCATCGCGTCGCGGGCGTTGACCGCGAGGTTGACGATGACCTGCTCCAATTGCCCCGGGTCGGCGCGGACGGCGCCGAGGCCTCGGCCGTGCTTGACCTGGAGCTTGACCCGCTCGCCGAGCAGCCGCTTCAGAAGCGTCGAAACCTCGGCGATGACGTCGGGAAGCTGGAGTACCTGCGGCCGAAGCGTCTGCTGGCGGGAAAAGGCGAGCAACTGGCGGGTCAGGCTCGCGGCCCGGTTCGAATTGGAGCGGATCTGCTGGATGTCGTCATAGTCGCTGTCGCCGGGCGCGTGGCGCATGAGCATCAGGTCGCAATGGCCGATGATCGCGGTCAGGATATTGTTGAAATCGTGGGCGACTCCGCCGGCGAGCTGGCCGACCGCCTGCATCTTGGTCGCCTGCGCTACCTGGCGCTTCAGCCGGTCCTCCTCGCTATTGTCCTTGAGCGAGAGCAGGACGGCGGCCTCGCCGAGTCCGCGCGCTCCCGCCACGGTCATCGCCACCGGCTCCTCGGCATTGGCCTTGAGGCGGACGGCGACGTCGCCGGAGAGCGAGGCGCCCCGGGCGAAGCGGCGGATCGAATCGGCGACCGCGGCCTTGTCCTCGTCGACGACGAGGTCGCTCGGCCAGGTCGGAGCGGCGGTTCGGGAAAGCCCGGCGGCGCGGCGGAACGCGGCGTTGAGATAGACGAAGCGGCCGTCGCGGTCGGCCAGCGCCAGTCCGAGCGGCAGGATTTCGAGCAGGGCGTTGATGTTGTGCGCCGCGTCGGCGCCGACTCCGCCGATCTCGTCGAGCAGCAGGAACAGGCTCGGCCCGCCCTCCTCCTCCGCGAGCGGCACCTGGAGGATTCGAAGCGCTCCGCCCGCTTTGCCTTCGCGGGCGAAGTGGAACTGATGCTGCTCGCTCATCACCAGCAGGTCGACCAGCGGCGTGCCGGGCGCGACCTCGGCTTCGCCGCCCGCGCGGGCGTGGAAGGCCCCGTTCGCCTCGAGGATGCGGCCGTCGGCGGCGGTGAGGGCCGCCATCACCCCGGTCTGGGCGAGTCGGCGGCCGATCTCCCCGCCGAGCAGGGCCCGCGCCTCCGCAGCGGCATCCTCCTCGTTGCGGCGGGTGAAGCGCCAGACGAGGGCGCCCTCGCCTTGCCCGGCGACCCGGACGTCGGCGGTGAGGCGAAGGTCGCCCGACTCCAGGCCCGCCGCTTCGGCCCCGCCGTCGCGGACGGCGGCGGCGAGGGCGGGGCGCAATGCCTCTCCGAACGGCAGCTCGACCGGCGGACGGATCCCGAACCAGCTTTCGTAGCGGGAATTGGCCGCGAGCAGGCCCCCGCCGTTGTCGGTCACCGCGACCGCGTCCGGCGAGGCTTCGAGGCCGGCGCGCACCAGGGCGAGGTCCGTGCCGTAATCGACCGAGTCCGGCGGGCCGGCGGCGGCCCCGCGGCCGACGAACAGCAGCGGAAGGCCGACGGCGAGCACTCCGGCGAAGAAGGCGGCCGCGAAGACCGGGTTGTCCAAGGCCCAGAGGAGCAGCGCCGCCGATACGGCGGCCGCCGCGAGGACCGCAAGCACGGCGAGTCCGAGGCGCGGCCGCGCCGGCGGGGCTGGGGCCGCGCTCGCCATGCCTACCAGATGCGGACGCGCTGGGCCGGCGCGACGTAGAGCTTCTGCCCCGGCTTGACGGAGAAGGCCGGATACCAGGGATCGAGGTTGCGGACCACGGCGACCCGCTGCTCGGACGGGCTGTGCGGGTCGGTCAGCAGGCGCTGGCGAAGGTTGGCCTCGCGATAGTTCCGGCGCCACACCTGCGCCCAGCCGAGATAGAAGCGCTGGTCGCCGCTGAAGCCGTCGATCACCCGCGGCTCGGCGCCGTTCAGCGAGTGGTGGTAAGCGTCGTAGGCGACGGTGAGGCCGGCGAGGTCGGCGACGTTCTCGCCCATGGTGAGCTTGCCCTGGACGTGCATCCCGGGAAGCGGCTCGTAGGCGTCGTACTGGGCGCCGAGGGCATCGAGGCGGCCCTGGAAGTTGGTCACGTCCTGCGGGGTCCACCAGTCGACCAGCCGGCCTTCGCGATTGTATTTGGCGCCCTGGTCGTCGAAATGATGGCTGAGCTCGTGGCCGATGACGGCGCCGATGCCGCCGTAGTTGACCGCGTCGTCCGCCTTGGGATCGAAGAAGGGCGGCTGCAGGATCGCCGCGGGGAAGACGATCTCGACCATCCCAAAATTGGCGTAGGCGTTGATCTCCATCGGAGTCATCCCCCACTCCCAGCGGTAGATGGGCTTGCCGAGCTTGGTGACGTTGTACTGATGCTCGAAATTTGCCGAGCGCAGGGCGTTGCCGAGCGGGTCGTCGCGGCGGATCTCGAGGCCCGAGAAATCGCGCCAGCGGTCGGGATAGCCGATCTTGGGAGTGAAGGCGGCGAGCTTGGCGTGGGCAGCCGCCCGGGTCGCGGGCGCCATCCATTCGAGCTGGTCGATCCGCCGGTCCATGGCGGCGATGACGTTCCTGACCAGCCTGTCGGCGGCGGCCTTGGTCTCCGGCGGGAAGTAGCGCTGGACGTAGATCTGGCTGACCTCGTCGCTGAGCGCGTTGGTCACGAAGGTCACCCCCCGCTTCCACCGCGGCTCCTGCTCGGGCGTTCCGGAGAGGACGGTGCCGTAGAAAGCGAAGGCCTCCCGGTCGAACCTGGCCGGCAGATATTCCGAATAATTGTCGAGCGAGCGGACGAGCAGCTGGTCCTTCAGCACCTGCAGCGGCGCTCGGGCGACGACGGCGGCGATGCCGGTGAGGGCGCTGGGCTGGGCGACGATGAGGTCGCTGACGTCGGCGCCGACGCCGCGGGCGTAAGCGGCGAAGTCGAAACCGGGGGCGCTCTTCGCAAGCGCCGCCAGGCTCATCTTGTTGTAGGTCTTGGTCGCGTCGCGGCTGTCGACCCGGGTCCAGTGCGCCCTGGCGATATCGGTTTCGAACGCCATGATCGCCGAAGCGCGGGCGGCGGCATTGGCCTCGCCGGCAAGGGTCAGGACGTTGGTGAGATGCTTGAGATAGGCGGCCCGCGTCTCGGCGAGCTTGGCGTCCTGCTTGAGGTAATAATCGCGGTCGGGCATGCCGAGGCCCGCCTGGACCATCGTATAGGCGTAATTTTCCGGATTCTTGTCGTCCTGCCCGACGAAGCCGCCGATCGGGCCCGGTATGCCGTTGCGGTCGGCGGCGGCGGCAAGCGCGGCATAGCCGCTCTTCGACTTGAGAGCGCGGATCCGGGAGAGCCAGGGCTCGATCGGGCCGAGGCCCTTCGCCTCGATCGCCGCCTCGTCGAGATAGGCGGCATAGGCATTGCCGATCTTGCTGCCCGGATCGTCCTTGATCCCGTCGAGGATCGCGCGGGTGCGCTGCCGCGACAAATCGTCGAGCAGCGTGAACATGCCGTAATTGGAGCGGTCGGACGGGATCGGCGTGTTCTTCGCCCAGGTGCCGTTGGCATGCTGGTAGAAATTGTCACCCGGAGCGACGCTCCGGTCCATTCCCGCTTCGTCGAAACCGAAGGCGCCGATCTGCGGCCGGTCGGCTTCGGGCGGCGCCACCGGACCGACGGACGCCGTTGACACGGCGGCCGTCTGTTCGCTCACCTCGGCGGGCGGGGTCCCGTTGGACGCGCAGGCGGCGAGAGCGGTCGAGGCGGCGAGCAGGGGGAGAAATTTGCGCATGTGTCGGATCCCGTCCTGGGAATGGGGTGAGCGCGGCCGCAATAGCAGCGGCGGCGAATCATTCAAACGTCCAGGGGCTCCCGAAGGGTGCGCCGGCGCCATTTGCGGGCGGTCCACCAGCGCCAGACGAGGATCGAGGCGAAATAGCCGACGATGGCGGTCAGCGAGGCGATGATGAACAGGCCGCTAACCGTCGCCAGCGCCGCGTCCGAGAAGAGCCAGGTGAACCAGTCGCGGATTGTCGCCTCTCGCCCCGGAACGCCGGTATGGCCGCCGAGCCCGAGCGAGCTTCCGACGAAATAGGAAGCGGTGAGGATGAAGGGGGTGGTGAACGGGTTGGAGAGGAAGGTCATCAGCGCGGAGACCGGGATGTTGCCGCGGAACGGGATGCAGAGCAGGGCCGAGCCGATGATCTGAAGGCCGGGGATCATGACGAAAATCCCGATCAGCAGGCCGATCGCCACCCCGCGCGGCACCGACCGGCGGGTAAAGCGCCAGAATTCGCTGTGGAGGACGCGCTGGCCGAACGGCCTGATCCACCGATTTTGCGCCAGGCCCTCGCGGGTCGGCATGTTCGCCCGCGCCCAGCGCCCGAGGCGGCCCCCGTCCTCAGCCACGGTCGCGCAACAGCCGGCCCTGCTCCCGCTTCCAGTCCTTCTCCTTCTGATATTCGCGCTTGTCGGGCGCCTTGCGGCCCTTGGCGAGCGCGAGCTCGACCTTGGCCCGGCCGCGGCTGTTGAAATAGATGGAGAGCGGGACGAGGGTCATCCCCTGGCGCGCGACGGCGCCGTGCAATTTGGCGATCTCGCGCTCGTGGAGGAGCAATTTGCGCGGCCTTTTGGGCTCGTGATTGTGGCGGTTGCCGTGGCTGAACTCGGGAATGTTGGCGTTGATCAGCCACGCCTGGTCGTCCTTCACCTCCGCATAGCTCTCGGCGATCGAGCCTTCGCCGAAGCGGAGCGACTTCACCTCGGTGCCGGTCAGAGCGATCCCGGCCTCGTAGGTCGATTCGACCGCATAGTCGAAGCGCGCGCGCCGGTTCTCGGCGACGACCTTCTGCTTGTCGAACGTGGCGGGACGGGGACGGACCATGGCGGGCATGTAGGCTCAGAGCGTGGAAAAAGAAAAGGCGACGGCCGGTCAGTCCCGAGCGACGAGCTTGATCAGCTCCTCCACCTCGCGGGTGCGCAGGCCGAACCAGCTCAGGACGGCGGCTCGGCGCCTGGTGATGATTTCGAGGGTCTGGCGGGCACCCCCCGCAAGGATGTTCGGGTCGCGAAGGAAGGTGGGCGCGGCGAGAAGGCAGGGGTTTGCGATCAGCGCGTCGACGCGCCGGCTGTCCCCGGCGGAAAGATCGTACGCCTTGTGCGGCAAGGCCTTCGGCTTCGTCTCCAGAAGCCCGGCGGATTCCTCACCCGTCTCGTCGACATGCCAGATGCCGTTCGAGCGTCGCACCGCGACGATGCTGAACTCGACGGTCGTATGATGGGAGCCGAAGGAATGGAGAAGGATGCGGTCCCCGCGGTCGGCAAAGGGCAGGTTCAGCCGCGCTCGAAGGTCGCGATGCCTGGCCGCCACGGATTCCGCCGGCTTCCAGGAGATGTCGGCCGCTTTCCTCAGCACCTCGCTGCCGGCGCAGCCTTTGTAGATGCGCTCGCGATCCGCGATCCGCGAAGCGGCCCGGGCCGGCGGAGCGACGCAGGCGGCGAGGAGAAGCGGAACCAGGAAGGCGTAGCGGATCACGCTAGTCCGGCATGCGCCAGCGCGGCGTCCACCGCCTTGCGGCTGGCTTCGGAGGCCGGAGTCATCGGCAGGCGCAATTCGGGTGAAACCTCCCCGCGCACCCGCGACAGCGCATATTTGACGGGCCCCGGGGAGGCGTCCGTGAACAGGGCCGAGTGGAGCGGATAAAGCTTGTCCTGAAATCTCAAGGCCGCCTGCCAATCTCCTGACAGGCAAGCATTTTGAAACTCGGCGCACAGCTTCGGCGCGACGTTCGCCGTCACCGAGATACAGCCGGCCCCGCCCATCGCCGAGAAGCCCAGCGCCATGTCGTCATTGCCCGAGAGCTGGACGAAATCCTCGCCGCAGGCGAGGCGCTGGGCGGAGACCCGGGCGAGGTTGCCGGTGGCGTCCTTGACCCCGATCACGTTGGCGATTTTCGCGAGCCTGGCCATGGTCTCGACCGCTATGTCCGTGATCGTCCGCGACGGCACGTTGTAGAGGACGATCGGGATATCGACCGCCTCGGCGATGGCGGCGAGATGGGCGTAGATGCCTTCCTGGTTGGGGCGGTTGTAATAAGGGGGGACGTGCAGGGCGGCGTCGGCGCCGGCCTCCTTGGCCGAGCGGGTGAGCTCGATGGCATGGCCGGTGTCGTTGGAGCCGCAGCCGGCGATGATTTTGACCCGCCCGTCCGCGCCCTCGATCGCAAGCTCGATCACGCGCCGATGCTCGGCGGAGGTCAGAGTCGCCGATTCGCCGGTCGTCCCGCAGGGCACGAGCGCATGGCTCCCCTCGCTCACCTGCCAGCGGACGAAGTCGAGAAAAGCGCGCTCGTCCAACGCTTCGTCCCGGAAAATCGTCACCAGAGCCGGGATCGACCCGCGGAACATCAATAGACTCCTTCCCGAGAGGCTGAAGGCCCGACATTATAAGCGGGCCTGTTCAGGGCCTGATAAGGAGGGGGTTGGCATTCTGTCCAGCATGCAGAAAAAAGCGTTCGCTCTGAGCCTGTTGGGCGTCTCCGCCATGTCCGTCGCCGCCGTCGCGACGGGGGTCAGGCCGGCGCACGTGGCCGACATGCTGCCCGCCGCGATGCAGAGCGTGGTCACGCCGGCGCAGCCGCCTCAGCCCGCGCCTCGACCGGCTCCGGTCTATTCGCCGGTGCCGGCCGGAGTCGCCGCCGACATCGCCCGCTGGAACAGCCTCAGGCAGACCGACAGCCTGCCCTTCTCCTCTTACGCCTCCTTCCTGATGAGCCACCGCGGCTGGCCCGGCGAGACGGCGATGCGCAAGACCGCCGAGAAGGCCAATGCCGATGGCGGCGCCGCCTTCGAGGTAATCGGCTTCTTCAGCGCCTTCCCGCCGCTCACGCCGGCCGGCCATGCCCGCCACGCCTTCGCGCTCCAGGCGTCCGGCCGCGGCGGCGAGGCGCTGGAAGCCGCTCGCAAGGCGTGGACCGGCGGAGTGCTTCCCCCGGCCGACGAGGCCCGGATTCTCGGCCAGTTCAGCGGGCAGCTGACGAGCGCCGATCATGACGCCCGGATGGAGGCCCTGCTCGGCAATGGCGACACCCAGAGCGCGGCCCGCACCCTGCCGCTGGCTTCGGCGCAGCGCCAGGCGCTCTACTCGACCCGGCTGGCGCTCCAGACCCGCGCCTCGGACGCGGCGAGCCGGCTGTCGATGCTCGGCACGGTGGACGGCGATGCCGGACTGCTGATGGACAAGGCCAACTGGCTCCGCAACGGCGGCCAGAGCCTCGCCGCCCGCCAGCTGATGGCCCAGCCGCACCGACTCGCCCGGCCGCCGGCCAATGTCGAGAAATGGTTCGAGACGATGACGACTCTCGCCAAGGGCGCCGCCAACGACGCGCAATGGTCTACGGTCTACGGTATCGCCTCGCAGATCGACGACGCTTACCCCGCCGGGACCGACGTCAGCGCCCGGCCCTATGGGGAGCGGGACGAATATACCAATCTCGCCTGGCTTGCCGGTCAGGCGGCGAGCAAGCTCGGCCGCCACGCGGACGCGGCCCGGATGTTCGACCTTTACGGGCGGGCGGCGCGTTCCTCGCAGACCCGGACCAAGGGCTTCTACTGGGCGGCGCGCTCCGCCTTCAACGCCGGCCTTCAGGCGCAGTCCAATTCGTGGCTGGAGCAGGCGGCGGCCAGCCCGGACCAATTCTACGGCCAGCTCGCGCTGGAGCGGCTCGGACGCCGGGTGACGCCGCCCTCCCCGGCCACCGCCGTGCCGAGCTCGGCTCAACGCTCCGCCTTCGCCGCGCGGCCTCTCGTCCAGGCGACCAAGGCGCTGGGCGACATGGGCCGCTGGAGCGACCAGTCGCTGTTCGTCCGAGCCATCGCGGAGCAGGCCGAGACGGAGAGCGACCGGATCCTCGCCGCCCAGTTCGGCCGCACCATCGGCCGGCCGGACCTCGGAGTCTGGGTCGCGCGCGAGGCCCGCAACAAAGGCCAGAGCTTCTACGATCCGGCCGGCTTCCCCGAGGTGACCCTGCCCCCCGCCTACCAGCACCACTGGGCTCTGGCGCACGGGATCACCCGCCAGGAAAGCTCGTTCGACCGAGCCGCGACCAGCCCGGTCGGCGCTCGCGGCCTCATGCAGCTAATGCCCGGGACGGCGCGCGAGCAGGCCGGCAAGATCGGCCTGCCCTACGATTTCGGCCGGCTGACCAGCGATCCCGCCTACAACGTCATGCTCGGCTCGAGCTATTTCGGCCGCCTGCTCGACGAATGGGGCGGACAGGCCGCCATGGCGGTGGCGAGCTACAATGCCGGCGCCGGCAACGTCCGCAAATGGGTCCGGGCGAACGGCGATCCGCGCGGTGGCACCGACATCGTCACCTGGATCGAGGCCATCCCCTATTCCGAGACCCGCAATTACGTCCAGCGCGTGCTCGAGAATGCCGTGGTCTATGAGGCGATCCGGGCCCAGCGCAGCGGCGGCAGGCCCAATCGCCTGTCTTATTATCTCGGCAAGAGCGGACCGGGCTAAGTGATCCTCCCCATCGAAGATGGGCAGGGGGACCATGCGAAGCATGGTGGAGGGGTAGCTGCACCGTCCTCGCCATTGACCCCTCCACCACCCTTCGGGTCGTCCCCCTCCCCATGCTATGCATGGGGAGGATGAAGAGCCCCAATTACATCACTCCCGACGGCTATCGCCGCCTGCGCGAGGAATATGAGGCGCTGTTCGCGGTCGAACGGCCCAAGCTGGTCGAGACGGTCAGCTGGGCGGCGGGCAATGGCGACCGCTCTGAGAATGGCGATTACATCTACGGCCGCAAGCGGCTGCGCGAGATCGACCGCCGGCTCGGCTGGCTGTCGCGGCGGATGAAGGACGCCAAGGTCATCGACGCTTCCGCTCAGCCCGAGCGGGGCAGGGTCTGGTTCGGCGCCACCGTCACCCTCGCTGACGAGGAGGACAACCGGCGCACGGTCACCCTGGTCGGGGAGGACGAGACGGACGCCGCCAGGGGCCTGATCGCCTGGACCTCGCCCATCGGCCGCGCGGTACGCGGCGCTTCTGTGGGCGATCTGCGGCGGGTGACCCTGCCCGCGGGGGAGCGAGAGCTGGAGATCATCTCGATCGACTATCCCCCGCAACCGGGCTGAACTTCGCCGCGCATTTTGGCGTTTGAAAACAAATTTGTAGCCCCGGCATCCAATCGGCCGTCGAGTTTCGTCTGAGACTTCGAAAGACAATTGAGGTCGATGATGAAAGCTTTCTTGACACTGATCGCCGCCATAGGCGCGATCACGGCCGCCTCCGCTGCCGGCGCTGCCGTTGCCGCGGAGCGCGGCTCGGCGGTGGCGATTCCCTCGACGTCGAAAGTCCTGCGGAACGTGCGCGAAGCGGTTGGGCAGGACCGGCTCGAGCGGTTCGGCAAGGGCTTCGAGATCGCCGAGACGGACGCCCAGGGCCGGACCTCTCGGATCCGGTTCGGGATCCAGCACGGCGAGCTCCGCAACGGCGACGAATTTCTCTATGACGGCCGGCTGGGATGGCAGTTCGATTCCCGGCGCAACATGTTCTTTCCGGCCTCGGTGCGCCAGCGCGAGAAGGCAGCGTGGCCGCTTTGGATTCGCGGCCATTGGTGGCTCGACCCGAGGAGCGGCGTCCAGGCCAGGCTGCTCCCGGGGAAAAGCAATGCACGGGAATTCGCCATCGCCCTTTCGCTGCCCGACGGAGTTGCGGGTGCAACGGTTTATGTCGACCGCCGCACCTGGCTGCCCGATCGGGTCGTCGTGCCCTACGAGCGCGGACCGTTCACTCAGCGCTATCGTGACTATCGAACCATCAGGGGAGTGCGGTTTCCGTTCGCCGTCGAGACGAGCTACCGGGACACATCCAGCCGAACTGTCGTCTCCGTGTTGCCGATTGCCCCGAAATCCTTTTTTGCGAGGCCGCGGCCGCCTCTGGATTATCGGTTTGATTCCGCTCGGCCCGCCGCGCTGGAGACGCGCCAAGGCGCGCCCTTCCCCTCCGGGACCGCCGGCCACGTCTACGTCCGTGCCACCGCGGACGACGTGAGGTCGGGCTGGTGGCATTTCGATTCCGGCGCGGATACTTCGATCATTGACGAGTCGGTCGCCGAGGCGCTCCACATGGAGGTGATCGGCACCCACCGGTCGGCCGGCGCCGACGGCAAGCCCGTCGAGGGAACCTGGCGCCGCGCGAAGAGCCTGACCGTGGGCCGAATTCGAATTGAAAATGCGGTCTTCCGAGGGATGGACCTCAGCGGGAACAACGCGCCCGCCGGGGAGAAACGCATGGGGACGCTCGGCTACGACCTGTTCGCTCGGGCCCTCGTCGAATGGGGGGACGGGGGCGCGCGGGTTCGGATTTGCGATCCGACGACCTACCGCCTTCCGAAAGGGGCGAGGTGGCAAAGGCTCGAGCATATCGACAGCACGCCGGCGTTCCGAGCTGTCGCGGAGGGTCATTCGGGGCTCTTCCAGATCGATACGGGCAATGCCGGCACCGTCGACTTCGCCAAGCCCTTTCACGAGCGCAACGCGATGCTCCGCTCCAGGCCGACCCGGCAGGTGCAGGTGCTGGGTTCGGGCGGAAGCTTCGCGGTGGAGGTGGGTCGGCTGGCCTCATTCAAATTCGCGGGCGAGGAGTTTCGCGATCTCGAAGTCGCGTTCCGGACGGGCGGCGTCAGCCGGGAGGCAAGCGCCGGGACCATCGGTCGGGACGTGCTCGAACGGTTCACTCTCGTGTTCGACTATCCGCACCAGCGACTGGCCTTCCTGCCGCACGGCCGTACCGGAGTCTGCAACTAGCCGTCCGCCTCGCTTCCGAACGCTTCGCGCGCGAGCCTCTCCACTTCCGGATCGGCCTCGGGCGGCTTGGACGGGCACGCCGCCTCCAAGGCTTCCGCCACCGCGGTCAGGGCGGCGATTCGGGCGGACTTCTTGTTGTTGCCGTCGATCACGGTCCACGGTCCCCAGCGCGTATTCGTGCAATCGAACACGTCGCGCACGGCCGCGAGATAGTCGTCGCGCCTGGAGCGATTGCGGAAATCCTCGGCAGTCACCTTCCAACGCTTCCAGGGATGGTCGAGCCGGGCCTTAAGCCTGGCGTCCTGGGTCTCCTGGGTGACGTGAAAGAACAATTTTACGATCGTCGTCCCGTCATAGGCCTGCTGAGCTTCGAACTCGTTAATCTCGTCATAGGCGCGCCGCCATTGCGCCTCGGTCGCGAAGCCCTCGACCCGCTCGACCAGTACCCGGCCGTACCAGCTGCGGTCGAAGATCGCGATCTCGCCGGCGCCCGGCAGCTTGCTCCAGAACCGCCAGAGGAAATGGCGCGCTTTCTCCTCCGCGGTGGGTGCGCGGATCGGCCAGACCTCGTAGGCGCGCGGGTCCCAGCCGGAGGTCAGCCGCTGGATCGCCCCGCCCTTCCCGGCCGCGTCCCAGCCCTCGCAGATGATCAGGCTGCGGCGCTTGTGGACGATATGGGCGACGAGGATCCGGGATAGCCGTTCCTGCAAGGCGGCGAGATCGTCGGAATAGTTTCCGCGGTACCGGGTCCCGGATTCGTAATCGGAGAGGTCGATCGTCACGCCGCCACCGTTCGCCCTGGGCCTGTCGAAGGGCTTTCCTTCCTTTCCGCGAGTAGTGGAAAGGAGAGGGCTTCGACAAGCTCAGCCCGAACGGCCCTGAGGCTACTCCCCTTCCCTTATTCCGGCACCACCGCCTTGGCCGGGTCCTTCTTCGCGCCGGCGCCGGCCGGCTCGACGACGCGGATGTTGAGCTCGCGAAGCTGCTTGGCGCTGACCACGCCCGGGGCGCCCATCATCAGATCCTCGGCGCGCTGGTTCATCGGGAAGAGGACGACCTCGCGGATGTTGGGCTCGCCGGCGAGCAGCATGACGATCCGGTCGATCCCCGGAGCCGAGCCGCCGTGCGGCGGGGCGCCGTATTTGAAGGCGTTGATCATTCCCGAGAAATTGGAGTCGACGTCTTCCTTCGAATAGCCGGCGATCTCGAATGCCTTGTACATGATGTCGGGCCGGTGGTTGCGGATCGCGCCGGAGCTCAGCTCGACGCCGTTGCAGACGATGTCGTACTGGAAGGCGAGGATGTCGAGCGGGTCCTTGCTCTCGAGCGCCTCGAGCTCGCCCTGGGGCATTGAGAAGGGGTTGTGGCTGAAGTCGACCTTCTTCGCTTCCTCGTCATATTCGAACATCGGGAAATCGACGATCCAGCAGAAACGGAATTCGTCCTCCGCGACGAGGCCGAGCTGCTCCGCAACGCGGGTCCGGGCGGCGCCGGCGAGCTTCGCGGCCTGAGCCTCCTTGCCGGCGGCGAAGAAGATGCCGTCGTCGGGGCCGAGGCCGAGCTCCGCGACGAGCCTGCGCATGCCCTCCTCGCCGTGATTCTTCGCGATCGGTCCGCCGAGCTCGCCGCCCTTCTGGGTGACATAGCCGAGCCCGGCATGGCCTTCCGAGCGGGCCCAGTCGTTCATGTCGTCGAAGAACTTGCGGCTCAGCCCCGCCGTGCCCGGCGCTGGAATGGCGCGGACGGTTCCCCCGGCCTCGACGATCCGCGCGAACAGGCCGAAGCCGGAGCCCAGGAAGTGGCTCGACACGTCGGAGATGAGAATCGGATTCCTGAGGTCCGGCTTGTCGGAGCCGTATTTCAGCATCGCTTCCTTATAGGGAATGCGCGGGAACTCGCCGGCGGCGGTGACCTTCTTGCCGTTCGCGAACTCTTTGAACAGTCCGGCGAGGATGGGCTCGAGGGTATGGAAGATGTCGTCCTGAGTGACGTAGCTCATCTCGAAATCGAGCTGGTAGAATTCGCCCGGGCTACGGTCGGCGCGCCCGTCCTCGTCGCGGAAGCAGGGCGCGATCTGGAAATAGCGGTCGAAGCCGGCGACCATGATCAGCTGCTTGAACATCTGCGGCGCCTGCGGGAGCGCGTAGAACTTGCCCGGGTGGACCCGGCTCGGGACGAGATAGTCGCGGGCGCCCTCGGGGCTGGAGGCGGTGAGGATCGGGGTCTGGAACTCGGTGAAGCCGGCCTCGATCATCCGCCGCCGGATCGACGAGATGACCCGCGAGCGAAGCACGATGTTGCGGTGGAGCCGGTCGCGCCGAAGGTCGAGGAAGCGGTAGCGCAGCCTTATCTCCTCCGGATAATCCGCCTCCCCGGCGACCGGCAGCGGAAGCTCCTCGGCGGAGGACTGGACAACCACCTCTTCGGCCGAAACCTCGATCTCGCCGGTCGGAAGGTTGGGGTTCGCCGCTTCGGGCCCGCGCGAGACGACCTCGCCGACGATGGTCACCACCGATTCGGCGCGAAGATGCTCGAGCACGCGCAGCGGCTCGCTGTTCGCCTTGGCGACGATCTGAGTGAGGCCGTAATGGTCCCTCAGATCGACGAACAATACGCCGCCATGGTCGCGCTTGCGGTGGATCCAGCCCGAAAGCTTCACCCTTTCCCCGACATGGGAGGCGCGTAACTCGCCGCAATGATGGGTGCGATAGGCGTGCATTTCGGGCGCTTTCTGAGCTTTTTCCACAGATTTGAGGATGGGGGCGCTTCGCCACGCAGGCTTGCTTTGTCAAGCGGGGAGGCCGCCGCTATGCACGCGCACGATGCAGATCCACCCGCTGATTACCGATTCCGATTCGCTGAAATCCCTGTGCGAGCGCCTCGCCAAGTCGCCGTTCGTCGCGGTCGACACCGAGTTCATGCGCGAGAACACCTACTGGCCCGACCTGTGCCTGATCCAGATCGGCGACATCGACGAAGCCGCGGCCGTCGATCCCAAGGCGGACGGGCTCGACATGACTCCCCTGCTCGACCTGCTGGTCGACAATGAGGAGGTCCTCAAGGTCTTCCATGCCGGAAGCCAGGACATCGAGATCATCTACAACATCACCGGCAAGACCCCGCACCCGCTGTTCGACACCCAGATCGCGGCGATGGCATTGGGGCTCGGCGAGCAGGTCGGCTATTCCAACCTCGTCGAGAGCCTGGTCGGCAAGAGCCTCGACAAGGGCGCCCGCTTCACCGACTGGGGCCGGCGCCCGCTCGACCGGCGCCAGATCGACTATGCGATCGGCGACGTCACCCATCTCGCCGCCCTGTTCCCCAAGATGCTGGAGCGGCTCCGGCGCACCGGCCGCGGCGAATGGCTCGACGAGGAGATGGAGAAGCTCGCCGATCCCGCCAATTACGAGAACGACCCGGCCCTGGCCTGGAAGCGGATCCGGATCTCGAGCCGAAAGCCCGAGGTGCTCGGCCGGCTCAAGGCGCTCGCCGCCTGGCGGGAGCAGGAGGCCCGGGGCAAGAATCTGCCGCGCGGGCGGATCATGAAGGACGAGACGATCGCCGACGTCGCCGCCCATCCGCCGGTGAGCCAGGAGGCGCTGGCGCGGGTCCGGGGGCTCTCGCCGGCCTGGGCCGGCAACGAGATCGGCGCCCGGCTGATGACCGCGCTCGCGGCGGCGGTGCCGATGCCGGCCGAGGAGCTGCCGGCGCGCGAGGATCGGGGGCCGGGGCTGGGCAAGGAGGGCGCGCTGGTCGCCGACCTCCTGAAGCTGCTCCTGAAGATCCGCTCTCGCGAGAGCAACGTCGCGGCGCGGCTGATCGCCCGGACCGAGGAGCTCGAGCTGCTCGCGGCGGGGCGGCGCGAGGGGCTCGCCATCCTCGAGGGCTGGCGGTTCGACCAGTTCGGCCGGGACGCGCTCGACCTCGTCGAAGGCCGGCTCGCTTTCGCCGTGCGCGGCGGCAAGCTGGTCATGACCCTGACGGCGGACGGGGGCTGATCTTGCCTCCCCATGCGAAGCATGGGGAGGGGGACCATGCGAAGCATGGTGGAGGGGCAGCTGCCGCGAGCTCTGAGGTTCGCGCGCAAACCCTCTCAGTCCTGCGTTAATTACCCCTCCACCAGCTTCGCTGGTCCTCCTCCCCATCGCGTTGCGACGGGGAGGCAGTTATTCCACCGCCATCTCCGCCTTGCACCCGAGCGCGGAAGCCAGCTTTCTCAAACGCCGGTCCACCGTCTCGCCGTAGAGCGCCTCCTCACCCTTGGGCAGAACGAGCCGGATGACGTCGCCGTCCCGCTCCAGCCGGCTCCGCTCGAGGCTCGAGGCGAGGCCGCCGCTGAGGCGCTGGCCGAGGCGCATGGCGAGCCCCCAGCGCGAAGCGCATCCAAGCTCCCCCGGGCTGCACAGGCCGGCGATCCGCTTGTCCGGAAAGTCGCGGCCGCCGCCGAAATTGGAGAAGAGGGCCTGAGCCACCATCACCCGGCCGCAGACGTCGATCCCGACCCAATTGCCGTGAAGCGCCATTTCGACCCCGCGCTCGGCGCGAAAGTCCGGATGGGCCTGCCAGGCGACGTCGGCGAGCAGGCAGGCGGCGAGGCGGAGGCGGGCGTTGGCGGGCGAATCGGCGAAGATTGGCGAGATCCAGCGGTCGAGCAGGTCGCCATGCTCGCCGAAGCGGCTGAGGCCGCGCCCGGCGTCGCGCGCGGCCTCGATCAAGGGGTCCTTGGCGCGCTCGCGCGCCGGCAGCTCGTGGTAGAGCAAGCCCTCGCGGATTCCGAAGCTGGAGACGATCAGCTCGCTCGGCTCGACGGCGTCGACCAGGGCCGAGAGGATCAGCTTGGCGTTGGGCAGCGTGGGGATCCGCGAGGCGGTGAGCATCGGCATGCTCCTGGGATCGCTGCGGCTCAGCGAGGCGATCAGCTTCCTCAGCTCGGCCGGCCTTTCGCGCGGCATCCGGTAGTGATGGGTGATGGGCAGCGGATAATCGCGCGAGATGATGTCGAGCCGGGCCAGGGCCCGCCACGAGCCGCCGACCATGTAGAAGGGCCGGCCCCGGCCGCGGGCACCGAGGCCGGACTCGTCGAGGGCGCGGGCGAGGCGCCGCCGCAGCTTCTTTTCCGCGGCCGCGTCGGGTTCGCCTATTCGAAGCACTCCGAAGGGAAGCGAGATGCTGGCGTGGACGGCGCCGCAGCCGACGTCGGCCAGCTCCAGGCTGCCCCCGCCGAGGTCGCCAACCAGCCCGTCGGCGTCGGGAAAGCCGGAGAGGACCCCCTCCCCGGCCAGCCGCCCTTCCTTCTCTCCGGAAATCACCTCGGGCCGGAAGCCGAGCGCTCGGATCTCGTCGAGGAATGAATCGCCGTTGCTGGCGTCGCGGACGGCGGCGGTGGCGAGGACGCGCACGTCGCCCACCTCCATCTGCTCGATCAGGAGACGGAAACGGCGAAGCGCCGCGAGGGCTCGGGTCCGCGGGCCCTCGCCGAGCATCCCGGTCTCGCCCAGCCCCTGGCCGAGGCCGGCGAGCACCTTCTCGTTGAAGATGATCGACGGCGCCCGGGGCGCGCCCGAATAGACAACCAGGCGGACCGAGTTCGAACCGATGTCGACGATCGCCATCGGCTCGGCGTGAAGCAGCGCCCCTCCCCTCACGGGCCGCGACGCAGGCGCAGCTTCGGCACCGACCCGCTGTCCTTGAGCGCCGCGCCGCGGCCGGAGAGGGACGGGTTGGTCATGAAATAATGATGGAGGTTGAACGCCCGGTCGTCCTCGGGAACGAGGCGCTCGTAGCTTCCATCGGAGTGAAGACGCCAGCTCTGCTCGTTATCGATCAGATTGGCGACCATCACCTGGTCGAGCACCTGGGCGTGGACGGTGACGTTCTCGAGCGGAAGCATATATTCGACCCGGCGGTCGAAATTGCGCGGCATCCAGTCGGCCGAGCTGATGTAGACCCGGGCTCGGCGGTTGGGCAGCTCGTCGCCATTGCCGAAGCACCAGATGCGGCTGTGCTCGAGGAAGCGCCCGACGATCGACTTGACCCTGATGTTGTCCGACAGGCCGGGCACTCCGGGGCGAAGGCAGCAGACTCCGCGAACGACGAGGTCGACCTCGACCCCGGCCCGGCTCGCCTCGTAGAGCTTGTCGATGACCGGCGGATCGACCAGCGCGTTCATCTTGGCCCAGATCACGGCCGGACGGCCTTCGCGAGCGTGCGCCGTCTCGGCCTCGATCAGGGCGAGAAGCTCGTCGCGCATCTGGTGCGGGGAGGTGGAGAGCAATTCGAGGCCGCGCGGCTCGACATAGCCGGTGATGTAGTTGAACAGCTGGGCGACGTCGCGTCCGACCCTGGGATCGGCGGTGAAGAAGCTGAGGTCCGTGTAGATCCGCGCCGTCACCGGGTGGTAATTGCCGGTGCCGAGATGGCAGTAGGTCCGGTAGCCGCGCTCCTCGCGCCGGACCACCATCGACACCTTGGCGTGGGTCTTCCAGTCGATGAAGCCGTAGACGACCTGGACTCCGGCCCGCTCCAGCGCCGAGGCCCAGAGCAGGTTCTGCTCCTCGTCGAATCGCGCCTTGAGCTCCACGACGGCGGTCACCGACTTGCCCGCTTCGGCGGCGTCGATGAGGGCGCGGATCACGGCGGACTGCTTGCCGGCGCGGTAGAGGGTCTGCTTGATCGCGATGACGTCGGGATCGGCGGCGGCCTGCTTCAGGAACTCGACCACCACCTCGAAGCTCTCATAGGGGTGGTGGACGATGATGTCCTTGGTCTGGATGGCGGCGAAGCAGTCGCCGCCATGCTCGCGGATCCGTTCGGGAAAGCGCGGCGCGAAGGGCGCGAACTTGAGGTCGGGCCGGTCCTCTTCGTAGAGCGCGTCGAGGTCGGCGATGCCGAGGAAGCCGGTCGATTCGGTGACGATCGCCTCGGCGGCCCCGACGCCCTCGCGCACCATGTTGACGAGCTCCTCGGGCATCTCGGCGGAGAGCTTGAGGCGGATGACGCTTCCGCGCCGGCGCCGCTTGATCGCGCTCCGGAAATAGCGGACGAGATCCTCGGCTTCCTCCTCGACCTCGATGTCGCTGTCGCGAAGGATCCGGAAGGCGCCGCCGCCGACCAGCTCGTGATCGGGGAAAAGGACGGCGATGTTGCGCCGGATCAGGGTCTCGACCGCGATATAGCGCGCCTCCGTCCCCGGCAGCCGGATGAAGCGTGGCAGAGTCGCCGGAACCATGAGCAGCTCGCGGATCGGCCGGCCGGTGCGGCGGTGCCGGAGATCGAAGATGAGCGAGAAGCCGCGATTGGGGATGAACGGGAAAGGATGGGCCGGGTCGATCGCCTGGGGCGTGAGCACCGGGAAGATCTGCTCGCGAAAGTGGCGCTCGAGCCATTCCGCCGATTCGGAGTCGATCGCCCCGCTGCCGATCACCGCCACTCCGCAATCGGCGAGGGCGCGGCGAAGCTCGGACCAGACCTGCTGCTGACTCTGGGTCAGCTCGTCGGCCTCGGCGGCGACCGCGGCGAGCTGCTGCGCGGGGGTCAGGCCGTCCGCCGACGCCTCCTCGACTCCGAGCAGCCGGTGAGCCTTCAGCCCGGCGACCCGCACCATGAAGAATTCGTCGAGATTGCTGCCCGAGATCGAGAGGAAACGCAGGCGCTCGAGCAGCGGGTGGGCGGAATTGCGCGCCTCTTCCAGGACTCGCCGGTTGAAGGCGAGCCAGCTCAGCTCACGGTTGAAGTAACGCTCGCGGGGCGCCAGCGAAGGCGGCTCGGGCGCCGGCGATGAAGCTGTGTCGTTCATTCAAACCTGGCTTCTCGCCCTCTTGATCATGCCGTCCTCGGACAGCGCGCGCTTCACCATCGCCACGGTCAATCGACGATGGTGCGACAAGGCGGCGCGATCCAGAGCGGCGACGACCTGCTGGACGGCGACATAGGAACGTTCGATCCTCGGCACAATGAAGGCGGGGACCTCGGGCGGGACGGCGATTCCGCGGTCGCCGAGCAGCTTGACGATGAGATCGCCGATCAGAGTGTCGTCCGGGGCGGCGATCTCGACATGGGGAGTCGCCGCAAGGCGCGAGCGCAGGTCCGGGAGCTCCACCTGCCACACCGGCGGCGGCGAGTCCGCGACGATCAAGAGCGGCCGCCGGGAGAGCTGGGCTTCGTTCCAGGCGTGGAAGATCGCCTCCTCGTCATGGTCCTCGGCATTGTCGAACAGCCGGCCGCCGGTCTTTCGGACGAACAGCCGGCCGAGCAGGCTTCGCCCGGACTTGCGCGGCCCGGTGACGAGGGTGGCCATGACCGGCCACAGCGACCAGCGCTTGAGATGGTCGAAGGCGGCGCGGTTGGAATCGGAGATGAGGAAATCCTCATCGCGGTCGGCTACCGGCCAGTCGAGCGGCAGCGCGATCTGCGGCACGTCAGTCGCCGCCCCGCGACAGGCGCAGGCTGTTGCCCGAGCCGGACACGCGCCAGCCCTGGGCCTCGAGCGCCGCGGCGAGAGCGGCGGGCTCGCCCATATAGCTGACCCGCATCGCCGAGGTTCCGCCGACCGACGGATTGGTGGTGAAGGCCGAGGTCACGCCGGGAACCCGGCTGACCGCCAGCTCGGCCCGGCCGATCGCCGCCTGGTCCGGAGTGTCGACCTCGATCCTGAGAACGGTGACCGGGGCGACCGGAGTCGAGCCGGGCGGGGGCAACGGGCGCTCGCTCTCCTCGACCACGGCCTCGCCCTCCTCCTCCTCGATCTCCTCGACCAGCGGCGGCTCGGGGACGATCAGCGAGGGGTCGGGCCTGAGCTCGCCGGCGGCGAGAGCCCGCGTGTAGAGGAGGTCGAGCCCGCGGACGCCCTCATCGAGAAGGCGCGGGATCGCGGCGCTGTTCTCGACTCGGAGGGTGAACTGGCCGAGAACCCTGTTGTCGGGGCCGTGCCGGGCGGTGAACACGCCGATCGCCGGCCCGCCGGGATAAAGCCGCTTCAGATGGACCTCCGGAGTGACGACGTCGGCGGCGCCATATTGGTCGAGCAGCATTCGCCACCAGGCCCGGCCGGGACGACGGGTCTGGGTGACGTTGAGGAGCAGGGGATCGATTCCGGAGCCGGTCGGGCGGACATAGTCGACCGGGCTGTTGCCGGTGCGGTAGCGCGCCCAGGCGCGCTGCCATTCGTTGCGCGACTCGAAGGTCTGGAAGGACGAGCCGGTCAGCATCACCGGGATGACCAGCACGGGCGCCGAGCGGCGGACCGAGCCGCTGACTCCGAGCAGCTGGCCGGTGCGGGCGCGGTCGAACAGCACGCCCAGGGTCGCGATATAGCGTTTCGGGCCGATCTGCTCCTGCTCGACGACGATCCCGGCGACCATTCCGTTGAGGGCGGCGTCGGTCAGGCCCGGAGCCTGCTCGGCCGGCCGGCCGTTGGTCTTCGCCCAGAGCGCCTTCCACCCCTTCTGCTGAGCCTGCCGCCAGCCCTCCTCGCGCGCCTTGTCGGCATTGTCGGCGCTGACGTCGACCTCGATCCCGGTGATCTCGAAGGTGCTCGCGCTGTCCACCGGCGGGACTCCCCGGTCGGCGCCCTCGAGCTGCGCCCAAACCGCTCGCCCGGCGACGAGCGAGGCAAGCAGGGCGACGAGCAGGAGGGGCAGAAGGCGGGTCGGCTTCACGCCCGCCTTTTGGCGAGTTGAACGTGGAAATCCAAGCGCGATGTGGCTACCCGCTCATCCTGAGTAGCCGTTGAGCCTGTCGAAACGGCGTATCGAAGGACGGTCCTTCGATACGGGCCCTCGCCAGGCTCGGTCCCTACTCAGGATGAGCGGCAGGGAAACGGACGGCCCTTGGAAGACGAACGCAGCTACACCTACGCGAAAGCAGGCGTTTCGATCGCCGCGGGAAATGCGCTGGTCAAGGCGATCGGACCGCTGGCCAAATCGACGGCCCGGCCCGGTGCGGACGCTTCGCTCGGCGGCTTCGGCGGCTTCTTCGACCTCAAGGCGGCGGGCTATCGCGATCCGCTTCTGGTCGCGGCCAACGACGGCGTCGGCACCAAGCTCAAGCTGGCGATCGATTCGGGCCGGCACGACGGCGTCGGGATCGACCTCGTCGCGATGTGCGCCAACGATCTCATCGTCCAGGGCGCCGAGCCGCTTTTCTTCCTCGATTATTTCGCCACCGGGAGGCTCGACGGAGCCGTCGCCGAGCGGGTCGTCGCCTCGATCGCCGAGGGCTGCCGCCAGGCGGGCTGCGCCCTGATCGGGGGCGAGACGGCGGAGATGCCGGGAATGTACGCCGAGGGCGATTACGACCTGGCCGGCTTCTGCGTCGGGGCGGTCGAGCGGGACGAGGCGCTGACCGGCGCGAAGGTGGCCGCCGGTGACGTCATCCTCGGCCTCGCCTCCTCGGGGGTCCATTCGAACGGCTTCTCGCTGGTCCGGAGGCTCGCCGCAGACCGCGGCTGGAAGCTGGAGCGGCCGGCCCTGTTCGACCCGGAGGTGCTGCTCATCGAAGCGCTTCTCGCCCCAACCCGAATCTACGTGAGGTCGCTGCTTCCGCTGGTCCGCTCGGGGCGGATTCGCGCCATGGCCCATATCACCGGCGGCGGGCTGCTCGAGAATATTCCCCGGGTGCTCCCCGAAGGGCTCCACGCCCGGATCGACGCCCAATCCTGGCCTCAGCCGCGGCTCATGGCCTTCCTCCAGGGGCAGGGGAATATCGAGCCGGAGGAGATGGCGCGGACCTTCAATTGCGGCGTCGGAATGGCTGTCATCGTGTCTCAGGACCATGTGAACGAAGTCTCGCAAGCCCTTGAGACAGCTGGAGAAACCGTTTTCCCTATCGGGAGGGTGGGGGAAGGCCCGAAAGGCTGCACCGTCGCCGGCCCGGCCGGAACCTGGAGCGCCCGGGGGGACTGGACCGCGACCCATCATGGCTGACCGGGCGCGAGTCGGGGTGCTGGTCTCCGGGCGAGGCACCAACATGGTCGCGCTCAGCGAGTATAAGCGCCGGGAGGCGCGCAGCTACGACCTCGTCCTGGTCGCCTCCAACGTTCCCGAAGCGCGCGGCCTCGTCGCCGCCAGGCGGCTCGGAATCCCGGTCTGGTCGCTGAGCCACAAGGGGATGGAGCGGGAGGAATTCGACCATCGGCTCGACCTGGCGCTTCGCGAGCACGACGTCGAGATCGTGGCCCTGGCCGGGTACATGCGGCTTCTGTCGAGCGAGTTCATCCGCAAATGGCAGGGCCGGATCCTCAACATCCACCCTTCCCTGCTGCCCGCCTACAAGGGGCTGGACACCCACCGGCGCGCGCTGGAGGCGGGCGAGATCTGGGTGGGCTGCTCGGTCCATCTGGTCACCGACGAGCTCGACGGCGGACCCGTTCTCGCGCAGGCCAAGGTGAGGGTGCGCGAGCGCGAGACCGCGGAGATGCTCGCGGCCCGGGTGCTCAAGGAGGAGCACCGGCTCTACCCCGAGACTCTCGACGCCTTCGCGGCCCGCCTGCTCCCGCGCCGCGAGATCGTCCTTGGAGGCCCCAAAGCATGAGCGACGACAGGCAGACTCCGGCCGAGCGCAAGGAAGCCGCGGCGATCCGGCGGCGCTGGATCACGCTGGGCGAGATCCTGGCGGTTATCGGAGTCCTGATTTCCGGCCTGGCGCTGTGGAACAGCTGGTCCGAACGAAGCGCGGCCGAGAGCGAGCGGGCCGCGGAAAAGGCGAAGCAGGCGAAAGTGTCGCGAATCCTGCTCCTCAAGACCAGCGGGGGCGGCAAGCGCCTGGCTCTGACCGCGCTCGACCCGGAGCAGGCGATCCAGAGCCAGACCCTGCTCTTTCCAAGCGCCTTCGCGCTCGGCGCGTTCGAGACGACCGAGCCCAGGATCGAGGCCGAATGGGTGAAGCGCGCGGTCAGGAAGGCGAACGACAAGGACGGCAAGGTCCGCGGCGACGCCCGAATGCCGGTGGCCATCACCACCCGTTTCGTCGCCGACGGCGCCGCCTTCACCGACACGGCCCTCTACGACGTCGGCTACAAGGAGAGCGACGGCGGCCTGTTCGGGGGCACCGAAGTGGAGCTCAGGGGCCTGTCGCTGATCGGTCGAACGACGGCGGCCGAGGCGCAAAAGCGGCTCGACGCGCTTTGGGCAGCGAGGGCCAGGTAGAGCCGCAGCCTCGTCATGCCGGGCTTGATCCGGCATCCACCTTCTTGCGGCCGATCCGGCGAGCAAGGTGGACCCCGGATCAAGTCCGGGGTGACGATTACCCCACGATCTCTTCGGGCTTGAAGAAGAAATCGATCTCGATCGCGGCATTCTCGGCGCTGTCGGAGCCGTGGACGCTGTTGGCCTCGATCGATTCGGCGAAGAGCTTGCGGATCGTGCCTTCGTCGGCATTGGCCGGGTTGGTGGCGCCCATCACCTCGCGGTTGCGGGCGACGGCGTTCTCGCCCTCGAGCACCTGAACCACGACCGGTCCTGACGTCATGAAGGCGACCAGGTCGTTGAAGAACGGGCGCTCGCGATGGACCCCGTAAAAGCCCTCGGCCTGCTCGCGGGTCATCCGAATCCGGCGCGAGGCGACGATTCGAAGGCCCGCCTCCTCGAGCTTGGCGGTGATCGCGCCGGTGAGGTTGCGCCGGCAGGCGTCGGGCTTGATGATCGAGAAAGTGCGTTCGGTCGCCATGGCCGGCTCTATGCTCCGTGGATTGGGTGGGATTTGGCGGGCTCTCTAGGGACGGGGTCGCCGCAGCGCAAGGCTCACGGCCCCTGGACCCACTTGCCGCGCTCGTCCTGCTTCCAGTAGCGCGCCTCGACCTCGGGCCGTCCTTTCAGGGCCCGCCAGGCCTCGCGGGCCGAGTCCCGGCCGTCATTGTCGAAAAAGTAGAAGGCGCGCGCGAACGAGAGCGCTTCGTCCCGCCATGTCCCGTCGGCCAAGGCGATGTTGGGCGCTCCGTTGGCCGCGACCGGCTCGGCCGAAAGCAGGACGGGCTGGCTCTGCGCCCGGTCGCGGCCGTGCGGGAGGAAGCTGTCCCTGGAGTAGCTCCACAATTGCTCGTCGAGGCGGGCGAGCAGCCCCGGCTCCGCCACGATCAGCAGCCGCTCGCCGCCGGCCGCCACCTTCTCGGCGATGGCGGGCAGCACCCGCTCGAGCGGCGAGGCGGTGAGGTGGTAGAAGTCGGCGATCACCCTTCGAAATTGTCGGCGACGAAGCGGTCGAGCAGCGCGACTCCGTAGCCGGTCGCGCCCTTGTCGTAGAGGTGGCTCGCCTTGTCCGCCCAGGCCATTCCGGCGATGTCGAGATGGGCCCATTTGACGCCGGTCTCGACGAAACGCTGGAGGAAGACCGCGGCGGTGATCGAGCCGCCCTCCCGAGGCCCGACGTTCTTCATGTCTGCGATCGGGGAATCGATCAGCTTGTCGTAGGGGTCGCCGAGCGGCATCCGCCACAATTTGTCGCCGGTCGCCTGCCCCGCCGCCACGAGCTGCCCCGCGAGGCCGTCGTCGTTGGAGAAGATGCCGGCATATTCGTGGCCGAGCGAGATGACCATCGCGCCGGTCAGGGTGGCGAGGTCGACGATGACCTCCGGCTTGTATTGGCGCTGGGCCCAGGTCATCGCATCGCTCAGGACGAGTCGGCCCTCGGCATCGGTGTTGATCACCTCGATCGTCTGCCCCGACATCGAGGTGACGACGTCGCCCGGGCGCTGGGCGTTGCCGTCCGGCATGTTCTCGGCGAGCGCGCAGACCCCGACGACGTTGGCCTTCGCCTTGCGTCCCGCGATCGCGGCCATCGCCCCGGCGACGGCGCCGGCGCCACCCATGTCCCACTTCATCGCTTCCATTCCGAGCGCCGGCTTGATCGAGATTCCGCCGGTATCGAAGGTGATTCCCTTGCCGATCAGCACGACCGGCCTCGCGCTCGAATTGCCGGCGCCGTTCCAGCGCATCGCCAGCAGCCGCGGCGGCCGTACCGAGCCCTGGGCGACTCCGAGCAGCGCGCCCATTCCCAGCTCGCGCATCTGATTCTCGTCGAGCACCTCGAACTCGACTCCGAGCGGCTCGAGCCGCTTGCGGCAGCGTTCGACGAATGTCTCCGGGTAGATGATGTTGGCCGGCTCGGTGACCAGCTCGCGGGTGAAGGACAGGCCTTCGAGCAGCGCTGAGCGGTCGCTCCAGGCCGCGCCCACATCCCCGGCGCCGACGATGACCACCTCCTCGAGGGTCGGCTTCTGCTTCTTGGGGAGCTTGGTCCGGTAGACGTCGTAGCGCCAGCTCCGCGCCGAGGCGCCGAGGGCGATGCGGGCGGCTGCCTCGCCGTCGAGCCCGAGGCCCGACAAGTCGATCACCAGCCGCGTCTCGCCGGAGGTGAGCAGGCGCGCCGCGAGCGCTCCGCCGACCTTCTCGAAGAGGGCGTCGTCCTGGCGGCGGTCGCCCAGCCCGACGAGAAGCAGACGCCGGGCGCCCTCCCCTTCGGCGACGAAGGTTTCGGCGATCGACGCGGCTTCGCGCTCGAAGCGCTGGGCCTCGGCGGCCCGGGCGGCGACGGCGCGGGAAGCGGGGTCGAGCCCGCCGAGGCGGTCCGAGACCATGTCCTCGCTCCACACCGCAAGGGCGAGCGCATAAGCGCCGGCGGGACGTTCACTGGCGAAGCTGATTTTCATGGGCGTTGCTTTGCTCCTGGCTTTGACGACTGCCTCTAGGCGCTCGCCCGGCCGCTGCAAAGGGGGCGAGGGGAACCGGCATCGTCCCTCCAACTCTCGTCATCCCGGACTTGATCCGGGATCCATGAACACAGTCCATATCGGAAAGTCTTCGGTCCATGGATTCCGGCCTCTGCCGGATTGACGAGCACCCCTTGCGGCATTGCCCCTGTGCCGTTCCAATGCGATAGGCCGCCTGAGGTCGCGCGTGCTCTGGCGGCGGGGAAAGTGAAGAAGCTCAATCTCATCTGCCTGACCGCGCTCCCGCTGCTGCTCGCCGCTCCCGGCGCCGCGCTCGCGCAGGACGACGGACCCCCGCCGGGCGACGACCCCGCCGTCGCGGCGCCTGCCGCGGATTCGCGCGAGGTCGCGTTCAGCTCGGACGAGCTCAGCTACGACAGCGAGGCGCAGGTCGTGACCGCGAGCGGCGACGTGCGCATGAACTCGGAGGGCAACCGGCTCCGCGCCGAGCGGGTGACCTGGAATCGCGCCACCGACGAAGTGCGCGCCGAGGGCAATGTCCGGGTCGTCAACCCCGGCGGCGACGTCGCTTATGCCGACAGCGTCGTCCTTACCGACGCGCTTCGCGACGGAATCGTCGAAAACATGCTTCTCGTCCTCGCCGACGGCGGCCGGCTCGCCGCCGACAAGGCCGAGCGCAAGGACGGCTACACCACCCTCTACCGCGCCGCTTACTCGCCCTGCGCGGTGATCAGCAGGAAAGGTTGCCCCAAGAACCCGACCTGGCAGATCAACGCGGTCAAGGTGGTGCACGATCCGGTCAAGCATCGCATCCGCTACGAGGGCGCGTCGCTCAACCTGCTAGGCGCCCGGATTGCCGCATTGCCCTTCCTATCCCACCCGGACGGCAGCGAGGGCGGGGGGAGCGGAGTTCTGGTACCGGACATAAGGCTGAGTTCGAGCAACGGCTTCGAGCTGGCGGTGCCCTATTACCTGAAGCTCGCGCCCAACCGCGACGCCACCATCACCCCGCACGTCTACACGGAGGTGGCGCCGATGCTGGAGGGCCGCTACCGCCAGCTGACCGGGCTGGGCGCCTTCGAGCTCGGCGCCTATCTGACCTACGGGTCGCGGATACCGATAACGGCTCCGCTCACCGCGGTCAGGGACCAGGGCGTTCGCGCCTATCTGGAGGGCCATGGCCGCTTCCAGCTCAACCCGCTGTGGACGGTGACAGCTTCGGGCCGCTACGTCACCGACCGCACCTTCCTTCGCCGCTACGACATCTCCCGCGACACCAGGCTCCGCTCGGTGATCGAGGCCGAGCGGATCACGGCCGAAAGCTATATCTCCATCGCCGGCTGGGCTTTCCAGGGCCTTCGAGTCACCGACGTCGCCGGGCAACAGCCGATCGCCCTGCCCGCGATCGACGCGCGCTGGCGGATGCCGGGCAAGATCTGGGGCGGGCAGGTCGAGCTTCAGGCGAACAGCCTCGCCATCCTGAGGACGGGCGGTCAGGACACCCAGCGCGCCTTCGCCGGAGCCCGCTGGGACCGGCGCCGCCTCACGCCATGGGGCCAGGAACTCCTGCTCACCGCTTATGCCCGCGGCGACGTCTACCACAGCAGCGACAATCTGCTCACCGACACGATCATCTACCGCGGCGACGAGGGCTGGCACGCCCGGGCGATCGGAGCGCTCGCGGCGGAGGTGCGCTGGCCGCTGGTCGGGCCGTTCATGGGCGGCACCCAGCGCCTGACCCCCCGGCTCCAGCTGGTCGCCTCGGGCGCCACCGACAATCTCGAAATCCCGAACGAGGACGCCCGCGCGGTCGATCTCGAGGATTCCAACCTCTTCGCGCTCAACCGCTTTCCCGGCTTCGACCGCTGGGAGAACGGACCGCGGGTGACCTACGGGGTCGACTGGGGGCTCGACCTGCCCGGAATCGCGGTCAGGACCACGATCGGCCAGAGCTTCCGCCTCGACGACAAGCCGAGCATCCTTCCGCCGGGCACCGGCCTTTCCGACCGATTCTCGGATTATGTCGGCAGGACCAACGTCAAGCTCGGCCGCAAGTTGAACCTCGTCCATCGCTTCCGGATCGACAAGGAAAGCCTCGCGCTGAGGCGCAACGAGATCGACGCCGTGATCGGCGGCCGCCAGACCTATGCGACGATCGGCTATCTCCGCCTCGACCGCAACATCGACCCCGCGATCGAGGATTTGCGGGACCGCGAGGAGATACGGCTCGGCGGACGGGTGCGCTTCAAGCGCTACTGGTCGGTCTTCGGCTCGACGGTCATCGACCTCACCGACGCCAAGGAGAGTCCGCTCTCGTCGGCCGACGGCTACGAGCCGGTGCGCCACCGGATCGGAATCAGCTATGACGACGACTGCCTCGAGATCGGCGTCACCTGGCGGCGGGATTACGACAGGGTCGGCGACATCGACCGCGGCAACACCTTCCAGTTCCGGGTGGCATTGAAGAATCTCGGACGCTAAAGGTACGCGCGTAAGCTGGGGTTCAGCAAATTTCAGGCATCGCTAGCGGCCTGCATTAATTGGAGGAATGATGAAGCTCGGCATTTATCTCGGGGCGGCGCTCATGCTGGCCGGCTCACTGGCCGCCGCCGCGGCCGTTGCGCAGACCGTCGGCGACCCCGCGCCAAGCGCTCCGTCAGCGAGCCTCAACATTCCCGCCAATCCGCAATTCCTCACCGACGACGATCCTAATCTCCGCAAGGCGACGGCGATCGTCAACGGCACCGTCATCACCCGCACGGAGGTCGACCATCGAATCGCGATCATCAGGATGGCGAGCGGCGGCGAGATCCCGCCGGACGAGCTGCCTCGCCTTCGCCAGCAGGTGCTCCGCAACCTCGTCGACGAGGTGCTCGAGATCCAGGCCGCCGAGCAGGCCGACATCAAGATCAGCCAGGCCGAGGTCAACCAGTATTTCGCCCGCTACGCCCAGTCGCAGTTCAAGCAGACGCCCGAGCAATTCTCCAACTTCCTTCGGGCCAACGGGGCGTCGCCCGAGACCCTGAAGCGGCAGATTCATGGCGAAATGGCCTGGGCCCGGCTCCAGAGCCGCAAGATCGAGCCGTTTGTGAATATCAGTGAAGAAGAAGTTCAAGCGGTGATCGAGCGGCTCAACGCCGCCAAGGGCACCCAGGAGTTCAAGGTCTCGGAAATCTTCCTCTCGGCGACCCCCGAGACGGCGGCCGAAGTCCGCGCCAACGCCGACCGGATCGTCCAGCAGCTGCGCGGCGGAGCCTCGTTCCTCGCCTATGCGCGGCAATTCTCCGAAGCGTCGACCGCGGCCGTCGGCGGCGATCTCGGCTGGGTTCGCTCGGCCCAGCTGCCCGAGGCGCTCGGAGCGGTGGTGCAGTCGATCCCGCTCGGAAGCGTCAGCGATCCGATCGCGATCCCCGGCGGCTTCTCGATCATCGTCGTCAACGACACCCGCCAGGTGCTGACCGCCGACCCGCGCGACGCCGTGCTCAGCCTCAAGCAGATCACCGTGCCCTTCGCGCCGAACAGCCCGAAGAACGTCGTCGAGGAAAAAGTGCAGCAGCTGCTTCGCACCACCCAGACGATGGGCGGCTGCGGCGGAGCGGAAGCGGCCGCGGTGTCGATCGGCGCCGAAGTCATCACCAACGACCTGGTCAAGGTCCGCGATCTTCCGCCGGCGCTTCAGCAGACCCTGCTCGCCCTCAGCGTCGGCCAGTTCACGCCCGCCTTCAGCTCCGGTCAGGACAAGGTCAGCGTTCTCGTACTGTGCGGCCGCGACGATCCCGACCCGACGACCAACGTCAGCTTCGAGCAGGTCTACAACCAGCTCGCCGAGAACCGGGTCAACCTTCGCGCCCGCCGCTTCCTGCGCGACCTCCGGCGCGACGCGGTGGTCGACTATCGCTAGCCGGCGGATCCCTTGATCGCGCCCCTGGCCGTCGCGCTCGGGGATCCCGCGGGGATCGGCCCCGAGATCGCGGCCAAGGCCTGGGAGAGGCGAGTGGCGGATTCGGTGCCGCCCTTCTTCACGGTCGGGGCGCCCGAGGCGTTGCGGGCGGTCTGGGGCGGTCCGATCGAGGTCGTCGCCGGCCCCGACGACGCCGCGGCCTGCTTCCAGGGCGCCCTTCCCGTCATCCGCATCGACGCCGCCGGCGAGACCCGGCCGGGCCAGCCGACGCTCGAGGGCGCCCGCAACTCGCTCGACGCCCTCGAGCTCGCCGTCGGCCTGACCCGCTCGGGCGCGAGCTCGGCGCTCGTCACCGGCCCGGTCTCGAAGGCACAGCTCTACGCCATCGGCTTCACCCATCCCGGCCAGACCGAGTTCGTCGCCGAGCGCTGCGGAATCGCCGCCGACAGGGTCGCGATGATGCTCGCCGGCCCGACTCTTCGAACGGTTCCGGTCACGACCCATGTCGCGCTCCGCGACGTGCCCGGGCTCCTGACCACCGAGCTCATCGTCCAGCGCGGCCGGACGACGATCCGGGCGCTTCGGCGGCTGTTCGGGATCGAAAGGCCGCGACTGGCCGTGGCCGGCCTCAACCCCCATGCCGGCGAAGGCGGCGCCCTGGGACGGGAGGAGATCGATATCGTCATCCCGGCCATCGACCGGCTTCGCGAGGAGGGGGCGGAGGTCTTCGGCCCGCTCGCGCCTGACACGATGTTCCACGCCCGAATGCGCTCGGGCTACGACGCGGCGCTCTGCCTCTATCACGACCAGGCGCTGGTGCCGCTCAAGACCCTCCATTTCGACGAGGGCGTCAACATCACCCTGGGCCTGCCGATCGTCAGGACCTCTCCCGACCACGGCACCGCCTTCGACATCGCCGGGCAGAGCAAGGCCGAGCCCACCGCGATGCTCGCGGCGCTGAATATGGCCGCCGATTGCGCCGTCCGGCTGGCGGCGGCGTGAAGGCCCTGCCCCCGCTGCGCGAAGTCATCGCGCGGCACGGGCTCAGGGCCGCCAAGTCGCTCGGCCAGAATTTCCTGCTCGACGAGCAGCTGCTCGACCGGATCGCCCGGGTGCCGGGCGATCTTGAAGGCCAGCGGGTCTACGAGGTCGGCCCCGGTCCCGGCGGGCTGACCCGGGCGCTGCTCAGGGCGGGCGCTCGGGTGGTCGCGGTCGAGCGCGACCGCCGCTGCCTTCCCGCTTTGGCCGAGGTCGCCGAGGCGGCCGAGGGCCGGCTCCGGGTGATCGAAGCCGACGCGCTCGAGGTCGACGAGGGCGTCGAGGCCGGGGCCGGAGCCCATGTCGCCGCCAACCTGCCCTACAATGTCGGCACGGCCCTGCTCGTCCGCTGGCTCGGCGGCGAGGCATGGCCGCCCTGGTGGCGCTCGCTCACCTTGATGTTCCAGCTCGAAGTGGCGGAGCGGATCGTCGCCCGTCCCGGCACCGGCGCCTATGGCCGGCTGGCGGTGCTCGCCCAGTGGCGGAGCGAGCCGCGGATCGCGATGAAGGTCCACCGCTCGGCCTTCGTTCCGCCGCCCAAGGTGATGTCGGCGGTCGTCCACATCGTCCCGAAGCCGGCGCCGGAGGGGGTGAGGGCGGCGACCCTGGAGGGGCTTACGGGCGCCGCGTTCGGACAGCGGCGCAAGATGCTGAGGCAGAGCCTCAAGGGGCTGGCGGGAGCGCTGGAGGCGCTGGCGGAGGTTGGTATCGATCCGGAGCGGCGGGCGGAGACTTTGAGGGTGGAGGAGTTCGTCGCGGTGGCGAGGAGGATGGACACCAACCCCTCTCCCTCTAGGGGAGAGGGACAGGTTCGCGAAGCGAACCAGGGTGAGGGCCTGTAGCCCTTAAGTCGGTACGCCCTCACCCTCCCACCGCTTCGCGGCGGGCCCCTCCCTCTCCCCTCCAGGGAGAGGGGTTCTAAGGCTTCGGCGCCCCCACCTCCGGCCGCTGGGCGGTCATGACCTCGGGCGGCGGGCCCTTGGCGATGACGGCGGCAAGCTGGGTCGCCTGCGGGCAGGGGTTGGCGCAGAGCGTCTTGATCCGGGCGAGATTCTGCTTGGCCTTCTCGACCGCTCCGCGCTGGACGAGGGCCTCGCCCTGGCCGGCGAGCGCGGCGACGTCGTTGGGCTCGAGCTTCAGGGCCTCGAAATAGAATTTGATCGCCTTGCCCGGGAGCTTCTGGCCCAAAGCGGCCCTCGCGAGGCCGATATAGGCCTGGCGGTTGCGGGGATCGACGGCGAGGGCCGATTCGAGCAGGTCGGTCGCTTCCTGATAGCGCGCCTGGGCGGCCAGCGCCTGCCCCTGCTGGGTGAGCGCGACCGAGCGCGCGTCGATCTGATCGTCGGGCTTCTGGCCCTGGCCGGCGCTCGCCACGGTCGCCAGAGCGATGGCGACGGTGAGGGCAATGGGGGTGAGGCGCATCAGTAACTCCATGATCTACGTCGCCCGACGGTCTAGCATGGCGCCCGCCAGCGCGCGACGAAAAAGCCGTCCGTGCCATCGCGCGCCGGGGTGAGGATCCGCCCAGGGCCGGCGGCTCTTCCCGCCGTCATGCCCGGCTCTTCGGCCACCATGGCTGAACGGCTCCCGAACGCCTCCGCCTGGCCCCGCCCCTCGTCGGCGAGGAGGGAGCAGACGGCATAGACGATACGGCCACCGGGACGAATGAGTTCCGACGCCAGATCAAGCAGATAGGACTGCAGCTTCACATAGTCCGCGAGCCTCTTCGGATCGAGCCGCCAGCGCAGCTCGGGATTGCGGCGCCAGGAGCCCGTTCCCGAGCAGGGCGCGTCGACGAGGATCAGGTCAGGAGCGTCGACGAGGTCCGCAAGCGCCTCCCGCTCCCGCCCCGGGTTGAGCAATCTCGGTTCGACGATGGTCACTCCGGCGCGCTTCAGCCGGAGGTCCATCCGCGAGAGGCGGCCCCTGTCGGTATCGGAGGCGACGAGGCGGCCCGAATTGCCCATTTCGGCGGCGAGCGCGAGGGTCTTGCCGCCGGCGCCGGCACAAAGGTCGAGCACGGTCTCGCCGGGCCGGGCGGCGCAGGCCAGGGCGAGGAGCTGGCTGCCTTCGTCCTGAACCTCGACAAGGCCCGAACGCCAGGCTTCGCTCTCCTCGACCGGAATGGCCTCCGGGAGCCTGAGACCGACCGGCGACGAGGGCGTCGGGACGGCGCCGGGAAAGGCCGGAAGCACCGCATCGCGCTCGGCCCGGAGGCGGTTCACCCGAAGATCGAGACACGCCCGGCCCAGAAGGGACTGGAGATCGGCGGGAGTCGCGGCCGGATCGAACTTGCGGACCAGCCATTTGGGAATCGCCGTCGAACGGGGCGCCACGCCCTTTTCCTCGGGAGAGATTTCGGCCGGGCCGTGCGGCGAGCCGTCGAAGGCGGCGAGCAGCGCCTGATCCTGGATCGCAAGGCCCAGCATCCCTGCCCGTCCCGAAGGCGGCGGCTCGGGCCAGGCGCGAATGGCCCGGTAGACGAGCTCGCGGACCGCCCGCCGGTCCTTCGAGCCGGCGTAGCGGCGGGTCTTGAAATAGCGGGCTACGAGCGTGTCGGCGGCGGCGCCCCCGCTCCTCACCGCGGCGATGATGTCGTCGAGCAGCTCGATCGCCGCCTGCGCGCGTGCGGCGGGAGTCATTCGAAAGCCGCTCCCCTCGATGGGGTGAGGATGGGGCCGGGTGCGGTTCGGAGCGAAGTAGCGGCTTTCCCAAGCCGCACCCCCAACCCGCCCTCCCCCATCGAGGGGGAGGGAAGACGGGAGGCAAAGCTCTCCACCTCAGCCCGAGGTCGGATAATTGGGGGCCTCGCGGGTGATGGCGACGTCGTGGACGTGGCTTTCGCGAAGGCCGGCGTTGGTGATCCGGACGAACTTCGCCCTCGAGCGAAGCTCCTCGAGGGTGGCGGCGCCGGTGTAGCCCATCGCCGCCTTGATGCCTCCGACCAGCTGGTGGATCACGTCCCTCGCATGGCCCTTGTAGGGCACCTGGCCCTCGATCCCTTCGGGAACGAGCTTGAGCTGATCCTTGATGTCGTGCTGGAAATAGCGGTCGGCCGAGCCGCGCGCCATCGCCCCGACCGAGCCCATGCCCCGGTAGGATTTGTAGGCGCGGCCCTGGTAGAGAAAGGTCTCGCCGGGCGCCTCCTCGGTGCCGGCGAGGAGCGAGCCGACCATCACGGTCGAGGCGCCCGCGGCCAGCGCCTTGGCGAGGTCGCCGCTGGTCCGAAGGCCGCCGTCGGCGATGATCGGAGTTCCGTTGGCGGCCGCCGCGGCGTCCATGATCGCGGTCAGCTGCGGGACCCCGACACCCGCGACGACGCGGGTCGTGCAGATCGAGCCGGGGCCGATGCCCACCTTTACGGCGTCCGCGCCGGCGCCGATCAGGGCCCTGGTCGCCTCGCCCGTCGCGACGTTGCCGGCGACGATCTGGACCGCGTTGGAGAGCTTCTTGATCCGCTCGACCGCGGCGGCGACCTCGCGATTGTGGCCGTGGGCGGTGTCGATGACGATGAGGTCGCATTCGGCGTCGATCAGAGCCTCGGAGCGCTCGAAGCCCTTGTCCCCCACCGTCGTCGCCGCCGCGACCCGGAGCCGTCCGGCGGCATCCTTGGTGGCGCCCGGATATTTCCCGGTATTCTCGATGTCCTTGACGGTGAACAGGCCGGTGCAGCGGCCGGCCGAGTCGACGACGATCAGCTTCTCGATCCGGCGCTGGTGAAGAAGCCGCTTCGCCTCCTCCGTGCTGACTCCGGGTCCGACCGTGGCGAGATTGTCGCTCGTCATCAGCTCGGCGACCGGCTGGAGCGGATTCTCGGCGAAGCGGACGTCGCGGTTGGTGAGGATCCCGACGAGGCGACCGTCCTTTTCGGTGACGGGAATGCCGGAGATCTTGTGCCGCTGCATCAGCTCGAGCGCATCGGCGAGGGTCTGGTCGGGGGTCATGGTGATCGGATCGGCGACCATCCCGCTCTCGAAGCGCTTGACCGCGCGCACCGCCGCCGCCTGCTCCTCAGTGGTGAGGTTGCGATGGAGCACCCCCATTCCGCCCAATTGCGCCATGACGATCGCCATGTCCGCCTCGGTCACCGTGTCCATCGCCGACGAGAGGATCGGGATGTTGAGGCGGATCTCGCGGGTGACCTGGGTCGAGGTTTCGGCCTGGCTCGGAAGCACCGACGATTCGCCGGGCTGGAGAAGCACGTCGTCGAAGGTGAGCCCCAGGCGGATGTCGGGAGCGCGGGTTGGATCGGCCATGTGCGCCTATGCCAAGGAACGAGCGATTCGCCAAGGCGTCTTGGGCGGGCCGGCCGAAGCGGCGGCGGACGAAGACGTTCGAAACGCCGGTCCCGGGGCCTCCGCTTTGCACCCGGCCCGACGCCGCGCTTCCCCGCGACGCCCCGGCACCCTGTTTTGAGGGCAGGCACGAAGCGCGAAGGGACAATTTAGAAAGGAAGATATTCGGCTTCGCGATATCAGGTCCGGTCACCGGACCTGTGTGGCGAGCTTGAACAGGGTGCTGCCGCGATTAGCAACCCAGCGAGGCCTAAACAATTCCTCCTGACCAAGTTCCGTTTCGCAACTAGAAGCGTACGAGCAGCAGACGTTAGTCCCTGTAAGATTGTTTCGCCTGCAGCCCTTTATTTTTCACGACGAATATCTAAATGTGCCCGCTGCGACTCGTATACATCGAGTAATATAGTGGGGGATTATACGATGATTGAATTCGAGGGGCCAGTATTGCTGCCGACGGAAACTTTGGGGGCGGAATCGATGGCCATTCTTGGTGGATCGACCGATAACGCGGCATTGGACCTCGGCGGCGCCCAAGACGGCGGCCCTGGCCAGGACTCGGTCTTGCAGGAACTTTCGCCGGAGACAGGCGACGACTGGATCGGGACCTTGCTCTCGTCGGCTTCATCTGGGGCGATAAGCAGCGGCCTGAACGTCCCAGGCGAGACGGATCCGATCGATCCGCAATCCGGCGATGACGAAACCATCGTCATCACCGCCATCATCGACGAATGGGATTATACGGGGCCTCCGGATGGCGGCGGTTCGGGCGGCGGTGGCGAAGGCTCCGGCGGCGGCGAGAGCAGCGCCGGCGGCGGCGCCACTGCCGTGGAGCAACACACCCAGGATTGCGGGACCGAGGATGGCGCCGCAGTGCAGGTGGCCAAGCACGTAAAGGGTGAACTCCCACCTGGTGTTTCCGGCCCGCCCGACCCCATTACTACCTCCAGCGGAAATGATTGGACGAAGGTCGAGTTCGGTGCGCTGATCGTGAAAAATTCCGACGGGTCGTTCGGCGCCTTCAATGACCTGATCTACTCAAACGATGACGCGAGGTATGTTCTAGTTCCATACAACTCAACGCAGCCGATACAGGGCTTCTGGCATACACATCCGGCGGGCGCCGACAGCGCCGGTCAACAAGCAATAAACCGCTATCCTTCTCCGTTTGATTGGAATGTGCTGAGCCAAATTGCAGGCCGTTCAAGTTCGGTGTCCGACCCATCCCTCTGGGTCACTGGTCCGGACGGAGTAACGCGTGAATTCAAATTGTCGGAGCGCAGCTATTTCGAGGACTTAGCAGAAAACGAATCAAGGATGGAGGATGGCGACGGGCTTGAAGGAAGAGCCCGGACGCAATCCTGTGGCTAGGGGTTCGGATTTTCCCGGGCGAACGGAGGGAAGTGCATGATCATTAGCGGAGTAGCTTTGGCTGGCCTACTGACAGCCGCCCAGGAGTCCGACCTTGTTCTCAAAACAGGAAATAGGGTCAGCCCGACCTATCATCGGACGGAATATGAATCGGCCTGCGGTACGAAAGAGTTTCGAGTGCGCTTTCGTAACGGCCCAAGCGAGAATGGCCGGGTAGATTATTTGCTTATCGACAACCAGCCAGTTCGCGACGCTGCCGAGACGCTGCAGATTCGGGCCGCCAGGCGCGGGATCGACAGTATCGAAATCATGCATTGCGGCGACGATCCACACCGTCCCATTTTTCGGGGTGCCATGCGACTGAGCAAGGCAGAGTCGCAGGTCGCGAAGATGCAGAGCACTCTTTTTTTCCGCCTGACCTGGGAGGGGCGCAAAGGCTGGCGGATCAACGTCGATTAGCGCTGGAGGTAGCTCCGCGAGGTCCCCGGCGAAGACCGTAAAATCCAGCCAGACAAGGAGGCAGCGATGGGCGTTTTTGGCGCGACATTGGTCGGACTGTTGCTGCTGGCTGAGCAAAAGCCGGTCATCATCACGAGTGGAAATACAGTAAAACCCCCACATCATCAGACCGACTATGAATCGGCTTGCGGCTCAAATGTGTTTCGGGTCCGCTTCCGCAACGGGCCGGAGGAGGAGGGCCACGTCGATCGTTTTCTGATCGACGGCATTCCCGTTCGCGATGCTGCGGAAACGCTACAGATCCTGGCCGCCCGACGGTGGATCCAGGCCATCGAAATCATGAATTGCGGGGATGATCCGCGGCGTCCGGTCTTTCGAGGCGCCACGCGACTGAGCAAGTCCGCGTCACAGGTGGCGCATCTGCGAGACACGCTTTTTTCCGCGTGACGCGGGAAGGCGGCAGAGGCTGGCAGATTTCTGTCGATTAAGGCTGGGAACCTCTCTCCTAACGGTCCAGCGAAAATCGAAATGCAGGCGTGGCCGCGATCCCCTTCGCTCGGTGACTGCCGCCTTCCCTTAGGCTAGCGTCGTCTGACCGATCCGGAGAAACAGGTGACGCAAAAGCCCTTCTACCGAAGCCTCTACGTCCAGGTCGTGATCGCCATCGCTCTGGGCGTTCTGACCGGCTGGCTGTTTCCCGCCTTCGGAGCGTCACTGAAGCCGCTCGGCGATGCTTTCATCAAGCTCGTCAAGACGATCATCACGCCGGTGATCTTCCTCACCGTCACCACCGGGATCGCCGGAATGTCGGACCTGAAGGCGTTCGGGCGAGTGGGGGCGAAGGCGATGGTCTATTTCCTGACCTTCTCGACCCTGGCGCTGGCGGTCGGGCTGGTCGTCGCCAACGTCGTGAGGCCCGGCGCGGGTTTGAACGTCGATCCGGCCTCGCTCGATCAAGTCGCGGTGGCGACCTACGTCAGCCAGGCGCATGAGCAGACGATCACCGGCTTCCTGCTCCACATCATCCCGGACACCTTCTTCAGCGCCTTCACCTCGGGGCAGATCCTGCAGGTGCTGTTCGTGTCGATCCTGTTCGGAATCGCGCTGGCCCTGCTGGGGGAGCGGGGGGAGCGGGTGACGGATGCGCTGAAGGTTTTGACCGCGATCATGTTCCGGATCGTCCACATATTGATGTATGCGGCGCCGGTCGGGGCGTTCGGGGCGATGGCCTATACGATCGGCGCGCACGGAATCGGGACGCTCGTCAACCTGGCGGCGCTGATCGCGACCTTCTACGCGACGTCGCTGATCTTCGTGCTGGTCGTGCTCGGGCTGATGGCGAGGGCGGCGGGCTTCTCGATCCTCGCCCTGATCGGCTACCTCAAGGACGAATTGCTGCTCGTGCTCGGGACCTCGAGCTCGGAAAGCGCGCTGCCGCTGCTGATGGAGAAGCTCGAGCGGGCCGGCTGCCCCAAGCCGATCGTCGGGCTGGTGGTTCCGACCGGCTACAGCTTCAACCTCGACGGAACCAACATCTACATGTCGCTCGCCGCCCTGTTCATCGCCCAGGCGACCAACACGCCGCTCGGCTTCGGCGACCAGCTGCTGCTGATGGCGGTGGCGATATTGAGCTCGAAGGGCGCTGCGGGGGTGACCGGTTCCGGCTTCATCGTCTTGGCGGCGACCCTCTCCGTGCTCCCGACCGTACCGGTGGCGGGCATGGCGCTGATCCTCGGGGTCGACCGGTTCATGAGCGAATGCCGGTCGCTGACCAACTTCATCGGCAACGCCGTCGCCACCATCGTCGTCTCGCGGTGGGAGGGGGCGGTCGATCCGGCCCGGCTCCGCGGGGCGCTGGCCGGCCGCGGCGGCGAATTCGAGGAAGCCGAGAGCGACGCGCTTCAAATCGAGGGGCGGAGCGACGCCGCCTGATTACGTTCAGATTACTTCAGCCATATTGCCACCTTCGCGTCGGCGGCGGGCAGGAGGACGGTGGTGCGGTTCATTGTGGCGGGTCTGGCGGGCATTTTGCTGGCCTCGGCGTCTCTGGCGGCGCAGCCCCAGGCCCGGGCGCCGCGGGCGGAGCTCGAACGGGAGGCGGCGGCGGTGCTTGGACCCGCCGTGCCGGCCCAGGTCCGCGCGGCACGAAGCGCCGTGCTGGTGCGCGGTCCGGTTTCCTTTCCCTATATGGAGCGGCGGGCGGACGGATCGTACCGCAAGCAGCGGCCCGCCTTCGCGGCGGCGGTGGGGACGGCCGGCGGCTGGATCCGGCTGACGGAAAGAGGGCGCGAGCCCTTGGAGCCGGCCGCCGGACGGGCTCTCGACCGGCTCCTCGCCGGGCGCGCCTTGTGGACCGAGCCGGCGCCGGAGGCCGGATGCACCGATCCCGGCGGCGCCCTGGTGCTGGCGCGGCATGGCGGGCGCCAGCGGGTTTCCGCTTTCCCCTGCGGCTTCGCCGGCCTCGCCGGCGAGGCCGCCCGGATCGTCCTCGCCGGGCGAATCGACGACTGGAGCCTGGTCCCGGCCTCGGAGCGGCCGGCCGGGCTTCCGCTCGCCCGGTTCGACGAGCGGATCCAGTCGAGCTTCCGCCATATGAGCGGCGTCCACGAGCAGCGGCTTCTCGCGATCCGGAGCGCGGCGGAATGGCAAGGGCAGTGGCGGCGGATCACGGCCCGGCAAGGCGAGCCGCCGCGGCTGCCGCCGGTCGACTTCCGCCGCGAGATGCTGCTGATCGCGGCGATGGGCCCGAAGCCCTCGGGCGGCTACCGGGTCGCGATCGACAAGGTCGTCGAGCAGTCCGGCGAGCTTCTGGCCTTCGTCCGGTTCATCGAGCCGGGGCGCCGGTGCGGGGCGATCGCGGCGGTGACCAGCCCGGTCGACGTCGTCCGGCTGCCGGCCTCGCCGAAGAACCTGCGCTGGGTGGTGGAGCGGGAGACGGCGGACTGCCCCTGAACCCCTCTCCCTGCAGGGGAGAGGGACAGGTCGCGTAGCGACCCGGGTGAGGGCCTGTCGAAGGCAGAGGGCGCCAAGTCTCCCCTCACCCTTCCGCCGCTTCGCGGCTCCCTCCCTCTCCCCTGCAGGGAGAGCGTCTTAGCGCCTCGTCCGCTCCACCGGGAATTTGATCGTGCCGGCCGCCGGCTCGGCCAGCAGCTGGTCGACGCATCGTGCGAGATCGGCCTGGCGGAAGGGCTTGGCGAGGCGGGGAAGCTCGGCGCCGGAGCCCTCGGCAATGGTCGAATAGCCGCTGATCAGCATCGCCGGAAGCCGGGGCTCCAGCTCGCGAAGGTGGCGGATCAGGTCGACTCCGTTCATTCCCGGCATCAGATAGTCGCTGACCACGGCGTCGCAGGAAGCGCCGTCGCGGACCAGCCGAAGCGCCTCGGCGCCGGAGGCGGCCTCGATCACGGTGTAGCCGATGTCGGCGAGCATGTCGGCGGTGGCGCGGCGGACGATGTCCTCGTCGTCGACCAGGAGGATGGTCGCGGCGCGGCGGGCGACGACGAGAGGCGCGGGTTCGACCTCCTCGCGGCCGGCGGGCTCGGCCGCGGCCGGAAGCCACATCTCCGCCGTCGTACCCTCCCCCGGCTTGCTGGTCAGGGTGAGTGTGCCGCCGAGCTGCGCGCACAGGCCGTGGACCATCGACAGGCCGAGGCCGGTGCCGCGGCCGACGCCCTTGGTCGAGAAGAAGGGCTCGACCGCGTGGCGGAGGGTTACCGAGTCCATGCCGACCCCGGTGTCGCTGATCGCGACCCTCAGATATTCGCCCGGCGCGAGCAGCTGGCCTGGGCCGACCCGCTCGGTTCGGGCCGAGATGCTCAGCCGGCCGCCGCCGGCCATGGCGTCGCGGGCGTTGAGGGCGAGGTTCAGGATGGCCAGCTCGAGCTGGTTGGGGTCGATCCGGGCCGGCGGCAGCTCGGCCGGGCAGTCGACCGCGACCTCGACCATCGGGCCGACCGATTTGCCGATCAGATCCTCCATTCCGCGAAGCAGGGCGACGATGTCGACCGAGCGCGGCTGAAGGTCCTGGCGGCGGGCGAAGGCGAGCAGGCGCTGGACGAGCGTCGCCGCCCGGCTGGCCGCCTGGAGCGCCATGTCGATGTGGCGGTGCGACTTGTCGCCGGCCGCCGCCCGGCGGCGGAGCAGGTCCAGGCTTCCGATGATCGGTGTCAGCAGATTGTTGAAATCGTGGGCGACGCCGCCGGTCAGCTGGCCGAGAGTCTCGAGCTTCTGGGCCTCGTGAAGCTGGGCGAGCGCGGATTCACGCTCGCGGGTGCGCTCCTCGACCCGGGCCTCGAGGGTCTCGTTGGCCAGGGTGAGTGCGCGCTGGCTGGCGGCGAGCGATTCGAGGCGGGCGCGGGCCTCATATTGGCGGCGGCGGCCGCGAAGCGCCGAGCGGGCGACGCTGACGAGGGTGGTCGGGTGGAAGGGCCGCTCGAGGAAGGTGACGTTGCCCAGCACCTCGAGGAAGCGCTCCGCTGACGGATTGCGCTCGAGCCCGCCGCCGCGGCCGGTGAGGAGGACGAAAGGCAGATCGGACCATTCGGGCTGCGAGTCGATCCATGAACGAACGCCGCGCAGGTCCGAGCGGATCAGGGCTTCCTCTGTGACCAGGACGAAGCCGGCGCCGAGGTGAAGCTCAGTGAGCAGTCCGGAAAGGTCCCGGCAGACGGTCGCCGCGATCCCCGCTTCGCCGAGCATTACGCTAGCCACGGCCGCATCGCGGCCGATCGGCGCAAGAACCAGCGCCCGCTCGGAAACCTGGTCGCTCAAACCTGTCGCCAATCGGCGGCGGGGGGGTGGCGATGAGCTCGGGGACGCCGCGCAGGACCCCCTGGAAATTGTGGAGCGGCTCCCCGAGCGTGATGCCCTTCGAGCCGATAAGATATTCGCGAATCGTGTCCTCATGCGCTCCCGTGCGCTTCTTGATCACCGAAATGGCCCGCCGCACCCGCCCGGCGGCCTCGAAATAGCGCAGCAGGACGACGGTATCGGCAAGGTAGGTGACGTCGACCGGCGACTTCATGTCGCCGACCAGCCCGTGCTGGGCGACGGTGAGGAAGGTGCTGGTCCCGTGCCGGTTCAGGAACTGGAGCAGCTCGTGCATGTGGAGGATGAGCTGCTGCTCCTCCGGCATCGCGGCCTGATAGCCGTTGAGGCTGTCGATGACCACGGTCTGCGCTCCGTCGTCCACGACCGAGGAACAAACCCGGTGCGCGAACTCGCCGGGCGCGAGCTCCGCCGCGTCGACCTGCGAGACGAACAGATTGCCGCTGTCGACCATCGCCTGCAGATCGAGGCCCAGTCCCTTCGCTCGCTCGAACAGCAGCCCGAGCTCCTCGTCGAAGATGAACAGGGCCGCTTTTTCGCCGCGCTGGACCGCCGAGACCGCGAAACTGAGGGTGAGCAGGGATTTGCCGGTTCCGGCCGGGCCGATCACCAGGGTGCTCGAGCCGCGCTCGATGCCGCCGCCGAGCAGTGCGTCGAGCTCGGGCGAGGCGCTCTTCACCGTGTCGCGCTTGAAATCGGCCCTGTGCTCGGACGACACCAGCCTCGGGAAGACCCGCACTCCGCCGGTACCGATGACGAAATCGTGATGGCCGCCCCGGAAATGCTGCCCGCGATATTTGATGACCCGGAGGCGCCGCCGCTCCGCGCCATATTCGGGCGCCAGCTCCTCCAGCCGGATGACTCCGTGGGCTACGCTGTGCACGGTCTTGTCGAGCGTATCCGTGGTCAGATCGTCGAGCATCAGCACGGTGGCGTCGTGGTGCGAGAAATAATGCTTCAGGGCGAGGATCTGGCGCCGGTAGCGAAGCGAGCTTTGCGCCAGCAGCCGGATCTCGGACAGGCTGTCGAGGACGACCCGCTTGGGCTGGGCCCGCTCGACCACCTCGAAGATCCGCTTGGTGGTCTCGCCGAGCTCCAGATCGGACGAATAGAGCAGGCTCTGCTGCTGCTCGTCGTCCAGCAGATTCTCGGGCGGCACCAGCTCGAACACTTCGTTCGGGGGCACCAAGTCCCAGCCGTGCGACACGGCGCTCTCGCGCAGCTCCTTTTCTGTTTCAGAGAGGGTGATGTAGAGGCCTGCTTCGCCGCGCTCGGCGCCCTCCATCAGGAACTGCGTCGCGATCGTGGTCTTGCCGGTGCCCGGGCTGCCTTCGAGCAGATAGACCCGCCCGCGGCGAAGGCCGCCGGCGAGAATGTCGTCGAGTCCGGCTACTCCGGTCGCGGCTCTGGTCGCTGTGTCGTTCACAATTTCCCTTGCTCCGCGACTGCAAGCGCGAAGACTGATATGACTGGCCGTTTCGGAGGTCAAACCTTCACGGATCGCAGCGGAAAACCGCGAAAACGCGATTCAGGTTCCATCCGTCTGGGCGGCAAGGTCCATGAAATCGCGAGCGGCGTCGCGGTCGCGCTGGTCGGGAAAAGCGACGTCCAGGTCGGGAGCCGCGCCGAGCATGTGGAGCAGCGCCCAGAGCGCGAAACGGTTGCCGCGGTCGGTCTCGAGGCCGAGATCGACCTTCATCCGCTCGATGCCGGCCTCGAGCGCGGCCGGGGGCACCGCCGCGAAGTCCCGGGTTCCGAAATACCGGCGAAGCTGGTCGTCCAGATCCATCAGCGCCCTGTAGGAGCGGACCGGCGAAGCCGCCAGGGGTCGCCGGGCCTGACCACGTAATTCGCCCACAGATAGCGCCACGGAATCACGAGAACCAGGATGAGCCCGACGGACGTCTCGAAGACCGAGGTCCGCATCGCCTCGTCGAGCGTGCCGTCAAGCCAGCGCGGAAGCGCGAAGGCGGTGAGCCAGATGACTTTCCAGGTCAGCTCGACAAGAAGCAACGGGAGCATCTGAAGGGGGTAGCGAAGCCCAAGCAGCGCAAGCAGCCCGATCGTCCCGATCAGCGCCCAGGCGACTCCGGTCATTCGCGGCACGGTGGACGAATGGCTGAGGATCAGCGGCCAGACCATGTTTCCGATTCCGACCGCCATGAACAGATACATGGCGCGCATCACCCATAAGCGGACGGGCGAAACCTCGGTCATGATGTCTTCTCCCCGATTGGCGAGCGGCCCGGAACGAGCGAAAGCGCGAGCCCGACGATGAGCAGGATGAGGACTCCCCAGGTCACGTACCAGGCGATCGGGCTGGCGACGGGCTGAGCCGCGTCGTTCATTCGAACGATCATCCGCCGACCCAGCATCTCGACCAGCGACACGAGATAGAGGAAAGGGACCAGCGCCCGCCAGCGCACAAGCGCCGCGAGCGCGACGAGCGCAAGGATCAGCTGGCCGAGGGCGACGAGGGCGAACAGGGTCAGCACCTCGCGCGCCGCCGCCGGACCGAAGCCGTCCAGCGGGATTCCGTCCGCCCCCTGAGCGACCGTCGCGGTGTTGAAGATCGAGTTGACGGCGACGACGAGCTTCAGGGCGACGAGCAGTCCGAGCAGCCAGAGCGCCGAGCGGTGCCCGCCGAAGCGGTTGTCGACATGGCTTGGAAAGAGCCGGCCGAGCATGTCAGGCGCTCGCGTGTCCGGCGGGCAACGGAGCCCGAAGCTTCAGCCGTGCCAGCGCCTTCCCGAAGCGGAGGCGGACGACCCAGAAGGCCATCACGGCGAAGGGGGCGAAGGCCAGGACGAAGAGGACCGGCGATGCGCGCACCGCCTCCGGCAAGACGTCCTGCTGGCCGAGGAAGAAGGAGCCGGTGGCGATGAAGAAGGCGAAGCACATTCGCCAGAGGTGCCGCGACAGCCTCTGGACCGGCGACAGCCGGCGCAGGATCGCCTTCAGGTCCCCCAGCCCGGCGATCAGGCAGAGGCCCGCCAGGGCGAACACCGGGCCCGGCCCCGCGGGCGTCGTCGCTCCGGTGAAGCCGCCCCAGGCCATCAGCGCGGCCGTCCCGAGCGCGGCGGCGCAGGCGGTCTTCTCGATCCAGCCCGCCCGGCCGTCGCGGCTGCGAGCGGTCATCCACCCGGTCAGGACGAAATAGCAGACCATAATCCCGCCGACCGGAGAGCCGGGCACCGGCTGCCGGAACGGTTCCAGGACCGCCGCGGTGAGCCCGAGCACCAGCATCGCCGAGCAGAACCAGATGCCCGCCGACGCATGGAGCGAGCCCCCTTTTCGTCCGGCGATCGCCGCGGTGCCCGCGAGCAGGGCGGCGAGGCCGGCGGCGACGTGAAGCCCGGTGATTACGGCGTGGATCGAAGGTCCGGTCATGCTCGCGTTCCTTCCCTAGCGTCCGCCGCTTCATCCGCCTGGGTTTCGCCGTCGAACCGCAGCAGGTCCCCCGGTTGGCATTCGAGCGCTTCGCAAATCGCCTCCAGGGTCGAGAATCGGATCGCCCGCGCCTTCCCGGTCTTCAGGATCGACAGGTTGACGATGGTTATCCCGACCCGCTCGGCGAGGTCGGTCAGGGTCATCCGCCGAGCGTGCAGAAGATCGTCGAGCTTCACGATGATCGCCATGGTCAGACCGTCCCTTCGAGGTCTTCGCGCATCAGCGCGCCTTCGGCGAAGACCCGCGCCAGGACGAAGGTCAGGAGGACCGCGAGCCAGCCGTTGACCGAGAAGCCGGCGTCGAGATGGACCGGATGCGCCGGGGTCGACACGGCCTTGCCGATCGCGCCGATGACGATGCTGAGAAGCTGCAGGGCGAGCAGGGTCCAGGCGATCGCCTTCAGCCGGTCCGCGTTGGCGGCGACGAACGGGTCGCCCGAGCGCACCGTCTCGACCATGAGCAGTAGCCGCTTGAGCACGAAATAGTTGAGCGGAATAGCGGCCAGGCCGAGCACCGCCACGGTTCGAAGGGCGAGGATCAGACGATCCGTGTCCGGGGACGGGGTCAGGTCGAAGGCGCTCATGATCCAGCGCTCGTTGGGCATCGCGACGAGCAGGGCGAGGATCGCGGCGCCGAACAGCCAGTTCAGGACGATGAGGAGGCGAATGACCACATAGGCGATCGGCAGCGCTGCGGAATAGGATCGGGTCATCGACGAAACTCCAACGATAGTATCGATAAACGATAACTATCTTATCGACTGTCGTCAACCGTCTTATCGTTCTCCGTTATCTCCTCGTCAGACCAAGGGCGATCGCGGCCGCTCCGGCGAAGGCCGCGCCCGCGAGGAAGGTGGCGGCGGGGCCGAAGCCGTCCCAGAGCAGCCCCGCGGCGACGCTCGCGGCGAGCATCGCCAGCCCTGTCGCGAGATTGAACAGGCCGAAGGCCGAGCCGCGCAGATCTCCCGGCGAACGGTCCGCGACGAGTCGCGAAAGCAGCCCCTGGCTGAGCCCCATGTGAAGGCCCCACAAGGCGATTGCAGCGAAGGCCGCGGCGAGCCCCGGCACCAGCGCCAGCAGCAGATCGGCGGCGGCGAGCACGAAGAGGCTGGCAAGCAGCAGCCCGCGGGACCCGATCCGGTCCGAGGCGATTCCCGCCGGGTAGGCGGCGGCCGAATAGACGAGGTTCATCACCACGAGCACCGCCGGCGCCAGCCAGAGCGGAAGGCCTTCGCCCGAAGCCTTCAGGATCAGGAAGGCCTCGCTGAACCGGGCGAGGGTGAAGAGTATCCCGACTCCGACGAGCGCCCAATAGGGACGATCGAGCCTCTTCAGGTCGGCAAGCCGCAACGGCGCCCGAGTGGCACCGCCGGCGGCCGCCGGCGGCTCGCTGACCGCGAACAGGACGATGAGGACGGCGGCCACGGCCGGAAGGACGGCGACCCAGAACACGGCCCTTATGTCGTTCGAAAGCGCCAGCATCAGTCCGATGGCGATGAGCGGCCCGGCGAAGGCGCCGGCGGTGTCCATCGACTGCCTGAGCCCGAAGGCGCGGCCGCGGATCTCGGCTGGAGTGACGTCGGCGATCAGCGCGTCGCGCGGCGCCCCCCTCACGCCCTTGCCGATCCGGTCGGCGAATCGCGCCGCGAGCACCGGCAGCGCTCCGGAGGCGAGCGGGAAGAGCGGCTTCGACAAGGCCGCCAGCGCGTAGCCGAGCAGGATCAGCGGCTTGCGCCGGCCGAGCCGGTCCGAAATCCAGCCCGAGAAGACCTTGGTGATCGACGCGGTGGATTCGGCGATTCCGTCGATCAGCCCGACGATGGCGACGCTGAGGCCGAGCGTTCCGACCATGTAGAGCGGAAGCAAAGCGTGGATGATCTCGGAAGACAGGTCCATCGCCAGGCTGACGAAGCCGAGCGCGAGGACGGTGCGCGGGAGGGCGGGGCGAGAGGCCATCGGGGTCATTAGCGGCTGCGATCGGTCGGCGTCATGCTGAACTTGTTTCAGCATCAGGCCTCCACCTCCCGGTGGACGGCCGGATGAACCCTGAAACGGGTCAGGGTACCGGGAAGCGCCTCTCCTCAACCGGCGCTTAACCGTTCCCCGCTAAGGCTCACCGGCAACGACAGCCGAGCGGGTGACCCAATGAGCTTTCCTTTCTCCGATTTCGCCTCCGCGCTGAGGGGCGGCGCAGCCATCTCCCCCGCGGACGTGCTGTCGATCCGCCGCACCGTCTGGCCGGACGGGGTCGTCGGCCGGGCCGAGGCCGAGACCCTCTTCGAGATCCACCGGGCGGCCCGCGGGCATTCGCCCGAATGGAGCGACTTCCTCATCGAGGCGATCACCGACGCGCTCGTCAACGCCACCGAGCCGCGAGGCTATGTCGACGACGACAGCGCCGCCTGGCTGATCGGCCAGATCGACCGCGACGGCCGGACGATCGGCGCGGTCGAGCTCGAGCTGGTCGTCAAGATCGTCGAGAAGGCACTCAACGTTCCCCCCTCGCTCAAGACCTGGGTCCTGGCCCAGGTCGAGCGCTGCGTGCTCACCGGCGAAGGCGCGACCCGGAGCGACGGCGACGTCCGCCCCGGAGTCGTCGACGAGGCCGAGGTGAAGCTCCTGCGCCGGCTCGTCTTCGCGAGCGGCGGCGACGGCGCACTCGTGGTCAGCCGGGAGGAAGCCGAGATGCTGTGGCGGATCAAGGACGCCACGCTCGGAGCTGCCAACGCGCCCGAATGGCGGAGGCTGTTCGTCCAGGCGGTTGGCAACCACCTCATGGCCTATTCCTCCTACCGCCCCCTCGAGCGGCCGGAGGCCGCGCGCCTCGAAGCCTTCATGAACGACCGCCGCAGCAACGTTCTCGGCTTCCTCGCCCGAATGGGCCGTCCGGATTTCGGCGGCGCGGCGAGGGCGCTCGAGCGCAGCGCCGACGACCATCGCGCCGCGGTCGCCGACGCGGCGGCGGTCACTCCGACCGAAAACGTCTGGCTCCAGTTCAACGTCGCCCGCGACGACAAGAAGGACGAGCTCGAGGAGGCGCTGCTCCGCTTCCTCGAGGAAGAAAGCGACTGAGGCGCGGGCCCTAGGAAATTCCGCGCGGGGCGCCTATCTAGCGCCCTTCCCATGGCCACCATCCTCCCCTCCCCGCCCAAGGTCGGCATGGTCTCGCTCGGCTGCCCGAAGAACCTCGTGGATTCCGAGCGCATTCTGTCCAAGCTCCGGTCGGACGGCTATCAGATGTCCCCCGATTATGCGGGCGCCGACATCGTCCTGGTCAACACCTGCGGCTTCCTCGACAGCGCCAAGGAGGAGAGCCTCCAGGCGATCGGCGAAGCGATCGCCGAGAACGGACGGGTCATCGTCACCGGCTGCATGGGCAGGGAGGCGGAGGTCATCCGCGAGCGCTTTCCCGAGGTTCTCGCCGTAACCGGCGCCCATCAATATGAGCAGGTCGTCGGCGCCGTCCACGTCGCCGCGCCGATGCCGCCTTCGGCCTATCTCAACCTGGTGCCTGAAAGCGGGCTCAAGCTCACCCCGCGCCACTACAGCTATCTGAAGATCTCGGAAGGCTGCAACCATCGCTGCAGCTTCTGCATCATCCCCTCGATCCGGGGCGATCTCGTCAGCCGACGGCCCGACGCCATCCTCCGCGAGGCCGAGAAGCTGGTCGCGGCGGGGACGAAGGAATTGCTCGTCATCAGCCAGGACACGTCGGCCTACGGAGTCGACCTGCGGCATGCCTCATGGCCGTATAAAGGCGGCGAGGTCCGCGCCCACATGACCGATCTCGCCCGCGAGCTCGGCCGGCTCGGCGCCTGGGTCCGGCTCCATTACGTCTATCCCTATCCGCACGTCGACCGGGTGATCCCGCTGATGGCCGAGGGCCTCGTCCTCCCCTATCTCGACATCCCCTTCCAGCACGCCTCGCCGAGCGTTTTGAAGGCGATGAAGCGCCCCGCCAACGAAGCCCGGGTGCTCGAGCGGATCCGCGGCTGGCGCGAGATCTGCCCCGAAATCGCCATCCGCTCGACCTTCGTCGTCGGCTTCCCGGGCGAGACCGACGCGGATTTCGAATATCTGATGCAGTGGCTCGAGGAAGCCCGGCTCGACCGAGTCGGAGCCTTCCGCTTCGAGCCCGTGCAGGGCGCGGCGGCGAACAGCCTTCCCGGGGCGGTGCCGGAAGAGGTCAAGGAGGAGCGCTACGCCCGGCTGATGGAGCTGACCGCGCGCATTTCCGCGGCCAAGCTCGAGGCGAAGATCGGCCGCGAGATCGACGTTATCATCGACGAGGCGGACGGCGAAGGCGGCGCCACCGGCCGCTCCAAGGCCGACGCGCCCGAGATCGACGGCGAAGTCCATTTGCGCGATGCGCCTGGCCTCCAGCCCGGGCACATCGTGCGCGTACTCATCGAGGATGCCGACGAGCACGATCTGTTCGGAGTGCCGGTCGGCCGTTAGGGACGCCCGGGGTTCGAGCCGGCCCAGGGATCGTGCTGCGCCGGCTTCGGCGGACGAGCCAGAAGATCAGGCCGGCGCCGCCGGCGACGATCGCGGCGAATACGGCCAGGACCCACGGCATCGTCGTCTCCCAGGCGTCGAGCATAGCAAGCTCGGGCGGAATCGTGTCGTGGGGCGCCACGCTCCACTGGACCACCCGCTCCGCGTCACCCGCCGAGTAGGTCTGGAAGGTCGTCACCGTCCATCGGCCGCCCCCGTCGCTGACGAGAGTGAACGCCTTGCGTCGCTCCGTCCGGCCGTTGGCCATGTTGGTCGAGCTGGTGTAGCCGATCAGTTGCGTGGCGCCCGCCTGAGCCGGAAACATCGGCGGAACAGCGCCCAAAGTCTCATGGCTGTTCTCCCACAGCTCAGGATCGAAATGGCGCTGGAGCCAGGGTCGGTCGCCCTTGCGAAGCCGGGAGACCATCTCCTGGGCGAAGGCTCGGTCCGCCGCGGGCGTGGCGGCGTCGATCATGCCCCGCAACGAGCAGGCGCCGAGCAGCAGGAGCAGCGCGAGCAGGAAGAGATGCCGGACCGGCCCCATTTGAATGCCTCCCCCGCATCCGTTAGTGGCCGAGCATGACACAAGTCACCACCCTCCTCCAGCCCGACAAGGGCCAGCCCGCCACCGCCCTCCACCTGATCGACAAAAAAGGCTTCGACGCCTGGCTCAAAGGCCAGCCCGCCCGGATCCGCCAGGCGGTCTCGGCGCAGGGCTTCAAGGGCGAAGGCTATCAGCTCGCCATCCTCCCCGGGGCGCAATCGGAATGGTCGGCGGTGCTCGGGGTCGCCAATGTCGACGAGCTCAGCCCCTGGTGCCTCGCCAAGGCGGCGGAGAGCCTGCCCGAGGGCAAGTACAGGGTCGAAGGCCGGGGCCCGGGCGCTTCGGCGCTGGGCTGGCTGCTCGGCCAATATCGCTTCGAGCGTTACAAGAAGGCCGACGGCAAGGCCGGGCCGCGGGTGTTGCTCACGTCCGAGCCGGCGCGGATCGACGAGATCGTTCGGCTCGCCGAGGCGGTTGCCCTCGTCCGCGACCTCGTCAACGTTCCTGCCGGCGATCTCGGCCCCGCCGAGCTCGAAGCCGCCGTTCACGACGTCGCGGCCGAATGCGGCGCGGAGGTGAGCGTTACCGCCGGCGCCGCGCTGGACGAGGGCTATCCGATGATCGCCGCGGTCGGCCGCGGCGCCACCGCCGACCGGGCGCCGCGCCTCGTCGAGCTCGAATGGGGCGACCGCCGCCATCCGCGGGTCGCCATCGTCGGCAAGGGCGTGTGCTTCGATTCGGGCGGGCTGGACATCAAGCCGGCGTCGGGGATGCGCCTGATGAAGAAGGACATGGGCGGAGCAGCCCATGCTCTGGCGCTGGCGCTGCTGGTGATGAAGAGCCGCTTGCCCGTCCGCCTCCACCTCCTCATCCCCGCGGTCGAGAACAGCGTCTCCGGCGCCGCCTTCCGTCCCGGCGACGTGCTGAGGAGCCGCAAGGGGCTGACCGTCGAGATCGACAATACCGACGCGGAGGGGCGGCTCATTCTGGGCGATGCCCTCGCCAGGGCGGCGGAGGACAAGCCCGAGCTGATTCTCGACTTCGCCACCCTGACCGGCGCTGCGCGGGTCGCCCTCGGCCCCGACCTCCCGGCCATGTTCGCCAATGACGACGCCCTCGCCCGGTCCCTGCTCGACGGCGGCGAAGCCACGGCCGACCCGGTCTGGCGGATGCCACTCTGGGCGCCGTATGAAGACATGCTTTCTTCGGATATCGCCGACATGAGCAATTCGTCCGACACGCCCATGGCCGGCGCCGTCACCGCCGCGCTCTTCCTTCAGAAATTCGTGCCCGAAGGCCTGCCCTGGGCCCATTTCGACACCTACGCCTGGAGGGGCGCCGCAAAGCCCGGAAGGCCCAAGGGCGGCGATGCTTTCGGCCTGCGCGCGGCCTGGGCGGCGGTCTCCGGACGCTATGGCGGATGACGGATCGCAGGGTTTTTGCGTCGAATTCTCAATATTTAACGAAACGAAAACCGTCCTGACTGGTTTAGGACCCGGAACAAGCTGCTCGGAAATTTGGAGACAAGCCAGTGTCAGAGCGCGCTCTCAGGAGCTGGATGCAGACTCTGATCAGCTACGTGCGGTCAGGCCAGCCGGACCTCACCAACCGCCAGATGGCGCTTCTGCTGCTGGTTTATCTTACGCCCGGACCCCATACGGTTCGAGGCCTCGCCCACATTCTCGGCGTTTCCAAGCCGGTGATCACGCGCGCCTTGAATACGCTGGGCACGCTCGGCTATCTGCGCCGGGTGCGCGACGAGGCGGACCGCCGTAACGTATTCGTCGCCCAAACCAGCATAGGGCAGGATTTCCTTGAGCGCTTCGAACGCAACATCGAGCAGCAGGAAAGCTCCAGCCGCCGGAGTGCGTCCAAGGAACGGGGAATCCTCCTCCAGCATTGAGCGACGGATCTCGCTCGACGGACCGTCCGTTCGCCTCGATCCCCGACTCCACGCCTGGCGCAGCGACATCGCCGACATCGCTCTGGCCGGCCGACTCTTCGCTCCCCATTATGCGGCGCCCCTCGTCCGGTCCTGCGGGATGATCGCTGCCCCGGTCCTGCATGAACCGGCGGACGGCGCCGGGGCGGTTTCCGAGCTTCTGCCCGGAGAGGGCTTCGCCGTGCTCGACGTGACCGCGGGCTGGGCTTGGGGCTATTGCCTCGCCGACCACCGGGTCGGCTATGTCGAGGCGATCGGGCTTGCCGAGCCGCTCGCGCCCACCCATGTCGTGATCGAGGCCCAGGCGCCCATCCAGTCCGGCTCCGACCCGCTCGCCGCCACCCTTTCCCACCTTCCTCTGGGCTCGCGCTTGCACGGCAGGATTCACGGCGCCTCGCTCGAATTCGAGGGCGGCTTCGTGCCGCTGTCCTACCTGCGCCCGGTCGGCGAGCGTGAGCAGGATCCGGTCGCGGTGGCTCAGCGCCTGCTCGGCGCGCCTTACCGGCAGGGCGGGCGAACCAGCCACGGCATCGACTGCTCGGGCCTCGTCCAGCTCTCGCTCCAGCTGTGCGGCATCGACGCGCCCCGAGACGCACGGGAGCAGCGCGGGCTCGGCGAGCCGCTGCCGAACGACGCGCCGCTGAAGCGCGGCGACCTCCTCTTCTGCGAGGACCATGTCGGGATGATGGTCGACGACCGAATGGCGATCCAGGTCAGCTGGGAGGCGCAAAAGGTCGCCGTCGAGCCCTTCCGCTGCGCGGTCCCGCCAGGCAGCGCCGCCGGCCTCGAACGCCGCCGGATCGGCTGAGCTTGCATTTCGCCCCCGTAACGGCGACCTTCCAATCCTTCGCAAGGAGGGGGAAATGACCGACATGCGCTACTTGAGGCCGCCGACCTGGTTCTGGATCGCGGCGGTGCTCGGCTTGCTCTGGGAATTGTTCGGAGTGGCGATGTACCTGACGCAGGTCGGCGTTCTTCCGAGCTCCGCGGACATGAGCGAAGCGGAACGCTCGTTGATGGAGACCTCGCCAATGTGGCTCACCGGCCTGTTCGCGATCGCCGTCTTCGGCGGAGCGATCGGAACCCTCGGGCTCCTCCTTCGCAAGCGCTGGTCACGGCCGCTGCTAGTCCTTTCCCTGGTCGCCGTGATCCTCCAGTTCGGCGGCTGGCTGCTGCTCACCGACGCGATCCGGGTGATCGGTCCGTCCGTATTCCTGATGCCGGCGATCATCGTCGCCGTCGCGATCCTCCTCGCCTGGCTCGCCATGGTCGCGGTCCGGCGGGGCTGGCTGCGCTAGCCTCTCGGCCTGTCCCCCTCCCTGGAAGGGAGGGGCTAGGGGTGGGTAGGCGAGCGCAGCGAGACTTTCCCAGCGTCGGATCTTCGGCCGCCTTCGGCGGACCCACCCCCATCCCCTCCCTTGCAAGGAGGCGGGTTTACATCTCCCCCCTCGCCCGCCGGACCGCGAACCATTTCGCGACATTGGCATTATGCTCGGCCAGGGTATTCGCGAAGACGTGGCCGCCGGTGCCGTCGGCGACAAAATAGAGGGCCTGGGTATCGGCCGGGTTGAGCACCGCGGCGATCGAATCCTTGCCGGGATTGGCGATCGGACCGACCGGAAGGCCGGCCATGGCGTAGGTGTTGTAGCCGTTATTGGCGTTGAGCTCGGAGCGGAGGATCCGGCGGCCGAGCGGCTTGCCCCTGGTGATCGGGTAGATGACGGTGGGGTCCGCATCGAGCTTCATCCCCTGGCGAAGCCGGTTCGAATAGACTCCGGCGATCATCCGCCGCTCCGACGCCTTGCCGGTCTCCTTCTCGACGATCGAGGCCAGGATCACGGCCTCCCGCGGACTCTTCGCGACACTCAAGGGGCTGCGCGTCGGCCACAGCTCGGCCAGAGTGCGGGACATCGCCGCCTGCATTCGCTTCACCACGTCCGCGCGAGGCTCGCCCCGCTGGTAGCTGTAGCTGTTGGGGAGGATGCTCCCCTCCTCCGGGACCGGCACCTCGCCGGTCAGCGCCGGCGCCTTCATCAGCCGCTCATGGACGAGCACGGAGGGCAGGCCTTCCGGAACCGTCACCATGCGCTGGAGCGTCTTCGCGCTCTGCAGCAGGGCGAGGATCTCGGAGTGGCTGGCACGGGCGGGAATCTCATATTCGCCGGCCTTGATCGACTCGCCGCCGCCGAACACTTTCGCCTGGAACAGGAAGCGCTCGGCCGAGGCGATCACTCCCGCCTTCTCGAGCTGACCGGCCGCAGCGACCAGGCTGGTGCCCGGCGCGATCACGACGGAGGTCGGGTTTCGCGAGGGCCCCGCCCCGCTCCAGCCCTGGATGAACCAGAAGCCGACGGCGAGGACCGCGACGACCAGAAGGACGAGCGCGACGAGCTTTTTCATGGGGTGAGATCCTCGTCATTCCGGACTTGATCCGGGATCCATGAACACCGTCGCTGCAAGTCACGTCCTCCCGAGTTCATGGATTCCGGCTTTCGGGTTCCCATCAAAGTAATACTTTGAAGGGGTCCCTCCCGGAATGACGAAAGGGAGCAAGATCAGACGGCTCGCATCACCAGGCTGGCATTGGTCCCGCCGAAGCCGAAGCTGTTGTTGAGCACGGCCTTGACCTGGCGCTCCTTGGCGACGTGGGGCACGAGGTCGACCCCGGCCGTTCCCTCGCTGGGATTGTCGAGGTTGAGGGTCGGCGGGACGATCTGGTCGCGGATGGCGAGGATGCAGAAGATCGCCTCGACCGCTCCGGCCCCGCCGAGCAGGTGGCCGATCGCCGATTTGGTCGAGCTCATCGACAGGTTGCCGACGGCGTTGCCGAACAGCCGCCGGACCGCGCCCAGCTCGAGCTCGTCGCCGAGCGGGGTCGAGGTGCCGTGGGCGTTGATATAGTCGATGTCGCTGAGATCGAGCCCGGAGCGCTTCATCGCCACTTCCATCGCCCGGTAGCCGCCCGCGCCTTCCGGGTGCGGGGCCGTGACGTGATAGGCGTCGCCCGACATTCCATAGCCGACCAGCTCCGCGTAGATCCTGGCGCCGCGCTTCTTCGCCCGTTCATATTCCTCGAGCACCACCACACCGGCGCCCTCGCCCATCACGAAGCCGTCGCGATCCTTGTCGTAGGGGCGAGAGGCCTTCTCGGGCTGGTCGTTATACTGGGTCGAAAGCGCCCGCGCCTGGGCGAAGCCGGCGATTCCGAGCGGGCACAGGGCGCTCTCGGCCCCGCCCGCGACCATCACGTCGGCATCGTCGAGGGCGACCATGCGGGCGGCGTCGCCGATCGAATGGGCGCCGGTCGAGCAGGCGGTGACGACGGCGTGGTTGGGCCCCATCAGTCCGTATTTGATCGAGACCTGGCCGGAGATCAGGTTGATCAGCCGGCCGTGGACGAAGTGCGGGCTGACCCGCCGCGGGCCCTTTTCGTGGAGGACGATCGACTCCTTCTCGATTCCGGGCAGTCCGCCGATGCCCGAGCCGATCGAGACTCCGGCCCGATAGCGCTCTTCCTCGCTCATGTCGGTTAGACCGGCGTCCTCGAGCGCCTGGCCGGCGGCGTCGAGGCCGTAGATGATGAACGGATCGACCTGGCGCTGGACCTTGTGGTCGATCCGCTTGCCGAGATCGAAGCCATATTCATGCTCGGGCGGCTTCACCTCGCAGGCGATCTGGCAGGCATAATCGGTCGGATCGAAGCGGGTGATTCGGGTCGCTCCGCTCTTCGAGGCGAGGATGTTCTTCCAGCTGGTCTCGATATCGGGCCCAAGCGGCGACACCATTCCAAGACCGGTCACGACTACGCGGCGCATAACTGTCTCCAAAACGCTAAACAGGCCCAGTCCCGTTCGGGCTGAGCCTGTCCTTCGATACGCGGCTTCGACAAGCTCAGCCGCTACTCAGGATGAGCGATCCTGCCAACCATCCGCTCATGCTGAGTAGGCATTGAGCGAAGTCGAAATGCCGTATCGAAGCACAAGCTCAGAGCGAATGGTAAGCGGGGCGCCTCCTCAAGCCTTGTGGGCCTCGATATAATCGATCGCGTCCTTGACCGTGCCGATCTTCTCGGCCGCGTCGTCGGGAATCTCGACTCCGAACTCTTCCTCGAAGGCCATGACCAACTCGACGATGTCGAGGCTGTCGGCGCCGAGATCGTCGATGAAGCTCGCTTCCTCGGTGACCTTGTCGGCCTCGACGCCGAGATGCTCGACGACGATTTTCTTAACGCGATCGGACGTCTCGCTCATGTGCTTGCCCTTCTTCCCTAGCGTAGTTTTGCGATGCCCTAGCCGCTCCCAGCCGGGGCTGGCAAGGGGCGGTAACGGAAACGGATCATTCCTCCCCCGTCACAGCATCGCCATGCCACCGTTGACGTGGAGAGTCTGCCCGGTGACGTAGGCGGCCTCGCGGCTGGCGAGATAAACGGCGGCGGCGGCCACGTCGTTCCCCGCGCCGAGCCGGCCGGCCGGGATGCGCCCGAGCAGGGATTGCTTTTGAGCCTCCGGCAATGCCTCGGTCATCGCGGATTCGATGAAACCGGGGGCGATGCAGTTCACGGTGATATTGCGGCTCGCCACTTCCTGGGCGAGAGCCTTCGACATCCCGACGATTCCGGCCTTGGAAGCCGCATAATTGGCCTGTCCCGGATTGCCGGTGGCGCCGACCACCGAAGTGATCGAGATGATCCGGCCGTGCCGGGCCCGCATCATCGGCTTGAGAGCGGCCCGGGCGAGGCGGAAGGCGGCCTCGAGGTTGATGAGGATGACGTCCGACCATTCCTCGTCCTTCATCCGCATGGCGAGGTTGTCGCGGGTCACTCCGGCGTTGTTGACGAGGATGTCGAGCTTTCCTCCCAGCGCCTCGACCGCTTGCGGCACGAGCGCGTCGACGGCGGCGGAGTCGGAGAGGTTGGCCTGCAGTGCGACGTGATCGCCGCCCAGCCCGGAGCGGAAGGCCTCCAGCTTATCGGCATTGGACCCGGAAACCGCGAGCCGGGCCCCCTGCCCCGCGAGCGCCTCGGCGATCGCGGAGCCGATGCCTCCGGACGCTCCGGTCACGAGGGCGGTCATTCCATTGAGATCGAACATTTGTTCCTCCGTCCGAGGCCGTCATGCTGAACTCGTTTCAGCATCCGCCGATGAGCCGCCGCGCGGGTGGAGACCTGGACCCTAAAACAAGTCAGGGTGACGCCTACGCTCGCCAGCGCCTAGATTTCCTTCACCAGCGCCTCGATGTCCTCCATCGTCACCGCGCTCGACACTCGGGCGTCCGGCGCGATGCGCTTGACCATCGGGGCGAGCACCTTGCCGCCGAACTCGACGAAATGGTCGACTCCGGCCTCGGCCATGGCGGCGACGCTTTCGCGCCAGCGGACGAGGCCGGTGACCTGCTCGACCAGGAGCCGGCGGATCTCGTCCGGCTCTTCAACCGGAGCCGCGGTGACGTTGGCGTAGAGCGGGACCGCCGGCTCGTCGATCCCGACCCCGGCCAGGGCCTGCTCCATCTCGCGAGCTGCGGGCTCCATCAGCGGCGAATGGAAGGGGGCCGAGACGGGCAGAAGGACGGCGCGCTTCGCGCCCTTTTCCTTCGCGATCTCGAGCGCGCGCTCAATCGCGCCGCGATGCCCGGAGATGACGACCTGCGACGGATCGTTGTCGTTGGCGACGGCGCACACCTCGCCCTGCGCGGCGGCTTCGGCGACCGCCCGGGCGATCTCGACGCCGGCGCCGAGCAAGGCGGCCATCGCGCCTTCGCCCACCGGCACGGCGCGCTGCATCGCCTGGCCGCGAAGCTTGAGGAGCCGGGCCGCGACGCTGAGGTCGAAGCTGCCCGCGGCGCACAGGGCGCTATATTCGCCGAGGCTGTGGCCGGCGACGAAATCCGCCTTGTCGAGCGATATTCCCGACACCCTCAGCGTCGCCAGCGCATTGGCCATGATCGCGGGCTGGGCGTTCTCGGTCAAAGTGAGCTCGTCCGGCGGGCCCTCGGCCATCAACCGGAACAGCTTCTGGCTCAGAGCCTCGTCCACTTCCTCGAACAGGTGGCGGGCGACGGCGCTGGCCTCGGCGAGCGCCTTGCCCATGCCGACCGACTGGCTCCCCTGCCCGGGGAAGATGAATGCTCGCATGGACGTCTCCTGTCCGCGCGGCTGGTAGGCCAAGCGGCGCGGACTGTGCAAGCAGCGGCACGCGGGACTGGCTATTTCCGCGGGCCGGCATACAATCCCCTCGATTGGGGAATTTCGATGGCATTGCAGTATCTAAGGTGCGTTCTCGCGGCTGCCGCGCTGGGCATCGCGGGCCTTCCGGTACGAGCGCAGGATCCCGCGCCGCCGCAAGTGCCGCTGTGGAGGCTTGAGCCGAACGGGGACGCGGTCCAGACCGATCTCGGCTTCCGGCTGCCGGCGAGCTGGAAGGCGTTCGAGCGCAAGGGCTTCAGCTCTGGAGCGGCCGACGGGACCAGGGTCGCGATCCTGTACGAGAATGCCGACGGCCCCATCCGGATGCGGATAATCCTGCAGCCGCGAGCCGACACCCGGACGGCGTTGCCCGGATCGGACGGGGTGGAGCGCAACTGGCCTCTCCTGGAGAAGGCGACCGCCGCCGACTATTCGGTGCAAGGCGAGGAGCTGCTCGAATCCCGGATCGTCTGGGGCCGCTCGGACAAGCCCAACGCCAGGATGCGCCTCGTTCGCTACCCGACCCCGGGGAAAGCGGAAATCCAGGGCCTCTGGTACCGGAACATCGGCCTGTGGAGCGTCGCCGTCGTAATTTGGGGTCCCGAGGACCGCCGAGCCGACATCGAGCAGGCCGGAAAGGCCGCGATGGCGGAGATGGCGTGGCCAAGCGCCCCGCTCAGCGCCGATCTCAAGGCGATGGCGCCCGAATTTCTGCGGTCGGTGAAACAATGCGCGACCGCCCCCTCGGGAGGCAACGGCGCGCCGGCGAAGGTGAACGCGGCGATCGCCAGCGTCATGGGCATGGGCGTGGTCTCCTATTTCACCGAAGTCGGGCCGAAGCTGCCCCATCCGGTCCTCGAACCGGACAAATACTGCCGCATCGAGACCTTCAAGGTCGGAACCGCCGAGATCACCGCCCTCGCCTGGCAGGGCCCTCCCGCGGCGTCGTGGACGGCGAGCTACGCCTTCTTCATGGCGGAGACCGGCGCCTTCTACCAGATCGAGAGCCTGTTCGACGCCGGTCCGTCCGGACCGATTCGCGAGCAGCTGGACGCGCTTGGGATCCGCCGGCTGGTCCAGCTGACCTTCACCGACTTTAACAGCGCCTCGGTGCTCGAAGCCTTCACCGACTGGCCCAGCTATGCGGATTCGAAGGCGCTGGTCAGCCGGATCACCGACGGCGGCGTGGCTCCGCTGGTGATGGTCAGCAATCCGCCCGGCCGGATGAACGTCAACGTCAACTCGGGCCGGATGGCGCCGATGGCCGAACCCAAGAGGAAGAAGCGCTAGGTACAGCCTCGATACGTGCAATGATTCATTCCCGGTCAGGTCAACCGCCGGAACTTGTCGGCCATTATCCGGTTCTGGCGACACATTCTTGGTGACCGGAGAATATCGATGAAATACAAAACTTTACTTACGTTAGTTCTGACCCCGTTGGCAGCGACCGGCGCGCTTTCCGCGCCGCCGCAGACCTTCCTTCGCCAGGCCGGGCTTACTGACAATAGCGAGATCCGGATCGGGGCTCTCGCCGAGGCCCAGGGCAGCTCGCAGGCCGCCCGCGAGGCGGGCCGGATGCTGCAGGCCGACCACCGAGCCTCGCAAAGCGCCGCGGCACCGCTCATGGCCCGCTATCGAGTCCGGCCGCCGGTGGGCGTGCTGCCCGAGGCCCGGGCCGAGATGCGCCGGCTCCAGGCGCTTCGCGGCCGGGCTTTCGACCGGGAGCTCGCCACCTTCAATATCGCCGCCCACCAGCGCGCCATCGCGCTCTTCCAGGCACAGGCGCGAAGCGGCGACCGCGACACCGCCGCCTTCGCTCGCAGCCAGCTGCCCGTCCTGCGCCACCATCTGCAGATGGCCCGCGACCTGCTCCGCGAGTCCCGCTAAGCGCTTGCGAAATGCCGGGCTTCTGCTATGGAGCCCGCGACCGGGGCGGAGAGCCATGTGCTCCCGCCCCGGTTCAATTTACGACGAAAGCCGGAGGGGCGTCCGCGTTGGGCGGCGTCAGCGATCGGCCAAAGACAAGGAAATGCGCAGCCATGCCGCTTTACGAGCATGTGTTCATCGCGCGTCAGGACCTGGCCCAGGCCCAGGTGGACGCGCTGGCGGAGACCGCCACCAAGATCATCGAGGATGCCGGCGGCAAGGTCGTCAAGACCGAGACCTGGGGCCTTCGTTCGCTCGCCTACCGGATCGCCAAGAACCGCAAGGGCCATTACGTGATGCTCGATTTCGACGCGCCCGCCGCGGCCGTCGCCGAGCTCGAGCGCCAGACCCAGATCAACGAGGACGTCATCCGCTACATGACCGTTCGCGTCGACGAGCATGAGCAGGGCCCGTCGGCGATGATGCGCCGTGGCGAGCGCGAACGCGAGCGCGGCGATCGCGGCGACAGGGGCGACCGCGGAGACCGCGGCGGCCGCGACCGCGACCGCGGCGACCGGGCTCCCCGCCCCGACTTCGCCGACGCGTAAAGAGAAAGGACCAGCACCATGGCACGCCCATTTTTCCGCCGCCGCAAGAGCTGCCCCTTCTCGGGCAAGGATGCTCCGGTCATCGACTATAAGGACGTCCGCCTTCTCCAGGGCTTCGTCTCCGAGCGGGGCAAGATCGTCCCGTCGCGGATCACCGCCGTCTCCGGCAAGAAGCAGCGCGAGCTGGCGACCGCGATCAAGCGCGCCCGCCATCTCGGCCTTCTCCCCTACGTCGTGAAATAAGGAGCGCCAGGCAATGGAAGTCATTCTCCTCGAGAGGATCGAAAAGCTCGGCGCGATCGGCGACGTGGTGAAGGTGAAGAACGGCTATGCCCGCAACTTCCTCCTTCCCAACGGCAAGGCGCTGCGGGCCAACGAATCGAACCGCAAGGTCTTCGAGTCCAACCGCGAGCGGATCGAGTCCCAGAATGCCGAGCGGCGAGCCGCCGCGGAGGTCGATTCGAAGGACATCGACGGAATCACCGTCCAGCTCATCCGCCAGGCCTCCAACACCGGCCAGCTCTACGGCTCGGTGTCGGCCCGCGATCTTGCCGAGCTCCTCGAAGCCGAGGGCCACAAGGTCGCCAAGAACCAGATCGTCCTCGACCGCCCGATCAAGTCGATCGGCCTTCAGGACGTTCGCATCGCCCTCCACCCGGAGGTTTCGGTGACCATCCACGTCAACGTCGCCCGCTCGCCCGAAGAGGCCGAGCTCCAGGCGAAGGGCGTCGACGTGATGGCCGACATGTTCGAGAAGGACAGCGCCGGCTTCACCGAGGATTACGATCCGAACGCCGAGCCGGGCGAGATCCCGGCCGACGCTCCGGCGGCCGAGGCCCCTGCGGACTCGGGCGAGGGCGAAGAGTCGGAAGAGGCGTAATCCCGTCATTCCGGCGAAGGCCGGAATCCAGGAACATCGGCGTCTTCGTGACGAGAATGGTGTTCATGGATCCCGGATCAAGTCCGGGATGACGTCATGAGACGAAGGCCGCCGCCCCTCCCCGGGGCGGCGGCCTTTTCCTTGCTGCCCGGCGGAGCCGGATCGGCCGTCGTCCTTAAATCTTCTTCAACAGCCTGTCCCGTATGAGGGCCGCGAGGGTGGGAGGAGCAATTACATGGCGGCTAAGCTTGTCTTTCTGGTCGGAGTCCTGGGTATCGGGGGCTATGTCTACAACAAGGCGTCTAATTACGACGCGGCGGTCGTTCCCTATTCCAGGGAACAGGCCCAGACGGCGCTGGAGGACTCGGTCACGACCTTGCCGCGCAGGGACGGCGACGGCGAGATCCGGATCTGGGGCGCAGGCGCCTCCGCCAGCGGAGTCACCCTCCAAATGCAATATTCGAGCACGGCGCCGCTGCTGACCTGCGAAGCCGTGATCACCGAGACCGGGCCGAATGAGAGCCGGGTCGTCCCGGATTGCGGCGGCGGGGATAGCGGCGACGCCATCACCGATACCGAGAACAAGCTTCGAGTGCCGATGTTCGAGGAGCATATCCAGTCGACGCTGCGCAAGCGCCCCTTCAACCGCGACATCGTCACCCAGAAGGAAATGGCCGTGGTGATGGGCAATATGGGCGGCATGCAGCGGGAGGCCCTGAAGAGGGCCGACGAAGCCCAGCGCATGGCGGCCGAGAGCGGCCAGTAGGGGCCGCCGGGGCGTGGACACGGGCCTGGAGTTCGGCAAACTGGCCGTATTGGCCCTGCTGGTGAGCGGCGGGACCTATGCGGCGTGGCCCTCGACTCCGGCCAGGACGACGTTGACGCTGCCTCAGCCGATGCCGGCCGCGGTCGAACGGCTCCAGAGCCGGGAGCGAGTGGTCGAGGGTACCGGAATGGGCAGCCTGACGCTCGCCGCCGCCGGCAGAGACGCAGACGCCCTGCTGATCGGCATCACCAGGGCGGGCGATCCGAAGATTCTGACCTGCCGGGTGGCGATCGCACCGGCCTCGCCGGCGACTTCGAGCGCCGAGGTCGATTGCACCCAGAAGCAGGTGGCCGACCGGCCGATCCGCCGGGTCGCCGCGAGGGCGCTCGAGCTCGTCATGATCGAGCATGTCGCAGCGACGGTCGAGGACCGCGCCTATGACATCGACCGGGTCAGCACCCGCCTGATCGCGCTCATCGCGACCGAACCCGCGGCCATCGCCGGCATGGTGCAGGGGCCTCGCGACTAACAGCCGCACCGCCGCTCGAACGCGGCCTTCGCTTCGCCCCGGCCACGGCCTTTTTCATTGCACCTTGGCGCAAGCTGATGTTCAGCAGCGGCGGCGCACGGGAGACGACATGCTGAAGCTCATCATCGGCAACAAGGCTTATTCCTCCTGGTCGCTGCGCGGCTGGCTGGCGGTGAAGCAATCCGGCATCGCATTCGAGGAGATCACCGTCCCGCTGTTCGACGAGGAATGGGAGAAGACCCGCGAAGGCAACGAGTTCGCGCCTTCGGGCGGCAAGGTGCCGGTGCTCTGGGACGACCAGGCGGTGATCTGGGATTCGCTCGCCATCGTCGAATGGCTCGCCGACAGGACCGACCGCGACCGCTTCTGGCCCAAGGACGAGATCGCCCGGGGCATGGCCCGCTCGATGGCCGCCGAGATGCACTCGAGCTACGACAATCTGCGCCGCGAATGCCCGATGAATCTCAGGAAGCAATTCCCGCCCAGGGAGATGTCGGACAACGTTCGCGCCGAGGTGGTCCGGATCCTGGAGCTGTGGGCGCAGGCCCGCGCCCGGCACGGCGGCGGCGGCCCTTATCTGTTCGGCACGTTCGGAGCGGTCGACATCATGTTCGCGCCCGTCGTCACCCGATTCGTCACTTACTCGATCCCCGTCCCCCGTTTCGCCGCCGCCTATATGGAGGCGATGCTTTCCCACCCCTGGCTTCGCGAATGGGTCGAGGCGGCTCAGGAAGAACCCTGGGTGATCGAAAAATACGAGACCCAGGCGGCGGAATAGAATCGGGACAGTCACTAGTGACTGTCCCAAGTGACTGTCCCGGTGGGTGAGAGGCGCCGGTGTCCATCACGCCCCGGGTCCCAGCCTTCGCTGGGACGACGCGCCCTCAATAGGGCGTGCCGTCCTTGCGGGTGAATCGGCTCGTGGCGCCGTCGAGGTGAAGGTCGATGTCGGGATAATGGCAGTCGCTGATCGCCAGCTTGCCGACCGCGATGAAGACGCAGGGGGCGCCGCTCCGGTTGACCAGGCGGTGGCCGTTGGCGACGCCCTTGGGAAAGGCCGCGCAGTCGCCCGGACGCATCACCGTCTCGCCGTCCTCCTCCTCGAGCACGGCTTCGCCCTCGAGCATGACGACGAACTCGTCCTCGTTCCGGTGCCAGTGACGCTGGCTCGACACTCCGCCGGGCTCGAGGGTGACGTGACTGACGCCGAAGTCGGCGAGGCCGGAAGCCGGTCCGAGGCGGCGGTAATGGCGTTTCGCCATCTCCTCGCGCCAGGGCGAAGGGTAGCCGGTGGCGTTGGTCTGCGGGATGGAGTCGAGGTCGAGCCTGGGCATCTTACGGGCCTTTCGCTGAAACGGCATTCCTGCTTCCCGGGGAAGGCCGGGATCCAGCCCTACCACCGGCTCCGCTGAGCCCCGGCCTTCGCCGGGGAACAGGGTGCTTCAACATCGCTGCCACCTGTTCTAGGCGAATCGGCATGACCCGCGCAATCGACCCGGTAGAGCTCGCCTCGGCCCTGATCGCCTGCCCCAGCGTTACGCCCGCCGGCGGCGCGGTGTTCGACGCGCTGGAGTCGGCGCTGGCGCCGATCGGCTTCGAGATCCACCGCTTCGTCGCCGGCGGGGTCGAGAATATGTTCGCGAGCCGGGGCGGCGGCGGCCCGCATTTCAGCTTCGCGGGTCATCTCGACGTGGTTCCGCCGGGCGAGGGCTGGAGCGGCGATCCCTTCCGCCCCGAGCTTCGCGGCGGGCTTCTCTACGGCCGCGGAGCGGTCGACATGAAGGGCGGCATCGCCGCCTTCGTCGCCGCGGCGGCCGAGGTCGCGGAGCATCGCGGCACCCTCAGCCTCCTTATCACCGGCGACGAGGAAGGCCCCGCCATCCACGGCACCCGGGCGATCATGGCGTGGATGGCCGAGCGCTCGATCCGGCCCGACATGATCCTGATCGGCGAGCCCACCTCGGAGGCGCGGCTCGGCGACACGGTCAAGATCGGGCGGCGGGGCTCGGTCAACATGTGGATCACGATCCCCGGCGTCCAGGGGCACGTCGCCTATCCCCACCGCGCCGACAATCCGGTGCCGAAGCTGGCCAGGGTGATCGCGGCTCTGGAGGCCCTCCACCTCGACGACGGCAGCGACGCCTTCCAGCCTTCCAACCTCGAGGTGACCTCGGTCGAGACCGACACCAGGGCGACCAACCTCATTCCCGGAAGCGCCCGGATCCAGCTCAACATCCGCTTCAACAACCATCATCGCGGCGAGGATCTCGTCGCCCTCGTCCGGCGGACGGCCGAGGCCGAGGCGCCGGGCGCGAGCGTCGAGGCGATGATCTCGGGCGAAGCCTTCCTGACCCCGGCGGGGCCGCTCTACGAGCTCGTGACCGGGGCGATCCGCGAGGAGACCGGAGTCGAGCCGGCATTGTCGACGGGCGGCGGTACTTCGGACGGCCGATTCCTGATCGAGCTCTGCCCGGTCGTCGACTTCGGCCTTCCCAACGCCACCATGCACAAGCTCGACGAGGCGGCTTCGGCGGACGACATCCGCGCCCTCGCCCGGATCTACGCGCGCATCGTCAGGGCCGCGCTCGGATAGGCTTCGTGGGCCAGGCTCCGGGCGCAATCCTGCGCCTCGGCCCAGGCGAGGAAGGCGTCCTCCGGCATCGGCGCCACTCCGGGGAATCCCTGAAGGCTGTCGCAGCCCAGAGTGCGAAGCACCTCGACCTGATCCTGCCGCTCGACTCCGGCGGCGACCGCCTCGCAGCCGAGACCGTGGACGAGCTGGATGAGCGAGCCGGCGACGCTCCTGGCGCGGTCCGACCGGTCGATGTCGGCGACGATTCCGCGATCCAGCCTTACCCGGTGCATCGGCAGGCTGGCGAAGCCGGAAAGGCGAGCGCGGCCCGATCCGAAGTCGCTGACGCAGACCTCGACCCCGTCGCCGCGAAGCCGATCGAGTTCCGCCGCGACCCATTTGTCGCAGCCGGAGGCGGCCGCCTCGTTGAGCTCGATCTCCACGCCCCAGGGCGGCCTGCCCGCCCGGGCGAGGACTCCGCGGAGGCGCTCGATGAAGTCGAGCCGCTCGAACTGGCGAGCGGCGACGGGAAAGCACAGCCGGTGGTCGAGCCCGGCCGCGCGCCACCGCTCGAGCGCGGCGGAGACCGCGTCCAGGGTCCAGTCGCCGAGCCGAACCGCGAGCCCCGTCTCCTGAAGGATCGGCTCCTCGCCGGTGAGGAGCCGCGACCCGGCGGCGCCGTTCCAGCGGATCTGCGCCTCGGCGGCGGTGATCGCTCCGGTGCGCAGGCACAGACGCGGCTCGAAGACGAGCTCCAGCTCGTGGCGCTCGACGGCGCGGCGGACGGAGGCTTCGAGGGCGCTTCGCTCCTCTGAGGCGCGGGCGAGGCCCGGCTCGTAGCTGCACAGACGCGAGCGGCCGGACGCCTTGGCATGATACATGGCGATGTCCGCCGCCTTCATCAGGGCGGTGAGCTCCGACCCATGCTCGGGCGCGAGAGCGATTCCGATCGAGCCGCCGATGAGGACCGAGCCGCTCGCCGACTTGAACGGCTCGGCGAGCGCGGCGAGCGCCCGCGCGGCGATCCGCTCCGCTTCCTCGCGAGTCGAGACCTCCGGAAGGAGCATGGTGAATTCGTCGCCGGCGAGACGGGCCAGCAGAGGCGGCGCCAGGGTTCCGTCGGCCACCTCCGCCTTGAGCACGACGCGAAGGCGGTTGGCGACCATGATCAGCACCTGATCGCCCTGGGCGTGGCCGAGCCGGTCGTTGACCTCCTTGAAGCCGTCCAGATCGACGAACAGCAAGGCCGCGCCGCTGTCGCGGGTGGCGAGGACCCGCTCGGCCTCGCGCCGGAAATGGACCCGGTTGGGGAGCGCGGTCACGGGATCGTACATCGCCATCGCCTGGGCGTCGTCGAGATTGGATCGGACCTGCTCGAACAGCCCTTCGACCGCCGCTGCAAGGGCCGGCAGCTCGCGTTTGACGGCAAGCGGCGCCGGCGAGGCGAGATCGCCGCGGCTGACCGCCATCAGCCGGTCGATGAGCGCCGCCACGGCGCGGGCATGAGCGCTGTTGGGCCGCTCCGCGGCGAGATAGACGATGGCCAGCGCGAACAGGCCGAAGACGAGCGAAGCCGCCACCTGCTGGTTGAGGCTGCCAAGCAGAAGAAATCCAAGAAGCGTCAGCACGAACGCCGACACTCCCGCCATTATCGAGAGCAACCGGTTGCTGATCTTTCCGACCGTCGAAGCCATTATCGGCGGTGTTCCCGTCCGCTCTTTCGCGCCACCCCCCACAGGCGCGCGTTGCGGATGCAGTTTATGCCGGAAGCGTTACCATTCGGTATCCATCAATCCTTCGGCCGGCGAAGGACGATGTAGAGCGCGCCGGCGCCGCCATGGCGCGGGTGGGCGTTGCGGACGGCCGCGATCGAGCCGGAGTGCCGGGACGCGTGAAGCCAGTCGCCGACCGCGGCGCGGATGGCACCGCGCTTCGCCGGCCGTCCGGCACCGGGCGGCTTGCCGGTGACGAGCAGCAACAGTCTCGCCCCCGAGCGGATCGCCTGATCGAGCCTGCGATCGAGCAGGTCGTAGGCGGTGGCGAGATCGTGGCCGTGAAGGTCGAGAATCGCGTCGGGCGCGGCCAGCCCGCGGCTGAGCCGCCGGTCCCAGGTGCCGTCGAGCGTCTCGCCGGGCACCTTGCGTTTGGGGGGCGGCGGCGGCGGCCTGGCGGCTCCACGGCGAAGGCCGGGGCCCGGCGGAGGCGCTTCAGGGGGCCCGGCTTCCGCCGGAGAGCTCGGCGCTTCGGGCATGGCGACGCCGTCGAGCGGCCGCACCGATTCGACCACTTTCGCCCACAATCGGGACTCTTCAGGGTCGAGGCGTCGCATCGAGCCGGGCCAGAGTCCCCTTCGGCACGAAGACATAGGCGCGGCCCCGGCCCTGCATTCCCCCCGCGATCCGAGCCGCCTCGGCGCCGGCGCCCCAGAAAGTGTCGAACCGGTTGGAGCCCTTGATCGCACCGCCGGTGTCCTGAGCCACCCAGAGGCCGCTCGCCTCGGTGCGATCGAGCTGGAGCAGGACCGGCGCTCCGAGCGGAACATATTTCGGGTCGGTGGCGACGGTCGCCCGGCCGGTCACCGGGAGGCCGAGGGCGCCGAGCGGCCCCGGGCCGGTCAGCTCCTGGAAGAAGATGTAGCTCTTGTTCTCGAGCATGATCGCCTTCCCCTCGCCGGGGTGCTCGCGAAGCCAGGCGACGATGCCCTGCATGGTCGTCTGGCCGGGGGCGAGCAGCCCCCTGTCTTTCATCAGCTTGCCGATTCCGACATATTCGCGGCCGTTCTGGCCCGCATAGCCGATCCTCATGACTCCGCCGTCGGGGAGGCGAAGCCGGCCCGAGCCCTGGATCTGCAGGAAGAAGAGGTCGATCGCATCGGCCGCCCAGGCGATCTCGAGGCCCTGGTTGGCGAGCGCGCCCGCCTCGATCTCGGACCGATCGTAATAAGGGACCACGACCCCGTTCTCGACCCGGCCTCGGCGCGGAGTCCCCGCCGCCTCCGCGGTCGCCGAGTCGACTTCGACGAGGTCGGGCGGCTTGCGGTAGATCGGCACCTCGCAGCCCGGCTGACGAGCTCGGCAGCCCGCGATCTCGGGCTCGAAATAGCCGGTGACGAAGGCGGCGCCGTCGCCGACCTGGATAAGCTCGAAATTATCCGCGAAGAATTGGGCGGCGGATTCCGGGCGGGCCAGAGTCGCGGCCGCGCAGGCCGGCTGCCAGTCCTCCGGCCGGGTGAGGCCGCTGGCGTCCGTCCGCTTCACGAGCGCCGGGCAAGTGATCCGAAAGGCCTCGAGGGCTCGGGCGGCCATGGCGTCGTCGGCAACCTCCAGCCGAACCGGCGCGCGCGAGACTCCGAGGGCGGCGGCGGTGGGGGGCTTCGCTTCGGCTGGAGGCGCTGGCTCGGCGGCCGGGCGCGGAGTCGCCGCGGGCGGCCGCTGCTTCGGCACGCAGCTGGCGAGGACCAGAATCGCGGCCAGGAGCGGCGAAAGTTTCGGAAGTTTCGGAAAGTTCAGCTTCCTAAGAACCGAAAAACTTCCGCCCCCGGGATGGATCACGCCCCGCCTGTCCCGCCATGATTCGCTTCTGCCCACCGGGGGAGGATAGCCTTCGCGAGGGGGTGTAGGAAAATTGTTTCTCACCGTCGTCCCAGCGAAGGCTGGGACCCCGGCGGGTGAAGAACGCAGGTGCCTTTCACTCAACGGGGCCCCGGCCTGCGCTGGGGCGACGAAGCGGCCTTCGCCTTCGGCTCAGTCCGCTTCGTCGGTCTCGACGAGCAGCCAATTGGGGTCGCCGCTCGAAAGATCGCGGCGGAAGGTCCAGACGTCGTGAGTCGGGATGGCGTCGCTCAGGGTGCCGGCGACCACCTTGCCCTCGCGGTCGCGGGTGACGGCGGCGATGTCGGCGTCGAAGCGGACGTCCACCTCGGCGAGCCGGCCGGTGAGCCGGGCGTCCTGGATGACGGCGCGCTCGATCTGGACGAGGCGGTTGTCGAGCTGCTCGCCGGCTTCCTCGCGCGCGGTGATCGCTTCCTCGAAAGTGGCGAGAACGTCGCCTCCGACCAAATGGCGAAGCTCCTCGCGGTCGCCGCGCCAGAAGGCCTCGAGGATCATCCGGTAGGCGGCCTGCCCGCCCTCCAGGAACCGCGCGACGTCGAAGCTGGGATCCGCGCCGACGATCGCGCGAATGCCCGGAGTCGCCGGTTCCTCATAGACGAACCCGCCCGTCTCGGGCCGGTCGATGGCGAGATCGGCGGCCGGGGCGGGAGCCTCGGCGGTGGCGGGGGTCTCCGCCGGCCGGAGGATCGGCTGCTGCTCGTGACCGGTGCGGCGACCGAGCACCGAGTAGAGCCTGAGCCCCACGAACAAGGCCACCATCGCCAGGAGGACAATCTCGGTCACTACGATCTCCGAACTCAACGAGCCTCTACATAGGCCGTCGACGTCAAGTATTCAAATGGCGGACGGTTCCATCTCAATAGCCGACCCCTCTCCCGCTTTCGCGGGAGAGGGGTCGGCTCCACCGGTTGCGCGGTCCGGCCGCGCCTGCTACCCGCCCGGGCGCACCGGGATCCGCGCCTCGCGGCCCGCCTCCACCCAACTTTTTCAAGGCGAATCAAATGGCCGAAGAGCAGGGCAACAACGCCGAGACGCAGCCCAACGGCAACGACACCGCGCCCGCGGTCGGAGTCATCTCCCAATATGTGAAGGATCTCTCGTTCGAGAATCCCAACTCGCCGGCCGTCTACCAGTGGCAGACCCAGCCCAAGATCGAGGTCGACTTCAACATCGGCTCGAGCAAGCTCAACGACGAGATTTACGAGGTCGCCCTGAGGATCGAGGTCCGCGCCACCGCCGACGGCCAGACGGCCTTCGCCGTGGACCTCATGTATGCCGGGCTGATCGGGATCCGCAACGTCACCGACGAGTCCGACATCCAGGCCTTCCTGCTCGCCGAAGCGCCGCGGATCCTCTTCCCCTTCGCCCGCCACATCGTCTCCCAGACGGTCCAGGAGGGCGGGTTCCCGCCGCTGATGCTCGATCCGATCGATTTCCACGCGCTTTACATCGCCCGCGCCCAGCAGGAGCTGGCCGGCCAGGGCGCCTCGGCCGGCGAGATCGGCCAGGCCTGACCTTTCAAGAGCCCCGGGGCGCGCCATGAACCTCTGGAAGGCGACCGGGACGATCGGCGGGCTCACCATGGTGAGCCGGGTGCTCGGCTTCGCCCGGGAGATGCTGATGGCGCGGGTGATGGGGGCGAGCGCCGCCGCCGACGCCTTCTTCGTCGCCTTCCGGCTGCCCAACACCTTCCGCCGGCTGTTCGGCGAAGGCGCCTTCTCGGCGGGGTTCGTTCCCCTGTTCAGCCAGCGGCTGCACGGGGACGAAGGCGAGGCCGCGGCCCGGCGCTTTTCCGAGGAGGTGCTCGCGGTCTTCGTTCCGACGCTGCTCCTCTTCACCCTGGTCTTCGAGATCATCATGCCGCTCTTCGTCGCGGCGATCTCCGGCTATGAGGGGGACAAGCTCGAGCTCGCGACCTTCCTCACCCGGATCACCTTTCCCTATCTGGTCCTGATCAGCCTGGTCTCGCTCTTTTCCGGGATCCTCAACAGCCTCGCCCGCTTCACCGCCGCCGCCTTCGCCCCGGCGCTTCTCAATCTGGCGATGCTGGTCGCGCTTCTGCTGGTCAGGGACGGCGGAGCGGTCACCGCGACCGCGCTCGCCATCGGCGTGACGATGGGCGGGGTGCTTCAGCTCGGGCTGCTGATCGTCGCGTGCCGTCGGGCCGGAATTTCGCTGAAGCTTCGAAAGCCGCGACTGACTCCGGGCGTCCGCCAGTTCGTCCGAGTGGTCGTCCCCGCCACGCTGGGCGCCGGAGTCTACCAGATAAGCGCCTTCATCGACACTTTCTTCCTCGCCCGGATCGGCACCGGCGCGATGAGCTATTTCAACTATGCGGACCGCCTCAACCAGCTTCCGCTGGGCGTGATCGGAGCCGCCCTTGGGACGGCGATCCTCCCGCAGGTGAGCCGCCACGTCGGCGCCAACGAGCCCGCCGAGGCGGCGCGGGTCCAGGGCGAGGCGGCGGACCTCGCCATGCTGCTCTGCCTTCCGGCGGCGCTGGCGCTCTGCGTCGCCGCAGGGCCGCTGATCGGGGCGCTCTTCCAGGGCGGCGAATTCTCGCACGAGGATGCGAGGATCACGGCGCTGGTGCTCAGCATCATCGTGCTCGGGCTTCCGGCCTATGTGCTGGTCAAGGTGCTCACCCCGGGCTTCTACGCGCGCCAGGATACGGCGACCCCGGTCAAGACCGCGGGCGTCGTCCTGCTCGCCAACGTCGCTCTCAACTTCCTCCTCATCCCGCCGTTCGGGATCGCCGGCCTGGCCGCGGCGATCGCCATCGCGAGCTGGCTCAACTGCGTCATCCTCTACGTCATCCTCCACCGGCGGGGCCATTTCCGGATCGAGGCCTGGCTGGCGAGCCGGGTCGCCCGCCAGCTCTTGGCGGGGGCCGCCATGGTCGCCGCCCTGGTCGCCGTCAGGATGCTGCTCGGCGGCTGGTTCACCGGCGGGGTCGGGCGCCGGATGGTGGGCGTCGCCGCCATCGTCGGCATCGGGCTTGCCGTCTACTTCCCCGCGGCATGGCTGCTCGGCGGGATGGACAAGGAGGCGCTCAAGACGCTGCTGAGGCGGAAGAAGCGCGCCGCTTGACGCCAGCCCGCCGCCGTTCGGCCTGAGCTTGTCGAAGGCCTTTATTTGAACGAAGTGAAGGGCTTCGACAGGCTCAGCCCGAACGGATCGGGGCCGCGTCCGTGATGCCCCCTCCCCTTCACCCCCCATTCAGCCGCCCTTTTGTAGAAAGGCGCGGTTTCCTATATAGTTACAGCTACGGCTCCGCTTTCGAAGAGGATGCGTCCCATGTCCCTTGCCAAGAAATTGCTGACCCTCGCCGCGCCCGCGGCCCTGCTCGCTCTGGGCGGCTGCGCGACCGGCCTTCCCACCCAGGTCTCCCGCTTCCAGGCGATGCCCGCCCCCGCCGGCCAGAGCTTCGTCATCCAGGCGGCCGATCCCGAGGACCGCGGCGGCCTCGAATTCTCCCGCTACGCCGATCTCGTTCGCCGGCACATGATCGCCCAGGGCTATAGCGAGGCGAGCTCGCCCCAGCAGGCCTCGCTGATCGTGTCGCTCAGCTACGGCGTCGACGACGGCCGCCAGCAGGTCGTCAGCCGCCCGGGGCTCGGCTACGGCCGCTTCGGCTACGGCGGCTTCGGCTATCGGCCCTATTGGTCGCGCTTCGGCGGCTACGGGCGGATCCGCTCGCCCTTCTATTACGGCTGGGACGATCCCTTCTGGTATCGCGGCTTCGGCGACGAGCTCGACGTCTACACCGTCTACAAGAGCTTCCTCGACATGGACATCCGCCGGCCCGACGGCCAGGCGGTGTTCGAAGGCACCGCCCAGGCGCGGTCGCGCACCGACGAGCTCAGCGTGCTCGTTCCGAACCTGATCGAGGCGATGTTCACCGGCTTCCCGGGCAACAGCGGCGAGACGGTGAAGATCACGGTGGCTCCGGAGCGCAAGCGCTAGGGCATCGGAAGAAAAACAGAGGGAGGGCCGTCGCGTCTCCGTCAAGCCGGACCTGATCCGGGGTGACGAGGCGCGACGGTCCTCCTTTTCTATGCCTATTCAAGGAGCGTTCATCGGCCGACCCGAATTTCGCGCCCCGACAGGGGAATGAGAAAAGTCTCGGGGAGGGTGAATGCTGAAAAATCTCGGAGCGGCCGTAATGGCCGCGATCCTGCTTGCGTCCGCGTCGCCGGCGCAGAAAGCGGCCGACGGCCGAGCGCAGGCGGAGGATATCGTCGTCACTGGGCGACGGAGCGGAGCGCCGATGTGGACGGTGCGGAGCGACACCACCACGCTCGTCCTCGTCGGCGGAATCAACGGAGTCTCCAAGACCACGCACTGGGACCCGACGGCTCTGACGGAGGCGCTGCGCAAGGCCGACCGGGTGATGTTCCCGCAATCCTACGCCCTCACCGCCTCGCCCTTCAAAGCGATCGGATGGATCGCGAAATGGAATAAGATGGGCAGCCTTCCCAAGGGGCAGAGCCTGTCCGCGATCGCCGGGCCGAAGGCGATGCGGCGGCTCGCGGCGCTCAGGGCCCGAAACATGGTCCGGGCGGATTACGACCGCCGCCACCCGCTCCACCTCTCGATGGACCTGAGGGACCGGGGCAAGGGCGACATCGACTATGGCCGGGACGTGGCCGAATATGCCCGAAGCGCCGCCAAGAAGCACAAGCTCGCCGAGGTCGTCCCGATCCAGCGCTCCAAGGCGAAGCCCGTGGTCAAGGATCTGTTCGCCTCGACACCCGAGGACCATCTGCCCTGCCTCGAGGCCGCTTTGACCATGGCTGAGGCCGGGCCGAAGGCGGTCCAGGCACGGTCGGACGCGTGGGCGGCGCGTCGGGTCCTCGACGTTCTGAACTCGCCGGCGGACCCGGTCTACGAGCGCTGCTGGCCGAGCGGAGTCTTCGCCGAGCGCGAGACCGGGCTGCTCGACCAGATGAAGCAATTGCTCGCCGAGCCGCAGGTGACGATGGCGGTGCTCAGCCTGCGCACGCTCGCCGAACGGGGCGGGATATTGGACGGGCTCCAGGCCGCCGGCTTCGACATCCAGGGGCCGGCCTGGAAGTAATAGATTCCTAATTCCTCCCCGAGATTTCTCGGGGAGGGGGACCGCGCCCTTCGACGCCGCCTGCGGCGGCGCTCAGGATAAACTGCGCCTTTGGCGCAGCGCGGTGGAGGGGCTCTTCGGAGTCTGTAAGGCCCCTCCACCATGCTTCGCATGGTCCCCCTCCCCTGCCAATGCAGGGGAGGATTTTTCGATCAGCCTTCCAGCTGCCTCGTCAGCAGGCGGATGTCGGCGTCGAGCTCGCTGTCCTGGGCCCTGAGCTTCTCGATCTGGCGGACGGCGTGGATCACAGTGGTGTGGTCGCGGCCTCCGAAGCGGCGGCCGATCTCGGGAAGCGAGCGCGGGGTGAGCTGCTTGGAGAGGTACATGGCGACCTGGCGGGGTCGGGCGACCTCGCGCGCGCGTCGGGCGCTGGTCATCTCGGCCTTGCGGATCCGGTAATGCTCGGACACCCGGGTCTGGATCTCGTCGATGGAGATCCGGCGCTGGTTGGCCCTCAAGGTGTTGGCGAGGACTTCGCCGACGAAATCGAGGTCGATGACCCGGTTCTGCATGGTCGCGTAGGCGGCGATGCGGTTGAGCGCGCCCTCGAGCTCGCGGACGTTGGAGCTGATCCTCTTGGCGAGGAACATGACGACGTCCTCGGGAACGGAGACTTCGGGAAGCGCCTCGAGCTTCTTGAGGATGATGTTGAGGCGGAGCTCGAGGTCGGCCTGGTTGATGTCGGCGACGAGCCCCCAGGAGAGACGCGAGAGGATGCGAGGCTCGATCCCGTCGAGATCCTGGGGCGCGCGGTCGGACGAGATGACCAGCCGGCGGCCGGCCGAGATGATCTCGTTCATCGTGTGGAAGAATTCTTCCTGAGTCGATTCCTTGCCGGCGATGAACTGGACGTCGTCGATCATCAGCAGGTCGGCGGCGCGCAGATGCTGCTTGAACTTGATGGTGTCGTTGGCGCGCAGAGCCGCGACGAACTCGACCATGAACTTCTCGGCGGACATGTAGATGATCTTCGCCCGCGGCCTGAGGCGATGGAATTCGTGGCCGATGGCGTGGAGCAAATGGGTCTTGCCGCGGCCGGTGCCGCCGTGGAGGAAGAGCGGGTTGAAGGCGACATTGTCGGCGGTGGCGAGCGTCGTCGCGGCGCTGAAGGCGACCTCGTTGGCCTTGCCGACGACGAAATTCTCGAACCGGTAGCGGGGCTCGAGCGCGACGGCGTAGAGGCCGTCGCCGGGGGCCGGCTCCTCGGAGGCGGGCGGGGCCGGGATCTCGACCACGGCCGCGGTCTTGGGCGCGGCGGCGCCGACCCGAATGGCGATGTGGCGGACCTGTGGGCAGGCGGCGCGCCAGGCCAGGGTCAGCCGTTCGGAGAAATGGGTCTGCACCCAGTCGGCCATGAATTGCGACGGCAGCTCGAGGCGAAGCGCGCCCGATTCCGAATCGAAATTGCCGAGCGCGATCGGGCGCAGCCAGCCGTCGAAGGTGCGGGCGCCGCAGTCGCGCCTCAGACCCGTCCGAATCGATTCCCAGGCTGCCTGGAGCGCGCCCCGCTCAATGGCCTTCTCCGCTGAACTTCCTCCCGCCAACTTCACAGACACGAAAGCATCCCCCTACTCCTCTGGCCTCGTTAAGCGGGCCCGATTGGGCAAGACTTTCTCGCGCGCGGCTGCCCCCCGGCGGCGCCGACTCGAAAATTCTTCTTGCTGTGTGCGTCCGACGGGAGATTCGCCCCGCCGGAGCGGCCTTTTTGGAAGCGTCCGGCGCTTCGATCAAGAGCCCACGAGGTCAAAAAAGTGAAATATTTTCGTTGACATCGGTTTTCTGCGCTTCTCGTCAAAAAGCGCGGAAAACCGCCATTTCTTCGCTCCGGCACCCATCGAATCGCGGAAAGTCCTAGGGTTTCGCGTTGTGTTCCCCAGGCGCGAAAAAGCCCGCCGGAAACCGGGTCCGGCGGGCGACTTCGAAGCTTTTCAAACAGCTTATGCGAGGGCGGCGATACGACGCGTCAAACGCGAGAATTTACGGGCCGCGGTATTCTTGTGGAAGACGCCCTTGGCGACTCCGCGGGCGAGCTCGGGCTGGACCTTCGAGATGGCCGCGAGCGCCTGATCCTTGTCGCCGGCCTCGATCGCCGCCTCGACCTGCTTGACGAAGGTACGGATCCGGCTGACGCGGGTCCGGTTGATCTCCGTCCGGCGCTGGTTGCGGCGGATTCGCTTCTTTGCCTGCGGCGTGTTCGCCATCGTCTGATGCCTCTTGTCTTCTGAAATGAAAAGGGCGCGGCCAAACCACCGCACCCGCTCGGCTGCGCCTCTACGCCAGGCACGCCCGAAAGGTCAACCTCAAGAGCGCTGGCAGCGAGTGCAGAAGAAGGTCGAACGGCCCGAATCGGTGCGCCGGCGAATCGTGGCCCCGCACCGGCACGTCTCCCCTTCGCGGCCGTAGACCCGCCACTGCTTCGAAAAATAGCCGAGCTCTCCCGACGGCCGAGCATAATCGCGAAGCGAGGAACCGCCCGCCTCGATGGCGGCGAGAAGCACCGCCCGGATCGCCTCCACCAGCCGCTCCAGCCTTGGCCGTGAGATCCGGCCTCCGGCGCGCGATGGGGCGATTGCCGCCATGTGAAGCGCCTCGCAGACGTAGATGTTGCCGAGGCCGGCGACGATCCTCTGGTCGAGCAGAAGGGCCTTGATGGGCGCGGAGCGGCCGGCCAGCGCTTCGAGCAGGTAGGCGGCGCTTAACTCGGCTCCGAGCGGTTCGGGACCCAAGGCGATGAAGGCGGCAAGCTGGTCGAGCTCGGCGGTGGCGACCAGGTCGAGCGAGCCGAAGCGGCGCGGGTCGTTGAGGGCGGCCCGCCTTCCCTCGTCCGTTTCGAGCAGAAAGTGATCGTGCGCGCCGAGTTCGGCCGGATCGATTCGCCAGCGCCCCGACATCCCCAGATGGAAGACGAGCGTGTCGCCGCGGTCGGTGGCGATGAGGCCGTATTTGGCGCGACGGGAAAGACCGGTGACGGTGGCGCCGGTCAGCCGCTGACGCAAATCCGGGGGGAAGGCTCGGCGCAGGTCCGCCCGGCGCGCCTCGACGGAGACGAGCCGGCGGCCCTCGAGGACCGGAGCGAGGCCCCGGACCGTTGTTTCTACTTCGGGCAACTCAGGCATGGTCCGTCGCCCCAGCGAAGGCTGGGGCCCCGGCGGGTGAAGAACGGAGGGGCTTTTCACCCCACGGGATGCCAGCCTTCGCTGGCATGACGGGAAGAGTGCACATCTCGGGAAACCCCTGCTAGAGGCGGGCGCGATGGACAAGGTTTCTTTCGGTTTCGAGGAGGTTCCGCCCGAGGAGAAGACCCGGCGGGTCGGCGCCGTCTTCTCCAGCGTCGCTCGGCGCTACGACCTCATGAACGATCTTATGTCGGGAGGGCTGCACCGGCAATGGAAGGATCTGTTCGTTCGCCGGGTGAGGCCGCGCAGGAACGAGTCGATCCTCGACATGGCCGGCGGAACGGGCGACGTCGCCTTCCGACTCGCGCGCCACGGGGCACGGGTGACGGTGGCGGACATCAATCCGGACATGCTCGAGGTCGGCCGGCAGAGGGCGGCGAAACGCCGTGTCGAAGGACTTTCCTGGGCGGTCGAGAATGCCGAGGCCCTGAGCTTCCCCGATGCCGCCTTCGACGCCTATACGATCGCCTTCGGCATCCGCAACGTGACCGACATCGAGTCGGCCCTGCGCGAGGCGTACCGGGTGCTGAAGACCGGCGGCCGCTTCCACTGCCTCGAGTTCTCGACCACGCGCTGGCCCGGCTTCGCCAGCCTCTACGATACCTATTCGATGCGCGCGGTGCCGCGCATCGGCAAGGCGGTCGCCGGGGACGAAGACAGCTACCGCTATCTGGTCGAATCGATTCGCCGCTTTCCGCCAATGGAGCGCTTCGCGGACATGGTCGGAAAGGCCGGATTCGCGCAGGTAAAGGCAGAGCCGATTTTGGGCGGGCTGGTAGCCATCCACGGCGGCTGGAAGATCTGATGCAGCCCGTCCTTCTCCGTCACCCTGAACTTGTTTCAGGGTCCAGCCGGTCACCGGCCCGGGAGGCGGCAAGCCGGATGCTGAAACAAGTTCAGCATGACGCTGGGCGTGAACATGACGGTGCGTGCCCTTGACCCATTCCGTCGTCCATATCTGGCGGCTTCTGAAATGGGGCCGGGTGCTGGCTCGGCACGGGGCCCTGCGCGGGATCGAACGCGACCCGAACACTCCGCAGCCGGTTCGGCGCCTCGCCCGGATCGCGCGCTTCGGCGCCCGGATCCCCCGAGTCCCCAATTATGGCGAGGCCTTCGTCGAGCTCGGGCCCGCGGCGATCAAGTTCGGCCAGGCGCTGGCGACCCGGCCGGACCTGGTCGGCGTCGAAGCGGCGCGCGACCTCCAGCTGCTCCAGGACAGCCTTCCCCCCGCCCCCTTCGAGGAGGTGCGCCGAGCGATCGAGCTGGGGCTCGAGAAGCCGCTAGAAGAGGTCTTCGCGGACATCGATCCGGAGCCCGTCGGAGCCGCCTCGATCGCGCAGGTGCACCGCGCCCATACCACCGAAGGCAAGCTGGTCGCGGTCAAGGTGCTCCGGCCCAATATCGAGGATGACTTCGCCCGCGCCCTCGACACCTATGCCTGGGCCGCGGCTCAGGTCGAGCAGATGGGCGGCGAGGCCGCGCGCCTGAGGCCGAGAGCGGTCATCGCCTATTTCAAGCAGTGGACGGCGCGCGAGCTCGACCTTCGCCGCGAGGCGGCCTCGGCGTCCGAGCTTCGCGAGAACCTGGTCGCCGAGAGCGGCTTCTACGTCCCCGCCATCGACTGGACCCGAACCTCGCGGCGCGTGCTCACCCTGGAATGGATCGACGGCATCAAGCTGACCGACAGGGACGCGCTGGTCGCGGCCGGGCACGACCTCAAGGAACTGGCGGCGATCCTGGTCCGCGCCTTCCTTCGCCAGTCGGTGGTCGACGGCTTCTTCCACGCCGATCTCCACCAGGGCAATCTCTTCGCCCTCCCCGACGGCCGCCTCGCCGCCATCGATTTCGGGATCATGGGGCGCATCGACCGTCAGGCGCGGGTCTGGCTGGCGGAGATCATGTATGGGCTTCTGACCGGCAATTACCGCCGGGTTGCGGAGATCCATTTCGAGGCGCAATATGTCCCGGGCCATCACAACGTCGACGAGTTCGCGACGGCGCTGAGGGCGGTTGGGGAGCCGATCCGCGGCCTTCCGGTCAAGGACATCTCGATCGGCCAGATGCTCGACGGGCTGTTCACCATCACCCGCGACTTCGAGATGCCTACCCAGCCGCACCTCCTGCTCCTCCAGAAGACGATGGTGATGGAGGAAGGAGTCGCCCACGCGCTCGATCCCGACATCAACATGTGGGAGACGGCCGAGCCCTTCCTGAGGGAATGGGTGCGCGGCGAGCTCGGCCCGGAGGCGGCGCTGGCGGACCGGATCGTCCGCGACTTCAGGACCTTCGCCAGGATCCCCGAGCTGATCCGGCGCATCGACTATTATTACCCCCCACCGGGCGCCGCCCCGCCGGATCCGCCGCTGGCGGATGTGGTTGTGGTGAAGCCGCGGCGCTACTGGCGCTATGCGGTGACCGCGATCGTTTCGGCGGCGGCTGGTGTCGCCGGAGCTATGCTCCTATTTTAGCGATGTGAACGGCCAGCGCATCCTCCTCATCGTCGGCGGCGGGATCGCGGCCTACAAGGCTTGCGAGCTGATTCGCCTGATCCGCAAGTCCGGCGGCAGCGTGCGCTGCGTGCTGACGGCGGGCGGGGCGCAGTTCGTGACGCCGATGACCCTGGCGGCGCTCTCGGAGCAGCCGGTCCATACCAGCCTTTGGGACCTCAAGGACGAGGTCGAGATGGGCCATATCCAGCTCAGCCGCGAGGCGGACCTGGTCGTGATCTGCCCGGCGACGGCGGACCTGATGGCGAAGATGGCGGCCGGGATCGCGGACGATCTCGCCACCACCCTCCTGCTCGCCACCGACAAGAAGGTGCTCGCGGCGCCGGCGATGAACGTCCGGATGTGGCGGCACGAGGCGACCCGGCGCAACGTCGAGCGCCTTCGCGCCGACGGGGTGACGATCCTCGAGCCCGACGAGGGCGAGATGGCGTGCGGTGAATATGGGCCGGGGCGGCTTCCGGAACCGGAGCGCATCCTCGGCGCCATCCGGGCGCAGCTTTCGGCGGGCGGCCTGCTGGCGGGGCGCCACGTCATCGTCACCGCCGGCCCGACCCACGAGCCGATCGATCCGGTGCGGGTGATCGCCAATCGCTCCTCGGGCAAGCAGGGCTTCGCCATCGCCGAGGCGCTGGCCGCGCTTGGAGCGCGAGTGACCCTCGTCGCCGGGCCGGTGACCCTGCCGACCCCCGCCGGCGTCGAGCGGGTGGACGTCAAGACCGCCGGCGACATGGAGCAAGCGGTCGAGGCGGCGTTGCCGGCCGACTCGGCCGTTCTGGTAGCCGCCGTCGCCGACTGGCGCGTCGAGCCCTCCCCGTCGAAGCTCAAGAAAGCGGCGGGGGCGCCGAAGCTCGACTGGCAGCCCAATCCCGACATCCTCGCCGGCCTGGCCCGAAACCCGCGCCGACCGCGGCTGCTGATCGGCTTCGCCGCGGAGACGGACGACGTCGTTGCCGTCGCCCAGGCGAAGCGCGCCGGCAAGGGGTGCGACTGGATCGTCGCCAACGACGTTTCCGGTGGCGTGATGGGAGGCGATCGCAACCGGGTCCACCTGATCACTGCAGACGGCGTCGAAAGCTGGGATGAAGCCGAGAAGAAAGAGATCGCCCGGAGTCTCGCCGGAAGAATCGCCGAGGCGCTCGGGAAGGATGAGGCGCGATGATCGACATTGAGCTGAAGCGGCTTCCCGGCGGCGAGGGCCTCCCCCTGCCCGCCTACGCCAGCGACGGTGCCGCCGGCCTCGACGTGGTCGCGGCGGAGGATCTGACGCTGGCTCCGGGCGAGCGCCACGCGGTCGCCACTGGCTTCGCCATCGCCATTCCCGAGGGCTTTGAGGTCCAGGTCAGGCCGCGCTCGGGGCTTGCCCTGAAGCACGGCATCACCTGCCTGAACACGCCCGGAACGATCGACAGCGACTATCGCGGCGAAGTGAAGGTGATCCTCGCCAATCTCGGCGCCGAGCCGTTCGAGGTGAGGCGCGGCGAGCGCATCGCCCAGCTCGTGCCGGCGCCGGTGCTCCGGGCGGCTTTCCGCGAAGTGGACGACCTGGACTCGACCGGGCGCGGCGCCGGCGGTTTCGGCTCGACCGGCCGGTGACCCTCAGCGACGACCAGCTCGACCGCTATGCCCGCCACATCGTCCTTCGGGAGATCGGCGGCGAGGGCCAGCGCAAGCTGCTCGCCTCCCATGTGGCCGTCGTCGGAGCAGGGGGGATCAGCTGCCCCGCCCTTCAATATCTCGCCGCGGCGGGCGTTGGCCGACTGACCGTCGTCGACGACGATACCATCTCGCTCGATAATTTGCAGCGCCAGATCCTGTTCGGCACCGCCGACGTGGGCCTGGCCAAGATCGAGGTCGCCGCCGAAGCCCTGATGCGCCTCAACGACGAGGTCGATTTCAACATGACGGGCTCGCGGCTCACCGCGGCCAACGCCAGCGAGCTGCTCGCCGGGGCGACGGTCGTCATCGATGGAAGCGACAATTTCGCAACCCGCCTCATCGTCTCCGACACCTGCACCGCCCTGCATATCCCGCTCGTCTCGGCGGCGATCGGCATGTTCCAGCTTCAGGTCGGCACCTGGCGCGGCTGGGAGCCGGAGCGGCCCTGCTACCGCTGCTTCGTCGGCGACGCCTTCGATTCCGACGATTGCGACAATTGCGCCGAGCTCGGAGTGCTCGGGGCGATGGCCGGGATTGCCGGCAGCTGGGCGGCCGTCGAAGCCATCCGGCAGGTGGTCGGCTTCGGCGGCGAGGCGACCGGCAAGGTCCACATCTTCGACGGGCTGGCGCCCGCGATGCGGAGCGTGAAGATCGCCAAGGACCCCGCCTGCCGCGCCTGCGGAGAATAACCGTTCCCCGGATCGCTCAGGCCGGCAACTGACCGAGGGCGTCGCGCAACTGCAGCAGAGCGAGGACGAACAGTCCGGCCCCGAGCACCAGGTCGAAGCCGCGCACCGGCCGAAGCCGTTCGCCGCGCGGCCGGTGGAAGGTGAGGTCGAACATCGTCGCCAGCACCACCCAGGCTCCGGCGAGCCCGGCCAGGATGGAGAGCGCGACGAACGGCCAGAACAGGGATTGGTAGGGGCCGACGAAGGCCCACAGAATCAGAGCCACCAGCTCCGCCGTGACTCCGAGCCCGACCAGGGTCCAGCTTCGCCGCATCACCCCTTCTTCTTGGCCGCCGCCTTCTTCGCCGGCGCTTTCTTCGCGGCCGGCTTGCGGCCCCGTCCCTTCTTGACGGCCGGGCCCTTGGCCGCGCGCTCGTCGATCAGCTGGGCGGCTTCCTCGAGCGTGAGCTGGTCCGGCGCCAGCGACTTGGGCAAGGTCGCGTTGGTGGTCCCGTCGGTCACATAGGGGCCGAAGCGGCCTTCCATCAGCTTGAGCTCGAGCTCGGTCCGCGGATGGACTCCGAGCATTTTGAGCGGCTCGCGCGACCCCCTCGCCCGCCCGCCGCCGGCCGCGGCCTCGGCGAGCTTGACCACGGCCGCGTTCATCCCCGTTTCGAACACCTCCGCGGTCGAGCTCAGCTTCGCATATTTGCCGTCATGAGCGAGATAGGGGCCGTAACGGCCGATCGAGGCGGTGATCGGGTTGCCGCTTTCGGGATGAACGCCGACGATCCTCGGAAGCGACAGCAGCCGGACCGCGAGATCGAGGTCGAGCTCCCCGGCATCCTTGGGGATCGACGCCCGCTTCGCCTCCTTGCCCTCTCCCATCTCGATATAGGGACCGAAGCGGCCGTTCTTGCGGGAGATGTCCTGACCGGTTTCGGGATGCTGGCCGAGTATCTCCGGCCCGGAGTCCGTGCCGCCTTCCTCGCCGCCCTGGCCGAAGCGGCGGGTGAACTTGCAGTCGGGATAGTTGGAGCAGGCGACGAAGGCCCCGAAACGGCCGCCGCGCAGCGCCAGGCGCCCTTCGCCGCAGGCCGGGCAGAGCCTGGCGTCGCTGCCGTCCTCCTTGTCGGGGAACAGCCAGGGCGACAGGAAATCGTCCAGGGCGGCGGTGATCGCCGAGGGCTGCTGCTCCATGATCTCGGCGGTCTTCGGCTTGAAGTCCTTCCAGAAGGCTTCGAGCACCGCCTGCCACTGGGCGCGGCCGCCGGAAATGTCGTCGAGCTCGTCCTCGAGATGAGCGGTGAAGTCGAACGAGACGTAGCGCTCGAAGAAGCGCTCGAGGAAGGCGGTCAGAAGCCGGCCGCTCTCCTGCGGGATGAAGCGGTTCTTCTCCAGCTCGACATATCCGCGGTCCTTCAGCGTCTGGAGGGTCGCGGCGTAGGTGGACGGACGGCCGATGCCGAGCTCCTCCATCTTCTTGACCAGGCTAGCCTCGGAATAACGGGGCGGCGGCTGGGTGAAATGCTGCTCCGCAGTGACCTTCTTCCTGGCCGGAGCGTCGCCCTCGCGGAGGCGCGGCAGCCGGCGGGATTCGTCGTCCTCGGCATCGTCGCGGCCTTCCTCGTAGAGCGCGAGGAAGCCGGGGAAGAGGACGACCTGGCCGGTGGCTCGAAGGCCGGTCTGTCCGGAGCCGTCGGTGAGCTCGGCGGTGGTCCGCTCGAGGCGGGCCGAGGCCATCTGGCTGGCGAGGGCGCGCTTGAAGATGAGGTCGTAGAGCCGGCCGTGGTCGCCCGAACCGGCGCGGTCGCGGCCGAAATCGGTGGGCCGGATCGCCTCGTGCGCTTCCTGGGCGTTCTTGGCCTTGCTCTCGTAGTGGCGCGGCTTGTCGGGCACGTAGCCGGCGTCGAAGCGGGTCGCGACGGCGCGGCGGGCGGCGGAGACCGCTTCCGGCGCCATCTGAACCCCGTCGGTCCGCATGTAGGTGATCGAGCCGTCCTCGTAGAGCGCCTGGGCGATGCGCATCGTATGGCTTGCGGCGAAGCCGAGCTTTCGCGCGGCCTCCTGCTGGAGGGTCGAGGTGGTGAAGGGCGGCGGCGGGTTGCGGGTAAGCGGCTTGGTCTCGACCGACACGACGGAGAAACGGCCCGCCTCGACGGCGGCCCTGGCGGCCTCGGCGGTGCCCTGGTCGCCGATCGACAGCCGGTCGATCTTCTCGCCCTTGAAGCGGACCAGCCGGGCGAGGAACTCCTGCCCGTCGGCCTCCATCAGCGCGGTGACGCTCCAATATTCCTGTGCCCGGAAAAGTTCGATCTCGCGCTCGCGGTCGACGACAAGCCGCAAGGCTACCGACTGCACTCGCCCGGCCGACTTCGCGCCGGGAAGCTTGCGCCACAACACCGGCGAGAGGGTGAAGCCGACCAGATAGTCGAGGGCGCGGCGGGCGCGATAGGCGTCGATCAGATCCTCGTCGAGCGCGCGCGGGTTCTTCATCGCCTCGGTGACGGTCGCCTTGGTGATGGCGTTGAACGTCACCCGCTCGACGTCCGCGGGCAGCGCCTTGCGCTTTCTCAGAACCTCCTGGACGTGCCAGCTGATCGCCTCGCCTTCCCGGTCGGGGTCGGTGGCGAGGATCAGGGTGTCGGCCTTCTTCGCTTCGTCGGTGATCGCCTTCAATTGCCGGGCTTTGTCGGCATAGGTCTCCCACTCCATCGCGAAGCCGTCGTCGGGATCCACCGACCCGTCCTTCGGCGGCAGATCGCGGACATGGCCGTAGGAGGCGAGCACCCGGTAGCCGGCGCCCAGATATTTCTCGATGGTCTTCGCCTTGGCGGGCGACTCGACGACGACTAGCTTCATGAGGATCCTTCACGCGTACGCGTATAGGGTGGGGACCCCGGCCGAGCCGCGTCAAGCGCCTACGCGAATACCTCCGCCAATCCCCTGTGGCCTTCCCGACCCGCATAGACCGCGACGGCCAGGTGCCATCCGGTGATGAGCGCAAGGCTGACGGGAAGGTTGAGGGTCAGGCTCGCGATCAGAATCTGGTCCTCCGGCACCAGCGCCGAGGCGAGCACGGCAACAATCGGCAGCGTCCAGAGCAAGGCGATGGCCGCGAAGACATGCCAGAAGCGGCCTTCTACCGCCTCCGAGCTTCGGGTCAGCGACTGGGTGACGTCGGCGCCCTCCGAGATAAGCGCCGGTACCGCGGCGGACCAGCGCACGATGAGGTAGATACCGGGAACGATGAGAAGAATCAGTCCGAACACTATTCCGATCCCGCTCAGCAGGTTCAGTCCGAGCAGGGCCCCAAGCCGTCGCCCGCTCGCGTGGGGGTCGAGAAGATCGTAATGACTTAGCAGCGCTGCGCTGATTTCATATTGAAGGATGAGGTTTGCGATTATGGAGGCGATGTTCGCGAGGGCGATGAAATCCGGATAGAGATCGGCGGCGACGCCGATCGCGGTCATGACGACCAGCGCGAGAAGCGAGAGGCCGAGGTTGACGCGCATCAGACGCGCGGTCTCGCCCAGCAGATATCCCGCACTCTCCCGATCGGGCATCACGCCGGCCCCGCCCCTTCCGAATGCGCGACAGGATGGAGACCGCCGGGGAGCGCCGTCAAGCCTGCCCGTCATTCCTTCGAAGGCCGGGATTACGGCTTTACGGCCGTCAATATTGCTCCCAGCGCCGATAATCGGGCGGAAGCACGCACTTGCCGCCTTCGTAGCGGCCGACCGAGCGGATCACCTCACCTTCCCTGGGCTCGACCCGGCGGCCCGAAATCTGGCTGTCGAGCACCCGGCGGACCAGGCGATCGAGGCGGGTGACGAGGAAGCAGTCGACCGCCGGGGTTGCGTGCGGGTTGCCGATGCCGCTGTCGTCGGTGAGGAAGATGTAGCGGGACTGGGTCGCCGCGGCCATCGCCCGCATCACATATTCGGCGACGTCGCCGACGCCCGAAGCCGCGACGGGCACGATCTGGATCCGCTTGGCCCGGGCGGCCTCGACGGCTCGCCAGGCCTTGCCGATATTCTCGTCGTGCGGAGGCGCGTCGGCGACGAGGAGGAGCGACTTGACCGCCTCGGGCCGCCAGTCCTGCGAGACGGCCCTTGCGAGGGCGAGGTCCATCGCCTCGGGATAGTCGCCGCCTCCGGACGCATATTGCGCCGCCAGATTAGCCTGCATCGCCTCGAGGTTGGAGACGAACGGATAGGTCCTCGTGACGAATACGTCGCCTTGGTCCCTGTACGCGACGAGGCCGAGCCGGATGTCGAGGCCGGGATGGCTTCGCCGGAGATCGGCGAGGATCGTGCGCAGCTCCGATTTCAGATAGGCGATCTCGTCGCCCATGCTCCCGGTCGTATCGATCGCCAGCATTAGGTCGAACTTGCGGACCGGGATCGCGCCGGAGCGGACGGTGACGCTCTGCCGTTGCGAGCCGGGCGCGTCGGCGATGCCGATCCGGCGGGGCGCGGCGCCGGGGACGCTGAGGCGGACGGTGCTTCCGAGCCGGTCGAGCCAGGGATGGAAGGCCACCGTGCCGTCGGCCAGAGTGGCGAGCGACAGGCTGTTGCCGTCGGCGCAGGTCAGGGTCACCCTGGCGAACGGCACCGGCCTGCCCGATTCGTCCTGCACCGCCACCGTCAGCACCCGGCGGGTGTCGAGCTTCGGCAGGTCGCGAAGGTTGCTGCGCTGCAGGTAATTGCCCGCATAGCTCGCGTAGAGCTCGGCGTTGAGCAGATCATCATGGTCGCCGGCGGTGAGCAGCCCCGATTGCGGCTGCGGCCGGGGCGGGCGGTGATAGCCGGGCGCGGTGCGCGCTTCGCCGACATAGCCCTCCACAACTGGCGAGGTTGGAGCGCGCTCCTTCGCCGAGCCGTCGATCCGGCTGCCGGTGACCGAAATCGAATCCTCGCCGCTGGAGGCTTCGGCCATCGGCGGAGAGGGCATGGGCTCCGGGGCCGGAGGCGGCGGCGGTGCCAGCGGCGGCGGGGTGACTTCCAGCAACGTGGGCATTCCGGGAGGGGGCGTGCGCTGCTCATAGTCGTCACGGACCTGAGCCTCGGGCGGCAGCACCGGCAAAGCGGCGGCGCGGCGGCAGAGCGGCTCGCGGACCTGGGCGACAGCGCCCGGCGCGAAGGCGCCCGGCACCACGGCGACGAGTCCGAGGCTGAGGGCGCCGAGGCTGACGATCGCGAACGGGGCGGCGTGACGCATGACATTCTCCCCTTAGTGAATGTTACAATGTCACATAAAACAGCAGCCGCCACCTGAACGGAAGCTGACGCGGTTCGGACGCCCAGCGAGGGCTGGGGTCCCGGCGGGTGAAGGGCGTGGTGGTGCTTCCCCCGCTGGGGTCCCAGCCTTCGCTGGGACGACGGCCCCTTCACACCAGGCTGACCTTGCCCCCAGCGTGACGTTCCAGCCGGCCGGCCAGCTCCAGCTCGAGGAGCACCGTCTGGACGACCGCCGGAGGCAGGGCGGACTGGCGCAGGATTTCGTCCACCGGCACCGGGGTGCCGTTGAGCATGGCCACGACCGCCTCGCGTGCCTCGTCGTCGGCGTCGATCGGGACGGCCGGCATGCCGTAGGTCCTTTCGGGCTGGCGGAACGGCCGGATCCGCGACGGGCTGATCGCCTCCAGCACATCGTCCGCCGACTGGACCAGAGTCGCGCCCTCCCGGATCAGCTGGTTGCAGCCCTGGGCGCGCGGATCGAGCGGGGAGCCGGGCACCGCCATCACCTCGCGGCCGCATTCGGCGGCGCAGCGGGCGGTGATCAGCGAGCCGGAGCGCGGCGCCGCCTCGACCACGACGGTGCCGTGGGCGAGCCCGGCGATGATCCGGTTGCGCGACGGGAAATGACGGGAGCGCGGCTCCACTCCGGGCGGCTGCTCCGAGACGATGAGGCCGCGCTCGCCGATCGCCCGCTGCCGGGCCTCGTTCTCCGGCGGGTAGAAGATGTCGACCCCGCCGGCGACGACGGCGATCGTTCCGGTGTCGAGAGCGCCGTCATGGGCAGCCGAGTCGATTCCGCGGGCGAGCCCGGAGACGACCACCGTCCCCGCCTCCCCGAGCGACTGCGCCAGCGAACGGGCGAACCGGCAGGCGGCGGCGGACGCATTGCGGGCGCCCACCAAGGCCAGCGCCGGCCGGTCGAGCAGGCTCGGATGGCCCTTGACGATCAACGCCGGAGGCGCGGTCTCGATCTCCGCCAGGAGAGGCGGATAGAGGCCCTGGCCGAGAAACAGGTAGCGGGCGCCGAGCCGCGCTACGTCCTCCATCTCGCGCTCGATCGGGGAACGCGAGGCTAGCCGCGGCGCTCGGCCGCCGCCGCGGGCGGCGAGCTCGGGGATCGCCTCGAGCGCGGCGGCGGCCGAGCCGAATCGGGCGAGCAGCTGGAAATAGGTGATCGGGCCGATATTTTCCGATCGGATGAGCCGCAGCCGGGCGATCTGGTCGCCCGACGCCTCAGGCACCGCGGCCGACCCGAGATTCGGTGCCGGAGGCGAGCCGGCCGATATTCTCCCGATGCTTCCAGAAGACGAGCAGGGTGAAGCCGAGGAACAGCAGGCCAAGGTCGAAACGTCCCGCGAGCGCCGCCGCCACCGGAGTCAGCAGCGCGGCGGCCAGCCCGCCCAGAGAGGAATAGCGGGTCAACAGCAAAGTCCCGATCCAGGTGACCGCAAAAGTAGCGGGGACCCAGGCGGCGAGGCCGTCCGCCAGAGTGAAGCCGATCGTGATTCCGAAATAGGTCGCAACGCCCTTGCCGCCCGCGAAGCGAAGCCAGACCGGCCAGAGATGGCCGATCAGAGCGCCGATCGCGGCGAGCTGGACGGTGCCCGGCAGCAGCAACCCGGCGGCCAGCACGGCCGCCGTGCCCTTGGCCATGTCGAGGAGCATGGTGGCTGCGGCGAGCCCCTTGCGCCCGGTCCTCAGCACGTTGGTCGCGCCGATATTGCCCGAGCCGATCTGCCGCAGATCGCCGGCGCCGCCCAGCCGGGCGAGGATCAAGCCGAAGGGGATGGAGCCCAGTGCGTAGCCGAGCAGCAAGGCGGCGAAAGCGGTGACGATCGGTTGCATGTCCACGACCCCTGCGGAACTTTAGCAAATCGCAAAGCGGACGCAATACTTTCATCGAAACCGGTGAACGACACCGCCTTGCCGCCGTCCGCTCTGCCGCTAAACGGGGCTCGTGACCAGTATCCGTCCCCTCCTCGTGTTCGATTCCGGTGTCGGCGGGCTCTCCGTGCTCGCCGCGATCCGGGCGCTTCTGCCGACGGCGCCGCTGGTCTATGCCGCCGACAGCGCCGGCTATCCCTACGGCACCAAGCGCCCGGCGGAGATCGAGGCCCGGGTCCCGGCCCTGCTCGGCCGGCTCGCCGAGCGATTCGATCCCGAGCTGATCGTGATCGCCTGCAACACCGCCTCGACAATCGCGCTCGACGCCGTCCGCGCCGCTCTGGACCTGCCGGTCGTCGGCACCGTGCCCGCGATCAAGCCCGCTGCCGAGCTTTCGAAGACCCGGACGATCGGAGTCCTCGGCACCGAGGCGACGGTGCGCCAGCCCTATGTCGACCGGCTCTCGAGCGAATTCGCCGCCGATTGCCGGGTCATCCGCCACGGCTCGGCCGAGCTTGTCGAGCTCGCCGAGGCCAGGCTTCGCGGCGAGCCCGCCGACTGCGGAGTCTGCCGGCGGGCGCTGGCAGGCCTGTTCGAGCAGCCGGGCGGCGACCGGATCGACACGATCGTGCTCGCCTGCACCCACTTTCCGCTGGTCGAGGACGAGCTCGCCGCCGCCGCCCCGCGCCCCGTCCGCTTCGTCGACGGCAAGGAGGGAATCGCCCGCCGCACCGCCTGGCTGACCCGCCATCTCGACTGGCCCGGCTCGCCGGCCGAGGGGGTGGCGCTGTTCACGGGCCGGGAAACCGACGTCGGGGCCTACCGGCCGGGCTTCGCCCGCTACGGGCTGACGAGGATCGAAAGGCTGTGATATTGGTCACGGACCCTAGCCAATCGATCGCCTAATCGGCTAAGAAGGCCGAAGGGACCCCGGGGAGCCGAAGTGGATTACAACCGCATCTTTGCGCAGGCCATCGACAGGCTGCATGAAGAGGGACGCTATCGCGTCTTCATCGACATCCTGCGCAACAAGGGCGCCTTCCCCAACGCGCGCTGCTTCGCCGGCCATAACGGCCCGAAGCCGATCACGGTCTGGTGCTCGAACGACTATCTCTGCATGGGCCAGCATCCCGACGTGGTCGAGGCGATGGAGGAAGCGCTCCACGACGTCGGCGCCGGGTCCGGCGGAACCCGCAACATCGGCGGCAACACCCATTATCATGTCGAGCTCGAGGCCGAGCTGGCCGATCTCCACGACAAGGAAGCGGCGCTCCTCTTCACCTCCGGCTACATCTCCAACGAGGCGACCCTCTCCACCGTCGCCAAGCTCCTTCCCGGCTGCATCATCTTCTCCGATGAGCTCAACCACGCCTCGATGATCGCGGGGATCCGGGCCTCGGGCTGCGAGAAGCAGGTCTTCCGCCACAACGACCTGGAGCATCTCGAGGAATTGCTCGCCGCAGCGGATCCCGAGGCTCCCAAGCTGATCGCCTTCGAGAGCGTCTATTCGATGGACGGCGACGTCGCGCCGATCGCGGCGATCTGCGATCTCGCCGACAGATATGAGGCGATTACCTATCTCGACGAGGTCCACGCGGTCGGCATGTACGGCCCGCGCGGCGGCGGCATCTCCGAGCGCGACGACGTCGCCCGCCGGGTGACCATCATCGAGGGCACGCTCGGCAAGGCCTTCGGGGTGATGGGCGGCTATATCGCCGCCGACCGCAACATCGTCGACGTGGTCAGGAGCTATGCCCCCGGATTCATCTTCACCACCTCGCTTTCGCCGGTGCTGGTCGCCGGAGCGCTGGCGAGCGTGAAGCACCTCAAGGCTTCCCGCGCCGAGCGCGAGGCGCAGCAGCTCAACGCCGCCCGCCTAAAGGCGATCTTCGCGGAGGCCCGGCTGCCGGTGATGCCGTCGACCACCCACATCGTTCCGCTGATGGTCGGCGATCCGGTCAAGGCCAAGAAGATCAGCGACATATTGCTCGCCGAATACGGCTGCTACGTCCAGCCGATCAATTACCCGACCGTGCCCCGCGGCACCGAGCGCCTGCGCTTCACGCCCGGCCCGCGCCACGACGAGGCGATGATGCGCGAGCTGGCCGGGGCCCTGGTCGAGATCTGGGACCGCCTGGAGCTTCGCGCCGCGGCCTGACGGGCGCCGTCGTCCTGAACTCGTTTCAGGATCCGGCGACGAGCCGCCACGCGGGTGGAGAACTGGACCTGAAACAAGTTCAGGGTGACGCCTGCGGCAAAGGGGGGAAGAAGCGCGAATGTTCAAGACGACCAGCTTCGGCGGCGGCGGCGGCGCGGCATTCGACGACGCTCAGGGCGCTTCGCCGCCCGCGGCGATCCTCAGGCTCGCGGTCCGCTCGGGCAGCTATGTCGATCAGCTAAGGGCCACCTACCGGCTCGCCAACGGCGACGGCGCCAGCCCATCGCACGGCGGCAACGGCGGCAGCCCCGCGTCGATCGACTTTCTGCCCAACGAGAAGATCATCGGGGTTGAGGGCCGAAGCGGCGCCTATGTCGACCAGATCGCCTTCCTCACCGCCGTCGTCTACGGCGGCGGCGACCCGCCCCTGCTTCGGACCCATGGGCCGTACGGAGGTGGCGGCGGCAGCCCGTTCAAGGTCTGGGGCGAGGTCGTCGGCTTCCACGGCCGAAGCGGCGACTTCCTCGACTCGGTGGGCTTCTACCTCGGCACCGCGACCGAAGGGCCGTTCGGCGGTCCGGGCGGCGGCGCCTTCCAGGACCCGGGCCCGGTGCCCGAGCTCAGCCGCATCCTCAGGATGACGATCCGCTCCGGAAGCCTGGTCGACGCCATCTCGACCACCTACCTGCTCCCCGACGGAAGCACCCAGACCTTCAGCCACGGCGGCACCGGAGGCACGGCGACCGACATCCACTTCAACCCCGGCGAGCAGATCATCGCCGTCGTCGGCCGCTCCGGCACCTATCTCGACAACATCGCCTTCCTGACCGAGGATCCGCGCGGCGAGCGCCGCACCCACGGGCCGTTCGGCGGCAACGGCGGCGCCCAGTTCATCGTCAACCGCAAGGTCAACGGCTTCTTCGGCCGAAGCGGAACGCTGATCGACCAGATCGGCTTCTTCGTCAGCTAGGCCGTCAGCCGGAGCTCGTCCGGCCAGCATTGCGGCTGCTCGTTCGTCGAGCGCCAGTCGCCGCCGAACCAGCGATAGGTCCTGATTCGTCCGGCGGTGGCGACAGCGAGGGTCGGAGTCTCGGCGACGGCCCAGTTTCCATAAGCCCGGTCGACCAGCGGTGACATCTCCCACCCGCTTCGCGCTTCGCGCCGGTGCTCGAAGCCGCCATAGGTCATCAGGCAATAGGGTCTCCCGGCCGCGAACGCGCGGGCGCCCGACCAGACCGAAAAGCCCTGGTGAACGTCCCAGACGATCAGCAGGGCCAGGACCGCGGGCAAGGCGAGGGCGAACCGCCGGCGCCCGGAGAGGCCGTTCAACCGCCAGCGGCGGCTCCAGGACAGCAGCAGCATCAGGCCCAGCGGCGGGACCAGCACCCACAGGTGGACCCGCCAGGCCGGGGCCGCTCCGGCGAGGCGATTGCTGAGCCAGTGAAGGAAGGCGATTCCGAAGAGGAGGGCGATCGGAACCGACCAGCATTGGGCCCACTGCCGAACCGCCGATCGCTCCCCCATCGCTTCGCGACCGATGATCGCGGCCTGCCGAGCGGCCAGCGCTCCCGCGATCGTCATCGCCCAGATGACCCCGAGGATGAGCCCGAGGTTCAAGTCCATGAAGTCGTCGTCATAGGGCGCGGAATGATGGACGTGATCGTGGATGTAGACCCAGCCGGCGACCAGGAAGCTCCATCCGGCAACGGCCCCGACCCAATTCCGGGGGGCGGCGAGCACGAGCCCCGCGGGGAGGATCACGATGAGCAGGTAAAGCAGCAGGATCGCCATGGCGGGAGCTGCCATGGGCCCATCCCGTGCACGTCGCGTGAAAATCCCGCCGCGATCCGACCGGATTCCAGTCGGCGCGCGACCAAACGGGCTGTCGGCGCGGGCAAACTCTGGTGGCAATCGGAGGGGCCATCCACTACACGCAGTGGCTCAAAGCCCATCGCTGGAGTCTCCCGTGGCCGAGCGCATCGCCATCGTCGCCGATCATGCCGCCTTCGAGATGAAGATGCTCCTGATCGAGCATCTGCGCTCCGGCGGCTTCGAGGTGCTCGACCTCGGCACGACCTCCACAGACAGCGTCGACTATCCCGATTACGGCTACCGCATGGCCGAGGCGATCGCGTCCGGCGAGGCGCAGCGCGGAATCGCCCTGTGCGGCACCGGAATCGGCATCTCGATTTCGGTCAACCGTCATCCGGCCTGCCGCTGCGCGCTGGTCTCCGAGGGCCTCTCGGCCCGCCTCGCCCGCGACCATAACGACGCCAACGTCATCGCCATGGGCGCGCGGCTGATCGGCATCGAGGCGGCGCGCGACTGCGTCGACCAGTTCCTCGCCACCCCGTTCGGCGGCGGCCGCCACCAGCGCCGGGTCGACAAGCTGAGCCATCCTCATTTCGCCAGGGAAAATGCATGAGCAGCGCTTCCGTCTTCGATTTCAGCGACGTCCAGCATTCGGGCTTCTTCACCGCCCGCACCCGCGACGCCGACCCCGCGGTCGCCGACGCGATCGCCGCCGAGCTGGACCGGCAGCAGAATCAGATCGAGCTGATCGCCTCGGAGAACATCGTCTCGCGCGCGGTGCTCGAGGCGCAGGGCTCGGTGCTGACCAACAAATATGCCGAAGGCTATCCGGGCCGCCGCTACTATCAGGGCTGCGCTCCGTCCGACGCGGTCGAGACCCTGGCGATCGAGCGCGCGAAGCAGCTGTTCGGCTGCGGCTTCGTCAATGTCCAGCCCCATTCCGGCGCCCAGGCCAACGGCGCGGTGATGCTGGCGCTGGCCAAGCCGGGCGACACGATCCTCGGCATGTCCTTGGACGCCGGCGGCCACCTCACGCACGGCGCCAAGCCGGCGCTGTCGGGCAAATGGTTCAACGCCGTCCAATACGGGGTGCGCCGCGACGACGATCGAATCGACTTCGACCAGGTCGAGGCGCTGGCCAAGGAGCACAGGCCCCGGCTGATCATCGCCGGCGGCTCGGCCTATCCGCGCCACATCGACTTCGCCCGTTTCCGTGCCATCGCCGACGAGGTCGGCGCGATCTTCTTCGTCGACATGGCCCATTTCGCCGGCCTCGTCGCCGCCGGCGAGCACCCCTCCCCCTTCGGCCACGCCCATGTCGTCACCACCACCACCCACAAGACCCTGCGCGGGCCGCGCGGCGGGATGGTCCTGACCGACGACGAGGCCATCGCCAAGAAGATCAACTCGGCCGTCTTCCCGGGCCTCCAGGGCGGCCCGCTGATGCACGTCATCGCCGCGAAGGCGGTCGCCTTCGGCGAGGCCCTGCAACCGGGGTTCAAAAGCTATGCCCGCGCCGTCATCGCCAATGCCCAGGCGCTCGCCGGCCGGCTCAAGGAACGCGGCGCCGACCTGGTCTCGGGCGGCACCGACACCCACCTCGCCCTCGTCGACCTCAGGCCCCTCGGGATCACCGGCAAGGACGCCGACGAGGCGCTCGAGCGCGCCTCGATCACCTGCAACAAGAACGGAATCCCGTTCGACCCCCTGCCCCCGGTCAAGACCAGCGGAATCCGGGTCGGCTCCCCGGCCGGCACCACCCGCGGCTTCGGCGCGCGGGAGTTCCGCGACATCGCCGACATGGTGGCCGATGTGCTGGAGGGCCTTCGCGACAATGGCGACGAGGGCAATGCGGCGGTGGAGGCGGAGGTCAGAGGCCGGGTGCGCGCCCTGTGCGCCCGCTTCCCGATCTACCAGGACGCTTGATGCCGTCTACGCATCCGTTCGTGTCGAGCGAAGTCGAGACACCCTTTCGAGCGCAGCCGAGGACCGGCGTCGGCTACGCTCGGCAGGGCCCCTCGACTTCGCTCGGGGCGAACGGAATTTGCCGAGCCCGTTGACCGATGAGATGCCCTTTCTGCTCCCACGAAAACAGCCAGGTCAAGGACAGCCGCCCCACCGAGGACGGCGCCGCGATCCGCCGCCGCCGCCAGTGCGAGGAATGCTCGGCCCGGTTCACCACCTTCGAGCGAGTCCAGCTCCGCGACCTGACGGTGGTCAAGGGGGGCGGCCGCCGCGAGCCGTTCGACCGCACCAAGCTCGAACGCTCGATCGCCATCGCCTGCCGCAAGCGCCCCGTCCCGGCCGAGCGGATCGACCGCCTCGTCTCCTCGCTCCAGCGCCAGATCGAGACCAGCGGCGACAGCGAGATCGCCTCGACCCGGATCGGCGAGCTGGTCATGGACGGCCTGAAGGCGCTCGATCCCGTAGCCTACATCCGCTTCGCCAGCGTCTATAAGGACTTCCGCGAGGCCAGGGACTTCGAGGAGTTCGCGGGGAGCGTGGGGGAGGCGGGGGGCGAGGGTTGAGCGGGCCTTCGATACTTCCTTCGATACGAGGCTTCGCCAAGCTCAGCCTCTACTCAGGATGAGCGGTCAGAGCTTTTCCGCTCATCCTGAGTAGCCATTGAGCTTGGCGAAATGGCGTATCGAAGGACGCAGCGAAAAGGGCATACGAAATCTGCATTCGAACCGCACCCCGCTTGTCCCCTCCCGCTCATCCTGAGTAGGGACTGAGCCTTGGCGAAGGCCCGTATCGAAGGACCCGCACCTCGTGGATTTCTACACATATCTGCTGAGATGTGCCGACGGGCATTATTATGCCGGCCATACCGATGACCTCGACGTCCGCATCGCCCAGCATCAAAGCGGCGCCATCGCCGGTTACACGCAGAAGCGCAGGCCCGTGCAGCTCATCTGGGCGGATCGCTTTCCGGACCGTGACAGCGCCTTCGCCGCTGAGCGCCAGATCAAGGGGTGGAGCCGGGCGAAGAAGGAGGCGCTGATCAGGGGTGACTGGGAAGCGCTGCGGGAGCTTGCGAAGCGCAAGCCGGTCCTTCGAGACGCCGCTTCGCCAAGCTCAGCGGCTCCTCAGGATGAGCGGTCTGGAAGGGCCTCCGCTCATCCTGAGGAGGGACTGAGCCCCGGCGAAGGCGCGTCTCGAAGGACTCCCGCCATCGTCCTCGTCCGCCCCCAGCTGGGCGAGAATATCGGCAAGGCCGCGCGGGCGATGCTCAATTTCGGGCTTACCGACCTCAGGCTGGTGGCGCCCCGGGACGGGTGGCCCAATCCTTCGGCGGGCCCCGCCGCGTCCGGGGCCGACGTGGTGCTGGAGCGGGCGCGCGTATTCGATTCCGTCGCCGAGGCGGTTGGAGACTGCGCTTACGTCTACGCGACCACCGTGCGCAAGCGCGGGCTGGTGGTGCCGGTGGTGACTCCGGAAGAGGCTGCGCGCGAGATCCGCGCGCAAGGGGAGCCGTCCGCCATCCTGTTCGGCGCCGAGCGCTCCGGACTGGAGACGGACGAGGTCGCCGTCGCAGGCAAGATCGTCACCGTTCCCGTCAACCCCGACTTCACCTCGCTCAATCTCGCCCAGGCGGTGATCCTCATCGCCTACGAATGGTCGAAGCACGAGACCCTGGCGGTGCCTACGCTGGGCGACCCTTCGGAGCCGAGGGCGAGCCACGATCAGCTCGAAGGCCTGATCGGCCAGCTCGACGAGGCTTTGGTGGCGGCCGATTATTTCCACCCGCCAGACCGCACCCCGGCGACCCGCAACACGATCCGTACCATCCTGACCAAGGCGGGCTGGTCGAACCGCGAGGTTCAGGCGATGCGGGGGATCATCCGGGCGCTGGTGACTCCGAGGCGCAGGGGCTAGCCCCTCTCCCGCTTTCGCGGGAGAGGGGAAATAAGCCTACCCCCTCATCGAGTCGAAGCGGTGGAATTCGTAGGCGATCGACGCCTCTACCAGCCGCTCGTACAGCTCGGCCGCCGCGTCCTCCGGCACGTCGTGCACCCGCGCCAGCCGTTCCACGTTGGCGAGCACCTGCGCCTTGCGCCTCTCGTCGCGGACCGCCCCGCGATCCGGCTTGATCCGCGCCGCGGCGTCCATGTAGCGGAAGCGCTCGCCGATCAGTCGGACGATCTCCTCGTCGAGGCGGTCGACGCCGTGGCGGACCTCGGCCATGGTCGCGCAGGTCTGCGGCGGGGTTCGTTCAGAGCTCATCGGGGCTCTTTAGCGCTCCGCAAATCCCTGTCGAGGTTGACTTTGGCGCCTCCGGAGGCCATCTGCCGCGCTTCGCAATTGGCCCCGCACCCCGGTGAAGCGGTGGCCGCGTACGACAGCAGGTCGTGCGGTGCGGTTCCGGGAACGTACAAACCAAGCAGATTGGACCCGACATGAGCAAGCGCAGCAGCGCCAAGTACAAACTCGACCGCCGGATGGGCGAGAACGTCTTCGGACGGCCCAAGAGCCCCGTCAACAAGCGCGAATACGGCCCCGGCCAGCACGGCCAGCGCCGCAAGGGCAAGATGTCCGACTTCGGAATCCAGCTCCGCGCCAAGCAGAAGCTCAAGGGCTATTACGGCGACGTCACCGAGAAGCAGTTCAAGCGCACCTACACCGAGGCCGCCCGGATGAAGGGCGACACCGGCCAGAACCTGATCGGCCTGCTCGAGCGCCGGCTCGACATGGTCGTCTACCGCGCCAAGTTCGCTCCGACGATCTGGGCCGCCCGCCAGCTGGTCAGCCACGGCCACATCCGGGTCAACGGCGTGAAGTGCAACATCGCCTCGCGCAGGGTCAACGTCGGCGACGAGATCACCCTGGGTTCCAAGGCGCAGGAGATGGCGCTGGTGATGGAGGCGCAGGGCCTCGCCGAGCGCGACATCCCCGAATATGTCGCCCCCGACGGCACCGCCAAGGCGACCTTCACCCGGGTCCCGACCCTGGACGAGGTCCCCTACCCGGTCCGCATGGAACCGAACCTGGTCGTCGAGTTCTACTCGAGGTAATCGACCGGTTCGAGGCGACGATATGGGGCGGTCCCGCGGGGCCGCCCCTTTCGTTTGGCCAAGCCGCGACCTAAGCACTCGTCCTTCGGGAAAGGGGGGCAGGAGTGAGCGACGACATCGTTTCGCGTTACCCGCAAGTGGCTGGAAACCCGGTCGCGATGGCGATCCTGGCCGGCGCTCTGCTGATGAAGGGCAAGGCCGACGACGCTTTCGCGCTCGGGATGGCCGCGGTCGATCTGGCCCCCGGGGACATGGAGGTGCGCGATCTGGTGCGCTACGGCCTGGCCGCGGGAGTGTCCCCCTGGCACTCCAGGATGCTCAACGACGGGCTCCGCAACCACTGCTACACGCGGGCGCTGGAGCGCTCCGTCCGCCCCGGCATGCAGGTGCTCGAGATCGGCACCGGCGCGGGCCTGCTGGCGCTGATCGCCGCGCGCGCCGGGGCACGGGTCTTCACCTGCGAGGCCAATCCGGTCGTCGCCGCCGCCGCGACCCGGATCGCCGCCCGGAACGGCCTGGCCGACCGGATCACCGTCATAGCCAAATCCTCGCGCGACCTGCGGATCGGCGAGGACCTGCCCGGGCCGTGCGATCTGCTGATGTCGGAATTGTTCGACGACACCTTGTTCGGCGAGAATATCGTCGCGATCCTCGAGGATGCCAGGCGGCTGCTGAAGCCCGGTGCGCCGGTGGTGCCGCGTTTCTCGGAATTGCGCTGCGCCCTCGTCGAGCAGCCGCTCGGGCCGCTGCATCGACCACTGGGCACGATCGAGGGCTTCGATCTGTCGGCCTTCAACCTGCTCGCCCCGGCCCGCAAGCTGCGGGTGAGCGGCAAGAGCGCGATCCTTCGATCCGAGCCGGTCGCCGCCCTCGCCATGGACTATCAGGCAAGCCCGTTCGGGCCGACCCGTGAGACCGTCGCCTTGAGGTCGCTGGGCGGACGGGTCGACGCCTTCGCCCAGTGGATTCGGATCGATTTCGGCGGCGGGATCGTGCTCGAAAACAACCCGTTCGACGAATCCCCGGCGCATTGGGCGGCGCCGCTCTATCCCTTCGACCATCCCCTCGAGACGGAAGCCGGCCAGGTGATCGACATGAAGGCGCGGCTCATCCGCGACCGCCTCATTCTTTCGCGAGACGCCTGAGAGCCTTCACTGGATCTTCAGGGCCGCGCGCAGGAACGCGTCGCTCCGCCTCAGCAGGTCGGCCCGTACGACGCTGTCCTCCAGCTGGTGGTCGAGCCCTTCGTAGACGACGAGCTCGCTCTGCGCGCCGGCGCCCTTGAGGCGGTCCTGCATCATCCGCGAATGGTTGATCCCGACGTTGAGATCCATGTCGCCGTGGAAGAGCAGCACCGGCACCTTGATCCTGGCGGCATTCTGCGCCGGCGATCCTTCCCGGACATGGGGGCCGGTGCCGACGAAGTTGCGGACCAGCTGGTAATTGGTGAATTGAGCCGCATCCTTGACGAGGGTTCCCAGATCCGTGACCGGCGCCACCGCCACGATCGCCTTGTAGAGGCCGGGATCCATGACTCCCGACTGCAAGGCCGCGTAGCCGCCATAGGACCATCCGACGATCGCGAGCCTGGCGGGATCGGCAATGCCCTGGCTCACCAGCCACCGGCCGGCGTCGTCGACGTCGCCGATCGCCGTCCGCCAGGACTGGAAGCCGTTCTTCTGGTACCAGCCGTCGCCATAGCCGGACGAGCCGCGGTAATTGGGCTGGAGCACCGCATAGCCGCGATTGGCGAAGAATTGGGCGAGCCAGTCGAAACCCCATTCGTCGCGCGCGCTTGGGCCGCCGTGCGGCATCACCAGGGCGGGGAGGTTCTTGCCGCTGCTCCCGGGCGGAAGCGTCAGATAGGCGGGGACCTCGGTCCCGTCCGCGGCCTTGTACCGGACCGCCTTCACGCTCGCCAGCGGCACGTTCTCCAGCGGCGGCCGCGAGAGCATCAGCTCGCCCAGTTGCCTGGCGGCCTTGTCGTAGAGATAATAGCGGCCCGGATCGGTGTCGCTTCCGGCCCAGAGCAGGAGCTTGCTCTCGTCCGAGCTGGAATCGACGAAGCGGATCAGCGGCAGGCCGGGCAGGGCCTTCGACAGGGACTTGCCGAGCGCGGCCAGGGCCGGGTCGAAATAGACCGCCTCGCGCTTCTCCAGCGCATAGGTGGCCCCGACGACGCGGTGCTGGCGTCCGATCCTGACCGCGCTGTCTACGTCGACCTGGGGATGGGCGAAGACGAGCTTCTCCGTCTTGGATCCGTCGAGGGCGACGCTGTAGAGCGCCCAGCGTCCGCCCTCCCCTTTCTTCAGCCCATAGGCGACGTCGAGGCCGGGATCGACCGCGATCGGGTAGAAGCCCTCGTCGGTCTTGTTGTTGAAGGTCCCGAGCGACTTCCAGTCGCGCGACGAGGCGGTCCGGTAGAAATAATTGATCTTGCCGCTGTCATAGCCGGTGGCCCCGGCCACGTCGTTGACCGCCATGATCCGGATGTTGCCACGCCCGTCGCTGATATATTCGATGGCATTCTGCTTGGCCGGCTCGACCGTCTTGGTGGCGAGGCTCGCGGTATCGATCCGGTCGACTCCATAGCCTTCGCGGGCATCCACGACATGGCTGCCGGTGCGGCCTTCAGGCACATATTCGCGGCCCATCAGCACCGATCCCTCGTCGCCGGGCTGCCAGTCGATGATCTCGCCGCCGCCGTACGACACGTAGAGATCGTAGGTGCGCGTCCTCCGGCTGAGCAGCTTGGCGTTGCTACCGTCCGAATTGAGCGCGACCAGCCGGGTCGCGCCGAGCGGCGGTTCGCCGGCGGCCTTTCCCACCACCATGAAGACGGTGCAGATCAGCCTCTGGTCGGAGACCCATCCGCAGCCGCTCAGCCGCTCGGGCTTGCCGTCGGCGGTCGTCACCAGCTTGGGCTCGGCCTCGCTTCCGACGTCGACCACGTAGAGCAAGGTGGAGCGCCCGGGCCCGGGGGCGATGAAGGCCACCCTCTTACCGGACGGCGAGAGCGCGATGTCGAGGACCGACTCCCGGGCGCCGAACGCAGCCGCCGGATCCGCCGGGCCGGCCGCCGCCGCCGGAGCCGCCGTGACGAGCGTGAGCGCCGCGAGCGCGCCCAGCGAAAATATCCGAAACATGAATACCCCCAATCGCTTAGGCCCCAATCCTAAGCCGAGCCGCACGATGACACCGGCCCCGCCGGGGCGCAAGCTTGCACGCGCAAATTCTAGCTGCCATGGGCGCACGCGGAGGGGGGACGAGAGGAGAATGTCCGTGACGCTTCGATCCCTCGCAGTGCCCGCCGCCGCCTTGCTGCTCGCCGCGTGCGCGACGGCGCCGCGCGAGCGCGGCGCCCAAGGCCCCTATTCGGGCCCGCCCATCTCGCTCGCGACTCTCACCACCGCCACCCAGATCCTGTCCTCGGACGATTATGAAGGCCGCGCGCCCACCACGAAAGGCGAGGACAAGGCCGTCGCCTTTATCGCTCAACGTTTCGAGAAAGCGGGGCTCCAGCCGGGCAACAAGGGCAGCTGGTACCAGGAGGTGCCGATGGTCGAGATCTCGACCGTGCCCTCGCAGCTCAGGATCACCGGCGGAAGCGTTCCGCTCGCCTTCGACCAGCGCACCGACTTCGTCGCCAACACCTATCAGGTGACTCCGAAGGTCGAGCTCAAGGACAGCGAGATGGTCTTCGTCGGCTACGGCATCAACGCGCCCGAGAAGGGCTGGAACGACTATGCCGGAGTCGACGTGCGGGGCAAGACCGTGGTCATCCTCGTCAACGACCCGGACTGGCAGGACGAGGACCTGGAGGGCCCGTTCAACGGCAGGGCGATGACCTATTACGGCCGCTGGACCTACAAATATGAGGAGGCCGCCCGTCAGGGCGCGGCGGGCGCACTGATCGTCCACGATGCCGGGCCCGCCTCCTACGGCTGGAACGTCGTTCAATCCTCCTGGACCGGGCCGCAATATAATCTCGACGAGCCCGGCGGGCATATGGACCAGTCGAAGGTGATCGGCTGGCTGACCAACCCCGCGGCTCAGCGCCTGCTCGCCGCCTCCGGCCAGGATCTCGCCACGCTCTCCGCGGCGGCGAAGCAGAAAGGCTTCAAGGCGGTGCCACTGCGGACCCGCGCCTCCGTCACGCTCAGCAACGAGATCAAGCGCCACTCCTCGCGCAACGTCATCGGCGTTCTTCCGGGGGCGACGCGGCCGGACGAATATGTCCTCTATACCGCCCATTGGGATCATCTCGGCCGCTGCGACCCTGACGCCACCGGCGACGACATCTGCAACGGCGCCGTCGACAATGCGAGCGGCACCGCCGGCCTGATCGCCCTCGCCGAGGCCCATGCGAAGCGCGGCAATGCCGAGCGCTCGATCGTCTTCGTCGCCGTCACCGGCGAGGAGTCGGGCCTGCTCGGATCCAAATATTATGCCGAGCATCCGATCTTCCCGGTCGCGCAGACGGCGGGCGGAATCAACATGGACTCCTTGAGCCTCGCCGGCGACGCCCGCGACATGGTGGAGATAGGCGGCGGCAAGTCCGAGCTCAGCGCCTACCTGCGCCGGGCGGCGGGCTCGCAGGGCCTGACGCTCAAGAACGAGCCGAACCCCCAGGCCGGCTATTATTACCGCTCCGACCATTTCAGCCTCGCCCGGCAGGGCGTTCCCATGCTCTATCCCAAGCTCGGCGAGGATCTCGTCAAGGGCGGCCCTGCGGCCGGCGCCGCCGCTGCCGGCGACTATCGCGCCCATCGCTACCATCAGCCGAGCGACGAATATAACCCGGCCTGGGACTGGTCGGGGGCGCTCCACGAGCTTCGGATCTTCTACCGGATCGGCCGCGAGCTCGCCGATTCCGTGGACTGGCCGAACTGGAACCCCGGCGACGAATTCCGTGCCATCCGCGACCGGAGCCGCGGCAACGCCGGGCCGATCATGCGATGACTTTCCGCCAGCCGCCCGAATGGGCGGAGCATGAATGGGTGTGGATCGGCTTTCCCAGCCATGGCGATTTGTGGGAGGACGATCTCGATCCGGCGCGGCTGGAGGTCGCGGCGTTCGCCACCGCCGTGCATGCCGGCGGCGCCGGCGAGGAGGTGCGCCTCGTCGCCGCGGACCCTGACTCGGCCCGCGCCGCCGAGGCACTGGCGCCTTTCGCGACGATCCTCCAGGAGCCGTTCGGCGATATCTGGCTACGCGACACCGGGCCGATCGTTCTCAAAAATGGCGGCCGCCGGCAACCGCGCAGCTTCCGCTTCAACGGCTGGGGCGGCAAATACGAGCTCGAGGGCGACGACTCGGTCGGCCTGCGCCTGGCCGAGGGTGCGGGAATGGCGGCTGAGCGCCGCGACTGGATATTGGAGGGCGGAGCGATCGACGTCGACGGCACCGGCCTCGCCGTCACCACCGAGCAGTGCCTGCTCAACCCGAACCGCAACCCGCGCATGACGCGGGAAGAGATTGAGGCGCGGCTGAGCGAGGATTTGGGAATCGACCGCCTGCTCTGGCTCGGCGAGGGCCTGCTCAACGACCATACCGACGGCCATGTCGACAATCTCGCCCGCTTCGTGGCGGAGAACCGGCTCGCCATTCCGGAGGCGGATTATGCGGCGGATCCCAATCGCGAAGTTTATGAAGACGCGGCCCGCCGGGCGCGCGCCTTCGGAGTCGAGGTAGTGCGTGTCCCCTCCCCTGGCCCGACCGAGCGCGACGGCGAGATCGTCCCCGCGTCCTATATGAATTTCTACATCGGCAATGCGGCGGTGGTCGTGCCGCTTTACGGCCGGCCGAACGACCGTGCCGCGGTGGAGGCGATCGGCGCTCTCTTCCCGGGCCGCCGGGCGATCGGCTTCGAGGCCGGCCACGTTCTCACCGGCGGCGGCAGCTTCCACTGCATCAGCCAGCAGGTGCCTCGCTAACCGTCCTTCGATACGCCGCTTCGACTTCGCTCAACGGCTACTCAGGATGACCGGGAGTGCCTATATCGCTCATCCTGAGTAGGGACTGAGCCTGGCGAAGGCCGTATCGAAGGACCCGAATGACCAGCCTCACCGTCGCCGCCCTCCAGCTCGCCTTCGCCGACTCGATCGACGAGAATATCGCCGCCGTCTCCGAGCTGGTGCGCGAGGCCGCCGGGCGCGGGGCGAAGCTGATTCTGCCGCCCGAGCTGTTCGAGGGCCATTATTTCTGCCGAACTCAGGACGAGGGCCATTTCGCCCGCGCGCTGCCCGTCGACCGTCATCCGGCGGTAGCGGCGATGCAGGCGCTGGCCGCCGAGCTCCAGGTCTATATCCCGACCAGCTTCTTCGAGGCCGCGGGCCATCATCATTACAACAGCCTCGCGATGATCGACGACAAGGGCGCGGTGATGGGCGTCTACCGCAAGAGCCACATCCCCGACGGACCGGGCTATTCCGAGAAATTCTACTTCCGGCCCGGCAATACCGGATTCAAGACCTTCCCGACGCCCTTCGGCACGGTCGGCCCCGCGGTCTGCTGGGACCAATGGTATCCCGAGACGGCGCGGGCGCTGATGCTCGACGGCGCGGAGATCCTGCTCTTCCCGACCGCGATCGGGACCGAGCCGCACGATCCCGATCTCGACACCAGCCGGATGTGGCGCCGGGCGATGATCGGCCATGCCGTCTCCAACGTGGTGCCCGTCGTCGCCGCCAACCGCATCGGCACCGAGCACGGCCAGCGTTTCTACGGGCACAGCTTCATCTGCGACGAGCGCGGGGACGTTTTGGCGGAGTTCGGGGACAAGGAGACGGGCGTCATCACCGCCGTCCTCGACCTCGAGCAGGCGAAGAAGCACCGCGCCGCCTTCGGCTTCTTCCGCGACCGTCGGCCGGACCTGTACCGCAGGCTGGCCGAGGACATCTGAGCCATCGTCATTCCGGCGAAAGCCGGAATCCATGAACACGGATCGCCGAAACCTCGAACCAGGGTGTTCATGGATCCCGGATCAGGTCCGGGATGACGCCTCCACCTCAACCGCTCGCGCGAACACCGCCTCGAACATCGGCGGGGTCAGCCGGTTGGTGTTCTGGTTGTAGCGCGAGCAATGGTAGCTATCGATCAGCACGGTCCCGTCGGGCAGCCGGTGCTCGGCGAGGTGGCCGAACGGAAAGGCGGCGAGCCTTCCACCCACCGATCGCACCGCCGCATCGTGCGCGATCCTGCCGAGCGCGACGAGGACCCGAACATCCGGCAGGGCCGCCAGCGCCGGCCGGAAATAGGTCCTGGTGCAGGTCGCGATCTCTTCCGGAGTGGGCTTGTTCTGGGGCGGAACGCACTTGACGCTGTTGAGGATGGCAACGCCTCTGAGCCGAAGCCCGTCGTCGGACCTTTCCTCGAACCGCCCTTCGGCAAGCCCGAACTTGAGCAGGGTCTCGTAGAGCAGCAGCCCGGCGAAATCGCCGGTGAACGGCCGGCCGGTCCGGTTGGCGCCCTGCTTGCCTGGTGCGAGGCCGCAAATCGCCAGCCAGGCGTCAGGATCGCCGAAATGGGGCACGGGCGCGTTCCACCAGCCGGGATGTTCCTCGCGAAGCGCCTCGCGGAAGCCGACGAGGCGCGGGCACAGGGGGCAGTCGCGGGGGGCTTCGAGGCCGGGGACCGGAGACAGGTGGGACATATCCATCGATCCCCCTTACCGTTCGGGCTGAGCCTGTCGAAGCCCTGTTCTTCTCCCGCGCCGAAAGTAAGGAAGGCCCTTCGACAAGCTCAGGGCGAACGGAAGGATTGAGCCTGCAAAATCGCTACGCCATTGCGCTCGGCTCCAACCGCCGAGGCCGTCACGGCTCGCCGGCGCGCACGGTGCGCGCCGCGGCGGCGGCGATCGGAGCGGAGCGACTGTCCTCGGTCCGCCTCACCCCCGCCCTCGGACCGGCCGGACGCGGCTTCGCCAATGCCGTCGCGCTGGTCGCGAGCGACCTCGATCCTCCCGCCATGCTCGCCAGCCTCAAGCGGGTCGAGCGGGACTTCGGCCGCCGCGGCGGACGCCGCTGGGGGCCTCGAGTGCTCGATCTCGACATCATCCTGTGGTCTGAGGGCGCTTGGGGCGGGGACCGCCTCGTCATCCCCCATCCCGAGTTCCGCCGCCGCAGCTTCGTGCTCGAGCCCCTCGTCGAGGTCGCTCCGGCCTGGCGCGATCCGATCACCGGAGCCACGGTGCGGCAGCTTCTGTTTCGGCTGGTCAGGCGACAGGCCGCCGATCGTCATTCCTGCGAAAGCCGGAATCCATGATACCGATTTGTGAAAACTCGACGCGCGGTGTTCATGGATCCCGGATCCAAGTCCGGGATGACGTTTAGCCCCGGGTGAGCGCCGCTTCGAACTTGTTCGCCCGGCGGCGGCCGACCATCAGCCCGCCCTCGAGCCGGGCGCACAGCGCGGCGTAATAATCGGCAAGGAACTCGCGGTCGTTGCCCCACTCGTCGATCCCGGCCTTGTCCCGGATGATCCGGGCGACGGTGGCGACGGCGTCGTCGTTGGTGCCGCGAAGCACGTCCTCGAGCGTCTGGAGCTCGTAGACGCCGTAGAGGTTGAGCGCCGCCTCGGTGAAGGTGCGGCGCGGGCGCTCGGCCCCGTGGACGAGGTCGGCGCCCAGCGAAGCGTCCACCGTCCGGACGACCCATGTGCCGGCGATGAGGTCGCCGATTCGAAGCCGGTCGCGGTTGAACAGCGGAAAGAACAGGAAAACGCCGCTCCACACCAGCGCGAAGATCACCAGGAAGGCGTCGGCGGCGCCCTGCGCGGTCTGCTCGGCGAGGAAGGACAGGGGCAGGAACACCTCGATCTCGCGCATCGCGTTGCGGGCGATGACGGCGCCGCCGGTGAGTCGGGCGCCGTCGCGGGCGACGACTCGCAGGCCCATCAGTCTTTTGCCCGGTGTCGCTCCTCGTCCCCCCATTTCGAACAGGGAGAACCAGCCGTTGCGCAGGACGAAAAATCCGAGAAGCCACAGGATCGTCATCAACTCCGCCTTCGACGCGAGCACCAGGAAGGCGAGGCCGATGGTCATCAGGATGAGGATTCCGACGATCATCATGGCGTCGAGCATGAACGCCGCCGCCCGGGCGCCGGCGGAGCCTAGCTCGAGCTGCAGGTCGACGCCTTCCGGGGTGACGAAGGTGCGCCGCATAGAGGCAGGCGTGGAAGAACGGGCCATTTAAATCTTCTCTCCCGCTTTTCGCGGCAGAGGGTGAGATGACTGCCTAAGCACCGGCGAATTTCCTTCGCGGCATGTAGAAATAGGTCAGCCAGCCGGCCAGCATCGCCGCTCCGATCGCGTAGCGGGAGAAGTCGTCGACGACGGTCTGCCGGCCGATCCCTTCGAGCAACCCGGCCACCGCCAGCATCACCACGGTTCCGGCCATGGCCAGCGCGGCCGAGCGGCCCGCCCGCACCGCCGATTCCGTCCTCGAGTCCCGCCCCGGGAAGGCGATCGCCATTCCGATCCGCATCCCGGCGGCTCCGGCGATGTTGATCGCGAACAATTCGGTCGTGCCGTGGATCGCAAGCCAGCCGCCCAGGTTGAAGGCCAGCCCCTTGGCCGCGAAGACCGCGAAGAAGGCGCCTAGCATCAGCCCGTTGTAGAGGATGAGCAGGATGGTGGGCACCGCGAAGGCGAAACCGAGCGCGAAGGCGAAGATCGCGATTTGGCTGTTGTGAGTGAACAAATAGGTCGCGAACGTCGCCAGCATGTCGTTCTGGCGGTCGTAGAGGGTACGGCGGAGCGCGTCGGCGCCGGCCGACGGGTCGCGTCCGCCGGCCAGGGATTCCGGGATGATCCCGAAGAACCAGCTGGGGTCGCCGCGCACCAGCAGATAGGCGACGACCGCGCTCGCCAGGGTCAGCAATACGCAGACGAGGGTCTCGCGCCACAGCCCCCGCACCGCCTCGGGCCAGCCGCGGGCGAAGAAATGGCCGAGCTGCCGGGCGGCGGAGGTCTGCACTCCGTAGATCTGGAAATAGGCGCGGGTCGTGAGCTGCTCGAGATAGGTGATGAGGCCGCGGTCGAGCGAGGTGTCGCGAGCGACCGCGAGCGACGACAAGGTGGTTCGGTAGAGCAGTGGCAGAGCGAGTAGGTCGTCGTCCGAGAGTGCCCGGATCGACCTCTTCTCCATAAGGGTCACGAGCTGCTCGAGCCGCTCCCAGTCCGCCTCGTGAGCGGCCCGGAAACGGCTGGCGTTGACCACCACCACCGTCCGCGATTCGACCATGGCCGAGGCCTGGGCGCTCACAGCAGGTTCCTCCGCTTGAGATCGATATAGCCCGAGACGAGCCGGTCGCCGACCCGGTCATATTCGCTTTCGATTACGTGCACTCCGAGATGCTGAAGCCGGGTGAGAACCAGCCGGCGGTCGCGGATGAGTGCTGCCGCGGTGACGGCTCGGGTGACGTCCTCCGGCCGCTCCGGCGCAGCCTCGGCGATCGTCTCCAGCTCCTCGTCGCGCAGAACGACGACCAGCAGCAGATGGGTCTCGACCATGCGCTTGGCCGCCCGGACCATGAAGTCGGCCGAGGTGAGGTCGGTGAATTCGGTGAACAGCACGATCATCGAGCGGCGGGTCAATCGGGTCGCGAGCGTGGTCAAAGCAAAGGTGTAGTTGGTCTCCTCCGCGCTGTAGTCGATATTGGCCGCGAGGCGCTGAAGCTCGGGAAAGGCGGCCGAGCCGGAGATCAGCCCGCTGGCGATGCGTGGCCTCGAATCGAAGGCGTGGAGCGCCACCCGGTCGCCGAGCTTGAGCGCGATCCAGCCGGTGAGGAGCATCGCGGAGACGGCGCGGTCGACGCGCGGCAGCCCCGCCACCGGCTCCGACATCTGGCGGCCGCCGTCGATCGCGAAGACGATCTGGTTGTTGCGCTCGCTGCGGAACTCCTTGGCGTGCAGCTTGCGGTGCCGGGCCGACTGCTTCCAGTCGATCGCCCGCCGGTCCATGCCCGAACGATATTCGACGAGGGCGTCGAAATCCGTGCCGTCGCCGCGGTTGATCTGGGCGATGAGGCCCTGGAGCGCATGGCGCTGGAAGACCTTCGCTCCGCGTTCCTGCACGGGGCGGACGTCGGGCAGGATCAGGATGGTCGAATCCAGGCCGATCCGCCTTTGCTGCCAGGCGAGGCCGAGCGGACCGCGCCAGCGCAGCCAGAGCTGGTCGAGCCGGCCGGCGCCGCGCCGCGCCATCGCCAGCGGGAGGAGCGCCGCTCCCCTGCCCTCTTCGAGCGCCATCCACAGCCGACCGTCATCCTCGAGAGCGACGAGAGAATTGGCCGCCACGGCCACCTCGGCCCGGTCGGGGAATGTCCGCCCCTTGAGCGTCACGGTCACGACCGCTTCGACGGTCGCTCCGACATAGGCGGTGAGCGGCGCCTCGAGCCTGGCGTCGCCGTGGCGCACGGCGGTGAAGGCGTCCACCAGCGCAAGCGCGAGGACCGCGACCGGCCAGGCGAGGCCCAAGTACCAGCGCTCGGGCGTCGCGGCGGCGACGACCAGGGTGAACGGCACCCCGGCCACCGCCGCCAGCACCGCCGCTCGAGTGGGATAGATCAACGCGGCGCCTCGATCGTCTCGATGATGTCGGTGACCACATCCTCGACCATTCGACCGTTGATCTCGGCGGCCGGCGACAGGATCAGGCGGTGGCGGAGAAGCGCCGGCGCCAGCGACTTGACGTCGTCGGGGATGACGAAGTCGCGGCCGTCGAGCGCCGCCCGGGCGCGCGCCGCGCCGGCGAGCATCGCTCCGGCGCGCGGGCTGGCGCCGGTTTCGAGGTCGGCGACGTCGCGAGTGGCGCGGATCAGGGCCGAGATGTAGTCGATGACCTCGTCGACGAGCTTGACCTCGCCGACCGTGGCCAAAGCGGCGCCGATCGCCTCGGCGTCGGCCTTGCGCTCGACGCCCCATTGCTCGGGCTCCATCACCGACTTGCGGGCGCCGTGGGTGGCGATGATCCGCCTTTCCTCCTCGGGCGAAGGATAATCGACCGTCTGCTTGAACAGGAAGCGGTCGAGCTGCGCCTCCGGCAGGGGATAGACGCCCTGCTGCTCGATCGGATTCTGGGTCGCCACGACCATGAAGCGCTCGCTCAAGGGCAGGCTCTCGCCGTCGATGGTGACGGTGCGCTCCTGCATCGCCTCGAGAAGCGCCGCCTGGGTCTTGGGAGGGGTCCGGTTGATCTCGTCGGCGAGGAGCAGTTCGGTGAAGATCGGCCCGCGGGTCAGGGTGAAGGTCGAGGTCTGGAAGTTGAACAGATTGGCGCCGATTATGTCGCCCGGCATCAGGTCCGGAGTGAACTGGATCCGGCCGAAGTCGAGCCCCACGGCTCGGGCGAAGCTGTGCGCGATCAGCGTCTTGGCCGTGCCCGGCGGCCCCTCGAGCAGGATGTGGCCGCCGGCGAACAGGGCGACGAGCATCAGGTCGACCGTCGCCTCCTGCCCGACCACGGCCTTCGCCACCTCGCCGCGGATCGTCGCCGCCAGTGTCCGGACTTGAGCTGCGCTCACCCTTTTTTCTCCTGTTTCTGCCATTGGTGCAGGGCCTGCGCCGCTGCGAGCAATTCTTCACGACCCCGGGCCTGCTCCGCCGCCGAGGCGAAGGCCGAGAATCTCGGCCGCCCGTCGAGCTTGTCGAGATAGTCGGTCACCGCGGAGTCCCTCAGCTTGGCGGGGACCCCGAACACGGTCACCGCCTTTTCCCTGATCATCTCGGCATAGCGGCCGCCGAGCCCCGCTTCGCGCCGCGCCTGCCGGACGAGCGCGGCCGCATTGTCGATCAAGGCGGCCTTGCCGAAGGCGATCGCCCGCTCCGGCCGGCGCGGCGGCCCGAACCGCGACAGCGCCTGGAGCCCCGCCAGAAGCAAAGCGGCGGCGATGGCCAGCGTCGCCGCCAGGAAGGGCGGATCGAACATCAGCCGCAATGGGCTTCGCGAGTGGCCGAGTCCGTTCAAAGTGACGTCGAACACGATCGACCTGGCGCCGGTCGAGTTGAGGAAGTCGAGCATGGCCAGGGCGGCCCCCGCCTGGCGGCGGTCGGCCATTCCCCGGTTGGAAAGGAGATCCGGGTCGGCGAGCAGGTAGAGAGGCTGGTTTCCGAACCGGACTAGGACGGCCCGGCCGGTGGCATCGGTCACGATCGGCGTCTGGCCGGGTCCGCTGACCGTCTGGAGAGCGCCGGGGGCGGTGAAGCGCATCGCCGCCGGGGCCTCACGCAGCACGGTCCGGAGCGGGGCGCCGCCGCTTCGACGGCGCTCCACGCTCAGCGGATGAGCCGGAGCGAGGGTTCGCGCCGTATCCCAGGACGGTCTCAGGCCCTTGGCCCTGACCCATCCGGCATGGTCCGGGTCCGCCACCGTCCACCACTTGGGAAGAACGACCAGGGTCGGCCGGGTCGAACGCCTCGCCAGGACCTGGCTCATGTCGGTCGTCCCGGCCTCCGGAGTGAGCACGACCAGGTCCTCGGTATCGAGGAGAGCGTCGTTGCGGAGGATCAGCGGATTGCGTCCGGTCGCCCTCGCGAGCTGGACGATTCCGCTGAAGCCGGTCGCCGCATTCGACAAAGCATGGGCGCCGCCGTTGCGGCCCGAGCGCAGGTCGGGCGCATAGGCGCCGAGGACCAGCATCCCAGTAAAGGCGAGGATTCCGATTGCGACGACGAGCAAGATCGTCGCCGGCCGGAACGCGCCCTCGGCGCGGGCGGCGGTTCCGATGGCGAGATCGCTCATGCCCGCCATGTCCCGGGCAGGACCAGGTCGGCATAGGCCGCGCGCGCTTCCGTCCAGTCGGCCGACTGGACGGGGCGGCCGCCGAACAGGCTATGCTCGACGAGGCCCGCGATTCGCGCGAACAGGCTTCGCGCCGGCGGCGGCAGCGCCTCGGCGGCGGCAAGCTCGCGGCTGGTCAGGGCGGGCCGCACCAGCCGAGGCCGGCGGCGGCCGATATCCTCGATCGAGCGGAACAGGAGATGGTGCACCGCTTCGGCATAGCGGCCCTGGGCGGCGAGGGCGTCCGCCTCGCGCAGCCACGCGCGGGCCGGAGCGGCCTCGGGCGCCCAGCTTTCCTCCTCGGTCTCGACCGGCACTCCGACCGCCCGGCGGCGCCAGGAAAGCCGCCACTCGCCTTCCCGGATGCGCCGGTAAACCATGACCGCGAAACCGACGGCGGCCGCGACGAGGACGGTCCACAGCAGGATCCGCGCATATGGTGCGTCGGGCATGAAGCTGCTGATCCAGTCGAAGAAGCGGCCGACGGGCTTGAGGACCTTGCCGAGCCCCTCGAAAAAGTCGCGGAGCCATTGCGGCGGCTGGGGCGGGGGCGGCGCGGGCTGGAGGCTGAACTGGATCGACGAATCGGCCTTCAGCGCGTCGTGCGCCGCCGCCAACCCGTCGGCGGCGCGTTCCGCGTCCTCAGCCTTGCCAGCGATCTCATCCCTCCCCGGCGCCACCGCGCGCCCGGGAAGAATTAGACGAAGCCTTGGCACGCGCAACGGCAAAATGCGCTGGACAGCCCGCCGGGCGGCGGTCAGTCTCCACCCAAAAGGGGGGTAAGTCATGGCGACCGCCGCAGCGGAAGGAAGCGATCGCAGAGTCTCGATCGCACGCGTTTTCAGCCGTGCCTTCGGCACCATCGGAAGCAACCCGGTGACGACGCTCGGGATCGGCTTTCTGTTCGGCGCCCTGCCCTCCCTCCTGGCCGCTTATGCGGTTCAACAGATCCGGGCCGAGAGCTTCGTCGGCCTCGGGGCGGCCGCCACGATCGCGATCGGCTTGTTCTCGCTCCTGGTGTCGATCCTGCTCGGAATCGTCGCCCAGGGCGTCCTGGTCAGGGTCACGGTCGCCTTCAGCGAGGGGCGCAAGGCCAGCCTGGCTGAATCCGCGATGGCGGGCCTCAGGGTCGCCCTGCCGCTTTTCCTGCTCGGAGTGCTGAACGCGATCGGCCTTGCTCTCGGCTTTCTCCTTCTGATCGTCCCCGGGGTGATCCTGTACCTGATGTGGTCGGTCGCGGCGCCGGCCCTCGTCGAGGAGCGGCTCGGTCCGATCGAGGCGCTGGGCCGGAGCCGCTATCTGACGAGGGGCGCGCGATGGCAGATCTTCGGCCTGACGCTCGTCGTCCTGATCGTCTACTGGATGGCGTCCGGGCTCGTCGCGGCCTTCACCATCGCCTCGTACGGCGGCATCGCCGAGGTCGCCGCGAGCGCCGCGGAGGGCCCTTCATTCGGCCAATTGGCGATCAACGCCGTCGTAGCGACCGTCTATTCGGCGGTTTCGGGAGTCATTCAGCCGTCGCTCTACGTCGAGCTTCGCGACTGGAAGGACGGACCCCGGACGGAGGCGCTCGCCGAGATATTCGGCTGAGCTATCGGGGCGCGGTTCGAGGGACCGCGGTTGACCCGGTACCGGCCCGCTCCTAGGGGGAGGACCGGTCGGGGCCCTTAGCTCAGTCGGTAGAGCAACTGACTTTTAATCAGTAGGTCGCTGGTTCGAATCCAGCAGGGCTCACCATCGTCCCCCAGCGCATCGCTTTCCTGTAAATCCGGCCATAAGCTGTCATTTTCTCGGGCATAAGCTGTCATTTTGGCCTGTAGGACCGCTCGGCGGGGCTGGCCCACCTGAGTAAATTCGCCAGCTTCTGATCGCATGGACAGGCTTGAGTGCTTGGCAGCCCCTCGAGCGACACTACGCCAAAGTAAACCGCACCGACGGACTCGACCCGGAGGTCCGCGAAGTCGTCGGCGGCCTGTCCCACCGGCGGAGCGGTCGGGATTTGGCATTTTCTCGGGCCATGCCTAACGATACGGGCGCAGCATGAACATCGCGGCTTTATTCCTCGGCTTGATCGCGAGCGCGGACCCGGCGCAGGCCCCTTCGACCGCCGAGCCTCCGCCCTTCGACGACATCGTCGTGACCGGAGTTCGAGGGAATCCAGGCCGGAGGGTCCGGCCGGACGCCGTGGAAGTGCTGCGCGAGCATTGCTTCGATCCGGCGCGGCTCAAGCGCCGGTTCGAAATGCCGTCGCCGGGGCCGCGGTGGATGGAGCTCGACGAACAGGAGCGGCGGCAGTTCCGGATCGCGGACCCCGATGTGCGGGCTTATGCGATGGACGACGAGTCGAGGGGCCAGCGAGTGTGGCTCAGGTTCGAACGCCTGCATCACCGGAGCAACACTGAAGAGCAAAGATGCACCTTGCTCGTCATCGGAGGCCGCGGGCACGAACGGTTCGTGGCGGACATGTCGAAGCTCTTCCGCGGTCCGCCGACGCAGCGGCACGTGGGGGCGCGGGACGGGTCGCCCGCCATCGCCGGCTGGGAGCAATGGCTCTGGACCGGCATGCCCTCTCATGGTTCCAAAAGCTGGAGGTCGGTCGAGGCTCCGAAGGGGGCTCCGCCAACCTGGGTGGTGGTCACCGATACCACCGATTTCTACAACTCATATGACTATATCATGGGCGACATGAAGTTGCGGAAGGGTCCGAGAGCGGCTGTCACCATACTGACCTTCTCCCTCACGGCCAGGCGGCGGTGATCCGCCACGCTGCGCCGCAGCGCTCGGCCCGGTCGGCAAGGGCACCGACTTTTGATCAGCAGGTCGCCGGTTCGAATCCGGCAGGGCTCACTCTCGTCTCCCGCCCGCCGATCCCGCCGCATTCCAGCGCCTTGAGCTGGAAGGCCTCGGCCAGCTCCCGGTGGCGCGCCTTCGCGGCCGGAGTGAGGGCCCGCTCGACCGCGCGCCACTCTTCGCCCGCCCTGCGGGCATAATATCTCTCGTTCGATTCCATGCACCGCTCCCCCGCGATTCTCATCGACTAACATGAATCAATTACGAGTCCGAATCGATCTGCCGCAGCTATTGCACGGACTGGACAGGCCCCGTCCCCGCCGGGCAGGGAGCGAAGATGGCGAGGCTGATTTTTCCACTGGCGATCGGGCTTCTGCTGCTGATCGGGATCGCCGCCCTGCTTATTGGAGGTCCGCAGACCCGGATCGATCCGCCGGTCCTCGCGCTTTTCATCCACCCGCCGCTGGTCCCGGCCGCTCGCCTCCTCACCCATCTCGGCGACGTCGTCACCATCCTCGCGGCCGGCCTGCTGGCCGCGGCCTGGCTGCTTTTCGGCGGCCACCGGCGCCGGGCCATCCTCCTTCTCGTGATCATCGCCTCCGAGCGCCTGCTCGTCGAAGCCATGAAGACGGGCTTCGACCGCGCGCGGCCGGATCCGCTGGGCCATCAGGTGGCCGTCCACAATCTGGCCTATCCGAGCGGCCATTCGGCCAATTCGATGGCCGGCTGGCTCGCCATCGCCCTGCTCGCGACGAGCCCGCGGCTTCGGCGGCCCGCCGTCGCGATCGCGCTCGCTCTCGCTTTGGTCACCGGCCTGTGCCGGCTCGTCCTGCAAGTGCATTGGCCCAGCGACGTCGTCGGCGGCTGGGCGTTCGGCGCCGCCTGGACCCTCCTTCTAGTCCATCACTTCGGAACCGCCCCGCCCGCCCGGCAGGGTTGACGTTCAACCAAGCGCGAAGCGCGGGTTTAGCCCCTCTCCCGTCTTTCTCGGGAGAAGGTCAACGTCGCCGGAACACCAAAGTGAGATTGTTCGCCGGCATCTCGACCACCCGCTCCAGCCGAAGCCCGTGCCCTCTCGCTTCGGCTTCGACCCCCTCGAGGCGGCGAAGCCCCCATTCGGGGTTCCTCGCCCTGAGCGATTCGTCGAACGCCTCGTTGCTCGGCGCCGTCGGCATTCGGTCGCGGCGATAGGGGCCGTAGAGGACGAGAGGCGCCCCCGCGGCCAGCAGCCGTCCGGCGCCCCGGAGCAGGCCCAGCGTCGCCGACCAGGGGCTGATGTGGACCATGTTGATGCACAGCATCGCCTCGGCGACGGCGACCGGCCACGCCTCGGCCGAAGCGTCCAGCCGGACCGGTTCGAGCAGGTTGGGCAGGTCGGCCTCGGCCCGCCAGGCGTCGATCGAGGCCAGCGCCTTCGGATCGGGATCGCTCGGCTGCCACAGCAGGTTCGGGAACAGGCCGGCGAAATAGACGGCGTGCTCGCCGGTTCCGCTCGCCACCTCGAGGACCGTGCCGCTCGCCGGCAGCACCTGCCGGAGCACGGCGGCGATCGGCTCGCGGTTGCGCGCTGCGGCGGGAGCCTCGCGCTTCAAGCCGACCGCGCCGCCGCGAGCAGCCGCTTTGCCCGAAGATACATTTCGAGCCGCTGCACCGCGAGCAGTCCAAGCGCGAAGGCGATCAGCATGTCGGTTAGCGTGGCCGCGCTCAATACGCCCCCCTCCCCGCCCTCGAGGGCCACCCGCAGACCGGAGCGGACCAGGATCAGGACCAGGATGAACAGGATGGCGAAGGGGGATTGGGTGGCGCTCAGCGTCCCGGTCCTCGAGTCGACCTCGATGTGGATCATTCGTCCGCGCTGCCAGCCCGCGGCGGCTCCGACGGCAAGCGCGGCGGCGCAGAGCAGCCAGCCCGAGCCCGTCGGCGGGGCCGAGACGAACAGCACCGCCGCCAAAGCGCCGTAGGCGACGGGGATGATCAGCAGCCGGCCGAGCTTGAGCGGCCGGGCCACACCCGACCGCCGGAAGCGAATCGCCATGACGACGACGATCACGACCGCGGCGATGCCGTAGCTGATCCAGGGATGGGGGTTGGCTCCGCCCATGCGTTATTCCGCCGCTTCCGCCTGGGGCGACTCCTTCCACACCAGCACCGGCTTTCTCGCCGCCAGGGTTTCGTCGAGCCGCCGCCTGGGGGCGTGGACCGGGGCGGCCTTGAGGCTCCGGTCGCCGGCCTTGGCCCTCTCCGCGACCGAGCGGATCGCTCCGATGAACTGGTCGAGCGCAGCCTTCGATTCCGTCTCCGTCGGCTCGATCAGCATGGCGCCGTGGACGACGAGCGGGAAATACATGGTCATCGGGTGGAAGCCCTCGTCGATCAGGCCCTTGGCGAGATCGAGCGTGGTCAGGCCGCCGGCGAAGCCTTTGTCGCTGAACAGGGCCTCGTGCATGCACGGCCCGCTGTCGCCGAACGGGGCATCGAGCAGGTCGTCGAGCCTTCTCAGGATGTAATTGGCGTTGAGCACCGCGTCCTCGGACACCTGCCTGAGGCCGTCGGCGCCGTGGCTCATGATGTAAGCGAGCGCCCGGGTGAACATGCCCATCTGGCCGTGGAAGGCGACCATCCGGCCGAAGCTCGAGCCGTGATGCTCGCCCGCGGTCTCTTCCTCCACGAGCGCGAAATGATCGCCCTGCTTCTCGACGAACGGGAGCGGCGCGAACGGAGTGAGAGCCTCGGAGAAGACCACCGGCCCCGAGCCCGGCCCGCCGCCGCCGTGCGGGGTCGAGAAGGTCTTGTGGAGGTTGATGTGCATCGCGTCGATGCCGAGGTCGCCCGGCCGCACCCGGCCGACGATGGCGTTGAAATTGGCGCCGTCGCAATAGACGAGTCCGCCGGCTTCATGGACGGCGCGGCTGATCTCGACCATGTCCGGCTCGAACAGGCCGCAGGTGTTCGGATTGGTGATCATGACCGCCGCGACGTCCGGCCCGAGCCGGGCCTTGAGCGCGTCGAAATCGACCCGGCCGCGGGCCGTCGCCGGGATGCTCTCGACCCGGTAGCCGGCGAAAGCGGCCGTCGCCGGGTTGGTGCCGTGGGCGCTCTCGGGCACGAGGATGACCTCGCGCGCGTCGCCGCGGGCCTCGAGCGCCGAGCGGATGGCGAGCAGGCCGCAGAGCTCGCCGTGAGCGCCCGCCTTCGGGCTCATCGCGACGCTGTGCATCCCGGTCAGCTCGACAAGCCAGCCGGCAAGCCGGTGGATCAGCTCGAGCGCGCCCTGGACGGTATCGACCGGCTGCAGCGGGTGGATGTCGGCGAAGCCCGGCATCCGCGCCACTTTCTCGTTGAGCCGGGGATTGTGCTTCATCGTGCACGAGCCGAGCGGAAACAGGCCGAGGTCGATGGCGTAATTCTGCCGGCTGAGACGGGTGTAGTGGCGCACCGCCTCGGGCTCGGACAAACCGGCGAGGCCGATGGTCCGGTTGCGCTCGAGGCCGCCGAGACGCGACTCGCTGGCGGGCGCTTCGGCGAAGTCGACGCCGGTCGTGTCGGTGTCGCCGATCTCGAACAGCAGGGCCTCTTCCAGCATCAGAGCGCGGTTGCCGGTGTACGTGTCGCCGGACGCCGCTCCGGCCTCGGGCGCAGTGGGGCGCCAGCCACTCTGGTTGATCGTCACGCCAGCACCTCCTCGAGCGCCGTCGCCAGCGCCTCAACATCCTCGTCGGTGACCGTCTCGGTCACCGCCACGACCAATCCGTTCTGCAAGCCCGCCGCCTCCGGATAGAGCCGGCCGAGCGAGACTCCGCCCAGGACGCCCTTGTCCACCATGGCGCGGACCGCGGGACGCGCTTCCTTCGGCAGCTTAAGCGTGAATTCATTGAAGAAGCTGTCGTTGACCAGAGCCACGCCCGGCACCTTCGCCAGCCGGTCGGCCGCGGCGACCGCCTTGGCGTGGTTGAGCATCGCAAGCTGCCGCAGCCCCTTCTCGCCGAGAAGGGTCATGTGCGCAGTCCAGGCGAGCGCGCAAAGCACCGAGCTGGTGCAGATGTTCGATGTCGCCTTCTCGCGGCGGATATGCTGCTCCCGGGTGGATAGGGTCAGGACGAAACCGCGCTTGCCTTCCGAGTCCACGGTCTGGCCGGTGAGACGGCCGGGCATTTGCCGTACCAGCTTCTCGGAGCAGGCGAACAGACCGACATAGGGCCCGCCGAATTGCAGCCCGACGCCGATCGACTGGCCTTCGCCGACGACGATGTCCGCGCCCATCTCGCCCGGAGAGCGGATCGCGCCCAGCGCCACCGGCTCGGTGACGACCGCGATCAGAAGCGCATTCTTCGCGTGGCACGCTTCGGCGAGCGCCCCGAGGTCGGCGATCCGGCCGAGGATGTCGGGATACTGGACGACGACGCAGGACGTGTCGTCGTCGATCGCATCGATGAGGCTCGGCAGGTCGGTCTCGGCGGTGAGCTCCGGCACCCGCGTGTCGAGCACGTCGCCGGTGAACCTGGCCATCGTCGCCGCCACCGAGACGTAATGCGGATGGAGGCCGGAGGAGAGCACCGCCTTGCCTCGCCGGGTGATCCGCCGGGCCATTCCGATCGCCTCCCAGCAGGCGGTGGAGCCGTCGTACATCGAGGCATTGGCGACCTCGCAGCCGTAGAGCCGGGCGACCTGGGTCTGGAACTCGAACAGGGCCTGCAGCGTGCCCTGGGCGATCTCCGGCTGGTAGGGGGTGTAGCTGGTCAGGAACTCGCCGCGCTGGATGAGATGGTCGACCGAGGCCGGAATGTGGTGCCGGTAGGCCCCGCAGCCGAGGAAGAAGGGCACTTCCCCGGCGACGAGGTTCCTGCGCGAGAGGCGGGCAAGCTCGCGCTCGACCGCCATCTCGCTCAGATGATCGGGCAGGCCCGCGATCTTGTCGCGGAGGCGGGCGGCCTCCGGCACGTCGACGAAAAGGTCGTCGATCGAGGAAGCGCCCACGGCGCGGAGCATATCCTGCCGGTCGGAGCCGGCGAGGGGAAGATAACGCATTTTCTACTCCGTCGGCCCCGCGAAAGCGGGGATCCAGTCAGCGGTGGCGCGGGATCCAGAGTCCGTCTGGATTTCCGCTCTCGCGGGAATGGCGAGGATGCTCATTCCTCCGGCTTCCTCATCGTGAAGCGCAGCCGCACATAATCGGCGACCCAGCTGCCGTCCGGCTGCTGGAGTTTCGGCTGGAGCCGCGCCTCGACCGCCTCCGCCACGGAGTCGCGGGCCGCCTCCGGAACGCCGGCGACCTCGAGCCAGCCGGCACGGAAGGTCTTGACCCATGCCGCGACGCCCGCGGGAAGGGGAGTCGGCCGCGGGATCAGGCTGGCCTGGATGCCGGTAAAGCCGGCGCAGGCATAGAGCCGGACGAACTCCTCGCAGGCGGGATACCATTGGGGGTCCTCGGCCGGGAGGTCGTAGCCGCGCTCGCTCAGCTCGACCCGGATGGCGCCGCGCAGGGCCGCGATATTGCCCGCTCCGCCCATCTCGCCGGCGAACCGGCCGCCGGGCTTGAGGACCGCGAAGACCCCCGACGCCACCGCGTCGGGATCGAGCATCCAGTGCAGTGCGGCGTTGGAGAAGGCCGCATCGAACTGGCCGAAGCGGGCCGCCTGGCCCTCGAGATCGAGCGCCTGGGCATCGGCGACGAAGGCGTCCACCCCGTTGGCCCGGGCCGCTTCGACCATCGCCTCCGATGCGTCGAGGCCGATCGCCCGGGCGCCGCTGTCCATGATCCTGCGGGTCAGCACGCCGTCGCCGCAGCCGAGGTCGAGGATCAGCTCTCCCGGCTGAGGCGCAAGCAGGTCGAGCGCCGCCGCTCCGAGCGCGGGAACGAAGGCGGCATTGGTCGCATAGTCGGCAGGCGACCATTGGGAGGAAGGGTTGAGGCTCATGCTCGCTCCGTCATTCCCGCGAAAGCGGGAATCCAGGCGGCCTTTGTGCGGGATATCAACGTCCGCCGGATTGCCGCTTTCGCCGGAATGACGAGGTCGCTCATCACTGGCTGTCCGCGAAGGCTTTGTACCCGTCCGAGTCCATCAGCCCTTCGAGCTGCGAGGGATTCGAGAGGCGAAGCCGGAAGAACCAGCCCTCCCCTTCCGGGTCGGTGTTGACCAGCGAAGGGTCGGCCGTGAGCTTGAGGTTGGATTCGGTGACCTCGCCGTCGACCGGCGCGTAGACGTCGGACGCCGCCTTGACCGACTCGACCACCGCGGCCTCGCCGCCCTTGGTCACCTGCTGGCCGGCCTCGGGAAGCTCGACGAAGACGATGTCGCCGAGCTGGCCCTGCGCGAATTCGGTGATCCCGACCGTAGCCTGATCGCCTTCGACGCTGATCCACTCATGCTCTTCGGTATAATAGACGGCCATCAGGCGGCTCCCTTGCGGTGGTAGCGGTGGGGGACGAAGGGCATTGGGCTTGCCTTCGCCTGGAAGATCTTGCCGCGCTGGACGAGGCGGATCTCGGTTCCGGGCTCGGCCGAGGCGGCGGGCACATAGGCCATGGCGATCGGCGCCTCGAGCATGGGCGAGAAGCCGCCGCTGGTCACCTTGCCGACCTCGTCGCCGTCCCCGTCGACGACCGCCGCGCCCTCGCGCACCGGCTGGCGTCCGTCGACGGTCAGGCCGACCCGGCGGCGCACCGGGCCGTCCTCGATCTCGCGGATGATCCGGTGCCAGCCGGCAAAGCCGCCTTCGGCCCGGCGGCGCTTGGAGATGGCGAAGCCGAGGTCCGCCTCGATCGGCGTGGTGTCGGTGTAGAGGTCGTGGCCGTAGAGCGGCAGCCCGGCCTCCAGGCGGAGCGAATCGCGGGCGCCAAGGCCGATCGGCTTCACTTCCGCCTGCCCGGCGAGCAAGTCGGCGGCCGCCGCGGCCCGCCCGGCGGGGAGCGATATCTCGAAGCCGTCCTCGCCGGTATAGCCCGAGCGGCTGATCCAGACCGCGCCGCCGTCCAGGGTGAAGGCGCCGCCGGTCATGAAGCCGAGCTGCTCGACCCCGGGCGCGAGCCGGGCGAGCACCTCGACCGCCTTCGGGCCCTGGAGGGCGAGCAGCGCCTGCTCCTTCATATGGTCGAGAACGACGGAGCGTGGCAGCCGCTCCTTGAGATAGGCGATATCGCCATGCTTGGTGGCGCCGTTGACGACGACGTAGAAATGGTCGCCGCGGCGGGTCGCCATGAGATCGTCGACGATCCCGCCGTCGTCGTTGAGCAGAAGCGAGTAGCGAAGCCGCCCGTCCCTGAGGATGGCAAGGTCGGCGGGGAGGACGCTCTCCAGCCCTTTCTCCGCCTCGGGACCGGCGACGATCAGCTGGCCCATGTGGCTGACGTCGAACAGGCCGGCGGATGTGCGGGTCCAGCGATGCTCGGCGAGGATCCCTTCATACTGGATCGGCATCGCATAGCCGGCGAACCCGACCATCCGGGCCCCGCGCGAGCGGTGCCAGGCATCGAGGGGAAGCGTGAGTTCGGGGGAATCGCTCATCGGTCCAGTCTCCAGGGCGCCGCTCCAACGCCCGGGACCGGACGATCGTAGCAAGCAACCCCCTCTGTCACTGGACCTGAGAGCTTTCCCCCGGATCGCGGGTTCCCACCAAAGTATTACTTTGATGGGGTTCCCAGTCCGGGGTTACCCCTTCGGTGGCCCCACCCCGCTGCCCGAAGGACGAGGAAGGACTCTTTCCAGAGTGCCTTTGCGCGCGCGGTCCCTTGTGCCTGAGAGATTCCGGGGCGGTTGCTCCTTCGGCGGCTTCGGGCCGAAACCCTCCACACTCTCCCGCGCGCACCCCGGCTTTGCGGCCGGCGGCAAGGGCGCTGTGGAGGGTCGGAGACGTCGAGTCAACGCCGGCTTGGTCTCACTGTCAGCGAAGCTGGAGGAAGGGACCTTTGAGGATGGTGGATGGGTATAAAGCGTCGGCAAACGCTCCGATTTTTGACCGGTGGCATTAATCGCCGTCGAAACGGAAACCCTCTTGGCCTGCCGCGCCTGACACGCGGATGATCCTGAACGTTCGATGGAACAGATTCTCGCCCGAAAAGCACAGCGTGCCTTCCAGGCGAGCAGCCCAGGCGGCACTGAAAGCCGCTTCCATCGTCGAGCCCCCCGAGGAAATTTGCGCGCCGAAGAACCTTACATAGCTCCGACCGGCCGGGTCGTTGAGCTGGATTGCGCCATTAGGGACCAGGGCGACTTCCGATTCGAGGACAATCGTGCTCGTGCCGGGATAATTGCCGAGACGGTCATAGGTCGTCAGGGTGACTCGCAATGTTCCGTATTGCTCGTCAATTACCATGAGCCGGAAAGCAGCGTGGGTGTAGGGTGACACGGCCAGGCAGCTGCTGAACGGCCCGGGCTCTCGTTGAAGCCCTTGTACCTCCCAACTGGCCAAATAAACGCCCGCCCCGCCTGCCGCCTCTGCCAGGTCCTCGCCGACGCGAATTTCGCTCGCACTTGCCGGCTGTGGAGTGTCACCGGGAGGGGTCATGTCTGCCTGGCCGCATCTGCAACATGGAACTGGTCCACCGGATAGCCGGATCAGTAGTCCGCTCCAAAGAAAAATCGCAAGGCGGACGCCAGGTGCGAATCCGCTCGAGACCTCTTCGGCTCGCCGGCGGCCCATAGCGGGCTTGCACCCGTGCGGACCGCCTTCACTCGGCCGGCCACTAGGTTGCGCTATCCTTTCCGACGGTGCGCGCGGGAGCCTGCTGATCCTCGACGACGACTGCGTAATAGAGCAAGTTGTCGATCAATCCGCCCCGTTGCACGCCTACCTCAACCGCGCGCCCCACGGAAAAGTCTCTCCCCGTCCGGGGGGGTATCTTTGTGACCGCATTCGCGAAGGCCTCGTCCAGCGTTCGCCCGACGCCTTCAAATCTCTGTTCATCCATGACCAATAATTCCTTCGAACAAGCTTCGCCGAAATGTCAGCTGTTTGTGCCGCCTCCAAGGACACGTTTATAGTCGTCAATGTCGAACCTAGCCTCGGAGCACTGGTCGGTCATGTAAGTGGGGTCATTCTGCTCCGTCGGGTCAGAAAAAACCCACCACATGAATTCCTTATCGATCTCGAATTCGATGCCGCAAGCGCTCGATTCGAGCGGGTGCACCAACGTGACGGTATCGGGCATACTGCCAGTGAGAACTTCCGAAACCTCAACCTCCGTTCCGTACATCGTCTGCCCGTCGAACACGCCAACTTCCACAGGCGCAGACTTCGCCGTCGCAACGATCAGCATGCCGCCGAAGCTGACAGCCTCGTCTACTTCTTCCTCTACTGTCGACGCTTGGGAGCAAGTGCAGAGGTCAGCCGTTCGTTTAGTGCGCGGCAAATGTGTCTTGCGGTGGTTCGTTTCCATGTCGGACATTAGTCGCTCCCCTTTTCGAGTGCAGTCTGTGTTTCCGGGCTGACGTCGAAGGCGGCCCGGGACACCGTCAACCGAGCCTGCCCGTCTCGTCATTCAACCGATGGTAATTTGTTCGATTTCATCGTGCGCACCACGCACCCGTATGACGACCCGTTTCGGGTCATAAGAGGTGTCGATCTGCCCATCCTCCGGCAGAACGACCAGCTTCTTTCCGATTAGCTTCTTGCAGATATCGGCAACATCGCCATGCGTGGCGCCGTCATCGTCCACTTCCATTTCACCGCTCCTCCCGAACGAGATCAGGCTAAGGATCATGGGCAAGGTGGCCGCGTCAAGTTCGGATCGCTCGGAAGGAGGATCCGCACAACCGGGTGGCGAGGGGTAACGGCTCAGCGAGTCGCGTTATAGGCCAGCTGGTCCTGGGTGAGCTGGAAGCCGACCAGCATCTCGAAGGTCGCCTTGCGGACCGCCTCGCGGACCTTGGGGTCGGCCAGCGGGTCGATCGCGGCCGACGGGTCTCCAGGCTTGCGGCGGCGGGTGATCTGCTCGCGAACGTCGGCGGGCAGGGTCACCGCCGCGCGGGTGACCGAGCCGGTTCCCGCCCCGGTGGCGGTCGCCCTTAGGGCGCCGTCGGCGAACCTCAGGCCGACCCGGCTGACGCTCTTGGACTGGACCTGGGTTCCGCCCTGAACCGCGACCACGAAATAGGGGAGCACGACCTCTCGGGCGCCGCGGCCGTCGCGGCGCCTGGCCTGGACGTCGAAGGTGAGGCGGGTGACGATGTTGTCGCCGGTCTCGTCGCAGGTCGAGCGCAGGTTGGTGATGTTGGCGACCACGTCGATCGCGCTGGAGTCGCGGCTGTTCTCGGGGTTGAACAAGGTGATGTCGCCGGTCGCCGCGGGGATCGCCACCGCCGGGCAGGCCGAGCGGGTGGCGGTGATGCCGGTGTCGGTGATCTGGCCGTTGGGAGTCGAGCAGGCGGCTATGCCTAGGGGAATCAGCGCGGCGAGGGCCGCCTTGGACTTGAACACAGGGTGGGAATCCTCACCTTTTGAAGATGGCCGGATCATAGGAACCGGGTTACGCCGAAGCAAGCGATCGCTTAGAGACACCTGACAATGGCCGCCAAGCCCCCCCTCACCCTGCTGATCGCCGCTCCGCGGGGCTTCTGCGCCGGAGTGGACCGGGCGATCCGGATCGTCGAGCTCGCGCTCGAGCGCTACGGGGCGCCGGTCTACGTCCGCCATGAGATCGTCCACAACAAGTTCGTCGTCGACAGCCTCAAGGCCAAGGGCGCGGTGTTCGTCCCCGAGCTCGACCAGGTCCCCGACGGGGTCCCGGTCGTCTTCTCCGCCCACGGCGTGCCCAAGGCGGTTCCCGCCAAAGCGGCCGAGCGCGGGCTGGACTTTCTGGATGCCACCTGCCCCCTGGTTTCCAAGGTCCACCGCCAGGCGGAGCGGCTGGTCGAGAACGGCCGCCACATCCTCTTCATCGGCCATCACGGCCATCCGGAGGTCATCGGCACCTTCGGTCAGGTCCCCGAGGGGCAGATGACGCTGATCGAGAGCGTCGGGGATGCCGAGCTTGTCGCTCCGGCCGATCCCTTCCGCCTCGCCTATCTCACCCAGACCACGCTCTCGGTCGACGACACCGCCGAGATCGTCGCAGTGCTGGAGCGCCGTTTCCCCGGCATCAGGGGGCCCAAGGGCGAGGACATCTGCTACGCCACCTCCAACCGCCAAGCCGCGGTCAAGGACATCGCGCGGGCCTGCGAGGCGATGCTGGTGATCGGATCGCCCAAGAGCTCCAACTCGGTCCGCCTCGTGGAGGTGGCCGAGCGCGAGGGCACGCGCGCCCGGCTGATCGGGCGGGCCGGGGAGATCGAGCTCGACTGGCTCGACGGCGTGACGACGCTGGGAATCACCGCCGGCGCCTCGGCGCCCGAGACCCTGGTACGCGAAGTCGTGGACTTCCTGGCCCGGCATTACGACGTCACCGAGATCGAGGGCGAAGGCGTGATCGAGCGGATGGTGTTCAAATTGCCGCGCGGGCTCGAAGCGGCTTGACCCTGGTCCCAGTCGAAATCTTCACCGACGGCGCCTGCAAGGGCAATCCCGGCCCCGGCGGCTGGGGCGCCGTGATCCGCTCGGGCACCCGCGAGAAGGAGCTGAACGGAGGGGAGCCGCTGACCACCAACAACCGCATGGAGCTGCTCGCCGCGATCCGCGCCCTCGAGGCCCTGAAACGGCCGTGCGAGGTCGTGCTCTACACCGACAGCATCTACGTTCGCGACGGAATCACCAAATGGATCCACGGCTGGCGCCGCAACGGCTGGAAGACCGCGGACAGGAAGCCGGTCAAGAATGCCGAGCTCTGGCAGGAGCTGCTCGACGCCGCCGCGCCCCACAAGATCGACTGGCGCTGGGTCAAGGGCCATGCCGGCCATCCCGAGAACGAACGCGCCGACCGTCTGGCCTGCGACGCCGCGATGCGTTTCGCAAGGCTCGGCGGGGAGGCTCGGGCCTCGCGCGGCGGCTAGAAACGCAGGCTGTCGAGGATCGCGGCGAGCCTGGCGCATGCTGAAGGCGAGTCGCACCAGCCCGCGATCTCGAGCCCGGGCTCGCGGACGTTGCCGGCCCTGGCCCGCTCGTCGAGCGGGACGATCGCCCGATAGAGGAAACGCGGCTCGCTCGGCTTCCCGCCCTCGACGACCCTTTTCTCCAGCGTCACTCCGTCGAGTTGCGACACGATCGGCGCAGGACCGGACGGCGCCGCCGCGCGGGCGAGGCCGTTGCCGAAGGAAATCTCCGCTCGGTAGCCCTGACCCTTGACCTCGCGTCCGTCGACATCGCCTTCGAGCCGGCGGATCGAGGCGCCGGCGGCGGCGAAGCTGCAGCAGCCCTCGACGACTGTCCGCCCCTCGGCTTCGAAACGGGGATGGATGCTGTATTCCGTTCCGACCGGGCCGGAGATCTGCCGATCGCCCGAGCGCTTCCCGGCCGGGGGCGAGTCGCACGCCCCCAGCACGAGAAGGCTGAACGCCAGGCCGGCGAAGGCCAGGCGCGAGGCCCGCTCAGCGGAACCCATAAAATCCCTGCATGAGGCCCTTCTCGTCCGCGCAGAAGGCGCGTTTGATCTGGCCGGCGCTGAGATAGGTGGCCATGACGCAAGGGCCCGTCGATCCGTCGGTGCGGTGATCCATTCCCATGACATGGCCGAATTCGTGCACGATCGCCGACGATGCGTCCTTGAATGTTGAGGAAGGATCCTGTTCTGTTCCCACGAAGGTTCAAGTGAATCTTCGCGGTGAATAGGGTTCCGGATCAAGCTCCGGGGAGCGCCCTGTCAGCAGATCCGCCGCCAGCTTCGCGCCCGCAGGCGCGGTCTGGATTCCGAAGCCGCCCTGCCCCGCGCACCAGAAGAGCCCGGAGATTTGGGGATCGAAGCCGTAGACCGGCCGCCGGTCCGGGGTGAAGCTCCTCAGTCCCGCCCAGCTGCGCTCCACCCGCTCGACCTGCCAGTCCACCACCTGCTCGAAGCGGTCGATTGCGATGGCGATGTCGAGCTCCTCCGGGGCGCAATCGCACGGGTCGCAGGGAGTCTCGTCGTGCGGGCTGAGCCAGAGCCGCCCGCCCGTCTCCGGCTTGAAGTAGAAGCGGCCGAGGGCGTCGATGACGAGCGGAAGGTCCGGCGGAGCGGGCGGGGCGACCCGCAGCTGCGAAAGCGTCCGGCGATAGGGCTGGAGGCCGCACGGCGCCGCGCCCGCCATCGCGGCGATTCGGTCGGCCCAGGCCCCCGCGGCGTTGACGAGCGAGCGGACTCGAAACGCGCCGGCGGCCGTCTCCACCGTCCAGCCCGGACCGTCGCGCCGGAGCGCCCGGACCTCGGCTCCCGCCACCAGTCTCGCGCCTTGCCTGCGGGCCTTGGTCAGATAGAAACCATGCAGGCCGGCGACGTCGATGTCGGCGCAGCTCGGCTCGAGGAGGCCGGCCGCCCAGCCGTCGCGAAGCCCGGGCAGGAACCTCTCCAGGGCCGCCCGGTCCAGCCGCTCGAAGCCGACCCGGCCGCCGAAGTCGGCCTCGACCGCGGCCAGAGCTTCGAGGCCGTCGGCGTCGGCGAGGTGAAGCGCTCCGCGCGGCTTCACGAAGCCCCGGGCCTCGAGGAACGGGCCCGAAGCCGTCGTCAGGGGCTGGACGAACGGCCCGCCATAGCTTTCCGCCCAGAAAGCGGCTGAGCGGCCGGTGGAGTGGTAGCCGGGCTGGTCCTCGGCTTCGAGAAGAAGCACCGAAGCCTCGCCCGACACTTCCGCGGCGAGGCTCGCGCCGGCCATTCCCGCGCCGATGACGGCGATGTCGGCGTCGAAGCTCATCGGGTCGCGTTACGGTCGAGAAAGGAGTCGATCGCCTCGAGCGCCCTCAGCCGGATCGCATCGCCTTCGCGAAGGATCTCGTGCGCGGCATCGTCATACATGAGGAGCTCGGCCCGCGGCAGCTGGGCGCAGGCACGCCGGATCGCCGCCGGGCTGACGAGTCGGTCCCGCTCGGTGGCGATCACAAGCACCGGCGTTTCCACTCCCGCGAGCTTCGCCGGCGTCAGTGCAGCGCAGGAAGCGAAGGCGGCCTTCAGCCAGCCCCAACTCGGCGCTCCGAGGTTGAAGCCGGGATGCTCTTGCCACCACCACAGCTCGTCCGAATAGCGGTCGCGACAGCCGGTGAGGAAGGCCTGGCGCATCGAGCCCGCGGGCTGCGGCAGCGACGGCTGCTGCCAGGCGGGCTGTCCGCCCCAGCCGAACAGCGCGGCGGTCGAGGCCAGCCAGTGCGCGGCCAGGGGCGGCAGCGGGGCGGTGTTGATCGTCAGCATCGGTGCGATCAGCACGGCGGCGTCGATCGGCGGATGCCGGTCGGCGAGGGTTCGCAGAAGGACGTGCCCGCCCATCGAATGGCCGATCACCGCGTGCGGTCCCGGCCTCTCCCGCCGCCACCAGTCGATCAGCCCGGCGAGATCTTCGACGAGAAGGTCAAAGCCGTCGATATGACCTCCGGGCCGGTCTCCCTGCGAGCCCCCCTGCCCCCGCCAGTCGAAAGCGGTGACGTTCCAGCCCGCGCGGTGCCAATGATCGTGCGCCTCGAGATACTTCTCGATGAAATCGCCGCGCCCGCCGGCGAACAGGAGGCTTCCTCGAGCCTGCCCCGCCGGCTTGTGCAGCCGTTCCAGAGTGCGAAGGGTCCAGCCGTCCGCCGCCGTCCAGTCGCGCCAACGGGCGTCGGACGGAATGGCTCGGCGGTCGAACGCTTCACTGTGCATGGCGCCGGTTACGGTTTCGAAAGCTGTTACGTCTAGTGCCTGGTCCTCATGCAAGGGGCCCTTTCCTGGTTTTTCATCGCTTTGCTCGCCGTGGCCCTCGGGGCCGCGGCGGTCGGCGACTGGCGGACCCGGACGATTCCCAACTGGCTGAACGGGACGATCGCGCTGCTCGCGATACCCTTTTGGTGGAGCGTCGGACTCGGCCTGTGGCCGGGCGTCGCTTTGCAGATCGGGCTCGGAGTGGCCGTGTTCGCTTTGTTCGCGGTCGCTTTCCGCTTCGGGGCGATGGGCGGCGGCGACGTCAAGATGGCGGCGGCGCTCGCCTTGTGGCTTCCGTTCGCGGGAGTGGTGAAGCTGCTCGTGATCATGTCGATCGCGGGCGGCGTGCTGACGGTCGCGATGCTGGCCGCGCACCGCCTCGCCAGGTCCGCCGGCCAGCCCGAAATTCCGTACGGCATCGCCATCGCATTTGGCGGTTTTTGGCTGATTGGCGAACGGTTTCTTAACCAATTTGTCTGACATGGGAGCCTGCAATTTGAAGCGGGCTAGGAGGCGACTGGCGTCATGGATGTGAAAAAGCTCGTGCTGCTGATCGGAGCGCTGATCGTCGCG
>DASVQS010000010.1:0-23586 GCA_036389015.1 Allosphingosinicella sp. | reverse complement strand
GGCCTTGCCGTCCCAAAGCTCGGGGCAGCGCACCGCCCTCGGACCGGTGAGGGCGCGTTCAAGCTCGAGGAGCAGGGTCTCGGGCGTCACCAGCCGGTTGGTCCCCTCGGTGATCGTCACCGGCCGCTCGGTATTCTCCCTCAGGGTCAGGCAGGGAATGCCGAGATAGGTGGTCTCCTCCTGGATCCCGCCGGAATCGGTGATGGCGGCGGCCGAGCCGGTCACCAGGCTCATGAAGCGCACGTATGGCAGAGGCTCGATCAGCTTTACGCCCGCCCGAGCCAGCCGGCCGTCGAACAAGGCGCCGGCAAGGCGCTTCGCGGTCCGGGGGTGGACCGGGAAGACCAAGGGCAGCCGCCGCTGAGCCTCGATCAGGCAATCGACGAGCCGGATCAGCTGGGCCGGATCGTCCACGTTGGACGGCCGGTGAAGCGTGACCACTCCATAGCCCGAGCGCTCGAGCCCGAGCTCGCCGGGGACGTCCGCGGCCTCGATCGCCGGTCGGACCAGCTCGAAGCTGTCGAGCATGATGTTTCCGACCCGGGTGATCCGGCCGGCGGGAATTCCCTCGGCGAGGAGATTGTTGTCGCCGTCGGGCGACGGGGTCCAGAGCACGTCGGCGAGGACGTCGGTGACGAGCCGGTTCAATTCCTCCGGCATCGTCCGGTCGCGGCTCCTCAGCCCGGCCTCGAGATGGACGACCGGGATCCCGAGCTTGCCGGCGACCATGGCGCAGGCCGCGGTCGAGTTGACGTCGCCGACGACGACGATCCAGTCGGGCCGGTCCGCCAGAGCGACCTTCTCATAGGCGATCATCACTCCGCCGGTCTGCTCGGCATGGCTGCCCGAGCCGACTCCGAGATGATGGTCCGGCTCGGGAAGCCTCAAATCGGCAAAGAAGGCGTCCGACATGTTCACGTCGTAATGCTGGCCGGTATGGACCAGCACCGGCGTGAAGCCGGGCTCCGCCGCGAGGGCGTGCCAGAGCGGCGCCACCTTCATGAAATTCGGGCGCGCTGCGGCGATCAGGTGGATGCGCTGGGCCATTCCGGCGGAGGTAGCGGCAAAGGGTAAAGATAGGGTGGAGCGGGACTCGCGACTCCCGTCATTACCTAAGCACCCCCTCCACCGCCTTCTTCCACCCCGCCAGCCGCGCGTGGCGTACCTCCGCCGCCATCGCCGGCTCGAATCTTTCAACCGCTCCGCGCATCTTCGCGGCGTCCTCGAGCGAGGCGAACATCCCGCAGCCCACCCCGGCAAGCATCGCGGCGCCCAGCGCCGTCGTCTCGACGAATCCGGGGCGCTCGACGGTGAGGCCGAGCATGTCGGCCAGATCCTGAGCCAGCCAGCCGTTGGAAGCCATTCCTCCGTCCACCTTCAGCACCTCCCACGGCGCCCCGTCGGCGGCGAAGGCGGTCATGAGGTCGTGGGTCTGGTGAGCCATGGCTTCCAGCGCGGCCCGGGCGATATGGGCGCGGCCGGTGGCGAAGCTTAGGCCGGTGAAGGCGCCGCGCGCGTCGGGCCGCCACCACGGCGCGCCGAGGCCGCTGTGGCCGGGGACGATCTGGACTCCGCCGCTGTCCGGCACCGAGCGGGCCAGCGCCTCGGTCTCCGCCGCGCTGCCGAGCATCCCGAGATCGTCGCGGAGCCATTTGATGAGGCTCCCGGCGACGAACACCGAGCCTTCGAGCGCATAGCGCCGCTCACCGCCGAGCTGCCAGGCGACGGTCGAGAGCAGCCGGTGCCGGCTTCGGCGGCATTCCGAGCCGGTATGGGTGAGGATGAAGGCGCCGGTGCCGTAAGTCGCCTTGCTGTTGCCGGGCGCAAGGCAGGCCTGGCCGATCGCCGCCGCCTGCTGGTCGCCCGCCATGCCCACGATCGCAACGGGGGCGCCGAGATGGTCCGGCAGGGCTGCTCCCAGCCGGCCCGCGCAGTCGACGATCTCCGGAAGCGCTCGGCGCGGAACGCCCCACAGGTCGAGGAGGCCTTCGTCCCAGCGGCCGCTCCCGATTTCCATCAGCGCCGTCCGCGAGGCGTTGGTCGCGTCGGAGACGTGCAACCCTCCGGTCAGCTTGAAGACCAGCCAGCTCTCGACCGTGCCGACGCACAAATCGTCGCCGGCGTCTTTCACCTGCGGCCAATGCTCCAGCGCCCAGGCGATCTTCGAGGCGCTGAAATAGGGATCGAGCAGCAGCCCCGTCTTCGCCTGCACCGCCGCTTCGTGCCCCTGCTCCTTGAGCCGGGAGCAAACCTCCGCGGTCCGCCGATCCTGCCAGACGATCGCCGGGCCCAGCGCCCGCCCCGTCCGCCGGCTCCAGAAGACGATGGTCTCCCGCTGGTTGGTGATCCCGAGCCCGGCAATCCGCTCCGCGCCGCCGCCCGCCGCAGCGACCGCAGCCCGGGCACAGGCGAGGCTGGAGGCCCATATCTCCTCCGCGTCATGCTCGACCCAGCCGGGCCGCGGGTAGGATTGGGCGAGCTCGCGCTGCTCAGTCGCGAGGCAGGTGCCGTCCGGCGAAAACAGCATCGCCCGGGTGCTGGTCGTGCCTTCGTCGATGACGAGAATGGTGTCGCCCATAGCGCCAACTTTTCACGGAAAGGCCGGGGCTGTCGACTTCCTAAATTCCTCCCCGAGATTTCTCGGGGAGGGGGACCGCGCGAAGCGCGGTGGAGGGGTTCTTCTCAAGTCCGTAAGTCCCCTCCACCAGGCTTCGCCTGGTCCCCCTCCCCGGCAAATGCGGGGGAGGATTTAGATCGACCCTCACCGCCCCGCCCATTCCTTCTTCATGATCCGCTTGAACTTCAGGAAATCGGCGTCCGAATTGGGATCGAAATGCTTGATGTCCCCGGCGCCGAGATAGTCGAAATAGGGCCAGTGGGTCGCATTGTCGTCGGAATAGAGATAGCATTGGATGGTGATGCAGGGCTCGTCCGGGTTCAGGTTCTTGAGCTGGTGGACCTGGTTGAGCCGGGCCGAGATCCAGGTGACGTCCTCCCTGACGAAGGTCTTCGCCGCGAAGGGCGTCTGCTGCTCAGGCGCAAGGAAGGGATAGAGGCTGACGTTGATCTCGCCGTGGAGCACCCGGATCACGGCGTCGGAGCCGCCGTGGTTGTGGATCGGCGAATAATTGCCGCTCGGCCAGATCTCCATGACGAACGGGATGCCCGGCGATTCCCCCTGGTTGGTGCCCAGCGTGATGCGCAGATAGGTCATCTCCGGATTATATTTTCCGAATTCGTTGGCCTTCTTCTCGAGCACTTTCGCGCACCAGCCCTTCTTGTCGAGGATGCTGGCCTTGATCGCCGCGGAGAAGTCCGGGAAGTCGGGCGTGTCGAGCAGGAAGCGCGCCCCGGCGACATTGTCGTAGAGCTTCTGGCAGGTCGCGGTCAGGCCCGCCGGGACGGTCACCCGGCCGTAGGCGATGTCCTCCATCGTGATCGCATCGTGCGGGACGACCCGCATCGGCAGCTCGATCGTCACCGGGTCTTTCCAAAGGTCGACGAAGCCCTTGATCGCCGCCGAAATTTCGACGTCTCGGATCGCCGCGAGCCAGGCCCAGGGATCGGAATCCCTGTCGTCCGGCGGATCGAGCTTGCGGGAGGCGAGCATCGTGCCGAGCCTCATCTCGCCCTTGCCGTAGCGGATCAGCCGATTGTGGCAGTCGTAGCTGAACCAATAGGGACAGGCGAGCGAGGCATCGAGGCCGACCCCGGCCTCCTTGAGAAGCTCGGTGACCTCGCCCTCGATCGAGACCAGGTCCAGGATCGCCTCGAAAGAATTGATCGTCCAGCGCAAGGCCGGCGAGCCGTCTCCGCCGCGGGCGGTGACCGTGAAAGGCTCGGACTTTTTAATGGCGAAGCCGATCGTCCCCTGCCCCTCGACCGGAAGCTGGTAGGTCGCCGCAGGGGCCTCCGCGCCCTCCGCGGCGTCCGCGGCATCGAGGCCCGGCCGCACGGGCGCCGGAACGCTCTGATAGGCGCGCGCGCGCGCCGCCGGATCCACATAGGTCATTTTGCCCTCCCACGGTCGTTCGATCGCTAGTGTATCGCTTTCGGCGCCGCGCTAAACCCTTGTCGTGGACAGTTTCGACCTTCTCATCGTCGGCGGCGGGATAAACGGGGCGGCGATCGCCCGCGACTCCGCGATTCGCGGGGCCAGAGTGCTGTTGGTCGAGCGCGACGATCTCGCCGCCCATACCAGCTCGGCTTCCTCCAAGCTGATCCACGGCGGCCTTCGCTACCTCGAGAATTACGAATTCCGGCTGGTCCGCGAGGCTCTGGCCGAGCGCGAGATATTGCTTCGGACCGCGCCGCACATCGTCCGGCCCCTGCGCTTCGTACTGCCCCATTGCCCGGCGCTGAGGCCGCACTGGATGATCCGCGCCGGGCTCATCCTCTACGATCTCTTCTCGATCCGGGGGAGCCTGCCCCGCTCGCGCCGGGTCGGCCGTCATGACCGGGCGCTTCTCGCCCCGCTCAAGCAGGGGCGCCGGGTGCTCAGCTATTGGGACGCCTGGGCCGACGACAGCCGGCTGACCGTGCTCAACGCCGTCTCCGCCGCCGAGAACGGCGCCGAGATCGCCACCCGCACCGAACTCCTCTCCGCCCGTCGCGACGGCGAGGTCTGGCGCGCGCAGCTGTCGGGCGGCCGCGCCGTGACCGCCAGAGCGATCGTCAACGCCGCCGGCCCGTGGGTCGCCGAAGTGCTGGGCCGCCGCCTCGCCGAAACGAGCGATAGCCGGGTCCGGCTGGTCAAGGGCAGCCATATCGTCGTTCCGGCCCTGTGGGAGGGGGATCAGGCGTATATCCTCCAGCAGTCCGACGGCCGGGTCGTCTTCGCCTTGCCGTTCAAGGGCGATTTCACCCTCATTGGAACCACCGACATAGCCGTCGATCGGCCCGATGACGCCGCGATCACCGCCGAGGAGACCCGCTATCTGTGCGAGGCGGCGGACCGCTATTTCACCCGGCAGGTCGTCCCCGCCGACGTTGTGTGGAGCTATTCCGGGATCCGCGCCCTCTACGACGACGGCGCCGCCGACGCCAAATCGGTCACCCGCGACTATCATCTCGAGCTCGATCCGGACCCGGGGCCGAAATTGCTCTCCGTCTTCGGCGGCAAGATCACCACCGCCCGCGCGCTCGCGCAGGAGGCGCTCGACCGGCTCGGCATCGAAGGCCGGCGGTCGACCTCCCACTCCTTCCTCCCCGGCGGCGACCTCTATCCCGATTTCCTGAGGTGGCTGGACTCGCTCGCGGCCTGGATGCCGCAGCCCGTGCTCGCCCGCCTCTCCGCGGCTTACGGAACGCGCCTCAGGGACATGATGGGCGATGCCAAGGGCCCCGCCGATCTGGGACGCCACTTCGGTGCGGGATTGTACGAGCGCGAAATGCGCTGGCTCGCGGAACGGGAATTCGCCCGGACTGCCGAGGACGTTCTGTGGCGAAGGACCAAGCTTGGGCTGGTGATGAGCCCGGGGGAGACACGGACGGTGGAGGAGTGGTTGGCAGCCCACCCCGTCATTCCCTCGAAAGCGGGAATCCAGCGCTGAGTTCGAACTGGATTCCCGCTTTCGCGGGAATGACGGAATCAGGGCCCCTCGTGCAGGGGGTCCGTCCCGGGCTCTGGGACCTCGTCCAGCTCCCGCTTATTCTCTTCCGCCTCCTGCTCGATCGCTTCGTCGTCCGAGGGAAGGTCCTGCTCGTCGCCGCTCATGATGAATCTCCTTCGCATACGTGAACGCCCCAGCCGGGAACCCGCTCCCGGCTCCGCGCTTTGACAGGGTCATGGCACCTTCCGCACGAGAAGCGGCCGCCCGGGCCGGCGAGGGCGACGGAGTGATCGGCTGGAAGCTCGACCGCGAGCAGAGGAAGGAGCTGCTCCAGCAATTCCCGCCCCGCTACCCCAACATCGACGCCGACCATGTCACGCTCCGGACCGGGGCCGGCGAGGATGCGGCGCTTCCGGACGAATGCCTGGGCGAGATCGTCGGCCGCGCCGACGACGGCCGGGGAGTCGAGGCGATGGTCGTTGCGATCGGCGGCACCACCGGCCGCCCCGACGGCAGCGTCTATCACATCACCTGGTCGCTCGGGCCCGGCCGCGAGGCGCAGGAATCGAACGACGTGCTCGCCGGGCGCCAATGGGTTGCTCTCGACCTGCCGATGCCGGTGAAGCTCAGGCCCGAGCGCTGGCCCCGGGGCTCGTGAAGCGCCAGCTTTATCTCGATTGCGACGGGGTTCTCGCCGACTTCAACAAGGGCGCCATCGCGGTGCTCGGGATGCACCCCAGGGCCTTCGAGAAGCGCCACGGCCTCGGCCGTTTCTGGGCCAGGCTCGCCAAGGCGCCCGATTTCTATTTCGGGCTGCCCCTGCTCGACGGCGCCACCGAGCTGTTCGAGGCGGTGAGGCATCTCGATCCGATCATCCTCACCGGCCTCCCCAACGGCAATTGGGCGGCCGACCAGAAGGTGCGCTGGGCCGCGAAATATTTCCCGGGCACCCGGATCATCACCACCGCGGCCCGCGACAAGCGCGAGCACGCCAAAGCCGGCGACGTCCTCGTCGACGACCAGCTCAGGCACGCGCATCGGTGGGAGGAGATGGGCGGAGTGTTCATTCACCACCGCGCCGTCGAGGAGACGCTGGAGCGGCTGAAGGAGTATTTTCCTCTTTAAATCCTCCCCATCGCCAGATGGGGAGGGGACCACCCGAAGGGTGGTGGAGGGATGAATGGCAGGAGCCTCGTCACTTACCCCTCCACCATGCTTCGCATGGTCCCCCTCCCCATGCAGCGCATGGGGAGGATTTACCCCGTTCCCCCGCCCCCTATACTCACTCCCGAATCCGGGAGCCCGCCTTGAAACCTGCCGCTTACCCCCTCCTCGCCGCCGCCTTCCTCCTCACCGCCGCCAAGCCCGCCGAGAAGCCGATCTCCTACCGACTCACTCCGGTCCTCCAAAAGGACGGCAGCCGGGCGCTCGACGTGCGGATCCGGCTGAGGGGCGATTCCGACGGCGAGACGGCGCTGTTCCTCCCGAGCGTGTGGGCGGGCTCGAGCGAGTTGTGGCGCCACGTCAAAGGACTGGAGATCGGCGGAGCCAAAAGCCTCGGCGGCACCTATGACAAGCCCGTCGCCCGCCACCGGCCGGGCGCCCGGCTCACGCTCCGCTACCGGATCGTCTCGGCCTACACAAAGGATCCGGGCTTCGCCTATGAGAAGGCCCGGCCGATGGTCCGCCCGGACTGGTTCTTCGTCCACGGCGAATCGGTGTTCGCTGTCCCCGGCGACGGCCAAGCCCGGGCCGCGAAGTTCAAATGGGGCAAGCTGCCCAAGGGATGGAGGGTCGCGTCGGACCTCGACCACCTCGCCGGCAAGCCGACCACCGTCGCCAATCTCGTCAACAGCGTCGCCATCGGCGGGACGAAGCTTCGAGTGGTGAGCCGCGACCTGCGCGGAGCGCCTCTTCGCGTCGCGATCCTCGGCGAGTGGAGCTTCACGCCCGATCAGCTCGCCGACACGGTCACCCCGATCGTCGCCGCCGAGGACGCCTTCTGGGGCGAGCGCAGCGCCCCGTTCCTCGTCGCCATGGCCCCGCTCGGCGAGCTTCCCTCCGGCCTGTCCTACCACGGCACGGGCCGCGCCGACGCTTTCTCGATAGCTTCGACCAGCGCTTTCGAACTCAGGCAGGCGGTCCGCTTCCTCGCCCACGAATATATGCACTCCTGGGTTCCGATCGCGCTCGGCGGGATGCCTGAGGAGGACGAACCGAAAGATTATTGGTTCAGCGAAGGGTTCAACGATTATCTCGCCTCGAAGGTGCTTCTGCGCGCCGGCATCTGGTCGCTCGCGGAATGGGCGGCGGACAAGAACGACACCCTGCTTCGCTACGGCCAGTCGCCGGCGAAGACCGCCACCGGCGCCGAGATCGCCGAGCGCTTCTGGACCGATTCCGCCGTCCAGCAGGTCAGCTACGACCGCGGCCACCTCCTCGCCGCCAAGCTCGATTCGGAGATCGCCGCCCGCTCCGCCCGAAAGCAGAGCCTCGAGAGCGTGCTGCGCACCCAGCGCCTCGCCGCCGAGGCCAGCCCGGAGCTCGCCGTCGCCCTGTTCCGCAAGACTCTGCTGGGCGAGACCGGGATCGACCTCGACCCCGACCTCGAGCGCTACGCCCGTCGCGGCGAGACCTTGCTTCTCCCCGCCGACCTCCTCGGCGATTGCGCGCGCCTGGTGACCGAACGCCGCAAGGCCTTTACCCGCGGCTACGACGCGGACGCGACCCGCCGGGGCAACGGCGTCATCGCCGGAGTCGACCGCGACGGGCCCGCTTACGCGGCCGGCCTTCGCGACGGAATGCAGCTGGTCCGCCGCGAATCCGGCAAGATCGGCGACGCCTCGGTCGAGCTCGCCTATCGGATCACGGAGGGCGGCGTCGAGCGGGTGATAAGCTACATGCCGGAAGGCAAAGCCGAGTTCGACGTCCAGCACGTCGAGCTGACCGCCGCCGGGCCCGAAGCCGAGGCCGCCTGCAAGGCCCGCCTTGGCGGCGCCTCATGAGCTTCACCGCCAGGATCATGCTGCTCGGCTCGGGCGAGCTGGGCAGGGAATTCGCAATCTCCGCCAAGCGCCTCGGCGCTTATGTGATCGCGTGCGACAGCTATGCCGCTGCTCCCGCAATGCAGGTGGCCGACGGGTCGGAAGTCTTCCCGATGCTCGACGGGGACAGGCTCCGCGAGGCGATCGCCCGCCATCGGCCCGATTTCGTCGTTCCCGAGGTCGAGGCGATCCGGACCGAGGTGCTCGCCGAGATCGAGGCGTCGGGCACCCCCGTCGTCCCCTCGGCGCGGGCGACGATGATGACGATGAACCGCGATTCGATCCGCGAGCTCGCCGCCGGAACGCTAGGCCTTCGAACCTCGCGCTTCCGCTTCGCCGAGAACTTCGCCGAGGTCGAGGCCGCCGCCGCCCACACCGGCTTCCCCTGCGTCGTCAAGCCGGTCATGTCCTCGTCCGGCAAGGGCCAGCGGACCGTCCCGTCCCACGGCGAGTTGGAAGCCGCCTGGGACTATGCCGTCGCCAACATGCGCGGCGATCGGGCGCGGGTGATCGTCGAGGCGTTCGTCGAATTCGACTATGAGATCACCCTGCTCACCATCCGCACCCGCGAGGGCGTGCTGTTCTGCCCGCCGATCGGCCACCGCCAGGAACGCGGCGACTATCGCGAGAGCTGGCAGCCGATGCCGATGTCGCCCGGAGCCCTCGCCGACGCGCAGGACATGGCGCGCAGGGTCGTCGACGATCTCGGCGGCTACGGCCTCTACGGAGTCGAATTCTTCGTCGCCGGCGGCGAAGTGATCTTTTCCGAACTGTCGCCGAGGCCTCACGACACCGGGATGGTCACCCTCATTTCCCAGAACCTGTCCGAGTTCGACCTCCACGCCCGGGCGATCCTCGGACTGCCCATTCCGCACATCGGCCTCAGGGCGCCCGCCGCCGCGAGCGCCGTCATCCTTTCAGACCGCGAGTCGGGGAGCTTCCGCTTCCAAGGCGTCGCCGAAGCGCTGGCGCTGGGGCGCGAAAGCGGGGAGGTGGACGTCCGGATCTTCGGCAAGCCGGTGACCAGGCCCTTCCGGCGGATGGGCGTGGCCCTGGCGACGGGCGCGACGGCGGATGAGGCGCGATCCCTGGCGACACGCGCCGCCGCCGCGGTAAGCATCGAATACGACTGAGCGCGGTCAGCGCGGCGGATCGCTCCAGGCGTTGAGCAGGTTGCGCTGGACGAGCTGCAGGCGCGAATAATTTTGGAAGTCCATCCTTGTGCCCTCGAGCGCCGCGACCTCGTTGAGATCGTAGAGGATCTCGCGGTGATGGGCGGACGCGATCCGGCTCTGGATGAAGGTCAGGCCGACCAGCCGGGCGCCGCTGGTCACGGGCTCCACCCGGTGGAAAGTATGGGACGGATAGACGATCGCGGTCCCCGCCGGACCGCGAATCTTGAACTCCGCATCGCCAAGGCCAATGATCAGCGAACCGCCGCCATAGCTGCTCGGGCTCGACAGGAAGATGGTGCAGCTGAGGTCGGCTCGGACCGGCCCGGTACCGGGGTCGAGGGTGGCCGCGTCGGCATGCCAGCCATATTCCATGCCCTGGTCGTAGCGGCTCAGGACAGGCGGCACCATCTTGGCGGGGAAAGCGAAATTGCGGAAATCCTCATTCTCCATCAGCGCCCGGCCCAGCCGCTCGGCGGCCTGGGCGTCGTAGGTCTGCAAATTGTTCTTGGCCTTGTTGTGCGGATTGCTGATTCGGCCGTCGACGAAGGTCGCTCGGTTCGCAATCTCGCTCAGCGCCGCCAGTCCGGCCGCGTCGAGTAGGTTCGGGATGACCTTGAACATCGCGCCGGAATAGCGTCGGCGCCGCCCCGACTGCAACGGCTAACCCGTCATTCCGCGAAGGCCGGAATCCACGAACACCGCCGCACGAGATTTCCAATTTCCGTGTTCATGGATTCCGGATCAAGTCCGGAATGACGGGTCAGCGAAACCTCAGCACAAGATGATCATATTCCGAATTGCCGACAAAGCCGTCGCCATCGGAATCGTGGAAGGCAACGACGTAGACCGGTCCGCGCGCGGTCGCGATCGGGACCTGCCCCCCGGCCCTCGTCCAAAGCGCCGAATAATAGACCTGCGGCCGCTGCGAATCGGGGCCGAGCCTGAGGTCGATCAGATAATTGTTCCCGCCCGGGTCAAGCATCAGCATGCCCGAGCCGGCCTCGGTGTCCGCCATCCCGGTGCCCGGCAAGAAGCAGGGATGCTCCCCGCCGGCATTGGGATCGCCCGGCACGGAGCGCGGCCGAAGCGCCTTGAAGATCGATTTGCCAGTCCAGGCGCAGAGTTGCCACGTGACGTCCGGCCGCCGCTTCGGAAACAGGATCCGGAACGGGCGTGGCGCGAGCCGAGCCTCGGTCGTGCGCAGGTCGGTCCGCAGCAGCGGGACCGGCTTCCCGTCCTGGACAATTCGGATTCCGAGCCACGGCGTGTGGGCGACCGGGGTGGCGCTCTCCCGCGCCGCCGCCGCGGCCCCGCCCGAGGATGTCAGCGCCGCCAGCAGAGCGACGATCAGGATCGACTTCGACATGGCACGTCCTCCCTCGCGAGGAGACTAGCCCAGAGGAAATTCGGTGTCAGACACCAATTTTTCGAAATTCGGTGTCTGACACCGAATTTTCCGGCCGCTCGATCGCTTCCTGACCCTCATGAGCTTCACCTTTCGCCAGGCGGTGCGGATTTGCGCTCGCCAGCGCCATGCGCTATCTCCTGCCGGATTAATTCAAGCTCATGAAATTCCACAATATTCGGAGATCCGCGTGTTGAACAAGCGCCTCGCTTTCGCCGCATCCGTCATCGCCCTCGCCGCCGCCCCCGCCTCGGCGAACGGAAGCCATGAATGTCTCGATCAGGGCTGCACGATGCAGTCGCTGTTCCAGGCCGAGGCCGCCGGCGGCGCCACCGTCGAGGCGACCCGCTACGGCAGCTGGGGCTTCGACACCGCGGGCATGGACCGCTCGGTCAGGCCGGGCGACGATTTCTACAATTACGTCAACGGCACCTGGACCAGAAACACCACCATCCCGGCCGACCGCTCGTCCTACGGCGCCTTCGCGGTGCTCCGCGACCTTTCCGAGGCGAGGCTGAGGAAGCTGGTCGAAAGCTACCGGCTCGGCGCCCCCGGCGACGAAGGCAAGGCGGCGGCCCTCTATCAGGGCTTCATGGACGAGGCCGCGGCCGAGCGCGCCGACGCCATTCCGCTGCTCACCCGGATGGTCCCGATCTACCAGGCGAAGAGCAAGGACGACATCGCCCGGCTGATGGGCCGGGCGCTGGGCGGCTTCGGCTCCAGCTTCTTCGGCCCGGGGGTCAGCGACGACGCCAAAAGGCCGGACGTCTACGCCCTCTATCTTCGCCAGTCGGGCCTCGGCCTCGGCGACCGCGACTTCTACGTCGACCCCAAGTTCAAGCCCCAGCGCGACCGCTACGTCCAGTACGTCCAGCAGATGCTCGAAATGGCGGGCTGGCCCGACGCGGCAAATTCGGCGCGCGAGGTGATGGCCCTGGAGACGAAGATCGCCGAGGCCCACTGGACCCGGGCCGAGAGCCGCAACCGCGACAAGACCTATAACCTCATGACCCGCGCCGATCTCGAGGCGCAGGCGCCGGGCTTCCCCTGGACGACCTTCCTCGAGGCCGCCGGAGTGTCCCGCGCCGAGCGCGCGATCGTCGCCCAAAACACCGCCTTCCCCAAGGTCGCCCGGATCTTCGCCGAGGCCGATCTCCAGACCCTCAAGGCATGGCAGGCTTTCCACACCGCCGACGAGATGTCGCCTTTGCTGTCGAAGCGTTTCGTCGACGCCGGCTTCGAGTTCCGCTCCAAATTCCTCAACGGCCAGCCCCAGCAGCGCGAAAGGTGGAAGCGCGCCGTCACCTTCGCCGAGAACGCAATCGGCGAGGCGATCGGGCGCGACTATGTCCGGCTCTATTTCCCGCCCGAGTCCAAGGCGAAGATGGACGCCCTGGTCGCCAATCTGCGCACCGCGATGGGCTCGCGGATCCGGGGCCTGCAGTGGATGGGCCCAGCGACCAAGACCGAGGCTCTGAAGAAGCTCGAGGGCTTCAACGTCAAGATCGGCTATCCCTCCAAATGGCGCGACTATTCGGGCCTCGAGGTGATCCCCGGCGACCTCGTCGGCAATGCCGAGCGCGCCGCCCGCTTCGAATGGGATTTCCGCCGCAACCGGATCGACCAGCCGGTCGACAAGGCCGAGTGGGGAATGACCCCGCAGACGGTCAACGCCTATTACAACAGCGTGAAGAACGAGATCGTCTTCCCGGCTGCCATCCTTCAGCCGCCCTTCTTCGATCCCGACGCCGACCCGGCGGTCAATTACGGCGGAATCGGCGGAGTCATCGGCCACGAGATCGTCCACGGCTTCGACGATCAGGGCCGCAAGTCCGATTACGCCGGAGTCCTGCGCGACTGGTGGGCGCCCGAGGACGCCGCCAAGTTCGAGGCTCAGGCGGCGAAGTTCGGCGCCCAGTACGAGGCCTACACCTTCCCCAATTTGCCCGGCGTTCACATCAACGGCCGCGCCTCGATGGGCGAGAATATCGGCGATCTCGGCGGGATCACGATCGCGCTCGAAGCCTACCGCACCTCGCTCGGCGGCAAGCCGGCACCGGTGATCGACGGGTTCACGGGCGACCAGCGGGTCTTCCTCGGCTGGGGCCAGGTCTGGCGCACCCTGTTCCGCGACGAGGCGCTTCGCCAGCAACTGGTCGGCGATCCCCATTCCCCCGGGATGATCCGGGCGATCGCCCCCTTGAGGAACATCGACGACTGGTACGAGGCGTTCGGAGTGAAGCCCGGCGACAAGCTCTACATCGCCCCGGAGGACCGGGTCCGGATCTGGTAACCCCTTCAACCCCTCTCCCTGCGGGGGAGAGGGACAGCCGCGAAGCGGCAGGGTGAGGGCCTGTACGTCCGCCAGTTTGCCCTCACCTCCCACCGCTTCGCGGCGGGCCCCTTCTCTCCCCTACAGGGAGAGGGTTTTCAGCGACGGGTCCCGAGCCAGATCATGTGCTTGGCGCCCTTGCGTCCGGCATGGGCCCGGACGGTCACCTCCTCCACCTTGAAGCCGGCCTTGCCGAGCCTGCGGGCGAAGGCCGGATCGGGCGCCGCCGACCAGATGGCGAGGAGGCCGCCCGGCGTGAGCGCGGCCCTGGCACGAAGCAGGCCGTCGATCTCGTAGAGCCGGTCATTGCTCTCGCGGCTGAGCGCGTCGGGCCCGTTGTCGACGTCGAGCAGGATGGCGTCGTAGCTCGAGCGGGCTGCGGCGATGAGGTCGCCGACGTCGCTCTCGACGATCCGCACCCGCGGATCGTCCAGGCTCCCGCCATGGACGTGTGCCATCGGCCCTCTCGCCCATTTCACGATCGCCGGAACCAGCTCGGACACGTCGACCGTTGCATGGCGCCCCAGCGCGCCCAGCGCCGCGCGCAGGGTGAAGCCCATGCCGAGCCCGCCGATCAGCAGGGCCGGCCGCGGCCGCCCCGCCATCCGCTCGCAGGCCAAGGTGGCGAGCGCCTCCTCCGATCCGCGAAGCCTCGTGCTCATCAGCGCGTTGGCGCCGAGCATGATCCAGAAGTCGTCGCCGCGCCGCACCAGCCGAAGCTCGCCGCCGCCCCCGGGGATCGGGGCGCTGTCGATCAGGACTCGAGGGATCATGACGGCGCGCCTTAGACCATCCATGGACAAGCGCAACGAAGAGGCCGAAAACCGGCGCCTCAGTCCCAGGAAGGATAGATATGAGCGTCGCCTTCCGCCGCGACAGCGACGAAGAGCATAAGGAGCCGAAGTTCGAGCTTCCGATCCCGGTCGGCCCCAATCTCGTCACCGCCAACGGCCTCGCTCGGATCCGGGCGCGGGTCACCGAGCTCGAGGCGCGGATCGCCTCCGGAATGGACGAGGCCGGGCTCGAGACAGCGAAGCGCGAGCTGCGTTACTGGATCACTCGCCAGGCCACCGCCCAGCTCGCCGAGCCGCCTCCGGCGGGCGAGGTCGGCTTCGGCTCGCGGGTGACCTTCCGCCAGAACGGCTCGGTCCGGTGGATCGACATCGTCGGAGACGACGAGGCCGACCCCGCGGCCGGCCGGATCTCCTTCTCGGCCCCGCTTGCGCGCGCCCTGATCGGCGCCTGCGTCGGCGACCTCGTCGATTTCGCCGGCCGGGGCGAGGCCCTTGAAGTGATCGAGATCGAATCGATCGAAGCCTCCGCTCCCTGAAGGGAGAAGTCCGGTTCGGGCCTAAGGCCGCGCCTCGCCCGGCCCGGTGCCGCCGTCCGCCCGGACGACCGCCTCGCTCGCGGTCAGAGCCGATTCGAGCGCGCCCTGGATCCAGGAATGGGTCAGCGACGTATGCTCCCCCGCCATGATGAGCCGGCCTTCCGGAGCGGCCGCGGCAGCCTGGAGCTCGGTCTGCTCGCCGGGCAGCGCGAAGGCATAGGCCCCTTCCGACCACGGATGATCGTCCCACGACCAGGTCTCGATGGATTCGATAAGGTCCGGCTCTTTTTGCAGGCTGTAATGGAATCTGGAGAGTTCGCGGACGATCTCCTCCCGGGTGGTGCCTTCGGCCATCCGGCGGGCCATCAACCCCCAGGTGTAGGAGGCCAGGAAGACCGCGGGCTTCGCGGACACCTCCGGATCCCTTCCGACATTGTCGCTTGGATACCAGGTCGAGCCGAGCGGTCCGTCGCTGACCGAACCGCCGCCGTAAATGCCGTCGTCGGTTTCCCAGAAGCGGCGCTTGGCGATCGCCAGCACCTTGGTCGCGCTGTCGTAATTGACCCGGCGGACCGCATCCTGCTTGCGCGGCGACAGGGCCGGGCTGAACTCGATCGCCTTCATTGCGCCGAGCGGCACGGTGCAGATCAGCCAGTCTCCCCGGATCGTCGAGCCGTCCGCCAGAACCGCCTCGACCCCTGCCTCGTCACGCGAGATCGCCGTCACCGGACTCCCCGACCGGACCGGCTTGCCCAGCTTTGCGGCGAGCGCTTCCGGAAGCCGGCTCATGCCGCCGACGATCTCGTCGAAATCCTTCGCCCAAACGCCCACGAGTTCCTCGCGCAGATGCTCGAGGAAGCCGATATGGAGCGAGGTCTCCAGGCTCCACAGGCTGGCCAGGAACTGGATGGCCTCGGCGCTCAACCCCCCGGCCCTGAACCGGCTGTAGAGCGACTCCCGATCGAGCCCGAGGATCTTCGAAGTCCTGGGCTCGGCGCTCAGGATATCCTGCCGCTCCTCCTCCGTCAGAGCTGCGGCGAGGGTCGAGACGACCGTTTCCCACAGCTTGAGATCGCCCGCCTGCGCTTCCTCGGCGGTGAGGTCGAAGGCCTCCTTGAGCGCTTCGGCCTCGCCGACGGTGACCCGCCGGTCGCGAATGTGGAAAAAGGCGTTCTCGTTCCGCTGGACGAAGGGCCTCAACTCCAGTCCGCATTCGTCCACGTAGAATCGGGTAAGGTCGTGGACGGTGGGGATCCGCATCGCGCCGAACTCGCCATAGCCGCTTGCCAGCCGACGGGTCCTGATCCGCCCGCCGATATGGTGCGGATCGGCTTCGAGCACCTCGACCTCATAGCCGAAGGCCTGAAGCTCGCCAGCAGCGCACAGGCCGGCTGCGCCGGCCCCGACGACGACGACCGTCTTGCCCCGGCCCGAGCCCTCGAGCGATCGAACTCGCGCGACCTTCTCCGGAACCGCCGGCGCGAGTGCCGATCCCACGGACTTGAGGCCCGCGGAGTCGTCGATCGCGGGGAGCAGCTGGCGTCTGATCATCATCGGATTTGCCTCACGAACCGGCGACGTGATCGGGAGACTATCGGCTGACGCCGGCTTGGGAAACAGATTTCGGCGAGCCCCGCAGAAGCACGCCACGCCTCGGACCGGAATCAAAAAGCCCCGGAAATCCGTGGATTTCCGGGGCTTTAATGGTGGGCGTGGCAAGGATTGAACTTGCGACCCCTGCGATGTCAACACAGTGCTCTACCACTGAGCTACACGCCCACTGGGGCGGCTATCTAGTGAAGGCGGGTGGCCCGCGCAACCCGCTCCGGCCTAAAGCCGGCCGTGCTGGTCCTCGGCCTGGAAAAGCCGGTCGACCTCGGCGACGAGGTCGCGCAGGTGGAAGGGCTTGGAGAGCACCTTGGCGCTCGGCGCCGACTTGCCGGCCTTGAGCGCGACGGCGGCGAAGCCGGTGATGAACATCACCCGCATCTCCGGAGCGATCACCGCCGCCTTCTGGGCGAGCTCGATCCCGTCCATCTCCGGCATGACGATGTCGGTCAGAAGCAGGTCGAAGCTCTGCGCCTCGATCAGCGGCAGCGCGGCGGTTCCGCGGTCGACCGGAACCACCTCGTAGCCGGCGCGCTCGAGCGCCCGGCCGAGATAGGCCCGCATCGACGCGTCGTCCTCCGCCAGCAGGATCCTGACCATGAATGCCCTTAGAACCGTCCGCGCCCAATGCGCGCCCGCGGCGGCTTTTATGCCCGAAGGCGGAGCGCTTTTCCAGCGCGCCCACGCCGGATCGCGGCGCCGGGTCGGCGGAAGACGATTGCGTGCCAAATCCGGACTACTTACCTTGCAGATGCAAATGCGCGACTCCCCGCCCCCATTCCGCCGTCTCGGACCCGAGAAACCGGCCTCGCCGGTGGTCGTCTCGGTGCCCCATGCCGGCCGCGCCTATTCCGAAAAGCTGCTCGCTTCCGCCCGCCTCTCGCGCGCCCGGATCGAGAGCCTCGAGGACCGGTTCGTCGACCGCCTGGTCTGGCGGGCGGTCGAGGGCGGAGCGACGGCCCTGATCGCCGATTCGCCCCGGGCCGAGATTGATCTCAACCGCGACGAGCGCGAGCTCGATCCCGCCATGGTGCTGCCGCGCCCCGCGGCGGAAGCGATCGTCGAATCGCCGCGCACGCGCGGCGGCCTCGGCCTGATTCCGGCGCGAATCGCGGGATCCGGGGCGATCTGGCGGCAGCGCATCGCGGCCGCCGAGGTCGCCCGGCGGGTGGAGCTCATCCACCGCCCCTACCACGCCGCGCTCGAGACGGAATTGGAGTTGGCCAGGAACCGCTTCGGAATCGCCATCCTGCTCGACTGCCATTCCATGCCGCCGCGCGGCGGCGCGGGCGGCGAGGCGCCGGTCGTGCTCGGCGACCGCCACGGCGGAAGCATGGCGGAGCCGCTGGTCGCCGCGGCCGAGCGCGCCGCCCGCGCCGCCGGCTTCAAGGTCGCCCGCAACGCGCCCTACGCCGGCGGCCACATCACCGAGCGCCACGGGCATCCGGCCCGCGGGATCCACGCGCTCCAGCTCGAGCTCGACCGCTCGCTCTATCTCGCCCCCGATCTGCGCACGACCGGGCCGGGCTTCGACAGGGTCGCCCGGCTCATCGCCGCCATCGCTGAAGCCCTGGCCGCCGCCGCTCTCGACCCGCCCGAGGCGATCGCCGCCGAATAGCGGTTCGCAAGAGGCGGCTGACGGATTGTTAAGGCCTTCCCGCTACGTCCGAAATCCACGGTTCGAGAGTCGGTCGATGAGCTTCAAGGTGATGTGGATGAGGGGGCCGCTGACGATGGGCAGCGAGGCATTCGATGACCTCGGCGCCGCGACCCAATATGCGACGGATCAGCTTCCCGAGATGCAATGCCGCTTCGGGGCGACCGCGGTGAAGATCGTCGACGCCCTCGGTACGCCTCATTTTCTGCGTTCCCTGAGCCGTACTTAGAAAGCCCGTCGCTTCGCGCTGGGGAACCGCCGGGGCGCCAAACGCGCTATTACGTCATGGGAAAGCTTTACGACACGCCCAGCGAAGTGACGGTCGAGAACGGCAACGTCGCCGTCGACGGGCCGGACGGGGTCGACGTGCTGCTGACTCCCGAAGCCGCGCTGGAAACATCGAATCGTCTTCTGGACGGAGCGACGGAAGCGCATGGCCGGCGCGTCCGGGACACGGAAGCCGAGGCGGACCGTTCCTCCGCCGCCGACTAAGCGGCCCGCGATGCCCCTCTATTTCTTCCACGTCTGCAACGGCAACGGTTTCATCGAGGACGAGGAAGGCCGCGATCTGCCGGACGAGGAAGCGGCCCGCTCCGAAGCCGTGACCGGTGCCCGAGACATCATGGCGGAGGAAATGCGGGCCGGCCAGCTCAACCCGGCCTCGTTCATCGAGGTCGAGGATTCCGAGCACAGGCATCTGTTCACCGTGCTGTTCAGCGAAGCCTATACGGTGAACCCGCCGACGGTGCACTGAATGACCTTGCCTCCGATATGAAAAGACCACCCCACGGGTTGCCGCGGGGTGGCCAGGTTCAGGGAGGAGCGCCCCGAGGGGCGCAACGCGCCGCCGCAAAGGGGGAAATACGGCGGCGCGTCAGTTTAAATGTATGAAAGATTTGGAAGGTTTCAAGGTCGCCGATCGCCCCGCCAGGCCCATGGCGCCATCCTTCCGATCAGGTGCCGGTGGCCGTCCAGGTGATGCTTCACCGCCCCGCCGACGTGGAGGACGACAAGCAGGAGCATCGCATAGCCGAGCAGCTCGTGAGCTTCCTCGGCCAGGTCATGAAGGCCCTCCCCCGGAGTCACCGGCAGCGGCCCGATCTTGAACAGCCAGTAGACGCTGGTCGGGTTCACCTTTGTCCCGGTCGACACGATCAGCCATCCGCTTAGCGGGATCGCCAGCAGCAGGACATAGAAGAGACCGTGGACGAGCCGGGCCACACCGACCTCCCAACTCTTCATCGCGGGATCGAACGCGGGCGGGCGGTGGGTGAATCGCCACAGGATGCGCACCAGGGTCAGAGCGATCACGGTGAAGCCGAGCGACTTGTGCCAGCCCATCATCGCCGAGCGTACCGGCTTTTCGAAATCCTCGTGGAAAAAGCCGAGCATCAGGTTCGCAACGATCAGCGCGGCGATGATCCAGTGAAGCCAGATGGCGACCCGGGAATAGCGGGAGAGATCCGGGGATGCGAGCGTGGCCATGGGGCATCGCTACATTGGAGGGAGCGGCGTCGCAACGTTCCGATTGCGATCCAATCGCCCTCGACAACCCATCGTAAAGCAACTAGTTCACGTTGGTGGATTTCGCTTAACGTGGGGAAGTGTGGGCGTGGGAAGCAGGGAACAGAATAGCCTGGCGCGGCTCGGCGCCGAGCTCGAGCGGCTGGCGGACGAGCTCCTCCGCCTCGGCGGCGGCGGCGAGGCGGAGGCGGAAACTCCGCCGCCGGCCGCGGGCCGCGAGCGCCCCGCCGACCGGCTTCGCCGGCGACTGCTCGAGGCGCGGCGTGCGCGGGGTCTCCGGCAGGCGGACCTCGCGGACCGCCTCGGCCGGCCGCAGTCCTTCGTCTCCAATTACGAGCGCGGCGAACGGCGGCTCGAAGTGTCGGAATTCATCGTCATCGCCCGAGTCCTCGGAGTGGATGCCGCCGCGGTCGTCGCCGAGCTGGTCGAGGAGGGTTGAAGGGAGCGCTGTTCCGGCACGAGCTAGGCGTTGCCCGCCGGCGCTCCGACTCCGGGAACCTCCGGCCCTTTGCCCTGCTGCATCTGCTTGGCGAAGACCTCGCGGACCAGCGAGACCGAGAAGAGATGGGCGAGGATCAGCGGCAGCATGCCGTTCTGGTTCATCCGCTTCAGCTCGTCGCCCTCGAGGCCGCGCAGCTTCTCCTCGTTGATCATCTGGAAGCCGCGATAGAGGAACGGCTGCTCGGCGCCGGCCGGCTGGATCGACACCTCCCCGTCCATCAGCAGGCCGCCGTCCTTCAATTCGGTCATGAAGGCGACGGTGCGCTGGGCGGAAAGCTCGAACTCCTCGCAGAATTTGAGGACGTTGTTGGTCGTCTCGCTCGGCTTGCCGTCGTCGAACAGGGGCTCGCCGTCCTCGAAATCGCCGACCAGGCCGCTGGTCGGATCGAAGCAGAGCGAAAGCTCCTGAGCGTCCGGCTGGAGGCGCGCGAGCATGAACGGATAGCGGCGGACATAGGCCGGCAGATAGATCTCGCCGATCGGCTTGCCGGTCCCGTCGACGAAGACGTTGACCCCTTCGTTGAGCCCCATGAGCGCCAGCGGAACCGGATTCTCGCCGACCGAGAAGACGATCGGGAAGTGGCGCTGCACGGCGACGAACTCGTCGATCGTGATCGGCACCGCATGGTTGCTGGCGAGGAAGGGCGCGCGATCCGAAGAGCGGCTGCGATAGCCTTCATGGACGCTGCTCGACAGTGGCTCGAGGCCGGCATAGAAAATCGGCAGTGCGTTTGACGGCGGCTCGGTCGCCATGTTCATGTCTCCGCGGGTTGGGGGCGGCCGCGTCTCGGGCCGCCTGAATGTGGCGGCGGTTACTATGGCGCAATCTCGGCTTTCGCAAGCACGGAAGCGGCGCGGGGGATTAATCGCATGTTCAAGCGCTTGCGGGGATGGGACGAGGCGATGGAGGGCTCCTCACTGATCCGCTCGGGCGCCGCCGCCCTGCTGCTGCTCGCCGCGGCCGCCCCGGCGGCCGCGCCGCCCGCACGACCGATCCAATACGGGCAGGTCGTGCGCGAGCAGGTCATCATCCGCTTCCGCCAGACTCCGCCGACTCGGGTCGAGTGGAAAGAGGGGAAGGGTCCCAAGTGCATCCCGGCGCGCGCCATCGCCGGCGCCACCCTGGTCGGCCGGAGCAGCGTCGACCTCATCATGCGCAACCGCCAGCGGGTCCGGGCCAGGCTCGAGAGCAGCTGCCCGGCGCTCGATTATTATTACGGCTTCTACATCACGCCCAATCCCGACGGCATGGTCTGCGAGGACCGCGACAATATCCGCTCTCGCATGGGCGGCGCCTGCGAGATTGACCGATTCCGAAGCCTGGAACCGGTCCTTCACCGTTGAGCTTTCTTGACTTGAGCCACCGCTTCGCCCAAGCGCTTGGCCTGAAGCGGCTCGCGACGAAGCCCCTCAATCACCCGGAACCCTTATGAGTTTTGCCGACCTCGGCCTATCCGACGAATTGCTCCGCGCCGTGGAGGAATCCGGCTACACCATCCCGACCCCGATCCAGAAGCAGGCGATTCCGTCGGTTCTGATGGGCCGCGACATCATCGGCATCGCGCAGACCGGAACCGGCAAGACCGCCGGCTTCGTCCTGCCGATGATCGACATCCTCGCGCAGGGCCGAAGCCGGGCGCGGATGCCGCGCTCGCTGATCCTCGAGCCGACCCGCGAGCTTGCCATGCAGGTTTCCGAGAATTTCGAGAAATACGGCAAATACCACAAATTGAACATGGCCCTGCTGATCGGCGGCACCAACATGGCCGACCAGATCAAGAAGCTTGAAAAGGGAGTCGACGTCCTGATCGCGACGCCCGGGCGGCTGATGGACCTCTATGGCCGCGGCAAGATCCTGCTCACCGGCTGCGGATTGCTCGTCATCGACGAGGCCGACCGGATGCTCGACATGGGCTTCATCCCCGACATCGAGGAGATCTGCTCGAAGCTGCCTTCGCAGCGCCAGACCCTGCTCTTCTCGGCGACCATGCCGGGCCCGATCAAGAAGCTGGCGGACAAGTTCCTGACCGGTCCCAAGACGATCGAGGTCGCCCGCCCGGCGACCGCCAACGTCGCCATCGACCAGCGCCTCCTCAAGGTCGATTCGCGCAAGAAGAAGCAGGTCCTCACCGACCGCCTCAAGGGCAATGACGTGCGCACCGCCATCGTCTTCTGCAACCGCAAGACGACCGTCCGCGAGCTCGCCCAGAGCCTCAAGCGCTCCGGCCTCAACGCCAGCGAGATCCACGGCGACATGGAGCAGCCCGAGCGGATCCGCGAGCTCGAGCGCTTCAAGGCCGGCGAGATCAACATCCTCGTCGCCTCCGACGTCGCCGCCCGCGGCCTCGACATCAAGGACGTCAGCCACGTCTTCAACTACGACGTGCCGTGGCATCCCGACGACTATATCCACCGCATCGGCCGCACCGGCCGGGCCGGCAAGACCGGAATCGCCATCACCCTCGCCACCGCCGCCGACGCCGAGGCGATCGAAGCGATCGAGAAGCTGACCGGGGGCAAGATCCGCGCCGTCGAGGGCGGCCCGGCTGCGGCGGCCGAGTCACGGCCTCCCGAAGGCGAGGAGGAGGAGGAGCGCCCCCGGCGCGAACGCGGGGCTCGGGCTCCGCGCGGACGGGGCCGGTCGGAGGAGCCGAAGCGGGAGGCGCGCCCGCGCCGCGAGGCTGAGCCTGAAGCGGCATCCGGGGCTGAGCTCGAAGCGAGCGCCGAGCCGAAGCCGGCCGGGCGCCGGGACGCGCCGCGCCGGGAGAGGCCTCAAGCCGAGCCTCGAGCGCGTCGCGACGAGCCGAGCCGCGAGCCCCGTCCCGCCCGCGGCCGCGCGCAAGCGCCGGCCGACCCGGTGAGCGGCGGGGATGAGGACGGCTGGAACGGACCGGTGCCGAGCTTCCTGGCGCAGAAGCTGGGCTGAGCCTGACTCGGAACGGAGCGACGCCGGAATCCAACTTCCGGATTTTCGGCGTCCAAATCTAAGTTTTTGATATATTGTCGGCTCGTCCCCGCTCTGGCACCTTGCCGGGCGGCGCGGCGCCGGCCTGCCCGCGCTCTTGGGGGGATAACCATGGCGGAAGCGGGACCCGGCGCAGCCGGGGGCTATGTCGCGTTCATCAGCTACAGCCACAAGGATGCCGCGGCCGGGCGGTGGCTTCACCGGAAGCTGGAGGGCTATCGCCTGCCGAGGCGCCTCGCCGGCACTCAGGGCGAGGACGGCGAGGTCCCGGCCCGATTGACCCCGATCTTCCGCGACCGCGACGAGCTTCCGGCGGCGGGCGACCTCAGCGAAAGGGTGCGGGCGGCGCTCGCCGTGTCGCGCAACCTCATCGTCCTCTGCTCCCCGCACAGCGCCGCCTCCCCCTGGGTGGCGAAGGAGATCGCGACCTTCCGCGAGCTCCACCCCGGCCGCCCGATCTTCACCGCGATCGTCGAGGGAGAGCCGGGGCAAT
>DASVQS010000009.1:0-20729 GCA_036389015.1 Allosphingosinicella sp. | reverse complement strand
ACGTAGAGGAACCAGCTTTTCTACGTCGCGCCTTCGCGCCTTTGCGCCTTCTCTCAAAAAAAAGCTCGCCCAAGGGTGGAGCGGTCGCACCGGATGCCCCGGCGCGATATTGTTGAACAGGAGACTCGAAGGACAAGGAGGGCAGCTCGGCCCCGCATTCCTGTTTTCTTGTACCTTCGTGTCTTCCCTCAAAAAAATAAAAGGCCGTACGGCCGAAGGAGAGGCGCGAGATCAGGGTCACCGCCCCAGGCTGGATCCCCACTTTCGCGGGACTGGGGGAGGGCAAAGGCAAACAGCCTTTCCGCCGCCCTAACGGGGCGTAAACCGGGTTTTTACGGCATTGATATAGGTCAGCCTTTTAGAGCGGTTCGGGAACCGCTTCGGGAGGGCCAGATGGCTTCAGCTTCGGTCGAGACTGCCGGCGGCCCACGGACGGGCGTGCTGCTGCTGGAGCGCCTCGCCGAGCATGGCAGCGCGGCCCATCCCTATGCGGCGAGCCCGCAATTGCTGAGGACCGCGAGCGCCGGCCGCGATCTCGCCGACCTCATCCATTATCTGTGCGTCCTCCACGGCCGCTATCCCGGCCTGATCGACCATGCGGCGGCCCGGGTGACCGAGCCGGAGGCTCGGGCGTGGCTGACCAACGCCACCTACGCCTTCGCAGGCGAGCGCGCCTATCTCGCCCGGCTCGCCGTCGCCGCCGGACCGGTGCCGAGCACTCCGGGCGGCGGCGGCACCGACGCCGCAGTGCTCGGCCAGCGCCACGCGATGGAGACCCTCGCCTTGTCCGAACGCCGCGGCTGCGCGCTCGGAGCGGCGATGGCGCTGGTTCTCGACTGGGCGCTGATCCGCAACTGCCTCGATTCCGCGGCCGTCCGCTTCGGGGTCGATTCGCCTGCCTATCCGGCCGCCGAACCGGAAGCCATCGTCCGTCTCGCCGACGATTACGGAGCTTCCGCGCCGGTGCAGCGCGCGCTCCTGTTCGGCGCCCAGCAGATCCTCGTCCAGCATCACGGCCTCTGGGACCTCCTCGAGGCGAGGCAGCAGGCGCGCGGAACGGCCTAGGCTGTTCCCCGGCGAAGGCCGGGGCCCAGCTCCACAACCGGAAGGACTGGGCCCCGGCCATCGCCGGGGAGCAACGGCTCCACCGCGCCCCTCCCCTTGCCCTCCCCGACCCCCTCCCCTATCCCGCCGGCATGCGCTTCGAAGGCACCCGATCCTATGTCGCGACCGACGACCTCAAGGTCGCGGTCAACGCCGCAGTCACGCTCCGGCGGCCGCTTCTGGTCAAGGGGGAGCCCGGCACCGGCAAGACCGTCCTCGCCCACGAGATCGCCGCCGCCCTGGGCGCGCCGCTGATCGAATGGCACGTCAAGTCGACGACCAAGGCGCATCAGGGGCTTTACGAATATGACGCCGTCGCCCGGCTTCGCGACGGCCAGCTCGGCGATCCCCGGGTCCACGACATCTCCAACTACATCCGCCGCGGCAAATTGTGGGAGGCGTTCACCAGCCCGAAGCTCCCGGTGCTTCTGATCGACGAGATCGACAAGGCCGACATCGAATTCCCCAACGACCTCCTCCAGGAGCTCGACCGGATGGAGTTCCACGTCTACGAGACGAAGGAGACGGTGAAGGCGGCGGATCGGCCGATCGTCGTCATCACCTCGAACAACGAGAAGGAGCTTCCCGACGCCTTCCTCAGGCGCTGCTTCTTTCACTACATCAAATTCCCCGACCGCGAGACGATGCAGGCGATCATCGACGTCCATTTCCCCGGCATCCAGAAGATGCTGGTCTCGAAGGCGATGGACATTTTCTACCAGGTACGCGACGTGCCCGGCCTCAAGAAGAAGCCGTCGACCAGCGAGCTGATCGACTGGCTGAAGCTGCTCCTCCACGAAGACATGCCGCTCGAGGTGCTTCAGTCGCGCGACCCGTCGAAGGCGATCCCGCCGCTGCATGGCGCGCTCCTCAAGAACGAGCAGGACGTGATGCTGTTCGAGCGGCTGGCGTTCATGGCGAGGCGGCCGGGGGCCTGACACAGACTCCCCCTCTCCCGGCCTCTCCCCTGAAGGGGAGAGGGGTTGGTGCCAGCCGCAACGCGCTCCCTCTCCCCTTCAGGGGAGAGGGTCGGGGAGAGGGGGAGTCAGAGCGTTCGCGATCACAGTCAGAACGCCGTCGAGGTTCGACATCACTTCGTCATTGGTGAACCTGAGCACCCGGTAGCCGCGACCTTCGAGGAATGCGGTGCGCTTGGCATCGCAGCGCTGGCGGTCGGCGTGGGTCGCCCCATCAACCTCCACAATCAGCATCGATGGAAGGCGGCAGGCGAAGTCGGCGATATAGCGGTCGATCACAACCTGTGGGCGAAACTTTGCGCCACCGAGCCGCTTCGCCCGCAGCGCATGCCAAAGTTGCCGCTCCGGCGTCGTCATTTCGCGGCGCATCCCCTTCGCGCGCTCGATAAGGATCTTGTCCCGCACTCGTCTTTCCCACAAGACGTCACTTACGGTTTTTATGAGGTTTGTCTACAGACGCATCGTTTTTAGACGACTTCCCCTCTCCCCGGCCCTCTCCCCTGAAGGGGAGAGGGGGTTAAAGGCGCATCGCCTCGTCCCTGTAGGCGAGCTCGAAATTGCCCCAGCGGCGGCCGTTTATGTAGAGCGGGACGAAGACGTTCTTGACCGGCAAATAGCGGCCCTGGCCGAGGTCCATCGAGTAGGTGGCGAGCATCGCCTCCTTCTCGCTCTCGATCGCCCTGCGGGTGACGTCGTCGAGGAAGTTGCGGCGGTTGCGGCAATGCTCGGCGTTCCAGGCGGGATCGTCGCTCTGCGGCTGCGAGCGCGCGGAGATGTGGGTCGGCAGGTAGCCGTTGACGTCTGTGATGGCGGCGGCGATCAGCCTCGGCTCGCGCCCCATCAGCCTGTCGAGGATCGGCCGGACGCGGCGGTCGGCGAGGTCGCAGAAGCGGGTCTCGTACTGCACCGGGTTGGTGCCCGGCATGGCCTTATAATGGGTGTCGAAGACGTCATCCTCGCCGACCTCGCCGGCGACGATCGCGGCTTCGACGACGTCCCTGATCTCGCGCATGCCGGCCTGGGCGAATTCGATGAACGGCGTGTCGTCGATCCGCACGCCCGAGCTGGCGAGCCGGTCGAGCATCTCGTTCGAAAGAGTCTCGAGCTTGGTCAGCCGGCCGTGGACCTGGAGCAATTGCCCGCCGTTGTCGCGGGCGTCGGCGGCGAAGCTCGACAGGCCGGATTTGACGCTGTCGACGCTTAGCTGGATGTGACTGGTCGACTGGGCGATTCCGTCGGTCTGGCGGTCGACCAGGGCGACGATCTCGGCGACCTGGCGGACGGTGTCGGTGATCGTCGCGAAGCCCGAGCGGGCGACCCGGCTCCGGTCGACGCCGTTCTCGATCTCCGAGGTCACCGCCTCGGCCTCGCGGGTCAGCGAGGCGATCGTCCCGGTGATCTCGCTGGTCGCGGTCCTCGTCTCCTGGGCGAGCTTCTTCACCTCGGCGGCGACGACGGCGAACGAGCGGCCCGCCTCCCCCGCCCTGGCCGCTTCGATGGTCGCGTTGAGCGCCAGCATGTTGGTACGGTAGGCGATCCGCTCGATGCTCGAGGAGACGTTCTGGACCCGGCTCATCGCCTCGGCGAAGCCGGTCATCCGCTCGCCCAGCTGGACGACGAGGTCGGTCAGCCCGGAGAAGATCCCGATCGTATCCTCGATCGCGGTCCGCCCTTCGGACAGGCGCTCGCGGGCCTGCTCGGCGAGGATCCGGGCCTCGTCGGTCGATTCGGCCACCCGCGCCTGGTCGAGCAGAAGCCGGCTGGTCACCTCCTCGAGCGAATCGAGGGTCCGCAGGTTCGACGAGATCCGCTCCGAAACGCCGGAGACATAGCCGGAGACGTCGCTGCACTCGATCGCCAGAGCCCCGCAATTGCGGGCGACGATGTTGATCGCGTTTTCGTCCGCTTCCTCGATCGCCCTGCTCGCCACGCTTCGCCCCCTGATGCGGTTCGGGAAGAGGGCTAAGGGGTAAATGTTGAAACGGCGTTAACTATGCGTCCTTCGATACGCCGCTTCGACTTCGCTCAGCGGCTACTCAGGATGAGCGGTTTGTGCACGTCCCCTCCGCTCATCCTGAGTAGGGACTGAGCGAAGGCGAAGGCGTATCGAAGGACGCTGGGGTGACGGCAGGGGCATAAGGGATTACATACCTGCCTGATGTTCTTCTCCTTCGTCGACGAGCTTCGCGCGGCCGGAATCCCCGCCTCGCTGAAGGAGCATCTCGTGCTCCTGGAGGCGCTCGACGCCGACGTCATCGCGAGCAGCCCGGAGCAATTCTACTTCCTCGCCCGGGCCACCTTCGTGAAGGACGAAGGGCTGCTCGACCGCTTCGACCAGGTCTTCGGAAAGGTCTTCAAGGGGCTGGAGGCGGATTACGGGACGGACGCCGCGCCGATCCCGGAGGAGTGGCTGAAGAAGGTCGCCGAGCTCTACCTCTCGCCCGAGGAGATGGCGAAGATCCAGGCCCTGGGTTCGTGGGAAGAGATCATGGAAGCGCTCAGGCAGCGCCTCGCCGAGCAGAAGGAGCGGCACCAGGGCGGCTCGAAGTGGATCGGGACCGCCGGGACCTCGCCTTTCGGCGCCTATGGCTACAATCCCGAAGGCATTCGAATCGGCCAGGAGGGCGGCCGCAACCGGAGCGCGATCAAGGTCTGGGACAAGCGCGAGTTCCGCAACCTCGACAGCCAGGTCGAGCTCGGCACCCGCAACATCAAGGTGGCCTTGCGCCGTCTCCGCCGCTTCGCCCGCGAGGGCGCCGCCGACGAGCTTGACCTGGACGAGACCGTCGACGGCACTGCGAGGAAGGGCTGGCTCGACATCCGGATGCGTCCGGAGCGGCACAACGCGGTGAAGCTGCTGCTCCTGCTCGACGTCGGCGGCTCGATGGACCCCCATGTCAGGGTCTGCGAGGAGCTGTTCTCGGCCGCTCACAGCGAGTTCAAGAATCTCGAATTCTTCTACTTCCACAATTGCCCCTACGAGAGCCTGTGGAAGGACAATCGCCGCCGTTTCGCCGAGCGCACGCCGACCTGGGACGTGCTCCACAAATTCGGCCACGACTGGAAGATCGTCCTTGTCGGCGACGCCTCGATGAGCCCCTATGAGGTCACCCATCCCGGCGGCTCCGTCGAGCATTATAACGAGGAGGCCGGGGCGGTCTGGATGCAGCGTCTCGTCAACACCTATCCGAGCGCGGTCTGGCTCAACCCGACGGCGGAGAAATACTGGGGCTACAGCCAGTCCACCCAGATCCTCCGCCAACTGATCCACGAGCGCATGTATCCGCTGACGCTGGAAGGGCTGGACGACGCGATGAAGGCTCTGAGCCGCAAGGTCTAGCCGCAGGCTCTTGTCGGCGCTCGCACCTCGAACCTGCGCCTGCATCGCAAACATCCGCCAGAGTCGGGATCGATACTATCCTTTCGCCATGGCCTATGGCATCTTCGAAGCTGCTGGCGGCCAGGTATTGGTCTCGCGGCATTCGCCAGCATCTGGGCCCGGCCATTCGACAGGCTTCGCAGCCGGGTCATCGCACTCTTTCAGGAGGACGCGTCTGATGCCCGACAAGACTCGCAACGCCATCGTCACCGCCTTGCGCCGGGCGGTGGAGGGAACGCCGCTCGGCTTCCTGGCAAAGGTCGCCCCCGCCGCGGAATCCTCGTCGGAGCAGTTCAACGGCATGCTGGAGAACGGCACCAGGGTCGTGTTCCGGCGGCGCACGGTCGCGGTGCAACAGACCGAGGTGTTGGTCACCGGCGGCGACGACGCGGGCCGCGCCCTGCCCGACGGATCCTACCGTTTGAAGGACGGCGTTCCTTTCAGGGTCGAAAAAGGCCGAATCGATTTCGATCAGGTCTCCAAGGATCCGGACGGATACGAGCCTTTCCGCCAATATGGCGCATGGCGGGAGACGGTCGCCATCGACAACCCGCTGCTGAGTCTACCCGATCCGCTGGCGATCACCGATGTGGTGCGCTTCCTGGCTCCGGACGGATTGTTCTACTTCGCGGTCCAGCATGGTGCAGGCCAGCCCTATCGCGCCTATGCGATGAAGGAGCGCAGGCTGGAGCCGCTCGCGGACGGCCGCTATCCCATCGAGAAGAACAAGCGATTCGAAGTGGTCGACGGCACCTTGTCGCCCAAGTCTCTGGCCAGCTTCACGGCGGCGGCCCATGCGCTGAGCCGGCTGCCGGAATGACCCTCCTCCGGGACGAGGAGTGGCGGCGATGAAATCGGTCGAATGGGTCATCAAGGCCTCGAAATTCTGCAACCTTCGCTGCGCTTATTGCTACGAGTGGAACAATCTCTCCAACCGCGAGCGCCTGTCACTGGCGCAATGGCAGCGCGTCCTCGAAGCGGTCCGCGACTACCACCTCGGACTCGAACGCCGGCTCGGCACGCCGGTGGAGTCCCGCCTGATCTGGCACGGTGGGGAGCCGCTGACGCTGCCCGCGGATTATCTGGATCAGGTCATGCGGCTGCAGCACGAGACGTTGCGGGGCCTGGACTACCGCATCTTGCTGCAAAGCAATTTGTTCAGCCTTCCCGAAGCGGTGATCGAGCTGCTGCGCCGACACGATATCGGCCTCGGCGTGTCGATGGACGTGATCGGCGGCGTGCGCGTCGACCGCCGCGGAAGGCGGACCGAGTCGGCCGTCCTTGCGAACCTCGACCGCCTCGACCGGCTCGGGATCAGTTATGGCGCGATCACGGTGCTGGCGAAGCACAACCTCCACCGCCTGCGCGATGTGCATGATTTCTGGCTCAGGCGCGGAGCGGGATTTCGCGTTCTTCCGCTCTTCGAAGGCCCCGGCGAGCGTCCGTCCGGGTCGTTCGAGGCCTCGGACGAGGAGCTTGTCGCGGCCCTGTGCGATCTTTTCGACTATTGGCTCGGCCAGGGCGCCCAGGCGAAGATCTTCCCGCTTGCCGAATGGCTCGGCAATGTCCTCCGAGCTATGCTCGGGCAGCGCAGCCCGGTCTACGATCGCCGGCTGCGCGGCGAGAGCGTGTTGCAGGTCGAAACCAATGGCGACCTGTTCCTGACCGACGAGCGGGGGCACGCGGAATGGCGTCTCGGAAACGTCATCAAGGAACGGATCGACCGGATACTCGCCAGCCGGGCCTATTCGGACTCGCTCGCGCGTAGCGAAGCGAAGACGGCGCAATTCTGCCACGGCTGCCCACATTACGGCTTCTGCAACGGATACCCTGTCCATGCCGAGCCATTCACCCGATGGCCGGCGGTCGGCTGTCCCGTCACCGCCGCCGTGCACGATCATATCGAGCGCACCCTGCTGGCCGCAGGCTATGACGCGGAGACGCTTGCCGGCCTGATGTGGTCGGCGAGCGGCGCCGCGCAGGCGGGCGCGCAACGCACCAGCGATGAGCTCCGGCGGGCGTCTCCGCCCATGTCCATCGCCGCGGGCCTCCCAGTAACCGGCGGCTCGGTAACGGTGCCTGTAAATTCGTTGACGTAAGAGGGCCTGGACGAGGCGATGAAGGCGCTGAGCCGCAAGGTGTAGGGTCGCCCCAGCGAAGGCTGGGGACCCAGCGAATGAGAACGCCGCGCCTTTCACCCGACGGGGTCCCAGCCTACGCCGGGACGACGGCCCTATCCCCCAGCAGGAAGCGCGGTCCCGGCCCCCCTCGCTCCGCGCGGTCTTCCGGATTGTAGAGCGCGCAGGCATCAAGCGACAGGCAGCCGCAGCCGATGCATCCGTCGAGTCGGTCGCGGGTGCGCTCGAGCAGGGCGATGCGCTCGTCGAGGGTCGAGCGGAGGCGCCCGCTGATCGCCTGCCAGTCGGCCTTGGTGGGCGCCCGGCCGTCGGGCAGCGAGGCCATCTCCTTCTCGATCTCGGCGAGGCTGAGCCCGCAGCGCTGCGCGATCAGGGCGAAGGACAGGCGGCGGATGTCGGAGCGCAGGAAGCGGCGCTGGTTGCCGCCCGTGCGGATGGGCGCGACCAGGCCCCGGGCCTCGTAGAAGCGGATCGCGGAGACCGAAAGGCCGGTGCGCCGGGCCAGTTCGCCGATGGTGAGGAGGGCCGGCGACGCCATGGAAATCCCCGCGAAATGAAGCTTGACCTCAACTTAGCTTGAGGTCGTACGACTCGCAACCGACGGGGCTTGAGAGCGAGGAAAATGATCATGGCCTTACCCAGGATCGAACATGTCAACGTCACGGTGAGCGACCCGGAGCGGGCCGCGAGGCTGATGGAATCGATCTTCGGCTGGCGGGTCCGCTGGCGGGGGCCGTCGATGAACGGGGGCCGGACCATCCATGTCGGCACCTCGGACGATTATGTCGCGCTTTACGCCGCCGGTGGCGCGCCCGCCGGCGACGCCGGTTTCGCCAAGGGCCGTCCGCTCAATCATATCGGCGTGCAGGTGGACGATCTCGACTCCACCGAGGCGCGCGTGGTGGCGGCCGGCCTGACCCCCTTCTCGCACGGAGACTACGAGCCGGGCCGGCGCTTCTATTTCTTCGACCCGGACGGGATCGAATATGAGGTGGTCAGCTATCGTTGATCGTCCTTCGATACGCCGGTTCGACAAGCTCACCGGCTACTCAGGATGGGCGACTGTGATAATTCTCCACCGCTCATCCTGAGTGGGGACTGAGCCTGGCGAAGGCCCGTATCGAAGGACGACAGGGCCGATTCAGCCGCCCGCCGTCGCGGCGGCGATGGCGGGCGGAAGGTGGGCGGCGGCGAAGGGCTTTTTCACGATCTGCGCCAGCGGGTCGCGGACCCTCACCTGGCGGATATGCTGGGTGATGAACAGCACGGGCACCCTCAGCCTGGATCGGATCCGCTCGACTGCGCGGATTCCGCTGCCGCGTTCCAGCTCGACCGCGGCCGTGACGAGGTCCGGCGGCTCCGCCTCGGCGCTGGCCACCGCCTCCTCCTCCGTCGACGCCATCGTGATCGACGTGAAGCCGGCATCTCTCAAAGCATCCTCGATCATGAAGGATGTGAAAATCTGTGGCTCGATGATCAGAGCGCGCATGATATTCTCTTGTCTTGAACTCGACCGGCGACGGGACCGTGAACAACCCGACGAGCTGCCCCAACGAACCTGATCTATGTTTGGTTGCATTAAGTGAAGCAAAAAAGGTGTTTGTTTCCCGCTTATTACGAGACCGGCCGCCGGGCCCTGAGCGCCTGGGCGAGCGTCCCCTCGTCGAGATAGTCGAGCTCGCCGCCGACCGGCAGGCCATGGGCGAGCTGGGTGAGGCGGATCGGGAAGCCCTCCAGCCGCTCGGCGAGATAATGGGCGGTGGTCTGGCCTTCGAGGGTCGCGTTCATCGCCAGCACGACCTCGTCGATTCCGCCCTTGGCGACGCGGCCGAGCAATTTGTCGATGCCGAGATCCTCGGGCCGGACGCCGTCCAGCGCGGAGAGGCGCCCCCCCAGGACATGGAACCGGCCGGGAAAGAGCCGGGAGCGGTCGAGCGCCCACAGGTCCGACACTTCCTCGACGACGCAGAGCAGCCGGTCGTCACGACGGCTGTCGGCGCAGATGCTGCAGGGATCGGCGGTGTCGACATTGCCGCAGGCCGAGCAGACCGAGAGATTGTCGTTCACCCGCTCCAGCGCCCGAAGCAACGGGGTGAGAGCCGCGTCGCGCTTCTTCATCAGGTGAAGCACCGCGCGCCGGGCCGAGCGCGGCCCGAGCCCGGGGAGGCGGGCGAGCGCCTGGGTGAGCGCGTCGATCTCGGGAGAGGCCATGGGGGGTAGGTAGGGTTTGAATGGCGGCCGCGCCACCCTCTGCCTCCCTGCCGCGAAGCGGTGGGGAGGGGGACCATGCGAAGCATGGTGGAGGGGTAGCTGGCGAGGAATCCGAGGCTCGGGAGCGAGATGGCTGAGGCCTTGGTCAATCACCCCTCCACCACTTCGTGGTCCCCCTCCCCATCTGGCGATGGGGAGGCTAGTGAGCGCGAATGCGCATCGCTTTCATGGGGACTCCGGATTTCGCCGTGCCGACGCTCGACGCCCTGGTCGTGGCGCGGCACGACGTCGCCGCCGTCTATTGCCAGCCTCCGCGTCCCGCCGGCCGCGGCAAGGCCCTCCGCCCCTCCCCCGTCCAGAGGCGCGCCGAAGCGCTCGGTATCGAGGTTCGCACTCCGCTGTCGCTCAAGGATTCCGGCGCGCAGGCCGGGTTCGCGGCGCTCGACCTCGAAGTGGCCGTCGTCGCCGCCTACGGGCTGATCCTTCCGCGGCCGATCCTCGAGGCGCCGCGGCTCGGTTGCGTCAACGTCCACGCCTCCCTTCTGCCGCGCTGGCGCGGCGCCGCGCCGATCCAGCGCGCCATCCTCGCCGGCGACCGGATGACCGGGGTAACGATCATGCGGATGGAAGCGGGGCTAGACACCGGACCGATGCTGCTCCGGCAGTCGATCCCGATCGGAGATTATGACACGACGGGGGATATCGCCTTCCGACTTTCCTACCTCGGCGCGGAGCTGATGGTGCGATGGCTCGCCGACCCGCTCGGCTATCCCGCCGAGGTCCAAAGTGAGTCGGGCGTGACTTACGCCGCAAAGATCGACAAGAGCGAAGCCCGGATCGACTGGACGGCGGGCATGGTCGGCGTCGACCGGCAGATCCGCGCCCTCAATCCCGCGCCGGGCGCCTGGTTCGAATTCAACGGCGAGCGCATCCGGGTTCACATCGCCAGGATCCTGAGTGAAGCCGGCGACCCGAAGCTCGGGACGAATTTCCCGACCGAGCCGGGGCTCGTCCTGGACGATGAGCTGGCCATCGGCTGCGGCCGCGGCGCCATCCGGCCGCTCACGGTCCAGCGCGCCGGGCGCGGCGTCATGGCGACGATGGAGCTGCTGCGCGGCTTCCCGATCCCGGCCGGCTCGAAGCTCGGGTGACCCGCTTCCGGCTCACCGTCGAATATGACGGCGGCCCGTTCATGGGCTGGCAACGCCAGGCGCACGGTCCGTCCGTCCAGCAGGCGATCGAGGAAGCGGTCGAGACGATCACCGGCGAGCCCGCGGTCCTCCATGCCGCCGGCCGCACCGACGCCGGGGTCCATGCCCTTGCCATGGCCGCCCATGTCGACGTCGACCGGCCGATCACCCCCTTCCGGCTCTCGGAGGGGCTGAACGCCCGGCTCCGCCCGCTGCCGATCGCGATATTGGAGGCCCGGCCGGTAGCCGAGGACTGGCATGCCCGCTTCAGCTGCGTCGGCCGCCGGTATCTCTACCGGATCGTCAACCGAAGAGCGCCGCTGGCGCTGGAGGCCGGCTGCGCCTGGCAGGTGAGCGTCCCGCTCGACTCCGGAGCGATGCACGAGGCGGCGCAAGGCCTCGTCGGCCATCACGATTTCACCACCTTCCGCTCGGCGCACTGCCAGTCCGAAAGTCCGGTCAAGACCCTCGACCGCCTGGAGGTGCGCCGCGAAGGCGACACGATCCTGATCGAAGCGGCGGCCCGCTCCTTCCTCCACCACCAGGTGCGCTCGATGGTCGGCTGCCTGCAGCTGGTCGGTCGCGGGAAGTGGAGCGCGGAGGATCTGAAGGCGGCGCTGGAGGCCCGGGACCGGGCGGCCCTGGGGCTGAACGCGCCGCCGCAGGGGCTGTATTTCGTGGAGGCGGTCTATCCGGCTTAATCCTCCCCCGGGTTTTCCGGGGAGGGGGACCGCGCGAAGCGCGGTGGAGGGGTTCCTCTGAGTCAGCGGGGGCCCTACACCACCCTTCGGGTGGTCCCCCTCCCCGAGAAATCTCGGGGAAGAATTAAGAAACCTACCCCGCCTTCCTCACTCCGCTTCCGAATCCGAACAGGCGCTGGAGCGACTTGTCGAGCATCAGCAATTGCCAGAGCAGCCGGCCGTGCTCCTCGCGCCCGGAACGGTGGGCGGCGGCGAGGCGGGCGATGACCTCCGGCCTGAACCAGCCGAGCTCGGCCAGCGCGGGGCTGTGGGCGACGGCCGCCGCCTCGCCGGCCAGCGGGCCCCGGAACCAGGCGCTGACGGGGGTGACGAAGCCCATCTTGGTCCGGTGGAGCACTTCGTCCGGAAGATAGCGGCCGAGCGCCCGCTTCATCAGCCATTTGCCGGAGCCGCCGCGAAGCCGCATCCCGGCGGGAACCCGGGCGGCGAACTCGACGAGCCGGTGGTCGAGCAAGGGTTCGCGCGCCTCGAGGCTGACGGCCATGCTGGTTCGGTCGACCTTGGTGAGGATGTCGCCGGGGAGCCAGATCTTGAGGTCGGCATATTGGGCGCGCGACAGCGAATCGCCGGCCGGCGCTTCGGCCATCGCCTTGACGTATCGCGTCTCGGCTCGGTGGCTGTCGAGAAGTCGTTTGTGGATCGCCGTGTAAAGGCTTGATCTTATTGGTTGCGAGGTCACGCCGACCGCCGCCGCATAGGCCTCGCCGCCGTCCTGGCCGATCGCCTGCAGGGTCGTCTTGGCGCGAAGGAAGCGCGGCGCCCAGTCGAGCTTGGGATAAAGGTTGCCGACCGCGCCGAGCACCCCGCGCGCCGGGCCGGGCAATAGCCCCCTCACCCGCTCCTCGGCGGCGAACATCCGGTAGCGGCGGTAGCCGGCGAAGGCCTCGTCGGCGCCGTCGCCGGAGAGGGCGACCTTGACCGTCTCGCGGGCGAGCTCGGAGACCCGGTAGGTGGCGAGTGCGGAAGCGTCGGCGAAAGGCTCGTCGAAGGCGTCGGCGAGGGTGTCGATCAGCCCGAAATCGCCCGCCTCGACGATCCGGCTGCGGTGACTGGTGGCGAATCGCTCGGCGACCAGCGCCGCCCAACGGCTCTCGTCATGGCCGGCCTCGCCGAAGCCGATCGAGCAGGTCTCGACCGCCGAGCGGCTCGCCTCGGCCATCAGTGCGACCACGGCCGAGCTGTCGACCCCGCCGGAGAGGAAGGCGCCGAGCGGAACGTCGGCGACCATCCGCGAGCGCACCGCGGCCTGGAGACGCTCGACCATCTCCTCCTCCAGCGCCTTGGCCGACGCGCGCGAAGGGTTGGAGAAGTCGACGTCCCAATATTGCACCGGCTTCGGCACGAGCCGGCCGCGGCGGACGAGGAGGTAATGGCCGGCGGCGAGCTTGCGGACTCCCTCGACCATGCAATTGTCGTCGGGGACGTAGCCGAGCGCCAGATAATCGTCGAGCGCGCTCCGGCTCGGCGAGCGGCGAAGCAAAGGATGGGCGAGCAGGCCCTTCAATTCGGAGGCGAAGACCAGCGAATCGTCGGACAGAGTCGTCCAGTAGAGCGGCTTGACCCCGAGCCGGTCGCGGGCGAGGAACAGGCAGTCCTGGTCCTGGTCGTAGAGGGCGAAGGCGAACATGCCGTTGAACCGCGCCAGGCAATCGGGGCCCCATTGCCGCCACGCCGCCAGGATCACCTCGGTGTCGCTCTCCGTCCGGAAGCGATGGCCGAAGCCCTCGAGCTCCGCCCTCACCTCGCGGAAATTGTAGATCTCGCCATTATAGCTGAGCGCCAGCCTTCCGTCCGCGGACAGCATCGGCTGGTCCCCGGTGGCGAGGTCGATGATGGACAGCCGGCGGTGGCCGAGGCCGACGCCGGGCGCGGTCCACACCCCGCTTCCGTCCGGCCCGCGATGGGCGAGCGTGTCGGCCATCGTCCGAACCCGTTTCGGGTCGACCGGCTTGGGGCTGCTCACATGGAAAAGGCCGGCGATCCCGCACATCGTCAGTCCCCTGCCAGCCCCGCGGCCCGGTCGGCAAGTGGGGCGACCGGCCCGAGGCCGTCGAGGAAGGAGTCGATCGCCGGCCTCGGGCTGAGGCCGTCGGCCGGAGCCTCGGCCGCGACCAGCACCGCCACCGCCCGCTGCGGCCCGCCGAGCAGGCGAGTCCTGACCGTCTCCAGCTTGACCCGGGTCGGGCTGCCGGTGACGATCCCGCCGACCCGGTAGAAGCTCACCACCTCGCGCACCTTGCCGTGCGAGCCGATCCGCTCGGCCTTGCCGTCCGCCGGCGCCGGGGCCTCGCCGGTCCACGACCAGGCGCCGTCCTCGTCCGAGGCGCCCTGGCCGTAGCCGACCAGCTCGCGCCCCTCGCTCTGCCGGGCGAAGACGACGATGGCGAGATCGACCTGCTGCCCCGCGGAATTGCGGTAGCGGGCCAGCCGGATCCGGTCCGCGCCGGTATAATGCGGCTGCCAGTCGCCCGCCGCCGGAAGCCGGGTCCAGCCCGGAACGTCGGGAAGCGGCGAATCCGGCACCGCCCGGGTCCCGGCGGCGGCGACCGCGCCCGACCACAGCGGGGCGGCGGCGGCGAGCGCGACGGCGACGGCCGCCACCTGGGCGGCCCGAGCTGGCCGTCCCGGCTCGGTGCCGGGCGCCTGGAGGTCGGCCGGATCGAACCAGCGCGCGTTCGGCGCCCGGTCCATGAAGCGCCACGCCGCCGCCGCGATCAGCGCGATGATGATGGCGAAGAAGATCCAGCCGTAGATGAGATGGTCGATCCCGACCGCGACCTCGTTGTCGGTCCGCCAGGCGATGTAGATGGTCCCGAACGCCCTCACCCCGTTGGCGAGCACCGAGACGATGAGCGCGAAGGCGACGAACAGCAGCCGGCGCGGCCAGGAGCGGAAGCACAGGTTCGCGGCGAGCGCGCCCAGCGCCGCCATCGCGACCAGGAACCTCACCCCGGAACAGGCCTCGGCGACCCGGAACAGCCCGGTCGGCGTGGAGATGAAGATGCCCTCGATATGCGCGGGCACTCCGGTCAGGGCGAGCAGGCCCATGCTCATCTTCGCGGTCAGGGTCTGAAGCGGCCCGACCAGCTCCTCGCCGAACGGCACCAGGAAGAAAGCGTAGAAGATCGGGAAGGCGAGCGCGCGCGCCGCCGCCTTGCCCAGGCCGGCGATGACGATCCCCTGGAGCATCGCGACGAGGCCGAAATGGCGGAGAAGCGCGACATTGCCCGCCTCGCCGAGCAGCCAGGCCGCCGCGCCCGCTCCCGTCAGGAGTAGGCCGGGAGCCCAGGCCCGCGGCGCCAATGCCTTGAGGTCGGCGAGACGCTGCCAGACCAGCCAGGCGATGATCGGAACGACCAGAAAGCAATGATTGAAGGTCGTGCTGGTCCACCACAGCGCGCCCATGTCGAGAGCGTCGCGAGCGAACAGAAGCACGATCGCCGCCGCCGCCGCGCCGAGCGCCACGAGATGGGTCCGCCAGGCCTGCGCGAGCGGATCGGCGCGGACGATCGGCAGGACCGCCGTCATGCCGCCGCCTTCCGCTCGCCGGCTCCGACGATGTCGCCGAGCGGGGCCAGGCGGGCGTCCCAGCGATAGACCTGCTCCATCCGGCGGCGGGCGGCCTGGCCGAGCACCCGGGCCCGCTGCGGATCGTCGAGCAGGCCGGAGATGGCCTCCGCCTGCGCCTCGGCCGTCTCGGCGACGAACAGATGGCGGCCCGGCTCAGCCTCGATGCCCTCGAAAGCGGCCGGCGAGGCGACCACCGGCCGAGCCATCGCCATCGCCTCGAGCACCTTGTTCTGGATCCCGCGAGCGATCCTGAGCGGCGCCGCGACGACGTCGGCCGCGGCGAGCCAGGCGCGGACGTCCGGAACCGCCCCGGTGACGATGGTTCGAGGGCCCGCGAGCCGCTTCACCACGTCGGACGGCCTGCGCCCGACGATGGCGAAGCGCGCCTTGGGAAGCATCGGCATCACCTCGCCCGCGAACCAGCGCACGGCGTCGATATTGGGGGCATAATCCATCTGCCCGGTGAAGACGATGAGCGGTCCGTTTTCCTCCACCCTCGGGAACGGGGCCTCCGAATTGAAATAATCGAGGTCCACCCCGTTCTGGAGCGCCCGGACGTCCGCGCTCCCAAGCCCGCTCCGCCGCCTGAACAGTGCCGCTTCGGCCTCGCTGACGAACAGGCTGACGTCAGCGCGGGCGGCGACCTCCCGCTCGAACTCGGCGAGCAGCCGGCCCTCGCGGCGGTGGATCGGCGCCATCGCCCCGCCCTCCGCCCCATAGGCTTCGAACTTGGCCGAATCGACGTCGCCGAAATCCATCACGAAGCGCGCGCCTGGATCGTCCGGGACGAATTGCGCCATCTGCCCGGAGAAAGCGAAGATCGTCCCGATCCGCCCGCTCGCCAGCATCCGATCGACGAAGCCGCGAAGGGCCGCGCCGTCGAACAGGGTCAGCGACACCGGCCGGCCTTGGACGATCGCCCGCGCCCCGGCCGCGACCCGCGACCTCCGCCGGACCTCGACATGGACCTCGCCCAGCGCAGGCCCGATCGCCTCGCGAAGCCCGGCGAGGTTGGCCGCGTCGGCCTCGTCGTCGGCGAAGCAGGCGAGATGCACCCGCCCGAGCCTCGCCAGATGCCCGAGCTCGTGGAAGGTGCGGATCTTGTCGCCGCGGTCCGGCGGATAGGGGATCCGATGCGCGAGGAACAGAATATCCGCCATCAGCCGAGACCGCTCGCCAGCACCGGCCCGAGCCGGTTCGACACCCACAGCGGAAGCTTCTTCCAGGCCTCGACCTTGAGCCGGTTCTTCGGGCTCAGCGGATTGATGTCGCGGGGCGCGGTGCCGGGCGCTGTGCGGATCCCGTAGCGCAGCGGCTTCGGCTCCATCCCCCAGTTCAGCTTGAAGCTGTGATTGCCGCTGCCGACCTTGGACCGGCCGAAGTCGAAGCCGGTGCAGCCGCGCCTCGAGGCGTGGCACATCGTCTCGAAATACATGAGCTCGCTCGCGAAGCGGTCGCGCGCCGCGATCGTCCCGCCCCCCCAGTAAGGATGGACGATGCCCTTGAAGTAGAAATTGAGGACGCTCGCGACCGGCTCGCTTCCGTCGAGGATGGTGACGATGTCGGAATCCTCGCCGAAGAGGTCGAGCATCGCGCCGAACAGTCGCGGCGGGAAGACCGGCGAGCCGAGGTTGCGCATCGATTCGCCATAGACCCGGAAGAAATCGGCCCGGTCCTGCCGGCCGGCGCCAATCCGGACCCGGAGCTCGAGCGCCCGGGCTCGCCTGACCCCGCGGTGGCGGCGCTTGATCGACTTCAAGATCGCCTCCTCGCCCTCCGGAAGGTCCATGGCGAAGCCGACATAGACGTCGTCGCGAACCGAATAACCGTCGGGGAAGCGGCCGCCGCGAAGCTCCAGGGCGGGGCAGCCGAGCCGGTCGGCAAGCTCGGCGGCGGCGCGAAGCAGCTCGGACTCGGCCGCCTCGCCGTCGGCGATCGCTCCGCCGCCGGTGCCGAAGCCGGTCGAGACCAGGGCCCGGCCGAACAGGATCGAGCGGACGTCGGTGAGCGGAAGGCAGCCCGCCAGGGCTCCGCCGGGCCGTTCGGCGAGGAGATAATGGCCGCGCTGGCCGCAGCCTTGCTCGACCCCCAGGCTCCATTGCGGGCGGTGGAAGAAGACGGACTCCGGATGCTCGGCGACATAGGAGTCGATCCTCGCCCGCTCGGCGGGATCGCGAAGGTCCGCCGTCCGGACGGTGACGGCGGTGATCGGCGAGTGAAGGGTCACGACAGCCTCTCCCGCTCGCGCTCGACCACCTTGTCGGTGCGGTCCCAGGCATGGGCATTGAACAATTTCAGCAGCTTGGGGCGCATAGCCGAGAGCCGGCTGTAATGACGGAGCCGCGATTTGAGTGAGGCGCCGGCGACCCGCGGCTGGCCGGGATCGATCTCCCAGGGATGGAAATAGAAGACGGCGGGGCGCCGGTCCTCCTTGTTCACCCGGTCGATCGCCCAGCTTGAGAAACGGTAGGGCAAAAGCCGGAAGAAGCCCCCGCCCCCCGCCGCCATCCGCCGGCCGGCCAGCTCGACGGTGGTGACCGGAAGCTCGATCAGGTCCGAGCCGGGCAGCGGCCGATGGGCGAAACGCGGAGCCTCGCGCCAGCCGTAATGGTCGTGGGCGATCGGGGCCACGCTCGACGAATAGGCATAGCCCTCGTCGGCGAGGATGGAATGCGCCCAGGGCGTGCGGGCATCGATCGAGAAGCTCGGCGCGCGATAGCCCTTCGGCTCGACTCCGGCGGCTTCGGCGATGGCGGCATGGGCCCGGCGCAGGTCGGCGCGGAAGCCCTGCTCGCCGAGATTGAACACGCGCTGGTGGTCCCAGCCGTGGCTGGCGATCTCATGCCCGTCGGCCGCGGCCCGGCGGATCAATTCCGGGTAACGCTCCGCGACCCAGCCCAGGGTGAAGAAGGTCGCCTTGACCCCCGCCTCGGCGAACAGGTCGAGCACGGCTCCGGCGTTGCGCTCGACTCGATGCTCGAGCCCGTCCCACTGGTCGCGCCCGATCACGGTCTCGAACGCGCCGACCTGGAACCAGTCCTCGACGTCGACCGAAAGGGCGTTCAGCATCTTGTCCTCCCTGCGCGAAGCGTGGGGAGGGGGACCACCCGAAGGGTGGTGGAGGGGTAAATGGCGCAGGCCTGTTCCAATTACCCCTCCACCAGGCTTCGCCTGGTCCCCCACCCCAAGCGGAGCGTGGGGAGGATAAAGATTGCTAAGCGGCATTGCTTCGGCGCGGCTGGCTTTCGTTCTCGACCCAGTCGAGCAGCACCGTCAAGACTCGCCGGACGGCCGCTTCCTGCTCGTCGAGCCTCGCCTCGATCGCCGCGATCCGCGAGTCCAGCGAGGAATCGCCCGCCGGCTCGGCCGCTGGCCGGCGAAGCGGCAGGACCCGCTTGGAGGCGCTGGCCGGACGGTCGGCCGCCATGTCGGCCGCCACCGCCTCGACGTCCTGGCCGCCGATCGTCTCGAGCCGCTCCACTCCGGCATAGAGCAGGAGCCGGTTGGCGAGCTGGTTGAGCTTGCGGGGAACGCCGCCGGTATGGCGATAGAGCGCGGCGAAGGCGTCCGGCTCGAAGCCGGGCCGTCCCTGCCAGCCGGCGACGGCCAGCCGGTGGACCGCGTAGGGCTCGATCTCATTGGCGTCCATCGCCTCGAGATGATGGCTTGCGATGACCCGCTGGCGAAGCTGCTCGAGGCTGTCCTCGGTCGCGATCCGATCCCGGAACTCGGGCTGACCGAGAAGAAAAATCTGAATGAGCGCACGGCCTTGGCTGGTGAAGTTCGAAAGCATCCGAAGCTCTTCGAGGGCCGAGACCGGAAGGTTCTGGGCCTCGTCGACGACGAGCAGGGTGCGCTTGCCGCGCCCGGCTTCCTCGCGAAGCCTCTGCTCGATCCGGTCGAGCAGCTGCGCCTTGGCGACTCCGCCGGTCTCGAGCCCGAGCCCCTGGGCGGCGAGGCGGAGCATGTCGTCGCCCTCGACCTGGGTCGAGACCAGGCTGATCGCGTTGAGGCGCTCGCGGTCGATCGTCGCCATCAGGTGGGCGGCGAGGGTCGACTTGCCGGCGCCGATCTCGCCGGTGATGACGATGAAGCCCTCGCCCTGGGCGAGGCCGTAGCCGAGATAGGCCATCGCCTTCTTGTGGGTGCGGCTCTCATACCAGTAGCGAGCGTCGGGAGTGAGCTGGAAGGGGCGCTCGGCGAGGCCGTAATGGTCGGTATACATTGTCCGTCCCTCAGAAGGTGTAGCGCAGGCCGGCGAAGATCGAGCCGTAGCTGGCGTCGAAATCCCCCGCCTGGGTCGTGTAGAGGCCCGCACCGATCTGCGCTTGCAGGCGGTCGCGGAAGATGTTGCGGTAGTAGCGGCCGGTGAGGCCGGCGCCGAAGCTGGAGTCGGTGCCGGCGAGGCCGCTGTCGAACCAGGCGGCGTAGGCGTCGAAATCGTAGCCCGAGGTCCGGGTCAGCCGGCGGCCGAGATTGCCCTGCAGGCTGAAGCTCTGGTCGGTGATCCCGTGAAGGGCGAACAGGCTGCTGTCGGGCGCCAGATATTTGCGGTTGGCATAGCCCGCGCCCAGCCCCATCGTCCACGGCCCGCGCGCCCTCGAATATTGGACGTTGGCGCCGCGATTGCGGAAGTTGAAGTTGCTGATCGACTGGAAGGCGTCGCCGAAGCAGCGGCCCGAGCCCGGATCGTTGCCGAAGACGCAGCCGGCACCGGTCAGGCTGCCATTCGACGGAGCCTTAAAGTTCGTCGGCAAACCGTTGAGACCAGCTACTAAAAGCCGTCCAAAGCTGCTTACCCCGTCATAGATTGAGGCATTCAGCGCCGAGCGGCTGTCGATCTTGTGGGAGAGCGAGGCGGTGAAGCTCTCGCCGCCGTAGCGCCACCCGCCCCGGGCCTGGAGCTCGGTCCTTGGGCTCGGCCGCCAGATGATCCCGGCGTCCCACATCACGCCGTCCTGATCGACCGTCTTCAGGCGCGGCCTGGTGGGATCGGGGATGAGGTTGCCGCTCGGGCTAAGCACCGGAAGCCCGCCGGGGCCGCGGAGGAAGTCCTGCTGCGAACCCTGCATCGTCTCGTAGCCCACGCCGCCGGTGAGGGCGAGGGTCGGCGAAACCGGCACGACGACGTCGCCGCGCACATATTTGGCCTCGAAGTTGGAATCGAGCCGGTTCATGTCCTCGCGGACGTAGCCGGCGCCGACCGTCCAGCCGAAGGGCAGGCGGCCCGGGGCCATTCCCAGGCTCACCGTCGCGTTGTGGACGGTGCTGCTCGAATAGCGGTCGACCCGGGGAGCGCCGGGCGGGAGCCCGCCGCCGGCGAGGCTGTGGTCGTCCACCTTGACGTAGCCGAGGCGATAGCTGGCGCCGACGGAGACCGGCCCGGCATGGGTGGTGAG
>DASVQS010000008.1:0-48528 GCA_036389015.1 Allosphingosinicella sp. | reverse complement strand
TTCATGCGCTTGTACTTGCCGCACAGGCACTCGTAATCCTTGATCGGACCGAAGATGCGCGCGCAGAACAGGCCGTCGCGCTCGGGCTTGAACGTGCGGTAGTTGATCGTCTCGGGCTTCTTGATCTCGCCGAACGACCAGGAACGGATGCGCTCCGGGGAAGCGATCCCGATCTTGATCTGGTCGAACGTCTCCGGCTTGGCGACCGGATTGGCGAAAGTGGTCAGTTCGTTCATGTGCACGATCCTCTAATTCTTTTCCCCTCTCCCTGCAGGGGAGAGGGAGGGGCCCGCCGCCGCCAGGCGGTGGGAGGGTGAGGGAAGTTCAGGCCCTCACCCTGGCGCTTCGCGCCTGTCCCTCTCCCCTGCAAGGAGAGGGACCACTCATTACTCCGCCGCCTCCGCATAGCCGTCCGCGTCGGTGTCGATGACGCTGTTCAGCTCGACGTTGAGTCCGAGCGAGCGCATCTCCTTGACCAGCACGTTGAAGCTCTCCGGGATCCCGGCCTCGAACGTGTCGTCGCCCTTGACGATCGCCTCGTAGACCTTGGTCCGGCCGATGACGTCGTCCGACTTCACCGTAAGCATCTCCTGCAGGGTGTAGGCGGCGCCGTAGGCCTGGAGCGCCCAGACCTCCATCTCGCCGAACCTCTGCCCGCCGAACTGCGCCTTGCCGCCCAGCGGCTGCTGGGTGACGAGGCTGTACGGCCCGATCGAGCGCGCGTGGATCTTGTCATCGACGAGATGGTGGAGCTTCAGCATGTAGATGTAGCCCACCGTCACCTTGCGGTCGAACGTGTCCCCGGTGCGGCCGTCGAACAACGTGACCTGGCCCGACTGGTCGAGCCCGGCCTTCTCGAGCATCGCCGACACGTCCGCCTCGCGGGCGCCGTCGAACACCGGAGTGCCCATCGGCACTCCGCCGACCAGGTTGGATGCCAGCTCGTGCAGGTCGTCGTCGCTCAGGGCATCGATCTGGGCATCGTAATTCTCGCCATAGATGTCCTTGAGCTTGGCCCGGATGCCCTTGGCGTCCTTGCCCTCGAACGCCGCGCCGCGATGGTGGATGTCCTCCAGCATCTCCGAGATCTGCTTGCCGAGGCCGCGGGCGGCCCAGCCGAGATGGGTCTCGAAGATCTGGCCGACGTTCATTCGCGACGGAACGCCGAGCGGATTGAGGACGATGTCGACCGGGGTCCCGTCCTCGAGGAAAGGCATGTCCTCGTTGGGCAGGATCCGGCTGATGACGCCCTTGTTGCCGTGACGGCCGGCCATCTTGTCGCCCGGCTGGAGCTTGCGCTTCACCGCGACGAACACCTTGACCATCTTGAGCACGCCCGGCGGCAGTTCGTCGCCGCGCTCGAGCTTCTCGATCCGGTCCTCGAGCCGGCGACGGATGACCGCCTCGGCTTCGTCATACTGGGCCTTCACCGCCTCGAGATCGGCCTGGACCTTGTCGTCCTTGACCGCGAACTTCCACCATTCGAACTTTTCGACCTCGTCGAGGCCCGGCTGGTCGATGACGCTGCCCTTCTTGAAGCCCTTGGGCGCCGCAGTCGCGGTCTGGCCGACCAGCATCTCGCGAAGCCTCGAGAAGGTGGCGCGCTTCAGGATCGAGCGCTCGTCGTCGGCGTCCTTGCGGAGCCGGTCCTTCTCCTCGGCCTGGATGGCGCGGGTACGGTCGTCGATGTCGATTCCGTGGCGGTTGAACACCCGGACCTCGACCACCGTGCCGGACACGCCCGGCGGAAGGCGAAGCGAGGTGTCGCGAACGTCCGACGCCTTCTCGCCGAAGATGGCCCGGAGCAATTTCTCCTCCGGAGTCATCGGGCTCTCGCCCTTCGGAGTGATCTTGCCGCACAGGATATCGCCCGGCTCGACCTCCGCGCCGATGTAGACGATCCCGGCCTCGTCGAGGTTGCGAAGGGCCTCCTCGCCGACGTTGGGGATGTCGCGGGTGATGTCCTCGGGCCCGAGCTTGGTGTCGCGGGCCATCACCTCGAACTCCTCGATGTGGATCGAGGTGAAGACGTCGTCCTTCACGATCCGCTCGGAGATCAGGATGCTGTCCTCGAAATTGTAGCCGTTCCAGGGCATGAACGCGACCAGCACGTTCCGGCCCAGGGCGAGCTCGCCCATGTCCGTCGAGGGGCCGTCGGCGATGACGTCGCCGGCGTTGACCAGGTCGCCCACCTTCACCAGCGGCCGCTGGTTGATGCAGGTGTTCTGGTTGGAGCGCTGGAACTTCATCAGAGTGTAGATGTCGACGCCCGACTTGCCGGCCTCGACGTCGCCGGTCGCCCGGACGACGATTCGGGCGGCGTCGACCTGATCGACCACCCCGGTGCGCCGGGCGGCGATGGCCGCGCCGGAATCGCGGGCGACCGTCTCCTCCATGCCGGTGCCGACGAGCGGCGCCTCGGCACGGATCAGAGGCACCGCCTGGCGCTGCATGTTCGAGCCCATCAGGGCGCGGTTGGCGTCATCGTTCTCGAGGAACGGGATCAGCGACGCGGCCACCGAGACCAGCTGTTTGGGGCTGACGTCCATCAGCGTGATCTGGTCGCGCGGCGCCATCAGGAACTCGCCGGCCCGGCGGGACGAGACGATCTCCTCACCGAAGCTCTTGTCCTCGAGCAGCTCCGCGTTCGCCTGGGCGATGGTGTGCTTGGCCTCCTCCATCGCCGACAGATAGACGACGTCGTCCGTCACCTTGTTGTCGACGACCTTGCGGTAGGGGGTCTCGATGAAGCCGTATTTGTTGACCCGGCTGAAGCTGGCGAGCGAGTTGATCAGGCCGATGTTCGGCCCCTCCGGAGTCTCGATCGGGCAGATCCGGCCGTAATGGGTCGGGTGGACGTCGCGGACCTCGAAACCCGCGCGCTCGCGGGTCAGACCGCCGGGGCCGAGGGCCGACACGCGGCGCTTGTGGGTGACCTCGGACAGCGGGTTGGTCTGATCCATGAACTGCGAAAGCTGCGAGGAGCCGAAGAATTCGCGCACCGCGGCCACCGCCGGCTTGGCGTTGATGAGGTCGTTGGGCATGACGGTGGAGACGTCGACCGAGCTCATCCGCTCCTTCACCGCCCGCTCCATGCGGAGCAGTCCGACCCGATACTGGTTCTCGAGCAGCTCGCCGACCGAGCGAACGCGCCGGTTGCCGAGATTGTCGATGTCGTCGATCTCGCCCTTGCCGTCCTTGAGGCCGACGAGGGTCTTGACGACCGCGACGATGTCCTCCTTGCGAAGGGTCGTCACAGTGTCCTCGACCTGAAGGTCGAGGCGCATGTTGAGCTTGACCCGGCCGACGGCCGAGAGGTCGTAGCGCTCGGGATCGAAGAACAGGCCGCCGAACAGCGCCTCCGCCGTCTCCTTCGTCGGCGGCTCGCCCGGGCGCATGACCCGGTAGATGTCGGCGAGGGCCTGGTCGCGGTCCTCCGACTTGTCGGCCTTCAGCGTGTTGCGGATCCACGCGCCGGTGCTGACATGGTCGATGTCGAGAAGCTCGATCCGGTCGATCCCGGCCTGGTCGAGACGCTCGAGATTCTCGGCGCTGATCTCGTCGCCCGCCTCGACGTATATCTCGCCGGTCTTGTCGTTGACGAGGTCGTAGGCGGAATAGCGGCCGAAAATCTCCTCGGTCGGGATGACGAGGTTCTTGAGCCCGTCCTTGGCCGCCTTGTTGGCGGCGCGCGGAGTGATCTTGGTTCCGGCCGCGAACACGACCTCGCCGGTGTCGCCGTCCACGACGTCGTAGCTCGGCTTCTGGCCGCGCCAGTTCTCCGGCACGAACGGGATCGCCCAGCCGTTCTTGCCGCGGACGAAGGTCACCCGGTCGTAGAAGGTGTTGAGGATCTCCTCGCTCGACATGTCGAGGGCGTGGAGGAGCGCCGTCACCGGAAGCTTGCGCTTGCGGTCGATCCGGACGTTGACGATGTCCTTGGCGTCGAACTCGAAGTCGAGCCAGGAACCGCGATAGGGGATGACCCGCGCGGCGAAGAGATACTTGCCCGAGGCATGGGTCTTGCCGCGGTCATGGTCGAAGAGGACGCCGGGGCTGCGGTGCATCTGCGAGACGATGACCCGCTCCGTGCCGTTGACGATGAACGTTCCGTTCTTCGTCATCAGCGGCATGTCGCCCATGTAGACGTCCTGCTCCTTGATATCGAGCACGGAGCGGGTCTCGGTGTCGGGGTCGACCTCGAACACGATGAGGCGGAGGGTAACCCGCATCGGCGCCGCGTAGGTCATCCCGCGCTGGCGGCACTCGTCGGTGTCGTATTTCGGCTCCTCGAGCTCGTAATGGACGAAGTCGAGCTCGGCGGTGCCGGCGAAATCGCGGATCGGGAAGACCGAGCGCAGGGTCTTCTCCAGGCCGGACACATAGCTGTCCTGCGGGCGCGAGCGGAGGAACTGCTCGTAGCTCTCGCGCTGGACCTCGATGAGGTTCGGCATTTCGGAGACTTCGTGGATGTTGCCGAAGATCTTGCGGATGCGCTTGGATGCCATCGAGCGGTTGTCGCTGGCCCGGGCCGTCTTGATCGCCATGGAGATGTGTCTCGCCTTTTCTTTGCACCCCGGCGAAGGCCGGGACCCAGTTTCGTGCCCCGAGGGGGCCAGCTTCCCGCTGGATCCGGCCTTCGCCGGGAAGCAGGAAGGCGCAGAAGACGCAAAAAGCCGCGAGTCCCTGCTTGTGGGACCGCAGCTTCAGCGTCTTGAAAACCCCTGGTCGATCAATGCTTTGAACGCGCTGCGCGACGGCGCGTCCTGTTCCGATACGATAGGGTGTGGCGGCTATGTAGGATTTGGAGGAGCACGGGTCAAGCCTCACATAGCTGTCGCAAGGGGACAAATCCTATCTTCGCATCGGCAGGGCTCGACATTGCCCGCTCAACGCAGACGCGTATGAGCCGGAGATAGATCATCGGTTTGCGATTAATGGACATGAGGCGCGATGACTGAACGAGGCCGATCGGCGACTGTTGCTGCCGTGTCTGGTACCAGGGAAAGGCCCATGGACGGACCATAGCTCGGAAGGGCCCGCTCAGCCCCCGTTCAGCCTCGGGCGCTAGATTGAGCTGCGCTCAAACCGTTCGAAGGGAGCCAAGAATGAAAAGGATCCTCCTCACCCTCGTCGCGGCAGCTGCCGCCGTCGCGCCCGCCGAGGCCAAATCGCCGGACCCCCAAAGAGGCGAGAGGCAGCTCGCCCAGGCCGTCGAGGGCCGGGTCGCCGGCGAGCCCGTCGACTGCATCGATCTCCACCGCGTGCGCTCGAGCCGGATCATCGACCGGACCGCCATCGTCTACGACGCCGGCGGCACCCTCTATGTCAACCGGCCGCGCTCCGGGGCAAATTCGCTCAAGGACTGGGACATCATGCTCACCCGGCCGTTCGGCAACCGGCTGTGCAGCGTCGACACCGTCGAGATGTACACCCCGGGCTCGCACATGCTGAGCGGCCTCGTCTTCCTCGGCGATTTCGTGCCCTACAAGCGCGTGGAGCGGGCTTCGCGCTAGCGGAGAAGCTCAGCCGAACAGGCGCTCGACCAGCGCGGCCCCGGCGGACCAGAGCAGGATCGCCAGCCGCACGATTCCCCAGACGAGCAGTCCGAGGAACGCGAATTGGGCGAGCGGAGCGGTGATGGCCGAGAGTCGCGCCATGGCCGGCCCCGGAGGCGGCGGCATCGGCCGCCGGTCGCGCAGGTTGACCGGATCGTAGGGCGGGTAGTCCAGGCCCTTCACCACGGCCTCCCCGGGGGCGGGACCCTTCACCGAGCGCCGTTCGGTGACCGACGGGTGCAGAACCTCTCCGGGCGGCACCGGGCGCGGCTCCCCCAGCGGGAGGTAGAAGCCGAGCCACGCGGAGCGCCATTCGCGCCAGTGGGCGCTTTTCGGGATGATCTCGATCAGCCACCAGAAGAAGCCGTGGAGCGATCGGTGCATCGGGCCGAGAGCGTTGGGCCCAACGTAGCTCAGACGGCCGCCGGGGAGCGGCTTGCCGCAGGCCAGGTATCGATACATCGGCTTTCGGATGCGAAGGCCGTGCTTGTCCGAGGCGGCTTCATCGATCATCCACATGAGCGGCCATTTCGATAGCCCGCTCTCGGTCTCGGCATAGCCGCCGCCGATGTCCGAATGGACTCCGGCGAACCAGACCTGCTCGCAATCCTGGTCGGGGAAGCCGTCCTCCGGGGGGTTCCAATGGTCCTCCTCGAACTTCTGCCCCTCCTCCCAGCGATTGAGGCGGAACATTCGGCGGCGCTCGTCGATCGCCATCGCATGCCGGAACGCCCGGACGCTGGGATTCCTGCGCGTGAAGGGAAGGGTCCGAAGCCTGAACGAGAACGGAAGGCTGCCCGGCACGATCATCGACGCGACCGTGTCCCATACCCCGATGAAGTGGATGGGCACCGACCGGCATTCCATCACCCGCTTGAACTGCCCTCCAGCCCTGAACCCGCTCGTCTCGGCCTGGCCTCCCGGCACCGCCCTGCCGGCGGCGGCGTTGCCGGCGGGAGCCGCCCGGGAACCGCGGGCGGCCTTTTCGGCGGCCTTCTCGTCGTGCCAGCCGGCCCTCTTGTAGGTGGTCAGCGCATAGTCGGCGATTCCGATCTGGTCCGGCTGGAGAAGGCCGACCAGATGGATGAAGCCGGCGAGGGCGCGCACGGTATAGGCACCGCGGCTGAAGCCGAACAGGAAGACGCAGTCGCCTTCTTCGTAGGTCTCGACCAGGAAGCGGTAGGCATCGAGGATATTGTCGTCGAGCCCGGCGCCGGTCGCGAGCCCCCAATAGGAGCTCAGCCTGGCCCGGAAGCGCTCCCACGCATTCTCCGTCGCCACCGTTCCGACTCCGGGATGATAATAGACGCGCTGGAGCTCGTCCTTCTCGAGTATCCGGAACAGCTTCAGGACGTTGGAGAGATTGCCCGTGACCTCGTTGCCGGTGCCGTCGCAGCAGATGACGATGTTCTTCGGAGCGCGCGCGCCCTCGACGGGGACGGGCGGCGAGGGCGGCGTTGCCATCGTCAATCCCCCCCGGTGTCGCCGGGGCACGGCCCGTTATGCGCCCAGGCGACCCCCGGAAACTCCTCCATCTGGGCCTGATTGCGCTGAGGCAATGTCGCGAAGAAGTTCAGGCCCGTCTCGGTCTCGATGTCGGCGATCTTCCACACATAATCCTGGAGGTTGATCCGCGAGCCGATCTTGGTGTTGGGGAGGACGAAGCCGACCGCGCGGCCGACATCGGGATCGTAGACGATCTTGTAATAAGCGCGCGGCACCGCCACCGGCGGGGTTCCGATCGACTTCGGATTGCCCTCGAGCGCGCCGTAGATCGGCCCGGTGATGACGTAGAGGTCGGGATGGCCGCCGCACATCACCCAGGAGCGGGTCGCTTCCTCGAGGAACTTCCAGGCGCCGCGGTTCATGCCGATGCCCCGTTGCGGCGACATGTTGGTGAAGTAGAAGGATTCATCCATGATCTTCTGGCTGAACTTGGCGTCCGCGGCGGGCGCCTGATGGCCGCGGTCGAAGCCGGTCTTCAGGTAATCGGCATTGTCCGCGTCGACCTGGGGCGGGATATCCGGATCGTCGATGAAGCGGTCGGTCCGGCTGGCGGGTCCGACGAGGTCGGCGGGCTTCAGCCTTTCCATCACCCAGTCGGGGCTCTGGGTGTCGACGTTGAACGAGAGCAGATAGCCTTCCCTGCAGATCTTGGTCTGGCGGCGGGCGACGTCGTCGCCGCGGTGGACCGGCAGGTCGATCTGGAACTGCTTCAGGCATTCGGCCGGAAGATGATCCGGCGGCGGCGCGGGAAGATCGGCCCGGGGCGGAAGCGGCCCCGCCGCGGCGCCGCCCGCGGAGATTGACACCGAGGGAGTCTTGCTCACCGGGTTGATGATCTTGTGCGCGTCGCCGGCCGCCATCGCCAGGGCGGCGACGGCGAGCGGTGCGGCGGCTCCCACCACCGTCACGGCTTTCGAGGTGCGCGAATAGCCGCCTGCCGCGGCAGGGCGGGCCGCTCGCGCCGGTGGAGGAGGGGGTGGTGGAGGAGGGGGCGGCGTTGCCACCGGAGCCGATGGCGCCGGGGCGGGCTCGTCCCCCCGCTCGGCGTCCAGGCGGTCGGCTTGCGCGGCCTGCTTGGCCAGCTCCGCGGTGACCGCGGCGACCCCTTCGACCACCGCCGTGGCCGCGCTCTTCGCGCCGCGGCCGGCCCGCCGTCCGGGGAGCGGAAGCCTAGCCATTGGCGGTGGGCCCGGCCGCGGGCGGCGAATTCGCCGCGATGGGATCGCCTCCGGTCGCCACGGCCGCGTTGCGCTGGCTGGTGTCGGCGGCGGCCTTGATGCCCTTGGAGGCCGCGTAGCTGGTGCCGCTCACTCCGAGCAGGAGGATGACGTTCTCGGGGATCTCCACGAACCGGCCGGATTCCAGGCACAGGACGAGATAGACTCCGGCGATGACGAAGGTGAAGATGAGGAACTGGAAGCGCGAGATGCTCGCCTTGGGCTCGGTGCCGGGCTCGTCGGGATTGGCCCCCGGCTGGATCGGGCCCGCGGGCTCGGCGAGCAGCCAGCGCAGGTCGATCTGGTTGGTGAGCAGCTTGATGATGATCACCACCGCGAACGCGATGATCAGCGCGGCGAGCGCGATGGCCACGGCGACCGAGACCAAGGCCCAGATATTCGTCGGCATTATTTTCCCCTCCCGATGAGTCGCCCGAATGTGGCTGTTTTTACCGCAAGATAGGTCCCGTTGCTGCCGATGAGGATGAGCATCAGCGGAGTCGGAATGTCCGGCAATTCGTCTCCCGGCCCGCGATAGAGGCTGGCGACGACGTAGCCGGCGGCGAAGAACAGGGTGACGGCCATGAGCTGCAGGCGGTCGAGGCCGAACGGCGCTCGCGAATCCAGCTTCAGCAGCCCGGTCAGGACGATGCTTCCGCTCAGCATCCGAAACAGGATGAGGGCCATGACGACGAACAGCCATCCGGCAAGAAGCCCGGCCATGATGTCGGCGATTGCAGTGATCGCCATCGAGCCCTCCCCCGGCGCAACCTGCGACTTGTGCCCGCAGCCCTCTTCGCCGCGCCGTGAACGCAAATTTAACATTAAGGCGATTGTCCGTCACGCTGAAATTCAGAATCTGGATGGGACAATCGGCGCCGATGCCGATCGCTTCCGGCGAGAAAATTGCGCTCGTAACAATTGAAACCATTCGGCCGCCGCGACGACATCGTCCTGCCCCGAAGGCGCTCTAGACCTCCCTGCAACGGCGCCGGGCGGGAAGCCCCGCCACGGAAGGAAGGAATTCGAGATGGCATGGGTTGCGATGCTGGGGCTGATGATGGGGAGCATGGTCACGCTCCAGGCGTTCTGCGCCGAGATCAGCTTCCGCCGCCGGCTCGAGCCGGGCGAGCGTTGAGGGGAAGAGGACATGCACCCCGCCGTCTTCCTCGCCCTGCTGACCATCGCCATGCTGATGCTGTCGGCGCTTCGCCTCGAGCTGAACTTCCGCCGCACCGCCGAAGAGGGTCCCGCGAGCGAGCCCCGCAGCCCCCGGCCGGACACCACCGGTCCCAGGCCCGAGCTTCGAGCCTCGCCGGCGGGTGGCTATTGCCAGTCCCCCTGGCCGCCTGCGGCCCCGCGAAGACGCTGAGAGCCTGCTTCGGGCCTCAGGCCCGCCGGGCCGGCTTCGCCTTGTAGCGCTTGACGGGCGGCGGCCCGGCCCGCCGATTCTGCCGCGCCGAGTCACGTGGCTTGCCCTCGACCGGCTCGATCCTCACTCCGCCCTCGCCGTCCTCGTCGGTCGCCGTCCGGCGCACCGCCTGCATGAAACGGCCGGCGGCGGCGCGGGGCACCTCGAACATCGTTTCGCCCGCGGCGATTCGGATCGCGCCGATCTCCGACTTGGTGATGTGGCCCCGGCGGCAGAGCAAGGGCAGGAGCCAGCGCGGGTCGGCATTGTGGCGGCGGCCGATGTCCATCCGGAACCACAGCGTATCCTCGAAGCCCGGGCGCGGCCCGTCCGGCCGGCGGACCTCGCCGGCGCTTCCGCTATCGACCATTTCCTCGGGCGCCGGCATCCGCGCCCGGTGGGCCCGCACCAGCGCCGCGGCGATCTCCTCGGGCGGCTTGGCCTCCATCAGCCGGCGGGCGAGGTCGCGATCCTCCTCCTCGATCTCGGCCGGCTCCAGAAGGGCGGCGAGCAGCCGGTCATGGTCGCTCCGGCGAATGTCCTCGGGGGTAGGCGGCTTGATCCACTCGACCTCGATCCGGGCCCCGCGCAAAACCATCTCGACCCGCTTGCGGCGCGGATAGGGGACGACGAGCACGGCGATCCCCTTGCGCCCCGCCCGTCCGGTCCGTCCCGAGCGGTGCTGGAGGGTCTCGGCGTCGCGCGGAAGCTCGACATGGACGACGAGGCTGAGGTTGGGCAGGTCGATCCCGCGCGCCGCGACGTCGGTCGCGACCAGCACCCGGGCGCGGCCGTCCCTCAGCGCCTGGAGCGCCTGGTTGCGCTCGTTCTGGCTGTGCTCGCCCGACAGGGCGACTGCGCTGAATCCCCGCTCGACCAGCGAGCTGTGAAGCCGCCGCACATTCTCCCGGGTCGCGCAGAAGAGAAGAGCGCTCTCCGCCTCGTGGAGCCTGAGCAGGTTGACCACCGCATGCTCGATGTCGGCCGGCGCGACCGTCATCGCCTGATAGGCGATGTCGCCGTGCCCGCGCTCCTCGCCGACGGTCGAGATCCGCAGCGCGTCCTTCTGGTAGCGCTTCGCGAGAGCGACGATCGGCCTCGGCATGGTCGCCGAGAAGAGAAGAGTGCGTCGGGTGGCGGGAGTGGCGTCGAGTATCTCCTCGAGATCCTCGCGAAAGCCCATGTCGAGCATCTCGTCGGCTTCGTCGAGGACGACGGCGCGAAGCTTGGACAGGTCGAGTGCGCCCCGTTCGAGATGGTCGCGCAGCCGCCCCGGAGTTCCGACGACGACATGGGTGCCGTTCTGGAGCGCCCGGCGCTCCTTCGAGGCATCCATGCCGCCGACGCAGGTCGCGATCCGGGTCCCCGCCGGCGCGTAGAGCCAGGCGAGCTCGCGGCTGACCTGAAGCGCAAGCTCGCGGGTCGGAGCGATGATCAGCGCCAGCGGCTCGCGGGCGAAGCCCGCTCCGCCGTCTTCGCCGAGCAGCTGCGGCGCCATCGCCAGCCCGAAGGCGACGGTCTTGCCCGACCCGGTCTGGGCCGAGACGATCAGGTCCCGCCCCTCCGCCTCCGGCTCGAGCACGGCGGCCTGGACGGGGGTGGGCGTGGCGTAGCCGCGCGCGGACAAGGCGCCGGCGAGGCGCGAAGGGAGGTTGTGAAAGGGCATGGCGGCCATGTGGGCGGTAAAAGCGGCCGGGGCAAGGCAGACGGCTCCGTCATTCCGGCGAAAGCGGAATCCATGAACACCGCCACCGCCCGGGTTCCCGCCGGCCGTCATGCGAGCCCGGCATGACGCAATGGCCGACACAATTGACACACATCTCCCGCCTCCGCGGCATCCCTTTGTGACGCTGGAGGCGCAAATGGGCTTCATCCGCTGGAGAAGTCCGATGAAGTCCATGATCGCCGGTTTCCTGACCACCGCACTGCTGCTGGCGCTCCACGTCGCGCCGCCGCCCGAGGCGCTCCAGGCCTATGCCAGCCCCGCGGACAAGGCGTTCGCGGAGCGCCACAAGAGCGAATCGCGGGAAGCGCTCGAGGCCGAGCTCGGTCTCGAAAAGCTGTAAGCCGGGTCCGTCCGGCCGGATTTCGCCCGCTCGGAGGCTTGACTGCCCGGGCGCCCCCGATAAGGCTCGGGGCGCTCAGGAGAAAAAATACATGCGTGTCAATTCCATCCTCGCCGCGATCGCCGCGGCATCGATGGCCACCGCGCCCGTCGCCGCCGCGCCGAGGCCCGCGGCCGCCACCGCCACCGAGGTCGCACCGGCGTCGGAGACGGTCGACGGCGAGCGGATTCGCGGCGGCTTCCTGCTTCCGCTGGCGATCATCATCGCCATCATCATCGGCGTCCTCCTTCTGACCAAGAGCGGCGACGAAGATCCGGTAAGCCCCTAGGATGGCGATTCCTCTCGGCGCCTTCGCCGCGGCGCTGGCCATCGCCGCTCCGGCCTCCGCCCGGCCCGCGGACGGCGAGGCGGAGTTCCGCGCCACCTACAAGGCGCTGGTCGAGACCAACACCACGCTTTCGGCCGGAAGCTGCACGCTCGCCGCCGAGCGGATGGCCGCCCGCCTCAAGGCCGCGGGATTCCCCGAATCCGACCTTCATATGATCGTCGAGCCCTCCCATCCCAAGGAGGGCAATCTCGTCGCCGTGCTGCCGGGGTCGGACCCGAAAGCGAAGGCGATCCTCCTCCTCGCCCATATCGATGTGGTCGAGGCCGACCGCGCCGACTGGGCGCGCGATCCGTTCACCCTCGTCGAGGAGAATGGCTTCTTCTACGCCCGCGGCGCCTCCGACGACAAAGCCCAGGCGGCGATCTGGGTCGACACTCTCGCCCGCTTCAAGCGCGAGGGCTTCAGGCCGAAACGGACGATCAAGATGGCCCTGACCTGCGGCGAGGAGACGGCCGGGGCGTTCAACGGAGCCCAATATCTCGCCGCTTCGAAGCGCGAGCTGATCGACGCCGAATTCGCACTCAACGAAGGCGCCGGCGGGCTGCTCGACGAGGCCGGCAAGCCGGTCGTGCTCAACATCCAGGCCGGCGAGAAATTCCCGCAGAATTACCGGCTCGAAGTCACCAACCCGGGCGGCCACAGCTCGCGTCCGGTCCGGGAGAATGCCATCTACCGGCTCGCCGACGCTCTTCTCAAGATCCGCGCCCACGATTTCCCGATACAGGCCAATGAAGCGACCCGCGGCTATTTCGGAGCGATGGCGAAGCTCCTTCCCGGCCCATCCTCGGCGGCCATGGCGGCGTTCGCCGCCGACCCGTCCGACCGCGCCGCCGCCGACGCTCTCGCCGCGGCCGAGCCGGCCTGGAACGCGATCCTTCGCACCACCTGCGTCGCCACCCTGCTCGAGGGCGGCCACGCGACCAACGCCTTGCCGCAGCGGGCCCGGGCGAACGTCAATTGCCGGATCTTCCCCGGCACCTCGGTCGAGCAGGTGCGGCTGGCGCTGGAGCAGGTCGTCGCCGATCCTCAGGTCAGGATCACCACGCTCGAGACCCGAAGCGAGATTTCGCCGCCGCCGCCGCTGACCGAGCGGGTGCTCGGGCCGGCGCGGAAGGTCGCGGCGGAGGTCTTCCCCGGAGTCCCGCTGGTGCCGCTGATGGCCGCGGGCGGCACCGACGCCGCCTTCCTCACCCCGGCCGGGATCCCGACCTACGGTCTCTCCGGGATCTTCGCCGACAAGGAGGGCAGCCACGCCCACGGCCTCGACGAGCGGATCCGGGTCAAGTCGCTGTTGGACGGCCGGGAGTATCTGTTCCGGCTCGTGAAGGCCTATTCGGCGAAGTAATTCCTCTCCGCGATTTCGCGGGAGGGGACCGCGCGAAGCGCGGTGGAGGGGTTCTTCGGACTCAGTAAGGCCCCTCCACCATGCTTCGCATGGTCCCCCTCCCCTGCGAATGCAGGGGAGGATTTTCCGATCATCTCACCGCTGTCCGGCAACGCTCCGACCCGCTTCGTTCGGCGGAGCGAGCCCGAAGCGCCGCGAAATTCATTGTTACCCTGTTATGAAAAACCCAACCCGCCCCCTCGCCCGCGCCGCCGCACTCCTCCTCGCCGCCGCCGCGCTCCCGCTCACCGCCGTGATCGCTCAGGAAACCGCGCCGCCGGCCGACCCGCCGGCCTCGGAAGCTCCGCCGCCGGACGCGACCACGTCGATCCCGCCGGCCGAGGCGACCACGCCCGCGCCCGAGGCCGTCGCCACCGAGCCCGAAGCCGCGACTCCAGCGCCGGCGCGCACCACGACCCGCCGCACCGAGACCCGGACGACCCGGCGAGTGCCGGCGACCGTGCCCGGCCCGGCCGTCCCGGTCGCCGTCGTCCCGGTCCCGACCCCGGTCGAGACCCTGCCCCCGGTCGCCACCACCCCGCTGCCGCCGCCCGTCGCCCAGACGCCGCCGCTCGAAGTCCTTCCCGAAACTCCGCCCGCGCCGGTGGCGACCACGGTCGAGACCAGGGACAGCCGCGACTCTATCCTGCCCTGGCTGCTCGGCGGCCTCCTGCTGCTCGGGGCCATCGCCTTCTTCGCCCTTCGCGGCCGCCGCCGGACCGACGTCTACGACGAACGGGTCCACGAGCCCGTCGTCGCCGCCCCGGTCGCGGCCGCGCCGATCGCGGCTGCCGCCCCGATCGTGACTCCGGTCGAAACGGCGACTCCCGCCGGCCGCCCCGAGCTGGACCTGGCCATGCGGCCGGTCCGCGCCGGCGTCAGCGGCTCCGACGCCCGCGTCGAGTTCGAGCTCACCGTCGGCAACAGCGGCCCGGTCGCGGCCGAGAACGTTCGGATCTCGACCTGGATGCTGGCCGCCGGCTCGTCCGAAGCGGAAAGCGCCCTGATCGTTCCGCGCGACCATGCCGACACTCCGCCGGTCACCATCGGCGCCGGCGAATCGCGGACCATGGAGGCGTCGGTCGCCCTGCCGACGGCAGAGGTCGACGGCGACGCCGTCCTGCCGGTGGTCGTCGCCGACGCGCGCTACCGCCTCCCCGACGGCAGCGAGGGCCGCACCTCGGCCTCGTTCGCGGTCGGAGTGCCCGACGGCGAGGAGCTCGCCCATTTCGGGATCGACAACCCGTCCGGCCTCCACGAAGGAGTCGTCGCGCGGCCGCTCGGCGAGCCCGAACGGGTCTGACGGGGCGCCAGCGCCAGGAAGGCGGCTCCCTCCCCGGGGCCGCCTTTCTCGTCATTGAGGCGGAGGCCGGGATCAAGTGCGGGATGACGAGTTCGCTTGCCCCTGTTAGCTTCAGTCCATGGCCGGCGAATTCCACGAGGCGAGGCTCGGCCGCGAGCTGTGCGACGCGGGCGACCTTCCGCGTCATCGCCACGCGTCGGGCTACATGACCCTGATCGTCGCGGGCGGCTATGACGAGGCCGGCGATGTCGGCCGCTTCCGGGTCCGCCCCGGCGACCTGCTCGTCCACCGCCCGTTCGAGGCCCATTGCAACGCCTTCGGCCGGAGGATCGCGGAGGTGATCAACCTGCCGCTGGTCGACCTGCCCCGGCTGGCCTCGCTCAACAGTGTCGCCGACCCCGATCTCGTCGCCCGCCTCGCCGAGCGGGACCCCCAAGCGGCCGCTCGGCTGGCGGCGACGACTGCCGAACCGGTCGGCGGCGAGGACGACTGGCCTGACGCTCTCGCCGACGCGCTGCGCAGCCGGCAAGACCTTTTCCCAATCGGCCTGTGGGCGCGGCAGCGCGGTCTCGCTCCGGCAACCGTGTCGAGAGGCTTCCGGCGGGTGTTCGGAACGACCCCCGAACGCTATCGCGCCGAAGCTCGGGCCAGGATCGCCTGGGCCCGTATCGTTCGGACTGGCGAAGCTCTCGCTGCCATTGCCTGCGACGTCGGGTTCGCCGATCAACCGCACATGACGCGCTGCGTCGCGGCCGTGACCGGCCGGAGCCCGGCGCGGTGGCGCGGGCGCGTCAAATGCGTTCAAGACCTCTCTGAGCTCGCTGCCTAGCTTCGTCATCCCGGACTTGATCCGCCCGAATGACGAGGGGACGAGCATGCGATTTGCCCTGGGTCTCGCGGCGCTGCTTCTCTTGGGTTGCGGCAGCGAATCCGTGCCGGAGACGATCGACGGCGCGACTCAGGCCTACAGCCAGAACCGGGTGGCGCAGGCGGAGACGATCTTCCGCAAGATCGCCGCCCAACCCGGCTCCGAGGCGCGGGATCGGGCGCAGGCGCGCCGGCAGCTCGGCCGAATTGCCTGGCTGATCGACGGTGATGCGGACCGTGCGCTGAAGGAGATCGACTCGGCTTTCGCCGCGGGCGACGATCGCTGCGCCAGCGGCCGGCTCAAGGCGCGGATCCTCCAGGAGGCGAATCGCGGCGAGGCCCTGCTGCCGCAAGTCGAGGCGCTCGCCGCCGCCTGCGAGGATTCCGGGCAGGGTGACGATATACGGCTTCGGGGCGCGATGGCGGCGCTGGATCTCGGCGCCTCCGGCCGGACCGCCAGGCTCGCCGACGCTCGGCGGCTGATCGCCGGCACCGGAGAGGATGCCCGGTCGGCGCCGGCCGCGAGCGCGCTGGCGCTTCGGCTTGCCCTGCTCCAGGGAGATTCCGAGGCCGCCCTCAAGGCCTGGAAAGACTATTTCTGGCTGAGCGGCACGGACGTCCCGCAAGGACTCGCCCCGGCCTTTCCGGCAGCCTCCCCGATCTTCGCCGCCGGCCTCGCCGCGGACTCGGCCCCGGGCGACCGGTTGAGGCTCGTCGACCTTCTCGTCCATGCGGGCTTCGCCCGAGCGGCCGAGGACTTCGCCCGGCTGACCGGGCTTGCCCGGCTGGCCGCGCGGGATCCCCTGTGGCGGCGGGCAAGCGCCTATTTCGAAGCCCGGCGCGAGCTGGAGACGGCTCTCCTCCAATCGAACCGCCGGGTGGCGCGAGGGAGCAGCGCCGCGGACATGTCCGCCTTGCTGACCCGTTTCGAGGCGAGCCTGATGAAGGCGGGCGGCCTTTCAGGCAACTGGCGCGAGGCGCTGCGGCGGGCTTACGGCCTCTACGGCCAGTCGGGCGAGACGGACGGCTATGCAAGCATTCACCTCGGCCACGCGGTGCAGCGCGACCGCCGGACGATCGAGCAATATGGCCACCGCGCCGAAGTTACCTTCATCGCGCTCGACAATATGATCGCCAACGGCTTCGACAGCTGGCTGTGGGACGGGACCGCGGCGGCGGGCGGGTGGACCGAGGACGGGCCGGTCATCGTCCAGGTTCGGCCCGAATATGTGTCGACTCCGCTGTCCGGCTGGAGCCTCTACAGCGGCGGCCCGGCCCGCCGCCGAGTCGCCGAACGGGCCCGGGAGCGGGCCCGCGCGGACGTCGAGGCGCTCGCCGGCCAGGACGTGGCCTATCTTCCCGGGCTCTCCGACCGGCTCAAGATCCAGGTGGCGGACCAGGTCGGCGCTCGGGCGCGCGCCGCGGGCGGCGATCTGCGCCGGGCCTTCCTGGCCGAATATTGGAGGGCCTCGTTCCAGCAGTCGATCTTCGTCCACGAGGGGCGCCATGCCCTCGACCGGACTTTGGTGCGCGGCCTCGCCCGCCTATGGGACAGCGACCTGGAATATCGCGCCAAGCTGTCCGAGCTGGCGCTCTCGGACTATCCGCGCCTCGCCCTGTTCGAGATGGACGGCGACACGATCGGCGGCAGCAGCGCCCACGGCAAGGCCAATGCCAAGGTCTTCCAGGGCTATGTCGACTGGATGCGGGCGCACCGGGGGGAGATAAAGGGCTATGATTCCAGGATCCCGCCGATGGCCCAGGTCGACCGGCTGACCGACGCTCAGATCCGAGCGGTGGCGAGGGGCCTCGACCCGATCGCGAAATAGAAAAAGGGCCGCTAGTGGGAGCCGCCTTCTTCGTCGTCATTCCGGCGAAGGCCGGAATCCATGAACACGGCAATCGCCAAACGGACCGGTATTCATGGATCCCGGACAGATCCGGAAGACCCTCGCGCCTTTTCGCGCTCAGCTCACTTCAGCTCGACGGTCCCGCCCGCTTCCTCGAGACGCATCTTGATGTCCTTGGCTTCCGCCGGACTGACGCCTTCCTTGACCGCCGTCGGTGCCCTACGGACCAGCGCGAGCGCGTCCCCGAGGCCAAGATCAGCGATCGCCATCACTTCCTTGGTCAGGTTGATCATCCTTCCGTTGTTCGCCGCCAGAATCACGTCCGCGGTCGCGGTTTCAACGGAACGGTGAGCGGCCAGCGGGAAGGTCAGCTGTTCGGGCGAAGGCTGGACGATTCGCCCTAACCTGGCCTGAGGCGCCCTGAGGACCGTCGCGAGCCTGGCCGCCGGCGCCCGGATGAGGGCGACGATCCTGACCCGGGACCGGTCGAGCGCGGAAAGCGGAGAAACCTGCGCAGCGCCGGCCTCCACCGAGGATCCGTTCGCCGAATCTTCGGCGACCTCGATCCGGGAAGCGGACTGGGCGGGATCGATCGCAGGCGGCCCGATCGGGTCCGCCGGGGCCGACGCCTCGTCGAGCCTTTCGAGGGCGTCACGCGCAAGATGGCGGACGAAAAGGCTTTCATCGTCTTTTGCCACCCGGCTCAGGATGCTGCGTGCGTCGGCCGCACCGGGCCCTTGATCGAGCGCGACCCCGAACAGATCCTCCACCGCATATCCGCGGACCTGGCGATCTTCGCTGGCAAGCCGGATCGATAGATCATCGGCGAGCCCCCTACGCCTGAGCGCCGGGTTCAGAGCCACCACGACCGTTCCGGAAAGCCCGAAATAGAAAGGCTGCGGGGTCTGGCCGCATCCGTCGGCCCTCATCCCCGTGCGGATGTGCCGGAACAACTCGTCCAGCGTAATGCGCCCGGTCGCTCCGGGATCGGCCGCTCCGCTCTCGATCCCGTCGATCAGATGTCGGGTGAAGATGGATTGCGCCGCATTGCCCGATTCCCGCTCCCCTGCCAGCTGGATCGCCGTGGTGGCCGTGATCACCGCCTTGCCGGAGCTATCGTCGTTGCCGAAATCGTCGCGAGAAACGCTCGCCAAGCCGGCCTTGTGCACCAGCCCCTTCTGGAACGCTCCGCTGTAGCAGGTGTCGAGAAACAGCAATTGCTGCACCGCCTCGCTTTCGTCCATGCGCTCCATCACGAACCGCGCTTCGAGCGAGGTGGCGCTCAGCGCATCGATATGCGTGTCCGCCGTCGCGAAATGGAGCTTGCCCCAGCGATCCTTGATTCCGTGGCCGGTGATGAGGACGAAATGGAAATCGTCATGCCGGGCGCGATTGAAGAAGAGCTGGACCTGCCGGCGCGCGTCGGTGGATTTTACGTTGCGGCAGAGGGTGACCTCATAGGAGCCGACGTCCTCCCGCTCGAGCAGGGCGCGGAGGCGCTCCGCATCGGGAACCGGCGATCGAAGCGGGGCGATGCTGGTGTCTTCGAAAACCCCGTTCGCGACGATGAGCGCCCGGCGCGCCATGCTCAGCTCTTTCGGCGCTCGATCAGGCCGGCCAGGAGCTCGTTCACCTGGGACGGCGGCGTCGCGCCCGTCCACTCGAACTCGAAATCCCCGTCCTTGATCTTTAACGTCGTCGCCGGCGGCTGGCGAAGCAGCCAATCCCGAACGGCATTGATAACGGTCGGGAAAAGCGCGCCGGCCGCACCGAGCCCAATGACGATCTCCGCGACCCCGAGGCCGACGGCCTTGGATCCGGGCGGGGCGGGCCCTCCGGCAGCCATGGCGGCCGAGACCCTGGGGATGTCGGTCAGTTCCGTGATCAGCGCTAGGGCCGCCTCTTCATCTCCGCCGTCCGAACGTCCTCCAGCCTTTACTTGGATACGAACATCCATTTCGACTTCTCCCGAGTGCCGAATGCGCGACGATACACGATGTGGGGAGCGCGGTCATCGTGAGCGCCGGCCGCGCCCGGAATTGACCTTGCGCCGGTTCGGGGCGGCTCCGCACCGGTGCACGCACCGGCGAACCGCGCACAAGAAAAGGGCGGCTCCCTGCCGGAAGCCGCCCCTTCTCGTTCAAGCCAGGATCGTCTTCGACGATCCTGAAATCACTTCAGCTCGACGGTCGCGCCGGCTTCCTCGAGGCGCTTCTTGAGCTCCTCGGCTTCGGCCTTGTTGACGCCTTCCTTGACCGGCTTGGGAGCGCCCTCGACCAGCGCCTTGGCCTCGCCGAGGCCGAGCTGGGTGATCGCGCGCACTTCCTTGATGACGTTGATCTTCTTGCCGCCGTCGTTGACGAGAATGACGTCGAACTCGGTCTTCTCTTCCTCGGCCGGAGCCGCGGCGGCGCCGCCGCCGGCCGGAGCCGCGACCGCGGCGGCGGCGGAAACGCCCCACTTCTCCTCGAGCGCCTTGGCGAGGTCGGCGGCTTCGAGAACGGTCAGCTCGCTGAGCTGGTCGACGAGGGAATTGATGTCAGCCATTTTAAGTCTCCGTAATTTGCTTCCCGGCGAAGGCCGGGATCCAGTCCTGGGCCCCGGCCTTCGCCGGGGAACGAAATTCAGTTCAGTCTTAAGCGTTCTCTCTGGCCGCGAAGGCGCCGATCACCCGGGCCAGCATCGCGCCGGGCTCGTTGATCGTGCGGGCGATCTTGCTCGCCGGCGCCTGGATGAGGCCGATGATCTTCGCGCGCAGCTCGTCGAGCGACGGCAGTTCGGCCAGCGCCCGTACCCCGGCGAGGTCGAGGACGGTATCGCCCATCGCTCCGCCGACGATCTCGAAGCGATCCGTGGTCTTGGCGAAATCGACCGCGACCTTGGCGGCCGCGATCGGATCGGCCGAGGTGGCGAGCGCCGTCGGGCCGGTCAGCATCTCGCTGATCGGCGCATAGGTGCTGCCCTCGAGCGCGATCAGGGTGAGCGTATTCTTGGTCACCTTGTAGCTGGCGCCGGCGTCGCGCATCCGGTTGCGCAGAGCGGTGGACTGGGCAACCGTCAGGCCGAGATTGCGGGTGACGACCACCACGCCCGTCTCGGCGAACGTCTGCTTCAGCGAGGCGACCTGCTCGGACTTCTGAGCTCGATCCATCTTGCATTTCCTTCAAGCGTTCCGGCGGCAGGCCGCCGGTTGGCCAATAAGCCCGGCGGACTATCCGCCGGACGCAGTTCAAGCGCCCGGCAAGCCGAACGCCTTATGTCCGTGATGGGGAGAGTACACCGGGCGAACCGGTGAGACGGCGCGCTGGACGCCGAACATCTTTCCCCGTCTAGGCTGGAGATTAAGCCCTGGGGGCACCAGCTGTCTCGGACGGAGCTTCCGCGCGCAAAGCGGACGAAAGCGAAGCGCGGCCCTTACCGGCCCCTCCGCAGGAATTCAACCTTAATGTCGGATCGGCAGCCTCTCGGTTTGAATTTGGCGGCCGGCCTTTCCGTCGCGAGACGACTGCACCTGTATCAGGCGCCGGCCTTACAAGAAGAGCGCGGTCTGATAAGCTCTCCCCCGCAGGGAGGTGCACATGACAGACGACTCCACGGGTCCGATGGGTTTTCTATCGCGACTTTTGGCAATTGGCGGCGTCGCCGGAGTGATCGCGATAATGATCACCGCGGCCATCCTTTACCGATACATTGAGAACGGACCGGCGGAGCAGATTCCCGAAGTGCTCTCGCATGCTCTCACTACAATTTTGGGTTTCTACTTCGGCTCGAGCGCGGTGGCCGCGGGACGCGCAGCCGAGCGGGACCGAAATCCAAACTGAGAGACTAGGATCGCCTACCTCGCCTGGATCTCCGCCAGGTTCAGCCGCCGCGCTTCACGCTCGTAATGGCTTGCAAGCTGCTGGAGCCCGCGGCGGGCGTGCTCGTTCTCCGCGGCGACCGCGGCGGCGCGGCACTTTTCGGCCTGCTGATGAAAGAATCGCACGTCGTCCATGTCGGCTGGAAAAGCACGGAGTCGGCGTAGGTTCCGCTTTAAATCGGCATTCGAACCCAACCCGTTGAAAAACGGACTTATTGACGAGCCGTTCGGAATCCCGGGCGAGGCGCGGCCCCCTTTCCCGCGGAAATCGTTTTCCGGCGGTCCGCATGCGGCCGCTGCCGCCGCTTGCGCGAAAGGAGAAGTGAAATGAAGAAGCTGATCATCGCCGCCATGGCCGGCACGATCGCCATGCCCGCTATCGCCGCCGACGGAATCGTCCTCGGCCCGCCCCAGTTCCAATCCTATGCCAATCGCGGCCAGTGCGAGAGCGCCCTCGCCGCCGAGCGCAACAAGCAGCGCAAGGATCCCGCCACCCGCGGCTCCGGCTACCAGGACCTCAGCGGCTCCGACTTCAACAAGGCCAGCCGCACCACCACCCGCTGCGAGGAGCGCAACGGACAATATGTGGTCGTTTACAATCAGAACGGCTTCTAGGCCGGCGCCGCTCGCGGCGTGAAGGGGCCGGGGCGAAAGCTCCGGCCCTTTTCTATCGGCGCCGCGCCGGCCGCCCCGGGGCTTTCGAATAGAGCCGCGCGGACCAGGCGCAGGCCGCCGACGCGCAATCGGTCATCGCCACCCGAAGCTTGTAGGTCCCCGGCGCGACCGGCGCCGCGTCCAGCTTGGGCATCTCGACCAGGGGCTTGGGATCGCCAACCCGCGCCCCCGCCGGATCGAGCAGCTCGGCGTCGCCGGCGCCGCAGGCCGGCTCGCACACGACGACCACCCGATAGAGGGTGCCGGCGGCGAGCGGGAAGTCCAGCTCCGCCTCGGCGCCGCTGGCCAGCGCTCCCGGCCGGATCGGGCCGATGGCGGCCCAGCCGTCCTTTGCCTGGATCGCGTCCCATTCGGCGAGGATCCCGTTCACCCAGGCCCCAGGCTCGGTCTTCGCCGAAGCCGCGCCGGCTTGCGCCAGCCCCGCCGCGAGTGCCGCCAGCGTCAGAAACGATTTTCGCATGTCACCTCCACGAGGTAGGCCCGTCTCCGGCCCCGGCAAGCCCGTGTCAACCGCCGGACGCAAGCGCCGGCTTCGGGCAGGCCGGTGCCGAGGGGGCGGCGCCGCGGCTGAGGACGAAGGTGAAGCGATAGGCCGTCGGCCTGATCCCGCCCGGGCGGGCGGGATAAGGGCTCACGGCGCACAAGGTCAGCCACGAAGCGGAGTCGAGCCTGGCCGGTTGTCGCAGGGTCAGGATCGGGGCCCCGGGCGCCCCGCCCGCGATCCGGACCGCCAGCCGCACCGTTCCCGCCCAGACGCACTGGACGCTCGCCGGGCAGCGGCTGTCCTCGACGATTCGAAGCGGAGTCACAGCGAAGCCGCCGACATTTCCGCGCTTCCCCAGCGCCAGCGTGATCGGCGCGGGCGAGGCCGTGGAGGATCGGTTGGCCGGCCGGTGTGCCGACGCCGATCCGGCCGCGGCCAGAAACGCCGCCGCCGCAAGCGTCCGCCCGATCGGGTGCAGTGGCATTCGAAAGCCTTCCTTCCGGTTGGACATGGTCTCAGATCGCACCATCCGCCTGACGGCGCAATGAATGCCCCTGGCGATCTCGCCTTCCGTGTCGCTTGTCGTCGCGGCCCGGGCATTCGTCGCAAAGCGGTGGCAGGTGCCGACGGCCCAAAATGATGCTATCCTGCGTGCCATCCGTGGCGGTGCAGGATTAGAATTTCCTCGAAACGGCGATTGGAGACGGCCATGAAGAAGGACCTCCCCGTTCAGCTCCCCACCCTTCGCTACCCCACGACGGTGCGAGCGCTCGCGGCGGCGGGCCTGGGCCTGGCCCTGGTCGCCGCGCAGGCGCCTCCGGCCGATCCCCCCGGCCAGTCGATCACCGTCGGCGCGCGCCTCAACGAAAAGTCGGCGCGCGACCTTGCGGTCGGCTTCGTCAGGGCGACGGGCGTGGCTTCGGGAGAGACTCCGGCCGCCCGCTGGACCGCTCCGATCTGCCCGGAAGTGCTCGGGCTCGAGGATGTCGGCAAGCGCGCCGCGGAGGCGAAGATCCGCCGGGTCGCCGCGGCGGTCGGAGCCGACGTGGCGCCCGAAGGCTGCAGGCGCAACATCGTCGTCAGCTTCACGTCCGACGGCGCCGCCCTCGCCCGGGAGGTGGTTGAGCGGGAGCCCCGGCGAGTCGCCAATCTCTCGCCGCGCGCGCGTTCGGCGGTGCTGACCGGCTCGGCCCCGGTCCGCTGGCTCTACACGGCCGAGACCCGCGGCCGCCACGGCGGGGCCGAGACCACGTCTAGCGACGCGGCCCAATCCGGGCCGGCCACCCATGCGGGGTCCGGAGCCGGCTCGTCCATCGGCGGCGACATGCCGACCCTGATGCATTACGAAAGCAGCGTGCTCAGCACCCTCACCAACCGGGTGCTGACCAGCGCGATCGTCATCATCGACACGGACGAGGCGATGGGCCGGCGGCTCGACACCCTGGCCGCCTACGCCGCTCTCGTCGCCCTCGCCGAGATCCGCAATGCCGACGCCGCGCCGGCCGGGTCGATCCTCACCCTGTTCCAGTCCACGGCCCCGCCGCGCGATCTCACCGCCCAGGACCTGGCCTTCCTTCGAGCCCTCTACCGGCTCCCGCTCGACCGCCAGGCGATGCAGCACCGCGGCCAGCTGGTGCACGGGATCACCGGGGCCCTGACGGCGCAGAATTAGGCCAGCGGTAGCCGAGCAGCTCGTAAAGCTCGCGGACCGGCTCTCCGGAATGGACCGTGTCGGTGAGGTAACCCCGTTTCGGATAGGCCTTGAGGCTGACGGAATCGCTCTGGTTGCCGCCCAGCACCAGCAGGCTGTCGCCGAGGTCCTCGGCGAAGAAGGAGACGTGGCCGGTGACCACCGGCTCGTCCGGGGAAATTCGCCCCCGAGCCCACACCGCGATCGCTCCGAGCCTCGGCGGGTCGACCGGCTCGCCCCACTCCGCCCAGGTCCGAGCCCAGCCCGAATCCGTCCCTTCGATCCCCGCCTGCGTCAGGCACCAGTTGACGAACGCCGAGCACCACGGCGTCGAGTCGCGTTCCGCCTCGCCCTCCTCGAGGTCGTTGCAGGTCGCCAGATATTCGAGGATCCGCGGATGCGCCCCGCTCCCCTGCTCGGCGACGCTGGCCGCAAGCTCCCGAAGCGCGACCTCATACCAGGGGGGAGGGTGTGACATGGCCGCAAGGTAGCGGCCCCGCCACCGCATAAGAAGGGGCCGACGGAAAAAGGGCCGGAGCTTTCGCCCCGGCCCTCTTTCTACCCGGCTGAAAGTACCACTTTCAGACGATCAGGCGCTCGCCACCTCGGCGACGTCGACCTTGAGGCCCGGCCCCATGGTCGAGCTCAGCGCGACCTTCTTGACGTACTTGCCCTTGGCGCCCGCCGGCTTGGCCTTGACGATCGCGTCGACGAAGGCCTGGAAGTTGCGCTTCAAATCCTCGGCGGGGAAGCTCGCCTTGCCGATCCCCGAGTGGATGATCCCGGCCTTCTCGACCCGGAACTCGACCTGGCCGCCCTTGGCCGCCTTGACCGCCTCGGTGACGTTGGGGGTGACGGTTCCGAGCTTCGGGTTCGGCATCAGCCCCTTGGGCCCGAGCACCTTGCCGAGCCGGCCGACGATTCCCATCATGTCGGGCGTGGCGATGACCCGGTCGAAGTCGATCGTCCCGCCCTGGATCGTCTCCATCAGATCCTCGGCCCCGACCACGTCGGCGCCCGCCGCGGTCGCTTCCTCGGCCTTGGCGCCGCGCGCGAACACCGCCACGCGGACGTCCTTGCCGGTGCCGGCGGGCAGGGTGACGACTCCGCGGACCATCTGGTCGGCGTGCCTCGGATCGACTCCGAGGTTGAGGGCGACTTCGATCGTCTCGTCGAACTTCGCCTTGGCGTTGGCCTTGAGGGCCTCGATCGCCTCGTCGACTCCGTAGATCCGGCTGCGGTCGACGGCCTCGTTGAGGGCCTTCTGCTTCTTGGTCAGCTTCGCCATCTCTCTAGCTCCCCGTCACTTCGAGGCCCATCGCCCGGGCGCTGCCTTCGATGATCCGGGCCGCGGCGTCGATGTCGTTGGCGTTCAGATCCTTCATCTTCACCTCGGCGATGTCGCGAAGCTGCTGGCGGGTGACCCGGCCGGCGGTCTGCTTGCCGGGCTCCTTGGCCCCCGAATTGATCTTCGCCGCCTTCTTGAGGAGGAAGGTCGCCGGCGGGGTCTTGGTCTCGAAGGCGAAGCTCCTGTCGGCGAAGACGGTGATGACGGTGGGGATGGGCATGCCCTTCTCCAGCTCGGTCGTCGCCGCGTTGAAAGCCTTGCAGAACTCCATGATGTTGACGCCGCGCTGCCCCAGGGCAGGCCCGATCGGCGGCGACGGATTGGCGGCGCCCGCGGGCACCTGGAGCTTGATATAGCCCGTTATCTTCTTAGCCATTGTCTCTCACTCTATAGTCGGGCCGGCTCGACGAGCGATCCGGCCTGTTTCAAGCTTAGCGGTCCAGACGAGGCGCCGAAGCGTCTCTCCCGCAACTTTCCACTGCTGATGCGTTGGAAGGCCGCGCCCTTAGCGCAAAGCCGGGCGAAGCGCAAATCCGCAAGGCGGCACCTCCCTCCCTCTTCGCGTTCTTCGCGCCTCTGCGCGTGAGACAAGCCTTCCTTTTCGGCCCACGCGAAGGACGCGAAGGGCGCGAAATCGACCCTTCCAATGGAGGACTTTTTATGAGAACATAAATAGAACTTCGTTGCAGGATTCGCTTCGATGCGTCCCTTCACACCGCGCCAGCGCGCCCAGAACGAGGCCTTTCTCGAGGCGCTCCGCCGCACCGGCAACCCCCGCCTCGCCGCCGCCTCGCTCGGCGTCCATCGCTCGACCTACTCCAAGCGCCGAAGGAAATGCGCCGCTTTCGCCACCCGCTGGGACTGCGCGATCCTCGCCTGCCATGCCGCGCTCAAGCTCGGCGGCGGCGAGCGGCCGGCGGAGGGCGTCTCGGCTTTCAGGACCAAAGGCGGCGAGATAATCGTCGGCCGCACCCGGGGCGGCCGGCTCCAGCTCCGCCGGGCCCCGCCCGGGCGGATGACCGAGGCGGGCGAGCGCCATTTCCTTCGCTCCGTCGCCGCGAGCGCCAACATCCGCCTCAGCGCCGCCGCCACCGGCTTCACCCACAGCGCCTTCTACCAGAAGATGAAGAAGCGGCCGGCGTTCAAGAGCGACACGAAGATCTCCCTCACCATCGGCTACGACCGGCTCGAGCATGCCGAGATGGAGCGGATGCTCCAGGCGCTTCGCGGCGATCCCGACTGGCTCGCCGGAGTCCTGGTCGACAACCCGCTTCCGCCGATGAGCTGGGACCAGGCCTTCCAGGCGCTCTGCCTCCACCGCAACACCGTCCGCCTCGACGGCGACCGGCCGCCCGGGCGCCGCCCCCGGATCGAGCCCAACCCCGCCGCCGCCTTCGCCGCCATCGGCCGCAACATCGACGCGATCGAGCGCGCCCAATGCTTCGAGCGGACCGGCGGCTGGCGCCACGCCCACGAAGCCGCGCCGCCCCGGCTTCCGCCGCTCCACCAGGTGACCGGCTGGAGCAGGGCCGATCCGGCGAAGGTCAGGCACAATCCGAAGCTGGCGCTGTTCGGCGGATGGCGGATCGAGGACCTCGAGAAGCGGCGGCGAAAAGGCTGAGATCGCCGCTCCAATCCCTCCCCGTTATTTCCCGGGGACGAGGACCCCGCGAAGCGCGGTGGAGAGGTTGTGCGGAGCGGAATATCCGCTTCGTAAAACTACGGGCCGCCCGCCCGCCGGGAAAAAACCGCCCCCTCGCTCGTTACACCCGGGATCCCGCCGGCCGCGGCCTCGCCGCGGCGCTCGGCCGGCGAAAACGCCGCCGCGGACCGGGTCTCGAACACAGGAAGGAAAAAGGGATGAAAAGCCTCATTTTCGCAATCGCGCTGCTCGGCGGCGCCCCGGCGCTCGCCCAGATCGACGTCACCGCCGAGCCCGCCGCCTATGAAGGCGACGGCGCCTTCACCACCGTCTTCGAGACGGAAGGCACGTCCGGCGGCGCCTATGTCGACCCGACGCTGCGCCCCACCGAGCTCGCCGCGCTCGGCACCGCCGCCCCCACCGGAGCTCTCATCGCGCCGAGCAACGCCAACCCCGAACGCGACGCCCGCGGAATCGCCGTCATCTCCGCCGCCGCCGCCGCCCCGGCGGGCTGGAACGGCACGGCCGCCGGCGAAGCCATGGGCGGGCCCGAGCTCGACGCCGTCACCGGCGAGACTGTGGCGCCGGAGAGCTATCCAGCCTGCACCGCGACCGTCACCGACCGGTGCCTGCAGACTTACGAGCGCCGCCGCCACGGGTGAGCGGCGAAGCCGCGGCATAGGGGCTCGTCAGCAGCGACCGAACTTGATGCGCGGGCGCCGGGCGGGCGGCTGGTCGATCCGCCGGCTGTCCGCGCCCGATCATCCTGAGCCTGTCGAAGGACACGGCGCGCTTCCCCGCGCTCTTGGCCAAGCCGCGCCCTGAGCGTGAATCCGGCGCAATTGGCCGAAGGGCGTACTGCGAATCGAGTTCATTTAACCATAATTCAAACCGGGCCGGTGGAGCAGTTGCCGGTGACTGGCGCTGGGCCGGTGAAAATATTATTTCACGAATATATTTGAGACAAAATAATCGCAGCCTCTCGCGAATGTCACTTCGGAGTGACGGCCGTTGGTGACCGTTTCACCGGTTCGGACAGGGCCTGGTTCTCGGCGCGTCGTCGCAGCTTGCGCAGGGCTCGCGCCACACCACCCACTCGCGCTTCACCGCCCCGCAGGCCCAATATCGTAATCCGCCCGGGCGTCGCAGCAGCGGCACGTCCAGGTCTTGGTGCCGGTACGCCTCGCGTTGCAGGCCATCGGTTCTTCCCGTCGCTCTTAACGGTCAGCGACCTTGGCAGGTTTCTCGTGAGACGGGATGAACCAGGAATTGGGTTCACGCGAAGGCGCAATGGAGCCCAGCGCCGCTAGCACCGAGGGCATGTGATTTTTTAGCTCACCGGGCAGCGTCGCGCCGTCGCAAAAGGGGCTGTAAATGTCTACTATCACCATTTATCTTGCTCGCAAGGGGGCGACATGGCCAAGAAGCATTACCGGCGGAAGGAATATGACCTGTATCGTTCCGACGGCAACCGGCGTCTTTGCTTAATCATCCATGGCCTCGGCGGGAACAAAGGCAAAAGCTATTGGGCCGACTTGGCTCAACTTCTGCGATATGATCCTAAGTTAGCAAATGTTGATGTGTGTTTCTGGGAATTTGCAACCTCCAAGCGACCGTTGGCCAATTTGCTAGCGCTGTTCCGACGCGGCCGCCGAATTTCCACGATCCCAGAAGTAGCTCGATCATTGGATACCGTAATCAAGGGCCTTACTGCCGAATATGGATATGATGAGGTGGCACTGGCCGGGCATAGTCTGGGAGGCGCCGTTGCTCTGCTTGCGGCCGAATACGGAGTTGAAACGGGCCAAGGCTCAAAGATAACCGACGTCTGCTTTATGGCGACGCCCCAATCGCCGCCCGGGGTAGCCAAGGTCGCGGCGCGCGTGGCGCGCTGGAACCCGCATATCTCGTGGCTCGCTAGCAAAGACGTCAATGCGGTCATGAACGTGTCGTTGCGCAACATGCGACTTTGCGGCATCCATTCCACCTATGTGCACTACACTCTTGACGAACTTCTTCCGCTTGCCGAGGAGGTGGAATTCGACTGCCGGTTGGATTGTGAAGGAGAGCACGGCTGGCCCGCCACGGTCAACAATGCCAACACGGAGGCTTACCGGACGTTGAGAGACTGGATCGCCAATCCGCGAGCCGCGCCGCATGACTGATCTCGTCGCCGTTCCACGTATCGGGATTGACCTGCGTGCCATCAAGGCTGGCGCGCTCGAAGCCAGCCGCGAATTCCATCGAGTAGACGTGGAATTGGGTCGCTTTCACAACGAGTTCTACGAGATCGCTTCCACAATGAGCCTTGACGCCCGTCACGGCTATACGACCCAATATGCGTTGGACTTCGATGTCATCAAAGGTGCTCTCGATCTGCATATTGAAAATGCTTTTCAGCAGTTTTGGAGCAGTGTAGTAATCAATTTGGGAGACATGAATTTTAATCTGTTTCCGGGCACGTTGTTTGAACTACAAAAATATCTTTTGGATAAGATTGAGACGGTCCGTCGGCGGTCATCCCGACTTTTCGGGAACAAGCTTCACGACGTATTTGATCTGCTGCGTGTCAGCCACATAAGAAATCCGTATCATTCCGAACTAGAGAGTTTTCGACTCTTGGACTTGGAGCGGAGAGATCAGTATATTCTCAAGGCAGTGCAAGACCAGCTAACTGAGAAGCAGACGTTTCCCAAGATACATGCCGGAGTATTCGAAAGCGCTGTACGATACATCTCACGGGGGAGTCGAGTTGACCTTTGGGAGAACAACCGGGCCGACGCGATAAACTATAGCATCCTGCATTCGTGCAACCGGCATATTCGTGAAACCGGAGTTCGCCATATCTTGGTGTCAAACACCCGCGCGATGCAGCGGCTGGATCAGGCCATGCGTGCGACATTCAGCCTGGGGGACGTGGACACAAGCGACTCGGCCGTCGACCTGTTCCGGTCCGGGGTGGTCTGGAACGCGAGGTCGACCGCGCTGCATCAATTGCTTCTGCGCGCGGGAGGTGGAGCCGCGGGCGCGGAGACCATCGCATGGAAGATCGTTGGTAACATTTCCGATTATCGCAAGCGTCTAGCGGAGATACGTGAGCATTCACTTCTCCACAGGTCTGCCGCAAACCTCCCCTACCTCAAAGATCTGCTAGTGGGTGTAGTTGCCGAGTTTGATGATATTCAACGCCAATTGGATACTGCCGCCAGCAGGAACCAAATCATGCTCGATGGCGCGATTTACCAGCCTGATGATCCCGAAGAGTTCTACCAGACGATGGAGCGCTTCATCGACAATAGGCTAAGCGAAAGTGGCTATCGGAAAACACTGATACAACAGGATGCCGCCAAGCTTCCTCTTCACCTTCGTAAAGCCGAGCGCCTTGGCGACCGCCCCTCTTTCCAGATACTGGACGAGCTTAACGAGGTGGTTGCCACCCTCATCGAGGGAGAAGAGGCGGTCATGATTACAGATTGCGCAGTCTCCGTAGAGGAGTTTCTCATCTGCGTCGACACCGTCCAGGCTATGATACTCTCTAAATTGACGCTTGGAGATATTTCGTTCGATGCACTGTGCCACCAAGACGATAATTATTATGATGATATTGTCATCGTAGGCATTAGCGAGCAGGGGATCCGGTCCAAACGCGTTACGAGTAACTCAAGCTACTCGGTAGCGTCGTTGGCTGAGATGTTCGAGTGCTTCCCAAGCGATATTCGTTTCGTCAGAATCGATGGGCCGCTACTTTCGTTTTCTTTTGAAGGCGACATCATTGGAATTAGTAGCCGCTTTAAGTTGCCCGCGGAATTCGAGACGTTCATATCGGGAGTAGTCCGTCCTCGATATAAAGGGCGCAATTTCGAGCGCCCGGTCAGATCGTACTTCAGGAGGTCCGAGTTCGACTTCCTTACAACCGCCAAGCAGGAAGAAGCCACGTGAGCAGAGTCGACGCGGACGTTTTCGATTCGTGGGCTGCGGATGCCCGGTCGGGGCGCAATGGCGTGTCCTCCCTGATCCAGCGTCGAAGCATCGATTGCCTGACACTGTGTCACGCCTCCGCCACCGGCTCTCACTACCGCCGCCTGGAGTCGCCAAATGCCTGCCAGGATCAGAGCCGGGGGGCAGTTCACGCTATTGCCGTCCGGTCTTTCTCGATCATCGAACGGACGGTTACCTTCTGCGGCGCCAGTGACGATGAGGAATTTCATTTCGACTCTCGCCTGGAGGAGAAGCACAGGTTCGACGGAGAGTTTGTCGTGCCGGCGCGTGCCGGGAGAGCCAAATCGATCTGCCTGGAGACGATGGTGCCGATCTTGCCGCGCGACATCGTCTTCGAGGCCCCCGTGCGCATCGCGTCGACGATCGACATATTGATCGCCGGATCCACCCCGGATGAAACTGTCGCCGTGGAGGTCACTTTGATGCCTGAGGCGCAGGAATAGAGGCCTTCCGGCCGAGGGAAAACACTGACACTATAGACTTACGGTTCCCAATGGCGCGCCATTATCCCGGGAAAAGTATACTGTTGCGACCTGTCCAAGCCGTGCGCCCTCCCACCAGCCAAAAGCGCTCGCACCTGTTACTCGCAGGTTATCGACGTGCGATGCCCGGCACGGCTCGGTGGTCCGCCTCCAACCGGGTCAGAACGTGCAGGCCCGACCAGATCGCCATGGGCCCGGCCACCGCCACTGGAAGACGAACAACGAGGCGTCCGCCAAGATCGGTGCTAACGGCCCGGGCGCGTGAAACGCGGCCGCGGGGGGCCGCGCAGGACGGGCGGAAATCCACCGCGCGGCGGCTTCCCGGGCGAAATACATATACTGTCCCTGTTTATGCGCGCGCCGGAAGAAACGGCGCCCGGCTTAAGCCGTCAGGCCGAGCCGTGTGCCTGCGGCATCTCTCAGCCTCTCGACGGCTTCCCATTCCTCATGCTCGTGCCGGCGCATATCCTCGAGGGCGGCCCCGGCATAACCGGCCAGGCGCCTGAATATCGCCTTGCGCTCCTCCGGCGTCGCCAGATCCTCCAGGCGCTGCCCGCAGTGGACGATATTATGCCGAAGCCCGCGATTGGCACCGTCGGCCGTCTTTCCTTCGCTGGTCAGATAGCGGAAATCTTCGAGAATGGCGTCGTACTCGGCGCGGTCCCGAGCCGCATGGCGGGCGATCAGCCGCTTCGCCGTCGCCATTTTGGTAAATTCGCCCGGATCGGCCAGAAACTCTATGAGCGACAGCATCTGGACGAAGCGGCTGGTTTCCGTGGCGGCCTCCATGGCCTCCGAATATAAGCGCAATCCATGCCGGACGATCGAACCGACTTCACCCGAGCCGACCGGCTCTACGGTCACTCCCGACAGATCGAGGCCGATCCCGCAGATCAGCTGGTGAGTCGCCACCTGCCCCGCTATTATGTAGCTCTCATGATCTTCCGCCGAGTAGAACAGGCCCGCGCAGAAGCCGCTGTCGTTCAGCAAGCCCGCACGTCCCGGAAGCGTCTGGGGAAGCCAGGGATTGCACATTTCGAAACGGACCACGTCGAGAACGGATTCCACCTCCGCCATGGCCGCGGCCAGCATGTCCAGATGCGCTTCGTGGCTGGAGGGCCGGAGGAACGCCTTCCAATCCATCCGGACATGAAAACCGAGGAGCGCACTGCCGAAAAACTCGGGCAGATCGATCCCAGTCGCGGCGCTCTTTCCCCAGTGCAGGTCGCCGCCGCCCCGGCGCAGCATCTCCTGCATCTCCCTCGACGGCCAACTCACCACTCGCAGGGCCTGTGGAGCGAGGCTTTCCGGCGGAAAAATCGCGACGCCCTCGGAAAGCCAGGCCGGTTCCTCCGCCAGGACCCGCGAGATGGGCAGCAGGCAGAGTCGCTTGCCGGCTTCCCCGCTCCCCATGAGGTCGTGCAGAAGCTGCATCGCGAGAATTCCCGAAACGTGAAGCCGTAACCCCAGGCGAAAGGATCGCCGGAAGCCTATTTCACCCGTTCGACCTGCTCGAACTCGAGCTCCACCGGCGTAGCCCGCCCGAAGATGGAGACTCCCACCTTGACCCGGCCGCGGTCGAAATCGAGCTCCTCGACGACCCCGTTGAAGCTCGCGAACGGCCCGTCGAGGACCTTGACCTGGTCGCCGATCTCATAGTCGACGTTGATCTTGGTCTTGGGCGCGGCGGCGGCGGCCTCGTCCTTGGTGTTGAGGATCCGGGCGGCCTCGGCGTCGGTGATCGGCTGCGGCTTGCCCGAGGAGCCGAGGAAGCCGGTGACCTTGGGCGTGTTCTTGACGAGGTGGTAGACGTCGTCGTTCATCGCCAGCTTGGCGAGGACGTAGCCGGGGAAGAACTTGCGGTCGGAGGTGACCTTCTTGCCCCGGCGGACCTCGGTGACCTTCTCGGTCGGGACCTCGACCTGCTCGACCAGGCTGGCGAGGCCGAGCCGGTTGGCCTCGGACTGGATGGCGTCGCGGACCTTGTTCTCGAAGCCCGAATAAGCGTGGATGATGTACCAGCGGGACATAGAATTTTCTTACCTTGGTCTGGCGGGCGGAGGCGGGCGCTAGCTGAGCAGCTTGAGGAGGCCGCTGACGAGGGCGGCGAAGCCGCTGTCGACCGCGAAGAAGAAGATCCCGAGCAGGCTGGTCATGATCAGTACCATGACCGCCGTCGTCACGGTCTCCTTGCGGGTCGGCCAGGAGACCTTGCCGGTCTCGACCCGGACCTGGCGGAGGAATTCGCCGGGATTGACTCTTGCCACCTGTGGTTCGTCCTTCTGCTCGTCCAGCGCCGTCCGGGCAGCCGCCCTCGACCGGGGGGCCGGTCAGCCGAGCTTTGCCGATGCATGCGAGGCTCGCGAGATAGCGAGGGGCAAGCCCCATGGCAAGGCCGTCACGGGAGTAAATGCCGCGACGACGGTCCCGCCGCTTCGCGCAGGCCCGCCGGCGGCTTCGCGTGACCTTCGGTCAGCGGCGTCCGGCTTGCGCCGGTCGCCTCGCTTCGGCGTGGCAGGAGTGGAGGGATTCGAACCCACGACCCTCGGTTTTGGAGACCGATGCTCTAACCGGACTGAGCTACACTCCTAGGCCCCGGAAGCGCTGGGTCCTTAGCCAGAAGGGGGCTGGGGTGCAAGGGCCGCCCGCCGGCGCTGTGCCGGCGGGCGGCCGCGAGGCGCGGCGCCAGGCGGGCGGGGAAAGCTGCCCGTCGGCGCCGCGCCCTCCGCCGCTAGGACCGCCTCGGGCGGGCGGGGGCGGAAGCGGAAGCCAGGCCGGCGATCTGCGCCTTGAGCGAGTCGATGTCCGACTGCTGCCGCTTGACGAGGCCGAGCAGGAGCACGGCCAGCCTGTCGTACTGGACTCCGTCCGGCACCTTGCGCTCGGCGCCGTCCTTCAGCTTCCGCTCCTTGCGCGGCTCGCCCTCGCCGGCCTCGGCCTCGACAGCCACCTCCTCATAAGCCTCGTCGGCATAAGTGAAGTTGACCAGGCGAGGCTCGATCTCGGCGACCTCCTCGGCGATCAGTCCGAAATGGCTGAGCGAAGGATCGTCCGCCGCGGCGGACGAGCGATAGCGGACCGGTCGAAGCTCGAGGAGCTTGTCGAAATACTTCGAGTCGAGATCCCGGACGTCGGTCTTGTAGCGAAGCGACGAGGTCGACCGGTACAGCGAGTTGCTGGTCCCGGCATCGATATAGGCGTTGGCGCCCGACGCCGTCGTCGCGAGCCCGGGAAGCTGCATGGTGGTGCCGGTGAACAGGGCATGGGTCGACGTCGCCGCGGCATTGGTTAGCCGCACCCATCCGCCGCGCACGTAGAGCTCGCCGCCATAGCCCGAGATGCTGCCCTGGCTCGGAACGATGAACTGGTCCGCGGTGACGGTGGTGAACGTCGGATTGGCCCCGACTCCGGCGGGGGCCGCCCAGCTGCCGTCCGCGCGAAGGAAATTGGCGGTGCCGCCGCCGCTCGCCGGAGCCAGGCCCTTGAGCGACGCACTGAACGTGTCGAGCAAGGTGGTGAGCTGGGTGCCGGTGAGATCGGACGGATCGCCGGTCGTCGAGAGCCGGCCCTTGACCGTGTTGCCGGCCATGTCGGCGAGCTTGGCGTTGGTCACGCTGTTGTCGGGCAGCGAACCGCTTCTGCCGGCGACGACGTTGACGAGCACGTTGCTCGGATTGTTCGGATCGCGCTCGATCAGCAGGAAGCCGGGTCCGGTGAGATCGGAGATCCACAGGTCGCTGGCGGCGCCATTGATCGTGTTGTTGTTGCGCCGGATGTAGATGGCGCCCGGTGCGTTGTTGGCGCCTTCACCGGTGCACAGATAATATTGCGAGCGGTAGCCGAACAGTCGCGTGAAATCGCCCGGAGTGGTGCCGCCGTCGGTATACTGGTCCCAGTTCTCGAGCGTGATGTGGATCTGGTTCGCACCGATCCATTCGGTTCCGTAGGCGCTGGCGCGAAGCGCCGTCACCCGCGGCTCGACCTGGAAGGTGCACAGGTGCTGGTTGAACTGGCCCTGGAAATCCGGTTCCTGGACGAAGCCGTGGAAACGATTGCGATAGCTCAGGAACAGGCCCTTGGGCTTGTTCCTGTATTTGGCGCTGTCGGGAGTCCGCTTCGAGGAATGGAATTTGACTCGAAGCAGGCTGAGCGCCTGGTCGCCGAGAATCCGGTGGGAATAGTCCCGGCTGTCGCTGACGAGATACCAGAGATCGGCCGTATTCCCCTCGAAATAGCCGCGGGTGGTGCCGCCGACGCTCGCGCCGGCGGGGCTGCTTCCGATGACCTGGCCGATATAATTGTGCTGGAGGGTCAGATCGAGGTTTCCGGGATAGAGGGCGCCGTTGTGGTTGCCGATGGCGCAGGCGGTGATCGCCATCGATCCGATCTGAACTCCGCCGTCGCCGCCGACGATGTGGAGTCCTCCGCCGAAGATGTAGCGGACCGTCCCGGACGTCGCGACCGAGGTCGGCACCCAGCCCCAGACGAGCACCTTGAGAGCGCCGGGCGTCCGGTCGTAGTCGGCGACCGGATATTCGTCATTGCCGATCCGGACGAAGACCACCAGCCCGCGATCGGTCACCGACTGCGGCGGCAGGGCCGACACGCTGATCCGCGTATATTGGTACATGTCGAAGTCGTTGCCGACCGAGGCCCCCTCCCGAGTGTAGGCGGAATAAGCCGAGGTCAGGAAGTTGGCGTCGGTCGCCGCCGGCGAGCCGTCGTTCTGGAGCCCGGAACCGCAGCCGTAGAGATAGCCCGTGCCGAAGCGGTTGCCGAACGTGTTGGCGGGGCTGATGCCGTTGATCAGGACCCCGCAATGCTTGGCGTAGGCGACAGTCACGAAATCGATATTCTGCATCTGAGCGGTGCCGTCGACGAGCAGGCCGATGTCGAACTTCTTGGCCGCGTATTCGAGCGAGGCGCCGCCGGTGGCGGCATCGGGGACGACCTCGATCCCCTCGATCTTGGTGCCTCGCTTCATCCGGTTCCACAGCACCGGGCCGGCGATGGTCGCTCCGACGACGAGGCGGATCCGGCCATGGATGGTCGAGCAATTATTCTCGAAATTGTCGAGGTTGGTCGTCGCCGTTCCCATGGTGACGGAGTTCTGCACCGGGAACATGCCCTCGTGATTGGCCACGCACTCGAAGGTCTCGAGATAGGCGTAGAAGGCGGTCAGGCCGGCGGAATTGTCCGCGGTCGCCGACGAGCAGCCGAACATGGCCGGCGTGATGATCTGATCGCTCATCAGCTCCCACCAGCCGCCGTTGGTGGAATCGGTGCTGCCGTTGGGCAGGAAGCGGTCCTGGGATCGGAACTTGCCCGCATGAGACGGCTGGGCCGCGACCCGCTGCCAGAAGCTGTGGTCGCGGTCCTGGAGCTGGACGATGCCGACGGTGGCGGGGATAGACGCGGCCTGGGCGGACACGAAGGTGTAGTCGCTGGACTGGGTAGCCATGGTGCTCTGTTCCTTGAAATCGGCGATTCGATTGGGAACAGATAGAGAACATAAAAGAGGCTGGATTAATCCTTCAATTTTTACGGTACGGTTGGAATGCGGACTCGGAGGCTCACGCCTCACCGTCATTCGGGGGAAAGCCGGGAATCCATGAACGCGGCCGGTCGAAATTGCCGGCGGCGGTGTTCACGGATCCCGGGTCAAGCCCGGGATGACGAAAGCGGACGCTACGCCGCGATGTCGTAGGGCTGGATCTCGCCGGTGAGATAGAGGCTGCGCGCCTTGGCCCGGCTCAGCTTGCCCGACGAGGTCCTCGGCAAGGTCCGCGGCGGCACAAGCTCGATGACGCAATTCATCCCGGTGATCGCCCGCACCCGCTCGCGGATGATCTCGCGAAGCCGGGCCCGCTCGCCGGCGTCGGACGTACGGCACTGGACGAGCACGGCGGGGGTCTCCTCCCCCCCCGGCGTGGTGATCGAGAAAGCGGCGATGTCGCCCGCCTTGAAGCCCGGCAATTGCTCCACCGCCCATTCGATGTCCTGGGGCCAGTGGTTCTTGCCGTTGATGATGATCATGTCCTTGGCGCGCCCGACGATGTAGAGATAGCCGTCGCTGAGATAGCCCATGTCGCCGGTGTCGAGCCAACCTTCGCCGTCGAGGCAGGCGGCGGTGGCGTCCTCGTCGCGAAAATAGCCGACCATCACCGACGGGCCCCGGCAATGAACCTTGCCGATCTCGCGATTGCCCAGCTTCGCTCCATCCTCGTCGCGGATCTCGATCTCCATGTCCCGCGCGGGCTTGCCGCAGTTGACGATCGCGCGGTAGCGCTGCGGCCGGTCGCGATGCATCTTGCCGTCGCCGGACAGGGTGGTTTCCTCGACCAGCTCGACGACGATCCCCTCCCCCGGCGGCATGATCGTCACCGCCAGCGTCGCCTCCGCGAGGCCGTAGCTCGGGCAGAAGCTCTTGGCGCTGAACCCGGCGGGCGCGAAGGCGTCGACGAAGGCCTGCATTACGTCCGGGCGGATCATGTCGGCGCCGTTGCCGGCGATCCGCCAGCGCGACAGGTCGAAGCGCTCGGCGACGTTGGTCAGGCTGGAGACCCGGCGGGCACAGATGTCGTAGCCGAAGGTCGGCGAATAGCTTCCGGTCGTGCCCTCGTTGCGGGTGATGAGGTCGAGCCAGGCGAGCGGGCGGCGGGCGAAATCCTCGGTCTTGAGGTAATCAGTCGAAATCTGGTTGGCCATCGGCGAGAGCAGGCAGCCGACCAGGCCCATGTCGTGATACCAGGGAAGCCAGGAGATGCAGCGGTCGGTCTCGATCACCTCCATGCCGTGGCTGTGCGCGGCGAGGTTGTTGAGCAGGCCGCGATGGGTGACCGCGACTCCGTGCGGGAAGCGGGTCGAGCCGCTCGAATATTGGAGATAGGCGATATCGTCCGGCTGAGCCGTCGGAAGCTCGACCGCCGGGCCCTCGCGAGCGGCGAAGCGCTCCCAGGATTCGCCGGCGACTCCCGCCGCCTCGGCGGCGGCGGCGGCCATGGCGCCCAGCTCGGCGGGGTAGAAGAGATGGGTCGGATCCGCGCTGTCGAGCTGGATCTTGAGCTGGTCGATATAGGAATCGCGGCCGCCGAACGAGGTCGGAAGAGGCAGAGGCACCGGCCAGGCGCCGGCATAGACGGTGCCGAAGAAGAGGGCGGCGAATTCCGGGCTGGTCTCCGCGACGATCGCGATCCGGTCTTCGGGCTTCACGCCCGCCGCGATCAGCCGGTAAGCGGCGGCGAGGGCGTCCTCGCGCAATTCGCGATAGGGATAAGCGCGGACCAAAGCCCCGCGAGGATCGTGGAAGTTGAGCCCGCGCTCCCCCTGGGCCGCGTAATCGAGCGCGTCCCCGAGCCTCTCGAAGTCGGCGAATCGGCGCGGCAAACTATCCGCAGTCGGCGTCGGGACCAAAGTCTCGGGCACGGGTGTAGCGGATCCTCTCCGGTGATTGCCATGTTTCGAACCGCCTCCCGGACCGGGAGAGGTACGCGTTTATAATCGGGACCGACTGTGGCACAATCATGGCGCGTGAGATCCCGACCCGACAAAAGGCCCCCGCCGCCCCTCGATTCGGAGGCGCTCGAGCGGCTCGGCCTCTTCTATGCCGGACGCTATGCGACCACCCGCGCCAGGCTTGCTCTCTCCTTGCGGCGGAAGCTCAAGGAGCGCGGCTGGAGCGGAGCCGGCGAGCCTCCCGTCGAGCGGCTGGTCGAGCGCTTCGCCGAGCTCGGCTATGTCGACGACCGCGGCTTCGCCTCGGCGCGAAGCGCTTCCCTTTTGCGCCGCGGCTATGGCGAGCGGCGGGTCCGGCAAGCCCTTCGCGGCGCGGGCATCGCCGAGGCGGATTCCGCAGAGGCCGAGGACATCTCCGGAGAGGAAGCGCTTGCGGCGGCGCATCGATTCGCCCGGCGGCGGCGGCTCGGCCCCTATGGGCCGACCGTCCCCGACCGAGCCGCCCGGGAGAAGGCGGCCGCGGCTATGCTCCGCGCCGGCCACCGCCTCGAGCTGATCAGGCAGGTGCTGGCGGCAAGCCCGGAAGACCTGCCGGAGCCGGATGTCCCATAAAAACAATCGTAAACGGTTCCCAAATCCGCAGAAGCCGTGATACGCACCCCCGTAGTTTATAGTGGATCGGCCGTTAATGACTTCGCGCCGGAGTATGAGTGCTGGGAACGACGTGCCCGAGGGGGAGGGCGCGGACGAGTCTCCTCGCCCCGAGGAGGAGGGGCTGCTGAGGGTCACCGGCACGATGAAATGGTTCGACGCCACCCGCGGTTTCGGCTTCCTGGTCAGCGAAGAGGCGAAAGGCGACATCCTCGTCCATTTCAGCGTCCTCAAGGAACATGACCGGCGGAGCCTTCCCGAAGGCGCCGTCGTCGAATGCCTGGTCGCCGAGCAGGAGCGCGGCCTTCAGGCGCGCAAGGTGCTTTCGATCGACCTCAGCCAGGCGGTGACGCCCGAGCCTCAGCGCCCGTCCGGCACCGGGTCGGGCGAACGGATCGATCCCTCGGCCCTGCTCGACCAGGCCGGCGACTTCGAGCCGGTGCGGGTCAAATGGTTCAATCGCCTCAAGGGCTACGGCTTTCTCGTCCGCGAGGACGAGGACGGCCAGGATATCTTCGTCCACATGGAGACGGTCCGCCGCGGCGGCCTCGCCGATTTGAGCCCCGACCAGCCGCTCAGAGCCCGAATCGCGGCCGGGCGGAAGGGACCCCTCGCGGTTGAGGTGGAGCCGGAGTAAAACCGTCCTTCGATACGGGCCTTCGCCAGGCTCAGTCCCTGCTCAGGATGAGCGGTGGCGATTATTCTCTACCGATCATCCTGAGTGGCCGGTGTGCTTGTCGAACCGGCGTATCGAAGGACGCTCAGCCCGGCACCAGTGCCGCATCCCTCAATCCCCGCCAGATCCTGAGCGCCTGAACCGTCTCCGGGACGTCGTGGACCCGGATCAGCTGGGCGCCCTGGTCGGCCGCTTTCAGGGCAAGGGCGAGCGAGCCCGGCAGCCGAGCATCGGCCGGCGCCTCTCCGGACAGCGCTCCGATCATCCGCTTGCGGCTCGCCCCGACCATGACCGGGCAGCCGAGGCCGTGGAGCAAGGCGAGGCCGTTGAGCAGGTCGAGATTGTGCTGGACGTTCTTGCCGAAGCCGATTCCCGGATCGACGACGATCCGCGCGCGCTCGATCCCGCCCGCTTCGGCCTCGGCGATCCGCGCCTCGAGCCAGTCGTAGACGGCCAACAGCACCGGCTTGTCGTAGGTCGGCGACTGTTGCATCGTCTCGGGCGGTCCCTGGTGATGGACGAGCACCACCGGGCAGCCCGAGCGGGCGACCAGGCCGGTCGAATGCTCGTCATAGGTCAAGGCCGAGACGTCGTTGACCATGGCGGCTCCGGCGCCGAGCGCTGCCCCCATCACCGCCGACTTCCGGGTGTCGATCGACACCGCGGTGCCGCCGGCGGCGAGGCGGGTGACCGCCGGAAGCACCCTCTCGATCTCGTCGCCTTCCCACACGGCCTTGGCGCCCGGCCGGGTCGATTCGCCGCCGACGTCGACGATCGCGGCACCCGCCTCGGCCATGGCGAATCCCGCCTCGGCCGCCGCATCGCCGCCGTCGAACCGGCCGCCGTCCGAAAAGCTGTCGGGGGTGACGTTGAGGATTCCGGCCACCTGCGGCTGGTCGAGCCTCACCACCCGCTCGCGCAGCCGGAGCGGGGCGCGCGGCGAGGTCAGGTTGCGCCAGGCGCGCTCGGCCTCGCCTCCGAGCGCGAGCAGTTCCTCCGCGCGCTCGACGGGTACGAGCTCCGACGAGATTCGGCGATTCCCCTCCATCGTCAGCCGCTCGACAGCGGCGAACCAAAGCATCCCGCCGGCGAGCCGGGCCACTTTGCCGTCATGGCCGAACGGCGCGTCGACGAAGGCGGTCGGCCGCAGATAGTGGCGAAGTGTCATCCCGATGCGGCTAGCGCATAAATTCCGCGACAGGAATCCCCGGTTTCGAGGACTAAGGGTGGCGACCGCCGCTTATCGAAGGTCAGTAGGGTAACTGAATTCTCCGAGGCCCGGGCCACCATGTGGGGCATGGTATCGGTCCGGACCCATCAACGCTCAAAGGGGCTCCCGCGCGTCTCCCGTGGTCAAAGGCGTGCGGGCGTTGAGCGTGAAGGGACGGTCGCCGCCCGCAATGTGCCTTTGTTTCACGCTCCTGTCGAGTGGCGGAGTGCAACCTTTTTTGCCTGATTTGGGTCAGTCGAGACTCAGCAGGTAGCGTTGGCGAAGGGTATCGAGCGGAGCGAGGCCCCCTTCCTCCTCATAATGCCAGAAGGCCCAGCCGTTGCAGGCCGGCGCGCCTTGGGCGAGGGCGCCGATCCGATGGATCGAGCCCGCCTGGCCTTCATGCTCGATCGAGCCGTCGGCCCTTACACGGGCCTGCCACCGTTTTTTCGTATCGCTGAGCGCTGTCCCAGGTTGGATCATCCCGATTTCGACCAGCGTCCCGAACGGGACCCGAGGCGCGGAGCGCTTCGAGGCCATGGTCTTCATCGCGCTCTCGTCGAGCTCGAGCGTCGAATCAATCCGTTCGCGAGCGACCCGAACATAGCGCTTCTCGCGCTCGATCCCGATCCAGTGCCGTCCCAGCCGCCGGGCGACGGCGCCGGTCGTTCCGGTGCCGAAAAAGGGATCGAGGACGACGTCGCCCTTGTTGGTGCAGGCGAGCATCACCCGGTAGAGCAGGCTTTCCGGCTTCTGGGTGGGGTGGGCCTTGGCGCCGCCGTCCTTGACCCGCTCGCCGCCCGAGCAGATCGGCAAGAGCCAGTCGGAGCGCATCTGGAGCTCGTCGTTCAGGGCCTTCATCGCCCGGTAGTTGAAGGTGTAGCGGCTGTCCTCGCTCCGGCTCGCCCAGATCAGGGTCTCGTGGGCGTTGGTGAAGCGCGTGCCGCGGAAATTGGGCATCGGGTTCGACTTGCGCCAGATGATGTCGTTGAGGATCCAGTAGCCCGCGTCCTGGAGCGCGGCTCCGACCCGGTAGAAATTGTGGTAGCTGCCGATCACCCAGAGCGTGCCGTTCGGCTTCAGGATCCGCCGCGCCTCCTTCAGCCAGGCCCGGGTGAACTCGTCATAGGCGGCGAAGGTGGCGAACTTGTCCCAATCGTCGTCGACGGCGTCGACAAGGCCGCCCTCGGGCCGGAACAGGTCGCCGCCGAGCTGCAGATTGTAGGGCGGATCGGCGAAGACCATGTCGATGCTTCCCGCCGGAAGGCGCGCCATCGCCGCGATGCAATCTTCCTGGAGAATCTGGTTGAGAGGCAGGTCCGGAGCGGGGGCCGCCGGCGCGGCGCGCTTTTCTTTCGGACCCACGCGCACAAAAGCAGTCATTCGACGCCGCCCCCCGGTTAGCCAAGACGACCAGCCTGAGTCAGGCCGAGTCCGCGGTCAACTGCAACGGTTTAGCGCCCACTCCTCGAAATCCCGTTAATGTACCGGGAACGGAACGAGTCTGCGCTACTAATGGAGTCTGCACGCAGCCGGCGGGCTCAATATGATGTGGTGTGGCCCAAAGGACTCAATCGCCGCCCGAAGTGTGAAGACGGGGCCGGCGGCGGCCGCGGTCAGCGTGAGTCAAGGCTGGGTCCTCCAGGATTCGCGCAATGGCGGCGATTCTCCTCCCGATTCTGGCCGGCTTGCAAGGCATGGCGGCCCTGACCGAAGACCCACGCCGGATCGATCCGGCGCGGCCCGCGGACACGGCGCGCTACCCCGACGAGGCCGAAGTGGCGCGCGGCAGCCGAATCCCCGAGGCCGAGGCGGTCCGGCGGCTGCGGCTTCACGAGCTGTCGGCGCCCTACGTCTCCAAGCTCCGCCGCGAGTTCGCCGAACGGCTTGCCGGGACCTATCGGGAAAGCGAAGGCGATTACCGCCTCGTCGTCCGGCTCAAGGGGGCTGCGAAGGTCGCCGACCGCTGGATCGGCGGCGGCCGCGACAGGATGCGCATCCAGTTCCTCGCCGACGCTCCGGCGACTCTGGCGGAGACGCTGGAAAAGGTCGCCGCGAGCATGCCCGCCGTCGGCGCCCAGCTTCCCGGTCTGATGGGCACGGGGGTGGACGAGCGGACCGGGGAGGTGATGCTGGACGTCTACGCCGTCGGGGAAGACGCGGCCCGCGCCCGCGCGGCTGAACCGGCGCTGGAGCGCCTGCTGGGCCATCCGGTTCGGATCGAATTCTCTTCCGCGCGGATGACGGACGGACGGGCGGCGGTCCCTTCGACCTTCCGGCCCGGAACACGGGAGTGGGAGGGGCACATGCAACGGCTGGCAAGGGCGGCGCGTTATCCGGGCCACCCCCATCCGGGGATCCTCAACTTTCACAACGAATCGAGGCCGCTCATCCGGCGCCTCCGGGCGGATCCCGCTTTCGCCGGGTTCGTGTTCAAGAACGACAACGAGCCTTACGCCGTGGTGCTGTTCACGGGCGATGCCGCCGCTCATCTCGCCCGCTACACCGACGATCCGCGCTACTGGCCCAAGTCTGTCGGGCTGACCCAGTCGCAATTGCGGGCGCTGCAGGATTCTTTCGGCAAGCTGCTCCGTCAGCTTGAGATCCACTCTACGTACAGCGAAGGTGACGAGGAAAACAATCAGGTCACCTTCGCCGTCTCAGAGATGGACAAATATCACCGAGCGGTTGCCGAGGGCCGGCTGAAGCCGAATCCGCACGTCGTCATCGTCGAGGACAAGGGCCCGATCGCCCGGGCGCCGCAGAGCGCCGGTCCGGTGAAGCATTTTCCGCAGTTCAAATTCCCCGGACTGAGGATGGAGGCGTTGCTGAGCGGGACGCTGGAGGTGAAGAACGGCTGCCTCACGGTCGGCGAGCATCTGATCTTGTGGCCGTCGAATGCGCGGCTTTCCCTGGATTCAGGCGGCGCTCCCATCGTCGGCGGCGGCAGGGAGAGGCCGCTCCGCGTCGGCGATCCGGTGCGGATGGGCGGCGGCGAGGCCTGGACCAACTTCAAGGGCGAGGGCCTTCTCCAGCCGATCCCGACGGGCTGCACGGGCACATATTGGATCGCGGGCGAGTTCTGACGCTGGGGGTTCCCCGGCGGAAGGCAGGGCCCAGCGGCACCGTCGGAAGGGCTGGGTCCCGGCCTTCGCCGGGAAACACTAAAGATCGATCAGCTGCTGCGACCCCACGGCCGAAATGCCGTCGCGGATCGCCAGATATTGCCGCACCGGGGCGAAGCTTCGGCGGTGGAGCGGGGTCGGCCCGAGGGCGTCGAGGCCGCGATAATGTTCGGGGGTGCCGTAGCCCTTGTTGGTCTCCCAGCCGTAGCCGGGATGCTCTTTGGCATAGTCGCTCATGATCCTGTCGCGAGTCACCTTGGCGACGATCGAGGCGGCGGCGATCGAGCGGCATTTGGTGTCGCCGGCGATGACCCAGACCGACGGCCGATCCCATTTCGGGCAGCGATTGCCGTCGACCATGACCATCGCCGGATCGACTCCGAGCGCGTCGACCGCGCGGGTCATCGCCAGCATCCGCGCCCAGTAGATGTTGATCCGGTCGATCTCCTCGACCGTGGCGAGGCCGACCCCGACCCGCGCGACCTTGTAGAGCTTCGCGCAGATCGCCTCCCGGACGGGGGCCGGGAGCGCCTTGGAATCGTCGATCCCGCGCGGGAATTTCTCGCGGTCGAGGATGACCGCCGCGGCCACCACCGGCCCGGCCAGTGGCGCGCAGCCCGCCTCGTCGACTCCGGCGACGGGGTCGGGATGGACTTTCTCGAGCTTGAAGCAGGGCCGGGCCATTTCGCCCAAGGCTAGAAGCCGCCGCGCCCGCCCGCCAGTGCCCCCGTCCCAATTTTCTGTGGATTAGTCGATCCGCCAGGGCGGGAAGCGGCGATATTCGCCGGTCTGGTAGAGGCGGATACGGTTGCCGTGCGGGTCCCGGGTCTCCGCCACCCTCCAGAGATAGTCGCGATCCTCCGGCATGAGATCGAATTCGACGCCGGCGCCGGCCAGCCTGGCGACCTGCGCGTCGACGTCGGCGCACTGGAAGAAATGCTCGGTTGTCGACGGCGGGTCGGCGGTCTCGCGGACTTCGATCGAAAGCGTCACCCCGCCCGGCGCCTCGAACCGGGCGTAGCGCGGCGGGCTTGCCACGATCTGGCGGCAGCCGAGCAGGCGGTAGAAGGCCACGCTGGCTTCGTAGTCGCCGGCGGGCAGAGTCACCTGGTTGAGCGTCGGCCCGGCGCGGGAGGGAAGATCGAGCCGGACGCGCTGATGCCCCATAGGTCCATGGCCGGCGCCGAGACCCGGGGCCTCACGCAAGGCCATTCTGACGAGCAGGCGCCCCCTCTCGACCGCCTGCCGAAGCGGCAGGCCGGCCGCCAGGCCGGTCGCCACCGCGCTGGCGAGCGTGCAGCCCGTGCCGTGGGTGTGAGGGCTGTCGATCCGCTCGTCCTGCCAGCGCCAGGCCTCGCCACCGGGGGCGATAAGGACGTCGGTCAGCCGCTCGCCGGCCAAGTGCCCCCCTTTCGCCAGAACGGCCGCGCCGCTCGCCTCGGCCAAGGCTCTCGCGGCCGATTCCAGCTCGGCCAGGTCGCGAACCGGGCGGCCCGTCAGGACCGCGAGCTCCGGAGCGTTGGGCGTGATCAGCGCTGCAATCGCGGTCAGGCGACCGAAGGCGGCAATGGTCGCGTCGTCGGCCAGCACCGATCCGCTCGTCGCCACCATGACCGGATCGAAGACGATCGGCACCCTTTCGCCTTCCAGGCGTCCGGCCACGGCTTCGGCGACCCCGGGTGAGCCGATCATCCCGATCTTCACGACATCGGCGCCGAGATCGGAAAGCACGGCATCGATCTGGGCGATGACGAACTCAGCCGGGACCGGCATCACTCCGGTGACGCCCAGGCTATTCTGGGCGGTGATCGCCGTGATCGCCGTCATCGCATGGCCGCCGAGCATTGTGACGGTCTTGATGTCGGCCTGGATTCCGGCGCCGCCGCCGCTGTCCGAGCCGGCGACGATCAGGACCCGCGGGTTCACGTCGGCCCCTTGCGCACAGTCGAGGGCGGATCCCGCTCGAGCCTGTGGGCCGGGCGAATCGGACGCCGCTCGAAATTGCCGCCGCAATTGGGGCAGACTCCGACCAGCGGCCCGTCCACGCAATCGGTGCAGAAGGTGCATTCGTAGGTGCAGATGCGGGCGTCCGGGCTGTCCGGCGGAAGGTCCCGCCCGCACCGTTCGCAGTCGGGTCTCAGCTCAAGCATTTGCCGCCACTCCTCGATCGTCATCCCGGACTTGATCCGGGATCCGCCTCGTTCTTCCGGCCCTGCAAACAGAAGGTGGACGCCGGATCAAGTCCGGCATGACGTACCTAAGCGGCCTTCACGGCCTCGCAGATGCTGTCGACCACCTCCTCGACCATCGCCTCGTCCTCGCCTTCGGCCATGACCCGGATGAGCGGCTCCGTGCCCGATTTGCGGATGACGAGCCGGCCGACCCCTTCGAGCCGGCGCTCCGCGGATTCGATCGCCGACTTGACTCCGGCGGCCTCGAGCGGCGCCCCGCCGCCGAAGCGCACGTTCCTGAGCAACTGCGGAAGCGGATCGAACTGGTGGAGCATCTCGCTCGCCGGACGGCCGTCCTCGACCAGGCAGGCGAGCACCTGGAGGGCGGCGATGAGGCCGTCGCCGGTGGTCGAATAATCGGAAAGTATGATGTGGCCGGACTGCTCGCCGCCGACGTTGAAGCCGCGCTCGCGCATCGCTTCCAGCACATAGCGGTCGCCGACCTGGGTGCGGACCAGCTCGAGCCCGTTGGTGGCGAGGAAGCGTTCGAGGCCGAGGTTGGACATCACCGTCGCGACGACTCCGTCGCCCTCGAGCATCCCGCGCCGGGCGAAGAACATGGCGATGAGAGCCATCAATTGGTCGCCGTCGACGATCCGGCCGGCCTCGTCGACGATGATCAGCCGGTCGGCGTCGCCGTCCAGGGCGATCCCGATATGCGCCCCTTCCTCGACCACCCGCGCCTGAAGGGCGGCGGGAGCGGTCGACCCGCAGCCGTCGTTGATGTTGAGGCCGTTGGGCGAGACCCCCATCGCCACCACGTCCGCGCCGAGCTCCCAAAGAGCGGAGGGCGCGACCTGGTAGGCGGCGCCGTTGGCGCAGTCGACGACGATCTTGAGCCCGTCGAGCCTCAGCTCCTCGGGAAAGGTCGACTTGGCGAAGTGGATGTAGCGGCCGCGGGCGTCCTCGATCTTGCGCGAGCGGCCTATCAGCGGCGCGTCGACCAGCTTGGGCGATTTTTCCAGCTGCCGCTCGATCGCGGCCTCGTCCTTGTCGGAAAGCTTGTAGCCGTCGGGGCCGAACAATTTGATGCCGTTGTCGACATAGGGATTGTGGCTCGCCGAGATCATCACGCCCAGATCGGCGCGCATCGATCGGGTCAGCATCGCCACCGCGGGAGTGGGCACCGGCCCGACCATCACCACGTCCATCCCGACGCTGGTGAAGCCGGAGATGAGCGCGGTCTCCATCATGTAGCCGGAGAGCCTCGTGTCCTTGCCGATCACGACCCGGTGGCGATGATCGCCGCGCTGGAAATGGGCGCCGGCCGCCTGCCCGACGCGCTGCGCCATCTCCGCCGTCATCGGATCCTGGTTGGTGCGGCCCCGGATCCCGTCGGTGCCGAAGAATTTGCGAGTCATGATGGTCCTTCGCGTGTTTGAGGCTGAATAGCGCGGTGGGGGTCCCTTGTCCTCCCCATCGCGAGATGGGGAGGGGGACCACCTGAAAGG
>DASVQS010000007.1:0-68525 GCA_036389015.1 Allosphingosinicella sp. | reverse complement strand
TGCTTCTGGGAGTCACCGGCTCGGGCAAGACCTTCACGATGGCCAAGGTGATCGAGGCGGTCCAGCGGCCGGCGCTCGTCCTCGCCCCCAACAAGATCCTCGCCGCCCAGCTCTACGGCGAGTTCAAGAGCTTCTTCCCCGACAACGCGGTCGAATTTTTCGTCAGCTAGTACGATTATTACCAGCCGGAGGCCTACGTCCCCCGCTCGGATACCTACATCGAGAAGGAAAGCTCGGTGAACGAGGCGATCGACCGGATGCGCCACTCGGCGACCCGCGCTCTGCTCGAGCGCGACGACGTCATCATCGTCGCCTCGGTCTCCTGCCTCTACGGAATCGGCTCGGTCGAGACCTACAGCGCGATGACCTTCAGCCTCAAGAAAGGCGACACGGTCGACCAGCGCGAGATCGTCAGGAAGCTCGTCGCCCTTCAGTACAAGCGCAACGACCAGGCCTTCGCCCGCGGCAATTTCCGCGTCCGCGGCGACAGTCTCGAGATCTTCCCCTCGCATTATGAGGACATGGCCTGGCGGATCGCCTTCTTCGGCGACGAGATCGAGGAGATCGCCGAGTTCGATCCGCTGACCGGAAAGAAGATCGCCGCCCTCGATTACGTCAAGGTTTACGCGAACAGCCACTACGTCACGCCCGGCCCGACCCTGAAGCAGGCGATGGAGGCGATCCGCCACGAGCTGAGCGAGCGGCTCAAGGAGCTGGTCGCCGAAGGCAAATTGCTCGAGGCCCAGCGGCTCGAGCAGCGCACCAATTTCGATCTCGAGATGATCGCCGCGACCGGCTCCTGCGCGGGAATCGAGAATTACAGCCGCTTCCTCACCGGCCGCCTTCCCGGCGAGCCGCCGCCGACCCTGTTCGAATATCTGCCCGAAAACGCCCTGCTGTTCGTCGACGAGAGCCACCAGACGGTGCCCCAGATCGGAGCGATGGCGCGCGGCGACCACCGCCGCAAGATCACGCTCGCCGAATATGGCTTCCGCCTCCCCTCCTGCATCGACAACCGCCCGCTCCGTTTCAACGAATGGGACGCGATGCGCCCGCAGACCGTCGCCGTCTCCGCAACGCCCGGCCCCTGGGAGCTGGAGCAGACCGGCGGAGTCTTCGCCGAGCAGGTCATCCGCCCGACCGGGCTGATCGACCCGCCGGTCGAGATCAAGCCGGTCGAGGACCAGGTCGACGATCTCATCAACGAGGCCAGGATCACGGCGCGCAACGGCTACCGCACCCTCGTCACGACGCTGACCAAGCGGATGGCGGAGGATCTCACCGAATTCATGCACGAGGCCGGCCTCAAGGTCCGCTACATGCACAGCGACGTCGAGACCCTGGAGCGGATCGAGCTGATCCGCGACCTCCGCCTCGGCGTCTACGACGTCCTCGTCGGGATCAACCTGCTTCGCGAGGGCCTCGACATCCCCGAATGCGGCCTCGTCGCCATCCTCGACGCCGACAAGGAGGGCTTCCTCCGCTCCGAGACCAGCCTCATCCAGACGATTGGCCGCGCCGCGCGCAACGTCGAGGGCCGGGTCATCCTCTACGCCGACCGGATCACCGGCTCGATGGAGCGCGCCCTCCGCGAGACCGACCGCCGCCGCCAGAAGCAGCTTGAGTACAATGCCGAGCACGGCATCACGCCGACGACGATCAAGCGCAACATCCAGGACATCCTCAGCCACGTCAGCAACCGCGACAGCGTGATGGTCGACACCGGCGACGAGGACCGCCCCAACCTTGTCGGCCACAACCTCAAGGCTTATATCGCCGACCTCGAGGCGCGGATGCGCAAGGCGGCCGGCGACCTCGAGTTCGAGGAAGCCGGAAGGCTCCGCGACGAGATCCGGCGCCTCGAGGCGGACGAGCTCGGAATCCCCGACCACGAGAAGAAGGCGCCGCTGCTCGGCCATTCGACCGAGGGCAAGCCGGGGACGCGGAAAACGCGGTTTGGAAAACAGCAGGCGATCCGGATGGGCCGGCGGGGACGTTAGCGCTCGCGTCAGTTTTGATGCTCAAAGTCAATTCCGCTCGGTAACCCTTTCTGCTCTGGCAGGCTGTAGCTACGCGCCCTTGCCGTGGCGCAACGGCCATTCTTTCACTTGATAAACTAATTTTTCTCTGATAGTCACTATCGACGATTGGAGATCAGCTATGCAAATCGAGATTGATTTCGAGGTCTTCAAGGCATTGACGGCACGTCTTGCTAGCGAGACTGACACTTACAACGAGGTCATCCGACGGCTGCTGAGCCTTCCGGCCACTGAAGTCACCCTTCGCGTCGGCGAATTCGACATGCCTGGCCAGCCCGCAGTTCTGCAAGGCCTTCTGGGCCAAACAGGAGGCGTGTGGTTCTCGAATGTATTCTTCCCTGACGGTACGATGTTCCGTGCGACCTACAAGGGAAGGACGCACCGAGCCCGCATCCAGAACTCTCAGTGGATAGATGAGCTGGGCATTGTGAGGACGAGTCCGTCGGATGCCGCCAGCGCAATATCGAACACAAACGTGAACGGCTGGAGATTCTGGTTCGTTAGGCGCCCACAGGACGAGGATTGGGCGCGAATGGACACGCTCAAGCCATGACCCGCCGCATTGACAGCTCACGAACTGTCCTCTATAAAGGACAGACCTTCCAGTTGGCGGAAACCGACGCATTCCACCACTGGCTCGGCTCGCTTGCCGATCGGCGCGCGATGGCTCGCATCGTCGACCGGATCAAGCGGGCGTCGAATGGGAATTTCGGCGACGTGAAGCCGGTCGGCTCAGGCGTCTCCGAGATACGGATCGATCATGGGCCGGGTTATCGCGTCTATTTCTTCCGGCGTGGAAAGACGCTTGTGATTCTTCTGTGCGGCGGCGACAAGAAATCGCAGAGAGCCGATATCGCTCTCGCGATACGGATGAAGGAAGAGATTGAAGGTAGTGACCCAGACGCGGCCGTTTGACCCAGCCAGCTACCTCGAGACCGAGGACGATATCCTCCATTATCTGGAGGCTGCGATGGAAGGAAACGACCCCAGGCATATCGCTAGCGCGCTGGGAGACGTAGCGCGGTCCAGGGGCATGAGTGAGATCGCCCGCAAGGCAGGGGTCGGAAGGCAGGCGCTTTACAGCGCACTGTCCGAGAACGGCAACCCGACACTCGAGACGCTGCTGGGCGTTCTCGATGCCTTGGGCCTGCAGCTGACCGTCCAGAAACGCGCCGCCTGAGCGACGAATTTGTTTCGGCGGGCCAGGTCTCCACCTCCCCGGACCGGCGAGCTGGAACCTAAAAGAATTCAGGGTGACGATTTGACTTTGTGCGGCTCGCTTCAGCCCGTGCCGGCAACACCTTAGGATTCCTCAGCAGTCCCGCCGACGCCAGCGCCACCAGAAGCCCCACCGGGAAAATCTCAACGAAGACCATCGGCAGGCGGAACAGCGGGTTGCGGTAGCTTTCCGCGAATTCGCGCATCTCGGCCGCCTTCGCCTGGATCGCGGCGGCGGTCGCGCCCTCGGCGCGCATGCGCTCGAGGATGCTCGCGCTGTATTCGGCCATGAAGTCGTAGCCGGACACCGCCTGGAAGATCTCCCAGCCGATCGCGTAGATGACGCCCGCGGCGGCCGCCATTCCGAGGCCGAGGAGGAAGGCCCGGCCGAAGCGTATCACTCCGCCGCATTCGACGTCGCGATAGCGCTTCACGCCGACGAAGATCAGCGACAGCGCGATCAGCATGATCAGATAGCTGACCAGCATGGCCGTCGAATCGTGGCCGGTCAGATCGAGGCCGATCATCGCGCTGATGAGGGCGACCGCGATGGCGCCGGCGATGCCGCCGTAGATGAGCGCGTATTTCATGGCCTGTCTCCCCGTTTCCGTGCGCCTCGAGGCTTAGCCCCCGCCGCGGCCGGAGCCTATCGCCCGAAAGGGTGATCGGGCCCCGATCCGCCTAGGGGATGAGCCTCAGCCACCGCGCCTTTTCGATCGCCTGCACCCGCCGTGCCACATCGAGCTTCTCATACACCCGGGCGACGTGGGTCTTGATCGTGTTGGGCGATATCGCGAGCGTCCGCGCCATCTCCTTGTTCGACTGGCCGGAGGCGAGCAGCGCCAATATCTCGCATTCGCGCGGGGACAGGCCGAGCGACCGGATCGCCGCCTCGTTGCGGACGAACTCGGCCGCCGGCGGCGCCGGAGTGAGCTTGCGCCCGACCCAGATGCCGAGGCCGACGAAGCCGGCGGCGAGCAGCGCGATGTAGATTTCGGTCGAATAGGCCCGGGTGACGTAGCGATATTCGAGCCACTGCAGAAGCCCGGCGCCGGCGGCCAGCGCCAGCGCATAGAGGAGGATGGTCCGTGCCATGGCCGGAGGCTGCCAGAAACGGCGCGGTTCGTCATCCCGGCGAAAGCCGGGATCTCGCGACGAGAAGTCGCCTGGATCTCCCAAGGCCCCGGCTTTCGCCGGGGTGACGAATCCCCTGAGACTCCCTATCTCGCCCGAACCATGGCCGCCCCCGTCCTCGCCTACGAAAATCTCGGCCTGATCCAGGGCTCCGGCTGGCTGTTCCGAGGACTCGACCTGTTCGTCGGCGCGCGCGACCGGCTCGCTCTGATCGGGCGCAACGGCGCCGGCAAGACGACTCTGCTCAAATGCCTCGCCGGACTGATCGAGACCGACGAGGGCCGCCGCACCATCCAGCCCGGGATCAAGGTCGTCCTGCTCGAGCAGGACCCGATCGTCGAGGAATTCGCCAGCCTTCGCGACTTCGCCCTTCACGGCCCCGAGGCCCCGGCGCCGCACGAGGTCGACGCCATCGCCGACCAGCTCGGTATCGATCTCGACCGCCCCGCGGCGACCGCCAGCGGCGGCGAGCGCCGCCGCGCCGCAATCGCCAGGGCGCTGGCGCAGGATCCCGACGTGCTCCTCCTCGACGAGCCGACCAACCACCTCGACCTCGCAGCGATCGAATGGCTCGAGGACTGGCTCTCGCGCTACACCGGCGCCTTCATCGCGATCAGCCACGACCGCACCTTCCTAAAGCGTCTCACCCGCTCGTCGCTGTGGCTCGACCGCGGCCATCTTCGCCGGGCCGAGATCGGCTTCGGCGGCTTCGACGCCTGGACCGAGCAGGTCTATGCCGAGGAAGCGCGCAACGCGGAACGGCTCGACGCCAAGCTCAAGCTCGAGCTTCACTGGCTTCAGCGCGGGGTAACCGCCCGGCGCCGGCGCAACCAGGGCCGGCTCGCAAAGCTCCACGAGATGCGCGCGGCCCGGGCGGCGATGCTCGGACCGGCGGGCGCGGCGAAGCTCGGGCTCGCGAATGACGACGTCAAGACCAAGATGGTCATCGACGCCGAGAAGGTCGCCAAGCGCTTCGGCGACCGGACGATCGTCCGCGACTTCACCCTTCGGATCCAGCGCGGCGACCGGATCGGCGTGGTCGGCGCCAACGGTACCGGCAAGACCACCCTGCTGAAGCTCCTTACCGGCGAGATCGGGCCCGACGAAGGGAAGATCGCGCGCGCCAAGACCCTTCAGGGGATCATGATCGACCAGCAGCGCCGGCTGCTCGACCCCGACCGGAGCGTCCGCGACATCCTCGCCGACGGCGGCGACTGGATCGACGTCCGCGGCCACAAGAAGCACGTCCAGGGCTATCTCAAGGAATTCCTGTTCGAGCCGAACCTGGTCGACGCGAAGATCGGCACGCTCTCGGGCGGCGAGCGCTCCCGCCTCCTGCTCGCCCGCGAGTTCGCCCGCCGCTCGAACCTGCTCGTCCTCGACGAGCCGACCAACGATCTCGACCTCGAGACCCTCGACCTCCTGCAGGAAGTGATCGCCGACTATGACGGCACCGTCCTCATCGTCAGCCACGACCGCGACTTCCTCGACAATACCGTCACCCTCACCCTCGGCCTCGACGGCTCGGGCAAGGTCGACGTCGTCGCCGGCGGCTACGAGGATTGGGAAAGGAAGAGGCGGGCACCTCGAAGCTCCCCGGCGAAGGCCGGGGCCCAGCCCCAGCGCCCGGCTGGGCCCCGGCCTTCGCCGGGGAGCAAGAAGCTCACCTACAAGGACCAGCGCGACTACGACCTGCTGCCCGACCGGATCCACGAACTTGAGGCCCAGATCGCCCGTGACGAGGAAGCGCTTCACGATCCCGACCTCTACACCCGCGATCCGACCCGCTTCGCGGCCCTGACGGCGGCGATCGACCGGGCCCGGGCCGAGCGGGATGCCGCGGAGGAGCGGTGGCTGGGGTTGGCGGAAAGGCTGGAGGCGCTTGCCGGCTGAAACCCCTCTCCCTGCAGGGGAGAGGGACAGCCGCGAAGCGGCAGGGTGAGGGCCTGTACGGCGAAGGTCGGGTAAGCCCTCACCCTCCCACCGCTTCGCGGCGGGCCCCTCCCTCTCCCCTGCAGGGAGAGGGGTTTCGCTACCGGCAGCTACTCCCCGGCCCCTCCTCCAGATCGAGGCACCGCCCGTCGATCGACCCCGCCGGGATCGTCACTCCGATCGTCGCCGCGAGGGTCGGCAGGATGTCCGCCGTCTCCACCGCGAGCGACTGCTCGAACGGGACCATGCCCTTGCGCCAGAACAGGATCGGTACCCGGCGGTCATAATCCCATGGGCTGCCGTGGGTGGCGACATAGCCCCGGCCGGTGTCGAAGATCGGCGTCACGCGCGGCTTCAGGAGCACGATGAAGTCGCCGGACCGCTCGGGATCGAAGCTCGCCTTGGCGCGCTGGATCAGGCTCCAGGTGTCCGGCGGCCCGGACGGGCCGGGCGCTGCCGCAAGCTCGGCCTTGGTGAACACCGCCGCGACCTGCGGATGGCGACGGTAGGTCGCCACCGCCTCGCGAAGCACCCGCGCGCGCTGTGCCGCGGTGAGCTTGCGGTCGACATACATATCGCCGAACGCGCCGTCGCCGTAGAGCACCTCGCCGGGCAGCTTGAGCCTCGCGGCGAGCGACTTGGCCATGTTGCCGGCGTTGAGCGCGGGATCCACCCGAACCGCGTCGCCCACGCCGTGGTCGCGGTAACGCTCGGGGATGTCGTGGCCGCCATGGTCGGCGGTCAGCATCACCAGATAGTCGATCCCGGTTGCGTCGAGGTCGCGGAAGAAGGATCCCAGCGCCTCGTCCAGCGCCATCAGCTGGATGCACATCTCGCTGCCCTGGGTGCCGAAGGTGTGGCCGACATAGTCGGTGGCGGAGAGGCCGAGGATGAGCAGGTCGGTCGCCGCGCCCTCGCCGAGCTTCATCTCGCGCCGGAGCGCCTCGCCCATGTCGAGGACCGTCCGGTCGAAATCGGGCGAGGCCCGGAAGAGGTTCTTGTCGCCAGCGTCGCGGTCGAAGCGCCAGGTTCCCACCGGCTTGCCGCCGCCCATCACCGGGACCGCCCGGCTATGGGCTTCGCAGACCTTGGGGAGACTGCGGGCCGCGCGGGGACGGGACAGCGCCTCGGTCACGCCTTCGTTGGCGGCCGCGATCGCGCGCGGCTTGGCGGGAGCCCCGGGATTGACGAAGGCCTTGAGGTCGTGATCCCACCACCAGCGCTCGTCGGGTCGGTAGCCGCCCATCATGATCGCCGCCCGGTCCTTGCCCGCGACCACGGCGACCCGGCTCGCCGGATCGGCGCGCTTCATATGATCGCCCAGCGCCGGAACGCGCAGGTGATAGGTGGAGACGGTATATTGGCCCCCCTTGGAGCTGCTTCCGGCAACGCGCGGATCCTCCGAGCAGTAAACCCCCTTGTCGTCGCGGGCGAGGCCGAGGTTGAACCAGTTGTTGGCGATGATCCCGGTCCGCGCCGGACGCGAGCCGGTGAGGATGGTCGAGTGGCCCGGGCAGGTCTCGGTGGCGTTGTGGCCCTGATAGCCGTTGGGAAAGACGACGCCCTCGGAGAGGCGCTGAAGCCCGCCGTCGAAATGCTGGCGATACTGGGCGAACAGGTCGGCCGAGAATTGGTCGACGGAGATTGCGACGATCAGCTTGGGCTTTTCCGCCGCCTGGGCGGCGACGGCGGCGAGCGGAAGGGCGAGCAGGGCGCCAAGGCGTGCGAGCTTCATGTACATCCCCCTTTTGATGCTGGCTTTGCCTCTACATGGAACAGAGGTTTGAGCAAGGCCCCCCAGGGCGCTCGACTTGCGGCCTTTTCTTTGGCAGCCACGCGCCTCCAACCAGGGGTTAGACATATATGGATTCGACCGACGCCGCCGATCTGATTGCGGAAATTCACGAGGAGAGGGCGGAGAACGAGGCCCACGAGACTTTTCGCAACCGCGCCGCGCTGCTGATCGCCGTCCTTGCCGCAGTGCTCGCCGTCGGCGGGCTGGGCGGCGGCAATGCGACCGACGACATGGTCGGCAACAACATCAAGGCGAGCGACAGCTGGGCCTTCTACCAGGCCAAGAACGTCCGCCAGACCATGTACGAGCTGGCCGCCGAGCAGCTCGAGGAGCAGCTCGCGACCGGCGCCGTCGCCCCCGCCGCGCAGGCGTCGGCGAAAAAGCGGCTGGCCGACTATAAGGCGACGGTCGCGCGCTACGACAGCGAGCCCGACCCCGAGCATCCGGACGACCTTCTAAAGGGCGAAGGCAAGAAGGAGATCAAAGCCCGCGCCCAGGCGTTCGAGGCCGCCTTCGAACAGGCGTCCGAGCGCGACAACAATTTCGACTTCGCCGAAGTTCTCCTCCAGCTCGCCCTGGTCCTCGGCTCGGTCGCGATCCTCACCCTCAACCGCTGGATCCTGATCCTGTCCGCCGCGGCCGGAGCGCTCGGCGCGCTGCTCACCTTGAACGGGTTTATGCTGCTGGTGGCTTTGCCTTAGCTATCCTCCCCATCAAAGATGGGGAGGATTTTACCCCCCCCTCGCGTCCCTCAGATGCGCGCGAATATCCTCGTCCGTCGGCGCTCCGTGCGCCGCCTGCTCGAGCAGGGCGAGGCCCCGCACCCGGTCCTCGCCGCTCCTGAACAGCAGCCAGCCCAGGGTGTCGGCGGTCACGGGATTGCGCGGCTCGAGCGCCCAGGCGCGGCGGGCGAGCGGGAGGGCGCGGCCGTAGTCGCCGGTCTCCGCATAGGCCCAGGCCAGGTTGTTGAGCAGGGTCGAATCGTTGTTGCCGAGCCGCTTGCGCACGCCCTCGTAGAGCGCGATCGCCTCGGGCCAGCGCTTCGCCTGCAGATAGGCGTTCGCCGCGACGGTCTGGGCGGAGACGTTCTGGGGATTCTGCTGGAGGAAAAGGGTCAGCACCTTCGTCGCCCCGAGCTCGTCGCCCGAATTGCGAAGCGCCTCGACCAGCCGGAGCGCGACCGGCTCGCTGAAGGCGAGGTTCGCGGCCCGGCGATAGGCGGCCGCGGCGCCGGCGTAGTCGCCCTGGATGGCGAGCGAGTCGCCGACCAGGACGTGAGCGTCGGGCGCTCCGGGCGCGGCCGCCTGCAGCTGCCGGGCGCGCTGCAACGCTTCGGGGCCCAGGCCCCGGCCGAGCAGGGCGCGGATGAGGACGACCTGCGGGAAGGCCTGGTCGGGCCAGGCGGCGGCGTCGCGGCGAAGCGCCGCCAGCTCGCCGTCGCCGAGCGGGTCGTCGAGCGGTGCCGTTGCCGAAGGCCGTGGCGCAGCCGCCCGGCCGAGATAGCGGACCGCGGCCGCTTCGTCGCCGAGCCGGGCATAGGCCTTGCCGATGATGCTGAGCGTGTAGGCGTCGGCGTCGCCGCGATCGGCGAGCGGCCGCAAGGTCGCGATCGCTCCGTTGGAGTCGCCGCTCTGCCACTGGGCCGAGCCGAGCAGCCGCCGGGCCTTGAGGTTGCCGGGCTGCGACTGGAGCAGGCGCTTCAGCGGCGCCAGGGCGAGGGCCGCGTTGCCGGTGCCGAGCTCGATCGTCCCGGCGAGCAGCATCGCCGCCGGGCGATTGTCGAACACGCCGCCGGTGCGCCGATAGAGGCTTCGGGCGAGCGCATAGTCGCGGCCCCGGGCAGCGAGCATCGCCTGAAGATAATAAGCCGACGGATTGTTCGGGGAGACGCTGAGGATCCGCCTTGTGTCGGCGAGCATGTCGCGGGTTCGGCCGAGGTCGCCCAAGGTGGCGGCGCGCTCGATCAGGACGGCGGTGTTGGCGGGATCGATCTCGAGCGCCCGGTCGAACCAGGGCATAGCCGCCGCCAGCCCGTACTGGCTCCGGGTGAGCTCGCCGCGGATCCTCAGCGCTTCGACGCTGCGCGGCGCCAGGGCGACGGCGCGGTCGGCGGCTTCGATCGCTCCGGCCGTCTCGCCGGTGGCGCGCCGGAAATCGGCGATGTCGGTCCACAGCGCCCCGTCTTCGGGAGCCACGGCCAGCGCCCGGTCGAAGGCTTTTGCGGCCTCCTCGAGCCTGCCGGTCAGCTGGTAGGCGCGGCCGAGCATCCGGTCGGCATAAGCGGCGTTCGCCGGCCCGGCCTTGCGCGCCTCGGCGACGGCGTCCTCGGCCTTGCCCTGCAGAAGCAGTGCATGCGCCAGCAGATGACCGGTCTCGCTCTGGGCGATTCCAAGCGCGTTCGCCCGCCTCAATTCCGCCTCCGCCGCGGCGCCGTCGCCGAGCAGCAGATAGGTGCGGGCCTGAGCGAGCCGGAGGAGCTTGTTGTCCGGCTCCGCCTTGATCGCGTTCAGGAACTCGATCCGCGCCGTCCGCGGCTGCCCTTGGGCAAGCGCCTGCAGCCCGCGCCGATAGGCCTCGTCGGCCGATTCCGGACCCGCATTGGAGCAGGCGGCGGCACCGAGCAGGAGCAGGGCGATCAGGGCGGCGCGAGCGTTCACGGCTGGAGGTCGTATTGCTTCATGAGGTCGTAGAGCGTCGGCCGGCTGATCCCGAGCAGCTTGGCGGCGCTCGAAATGTTGTTCTCGGTCCTCGCCAGTGCCTGGCGGATCGCCCGGCGGTCGGCGAGCTCGCGGGCCGACTTGAGGTTGACCGGAAGCGCCGCCTCGGTCCGGGCCTCGAGGTCGAGATCCTCGGCGGTCACCAGCTTGCCGTCGGCCATGATCACGGCGCGCTTCATCCGGTTCTCGAGCTCGCGGACGTTGCCGGGCCACGGCCACTCGTCGATCGCGGCGAGGGCACCCGGGCTTAGGCCCTTGACCTGCGGGTTCATCTCGCGGGCGAAGCGATGGAGAAAATGCTTGGCCAGCAGGACCGAATCGCCGTGGCGCTCGGCGAGGCTCGGGATCCGGACGACAATCTCGGCGAGGCGGTAGTAGAGATCCTCGCGAAAGCTCCCCGCCTTGATCATCTGAGGAAGGTCCTGATGGGTCGCGCTGACGATCCTGGTGTCGACCGCGATCGGCTTCCTTCCGCCGATCCGCTCGATCACCCGTTCCTGGATGAAGCGCAGCAGCTTGACCTGGAGCGGCAGCGGGATATCGCCGACCTCGTCGAGGAACAAAGTCCCGCCATGAGCGAGCTCGATCTTGCCCTCGGTGGTCTTGATCGCGCCGGTGAAGGCGCCCTTCTCGTAGCCGAACAGCTCCGCCTCGAGCAGGTTTTCCGGAATAGCGGCGCAGTTGATCGCGACGAAGGCGCCGGCGGCCCGGTTGCTCGCCGAGTGAAGGCCGCGGGCGAGCAGCTCCTTGCCAGTGCCGCTGGCGCCGAGCAGCATCACCGATACGCTCGTATTGGCGACCCGCTCGATCGTCCGAGCGACCTTGAGCATCTCCGGCGCCGAGGTGATCATGGTGCCGAGCACCGTCTGGTCCTCGCCGACCTTCTCCTCGAGCTTGCGGTTCTCGGTCTCGATGCCGTGGAGCTGGAAGGCCCGGCGCACAATCAGGCCGAGCTGGTCGATGTCGACCGGCTTCTGGTAGAAATCGTAGGCGCCCGAAGCGATCGCCCTCAGAGCGCTTTCGCGGGCGCCGTGGCCCGAGGCGACGATCACCTTCGTCTCGGGCTTCAGCGACAGGATCGTCTCCAGCGTGGCGAAGCCCTCGGTGACTCCGTTGGGATCGGGCGGAAGGCCGAGATCGAGCGTGACGACGGGCGGCTCTTCGGCGCGAAGCAGGTTGATCGCGGCGTCGCGGTTGGAGGCGACCAGCACCTCGTAATCGTCATAGGCCCAGCGCAGCTGGCGCTGCAGCCCCTCATCGTCCTCGACGATCAGCAATTTCGCCCTGGTGTCCACGCTCATGCCCGAATCCGTCCGATCTCAAGTTCACCGGTCTCACCCAGCGGTAAAAACAGGGTGAAGCGGCTCCCCTCCCCTTCGCGGCTCTCGACCTCGATCCGGCCGCCCATCGCGGCGATCAGGCTGCGCGCCTCGAAGGCGCCGACTCCGAAGCCGCTCTCCTTGGTCGAGGCGAACGGCTGGAACAGCCGGGTCCGGATGAAATCCGCCGACATGCCCTCGCCGCGGTCGGCGATCTCGATCGTTGCGTCGTCGCCTTGCCGGCCGCATTTCATCCTGACCGCCGTTCCGCCCGGGCTCGCGTCGATCGCGTTCTGGACGAGATGGGCGAGCGCCTGCTCCAGCCGGACCGGATCGGCCAGCGCCGCAAGGCTCAGGTCGCCCTCGACCTCGACCGGATGCACCCGCCTCTTGACCTCGGCCACCGCCGCCACCGCCCGCCCCAGCGGGATCGCCCGCACCGGCTCCGCCTCGACGTTGGCGCCGCCGCGGTGGAGCCGGGCGAGCAGGTCGTTCATCTTCTTCACCGAGCTGTGCAGGGTCGCGATCATGTCCTCGCGGAACTCCGGCTTGTCGGCATGCCGCTCGGCGTTGCGGACGACGAGGCTCAATTGGCTGACCAGATTCTTGATGTCGTGGATGATGAAGGCGAAGCGGCGGTTGAATTCGTCGAACCGGCGGGCGTCGGCCAGCGCATCCTGGGTGCGGGCTTCGGCCAGATAGCTCGCGGCCTGGATCCCGACCGTCCGGAACAGATCGAAATCCTCCCAGTCGAGGGGACGCCGGACGAGCGGATGCTCGAGCAGGACCAGGCCGACGAGCCGGTCGCCGTGGATGAGCGGCACGCCGGCCCATAGGCTGGCGAGCCCGGCCAGCGGCGCCGGAACGCGGACCTCGGCCGTCTCCGTCCTCAGCACGGCCGAGCTCAGGCTGGTGAAATCCAGCACATGGGCGCTCCTCTCGAGGAAACGGATCAGGCCGGCGTCGTCGGGGCTAGCCTCGGGCAGGTCGTCGCGCCAGTTCCACCGAGCGGCGACGCTCAGCCGTCCGCCTTCGGGGACGACCAGGAGGCCCGAAGGCGATTCGGCGATGTCGGCGATGGCCTTGATGATCCGCTCGCCGAGCGGGGCGTCGCCCCCGACGGTGCGGGTGAAGCGAAGCCATTCCTCGCGATAATCGTAGCGATGCTCGAAGAAATGCTTGGCGACGATCACCCGCGACCAGGCGCGCATCCGTCCGGACGGCAGAAGGATCACCGCCGCCACGGTGATCGCGAAGACGAGGCCGACCTGGCCGATCCTCACCCAATTGCCGCCGACCGCCTCGAGCGCCCGGCTCGCGGTCATCATCAGGATGAGATAGCCGAGGATGGCGATCAGCGAGAGCGACTGGAAGGTCGCCGCGCGCGACAATTGCATCCGCCATCCGGAATTGCGGCGGCTGGCGAGTGCGAACAGAGGCACGAGCATCGCCAGTATCGCGCCGCGCATCGCGTAGAGATCGTCGACCGGGCCCCGGGTCAGCCAGGCGACGGTGTAGAGGTGAAGATCGTAGGCCCACATTCCCGCCAGGGCGATCATCGGCAGCCGGATTCCCCACCGGCTCTCGTGCGCCGCCTGGCCGTAGAGATTGTGGACGAGCACCAGCGAGCCGGCGGCGATGGTCAGGCCGATCACCTGCTGAGTCGAGCTCAGCGCGTCGTAGAGCATCGGGTTGCGGGCGAATTGCGGAGTGACTCCGGCGAGCGTGAGCTGAAGCGCGATCACCGCCGCGAGCGCGGTGTAGACGAGCTTCACCCCGCTTTGCCCGCGCTCGTCGGCGGCGCGGCTGACGATCGCGAACATGAAGCCGAGGAAGGCGAAGTTGCGGGCCGCTTCGGCCACCCCGGCGCCGACGCTGTGCGGTCCCTGGAAGGCGGTGAAGATCGCCCAGGTCGAGGTCACCGCGAAGGCGGCGACGAGCCGGCGGTTGCCGGCGTCCTCGTTCCAGCGCCGAAGCTGCCAGAGCGCCAACGCTCCGTAGAGCAAAGCGGCGAGCGCGTGGGTCCAGAAGCCGAGCAGGACAGTCATCTTGCCCCCTCGGGAAATAAAACTACCCTAACGGTCTGAAGAAGTATTAGTAAATCCAGGAACGGGGTGTAGTTTTTTGCATAGTAGAGGTCATATTCGAGCTTCTGCCTCGCGTCTTCGACCGAGGCGCCGTAGGGGAAGTTGATCTGGGCCCAGCCGGTGATGCCGGGCTTCACCACATGCCGCTCGGCATAATAAGGCAGGCGCGCCTCGAGATCGGCGACGAACTGGGGGCGCTCGGGGCGAGGCCCGACCAGGCTCATCTTCCCGGTCAGCACCGTCCAGGCCTGGGGAAGCTCGTCGATCCGAAGCTTGCGGATCACCGAGCCGACCCGGGTCACCCGCGGATCGTCCTTCTGGGCCCACACCGCCTTGCCGCCGACCTCCGCGTCCTCGCGCATCGAGCGAAGCTTCACGATCTCGAAATTCTCGCCGTAGAGCCCGACCCGGCGCTGGCGGAAGAAAGCCGGCCCCTTGCTCTCGAGCTTCACGGCGAGCGCGGTGAGAAGGATGAGCGGCGAGAAGACGAGCAGGATCACGCCGGAGACGACGATGTCGAACAGCCTCTTGCCCGCCGCCGACAGCCGCCGCCCCGAGGAGAAGCCGTCGGAGAAGATCAGCCAGCTCGGATTGACGCTGTCGAGATCGACCCGCCCGGTCTCGCGCTCGATGAACGAGGAGAATTCGTTGACATGGACTCCGGTCGTCTTGATCCGGAGCAGGTCGGCGAGCGGAAGGGCGTTGCGCCGTTCCTCGAGCGCGAGCACGACCTCGGTGACCCGAAGCCTGACGACATGGGCGGTCAAATTGGCGATGTCGTCGCGGTTGACCGAGTGGGGCACCGCGTGGGCGCCGTCGTTCATCCCGACATAGCCGGCGATGGTGAAGCCCGCCCCCTCGGTCCGGGCCAGGGCCTCCAGCCGGGCGGCGCGCGGACCGGCGCCGAGGACGAGGATCCGCCGCTTGAACGCCTCGTTGCCGAGCGCCCGGCCGAAGACCAGACGGGCGACGAACAGGAGGACGAAGGCGAAGCCCATCGCGTAGAGCAGGTTCGACCGCCAGAAGGTCACCGCCGGAAGCATGAAGAAGACGAAGGCGAGCAGAAGCACGCCGAGCGACACCGCCACCACCAGCCGCGCCGCCGCGAGCCGCATCGAGCGCAGCGCGTCGACCCCGTAGGCGCCGACTCCGACCATGGCGAGCTGGAGCACGACCGCGAAGGTGAGCAGGTGCGGAAGCCGCTGGACGTTGGGATCCGCCGCGCCGTTGATCTGCCAGAGGCGCAGAAGCCACCCCGCCTCCCCGGCCGCGAACAGCAAAAGGAAGTCGATCACGCCCAGCATCAGCACGCTGTGGGGAACGTAATGCTTGAACAGCCTGATCAACGGAAGCGGCGCCTCGAGGTTTGTAAACTCTACCGACAGGTCCTTAGTGTCGCTCAAATTGACAAAGAAAGCGTGAAAAAGGGGTCGGTCCCCGATTGGCGGGCCGTTAAGGGTTGGCGATTAAGCCGGCTCCGGGAGGCTCGATGGCCGTGGATCGCCGGACGAGGATATTGCTGATCGCCGGCGCGCTGGCCGCGATCGCGGCCGCGCTGGCCGCGCAAGGGTGGGGACCGCGGGCTCGCCCGGCGGCCCGGGGGCCGGTAACGCCAACGATGCTGTGCAGCGAGCAGCGGGAAGCGGCTGAGCGCTCACAGCATGAGGCGCTGCGACGGCGGCAGGCGGTGCTGGTGGCGCGGCTGGAAGCCGGCGCCGACCCCGTGCGTGACGCCGCCGCCGCCGCGGCCCGCGGCGACTTCCGGCTGATCCGGGGGATCACCATGATGGGCACCTATGCCCTGGGGGTCGACTGCGCGACCGCGGCCGAGAACAACGGCTCGGTTCAGCCGCTCACTCTGGCCACCCGCTTCTACAGCGACGTGGGGGGCAGCTGCGAGACCCAGGGCGGCGGCGATCCCTGCCGGACGGAGCGGCTGCTCGATTCCTACGGCCCCACCTACAATCGGGCGATCGTCGCCAATCCGCTTTATCCCTATGGCGATCTGTGCCGGCCCGCCGCCGACGGGGTCGCGATGCGCAGGATCGCCGACCCGGCGGATTACGGCTTCCCCGACCTCGCCCCCACCGAGACGCCGCACGATCTGCATGAAGCCGCGCGGCGTGGGACGGCGGCCGCGGTGGCGCGGATGATCGCCGCCGCCGGCACCGCGGGCGTCGACCGGGCCGATCCCTACGGCCTCACGCCGCTGGCCTGGGCCGTGATCCGTCACCGCCCGGACGTGGCCGACCGGCTGATGGCGGCGGGCGCAAGCCCGGTCGGAGCGGACGATTGCGAGGCGCCCGACCGCCCCCAATCGCCCCTCCGCCTCGCGCTCAGGACCGGCCAGGAGGCGCTTGCCCGGCGGATGATGACTCCGGTCGCGATTCGGCGCCTGCGGCCCTGGCCTGGAGGCCTGCTCGACGCCGCCGCCCAGGGAGGCTCGGCGTCGATCCTTTCGCAGATGCTGAGGGAAGATCACGAAGGCGCCGCCCCGGACCGTATTGGCCGGGCATCCGGCGGGGATCTGCCCGCCTCCAGCCTGGCTGTGATCGAGGATTATTCCGCCGGCCTGTGCTGGCGGCACAGGGTCCCGGCCGGCACCCGACTGCGGATGGTCGGGGTCTACCAGGGCGCGAACGACTCCGGGTCGCGAAGCCGGCACGGCATGGGAAGGGTGACCGTCTACCTCGCGCCTTCTTCTCGACCGGTCCTGCTGGTGCTGTCGGCCTATGAGCCCGTCGAGTGGCGGATCGTCCGCTCGCCCGGAGCTCGGCTGGCCGGGGTGCTGGCCCTTGGCATGCACCGGTCCCGGATGACGGGCGCCGGGGCCGGAGTGCCGGTCCTGATCAACGACCGGCGCGACCGCTGCTCGAAACTGGAGGGGGCGCAACTCTACGCCTATGAGATCGACGAGCAGCGGCAGCTGGCGGAACCCGTGGAGCGGATGATCGGCAGGCCGGTCGACGATTTCCAGGGCAGCTATTCGGGCACCGGGTTCCAGCTTCGATAGGAGCGGGCAGCCCGGCGGCGCGATGTTTGCTGATATGGGTCAAGGACTCCGAGCGCCGACGCGCTACCTTTACGCTCATGCCCCGCTATTTCTTCCACCTCTACAACGACGTCGTCTCGATCGGCGAGTAAGGCGTCAAGCTTCCGGATCTCGAAGCCGCGCGCGCCAACGGCATCAAGGAAGCCCGGGAGATGATGGCCGAGACCCTGGCGGAGGGCCGCATCAACTTCTCGCACCGGATCGACATCGCCGACGAGAGTGGCGCGGTCGTCGCCACGATCACCTTCGGCGAGGCGGTCGCGGTGGAGGGCTGATGCCGGCGGGTGGCGGTGCCGGACGGGCGCGGGCCTTGTGGCGCAAATACGAAATCACGGTCATGCGGGACATCGAAATGCGCTGTTCGCGGCGTCGCGGGGCAACGAACACCGGCGAGGCGACGGCCGCGGCGGATCAAAGGCGAAATGCGCCGTCGAAAGACTCGCCCAACCATGTCTGACCCGAAGCACCAAGGATCTAGGTGGCGGAGCGGCGCCGAGGCATGTTGGGTCAAGAATACTAATTTCGCATATTAAGCATCTGTAGCTGCGGCGGTTTTTGCCGCCTGCATAGTCCGATGCGGCGGCGCCGCGAGCCAGGGTGCCCCGGCGGTTCGTCCGCCTGATGGAGTGATACGATCATGTCACTCGTACAAGCGTGCATCGCCCTTGGAGCGATGTTCGCCTTCGCAGCCTTGATCCTTAAGGTCGTGGAGGTATCCCGCTCCAAGTAAAGGTGCGCCGGGCGGGGGTCGGGTTGCAGCTCGGCCCCGAACGATTGAGCCCTGGCCGTAGCAGCACCGGGGCCCGTTTGACGAAGGCCGTCGACCTGTGTCAGCTCGTACGGGTTTCCGTATAGCGCGGATGACCGAAGTTTTCAATAGCGATGAATCCGCCCGCAGGCGGGAGGACGAAAGAGGCCGCGGCGGCGCCGGGGGGGACAGTCACTAGTGACTGTCCCGATGACTGTCCCCTCTTCGCCGAGGGCGGGCATAGCGTCCGTGCCAGCTATGTGCCAGCTACGTGCCCGGCACCGATCCGCCGCCAGATAGGGACCGCCGAGGACTCGCCGTCGGGCATCCGCCGGGCACCTTCACCCTGAACCTGTTTCAGGGTCCAGCTGGTCACTCGCCCTGCGGCATCCGGACTGGATCCTGAAACGAGTTCAGGATGACGGCAAAGGACCGGAGCCACGCAGACAGCGATGTCCAGGCGCGTAGCTGCACGTAGCTGGTACGTGCCTGGCTCCGTTCTGGAGGCCGGTGCTCGTGGATCCCCGATCAAGTCCGATATCGGGTGGGCCGGGCGCGGCGCGTTTTCTGTAGGAGACGGATGTTCTGCTTTTATTCTATATTGCTTCTGCATCATGCCCCGCAAATCCCCCTCCCCCCGCCGATCCTACGTCCGCTTCACCCGCTGGCGGCGGGCGCATTTCTTTCGGGTGCTGGAGGAGACGGGGCATGTGCAGATGGCGGTGGAGGCGGCGGGGGTTTCGCTGGGGTGCATCTACCGGCTGAGGCGGGTCGAGGCGGGGTTTACCGCGAAGATGGTCGCGGCGGTGGAGAAGGCGGATGCCCGGCTTCGGCGGGGGGAGGCTCCTCGCGGGGTGACTGTCACTGGTGACGGTCACTCTTCGCAGCAGGCACTGGTGATCCGAAGGGGGATCAAGGGCCGCCTCCGGGTGATGGCGGCGGGGCGGCATTGGTGGACCGAGCGGCACGACGCGATCTTCTTCGCGCATCTGCGGGCAACGGGGAGCGTCGCCGCCTCGGCGCGGGCGGCGGGGTTCACGCCCAAATCCGCCTGGAACCGACGGGACCGGCTTCCCGGATTCGCCCGGGCGATGGACGAGGCCCGGGAAGATGCCGACCTGGCGCTCGAGTTCCAGCTCTCGGTGCAGGCGCAGCGCAATCGGGGCGACGACTACCGCCCTGAAGGAGAGCCGGGCGTCACCGCCGACCAGGGGATGCGCACTCTCAGCTTCCGCGAGAACCGCAGGCGGGGGAAACACTCGCCGCGGCGGGCGAAGCCGCCCGCAATCGAGGCGGTGACCGAGAAGATCGAGCGTAAGGCTCGGGCGATCAGGCGGCATCGCGAGGGCAGGGACTAGGCTCCCTGCTCACCGCGGGAGGAAAGGCAAAAGGTGGATGCCGGATCAAGTCCGGAATGACCCGCCTGGTGCGATCCGGCCCGGCTCCGCGCTCGCCGCCGCGGGACAGTCACTGGTGACTGTCCCAAGTGACTGTCCCCTTTTCGATGCGGATTTGGGATAGCGCTCGGCCCGCTCTATTTTAGCCCGGCGGAGGGCCGGGATGAACAGGACGAGATCACAAATCCTTCAGAGGAACGAGAAGGCCAAGGCATGGTCCACGATAATCGGCAATCTTGCCACCACCTTGGCCATCGCGGGATTCGGGATGCTGTGGCTGAACGGTCTGGTGCCATGGCCGATCGTGTGGATCGCTTTCGGCTTCGCCATTATGATGTTCGCCACCGAGCTGTTAACCGATTTGGAAGCAGAGAGCTGAAATGAGTCTGGCCGGTAACATTGCCCCAGTCATCGGGGGCGTCGTGATCTGCGCTATCGCCTATGTCTCGGTACGTCGCGGCCATCGGAAAGGCCGGGACGTCGTTCCGGCGCCCGCGGGAAAGGTCGAGCCCGCCGAATGAGGTCGCGTCGTCGCTTGCTCGCCGCGTGCGCTCCTTCTGAACCCAGCCCCTAGGCCACCCGCATCAGCTGGCTCGGGAAGGGCTGGGCCAGCGAGCAGGCGTCGGCGGCCTCGCCGTCGAGCCACCGGTCGTAATCCTCGCGCTGGAGGATGACCGGCATCGCCTTGGGGTGGAGCGGAGCGACGAGGGGGTTGGGCTCGCAGGTGAGGAAGGCGAAGCGGGGGCGGTCCTCGCTCCAGCGCCAGATTCCGGCGAAGGCGCAGGCCTCCTCGCCTTCGATCGTGAACCACCAATTGGCCGGCCGGCCCGTCTCCGGGTCCTTGCCGGGCCGAGGCTCGGCGAAGCTGGTGAACGGGACGAGGCAGCGCTGCGCCGGGTTGGCGATCGTCGAGCGCCAGAAGGGGGAATCGAGGTTGCGGACGTTGGTGACCGCCTTTTTGACCGGCTTGCCGCTCTTGCCCGGCATCGTCCGAACGATTCCCCAGGCCATGCAGTCGAGCCGCCGCTCGCCGCCCTCCTTCCTCACCACCAGAGCCTCATATCTGGGGTAGATGTCGGGCCTGCCCTCGAACGGCAGCTCGAGCGGTCGGGCGTCGAACAGGCGGGCTGGATCCTCGGTGGTGCGTAGCCGGAAGAGATTGCACATGAGCGGGAGGATTATCGCTGGCCGGGGCGCAGGGGAAGTGGCGGGGAAGCAGCGACAGGCCCCTGCGCCATCGCGTACTTGATCCGGGATCCATGAACACGGAGAGTATCAGAATCTCCGCGGCCGCGTGTTCATGGATTCCGGCTTCGCCGGAATGAGGGCTCTCGAAAAAAACCGGTTGCCGTCCAGCTCTTCTGTTCTCTATTTGTTCCGGATGGAGAAGCGAATCGCCGTCACCCCTTCCGAGCTCGCCCGGGCGATCCGGGTGTGGCTCAGGGTCATGCCCAGGCATGTCTGGCGGGCCCTCGAGAAATATCAGGTGGCGGCGCTCGACAAGCGGCAGAATCACGACGAGGAGCCGCCGGTCCACGGCGCCGTCGCCGACCATATCGCCGACCATTTCCAGCGCGCCAATTGGGAGATCACCCGTCCCGAGCCCAGGGATCTGGGCTCGCCGCCGCCGTGGCGCGGGCGCGAAGGCTAGCGCCCGAAAACGGGTATAAGGAGGCCGGAGCGCCCGTGGAAGCAAACCCCCCGGCCCCCACCGAGAGAGGAAGCAATCAACTCTAGGTAAACCTCCATTACCATAGTGAACGAGGATTGATCCAGATTTAAATTGCTCGGCCCCACGAAAATTTGCGAGCGATAACAAGGACAAGAGCCGGCCCTGGACTCGGCATCGCGAACGGCTTGCGAAACATCCGGAATCGGACCAACCTCTCGCCGCCACACGCTCCGCCGGAGCGAGTCGGCGTGGGCCAGGCCCGCATCTGGACGCCCGGCGCTGCGTGGGGGGCGACGCGCCGGGCGTCTTTTCGTCGCCTTAGCATCTCGGGCCCCGGCGTCCCGCGCCGGTACAGGGCCGATCGGGGGGTGGCGGCGCCGGATCGCTTTCGACATTGGAGCGCTTCGAGGGTTCGGACAGGCTTCACGAAAGGCGGGACGATGGCGATGAGGACGATGGCGGCGAGGATCGGGACGGGCCTGCTGGCCGGAGCGGCCCTGCTCGTCGTCGGCTTCGAGCTCGTGGACGAGCCCGCGCGGGCGCCCGCGGCGGCCGAGGCACGGGTCGCCTCCGCGGCCGTCCGGCCCGCCGCGGCGCCGGCGCCCAAGCCGGTCGATCCCGATTTCACGGTCAGACGGATCCTCGACATTCCGGGCCCGCTCAAGATGGGCGAATATCATTGGGACGAAAGCGGCGCCCCGGCCGACGGGCCGATCGTGATCACGGTCGACCTCGAGGCCCAGGTGCTCTCTATCTTCCGCGGCGGCTACGAGATCGGCGCCGCCGCGATCCTCTACGGGCGCGACGACAAGCCGACTCCGCTCGGCGCCTTCCCGATCAGCCAGAAGGACGCGAGGCACGTCTCCAATCTCTACGGAGCGCCGATGCCCTGGATGATGCGGATGACCAACGACGGAATCTCGATCCACGGCAGCGACAGCGTCGCTCCGGGCTATGCGACGCATGGCTGCGTCGCGGTCCCCGTCGCCTTCGCGAAGAAATTGTTCGCGGCGGCGAAGCTCGGCGACATCGTCATCGTCACCCGGGGCAAGACCCTGGGGATGGGCGAGGCGATCGTCCGGACCTGAGGGAGGGGCGCTCCCTCGTCATTCCCGCCAAAGCGGGAATCCAGCGGTGAGTCCGAACTGGATTCCCGCTTTCGCGGGAATGACGTTACCCCTACACCGCCTGCCATGACCTCCCCTCCAATCAGGCCCGTCATCCTGTCGGGCGGCGCCGGGACGCGGCTCTGGCCGCTGTCGCGGGCGGGGCGGCCGAAGCAGTTCCTGGCGCTGGCGGGCGAGGAGAGCCTGCTCAAGGCGACGGCGCGGCGGGCCGCCGGGTGGAGCGCGCCGATCGTCGTCGCCGCGCGCGAGCAGGCGCTGGCGGTCCGCGCCGAGGTTCCGGATGCCCGGCTGGTGCTCGAGCCCTGCGCGCGCGGCACCGCGGCGGCGGTGGCGCTGGCCGCGCTGGCGGCGGAGCCGGACGAGCTACTGCTGGTCATGCCCAGCGACCATCATATCGAGGACGAGCCGGCGTTCCGCTCGGCGGTGGCGACGGCGGCTCCGCTGGCGGCGGACGGCTGGCTGGTGACGTTCGGAATCGCGCCCGACCGCGCCGAGACCGGCTACGGCTATATCAGGCGCGGAGAGCCGCTCGCCTCCGGGGCCTGGCGCGCGGCACGCTTCGCCGAGAAGCCGGACCGGGCGACCGCGCAAGTCTGGGTCGACGAGGGCGGCTGGGACTGGAATTCCGGGATCTTCCTGTTCGAGCGCGACACGCTGCTGGGCGCCCTTCGGCAGCATGCGCCCGCGATCCTGGCCGCGGTGGAAGGCGATTTCGCCGCCGCGCCCTCGGCCTCGATCGACACGGCGCTGATGGAGAAAGCGGACAAGGTGGCGGTAGTGCCGGCGGCGATGGGCTGGTCCGACATCGGCAGCTGGGAGGCGCTTCACGCGCTCGGCCCGGTCGACGGCGACGGCAATCTGCTGACCGGCGACGTCGTCGCTCCCGACAGCCGCAATTGCCTGGTCCGCTCCGACGGGCCGGTGGTGGTCGCGCTCGGAGTCGAGGATCTCGTCATCGTCGCCACCGAGCGGGCGGTGCTGGTCGTCCCGAAGGGCGAGACCCAGAGGGTCCGCGAGGCGATCGAGGCGCTGGAGGCGCGGCGGAAGAGTTGAAGGAGCCTTATCGATGACTGAACGGCGTTCCCTGGGCGGAAGCGGGCTGGAGACTCCGCGCCTCGTGCTCGGCGGCAACGTCTTCGGCTGGACGGCCCGCGGGGAGGAAGCGTTCCGGATCCTCGACCGCTTCATCGACGCCGGCGGAACGATGATCGACACCGCCGACGTCTATTCGGCCTGGGTGCCCGGGCATGAGGGGGGCGAATCCGAAACCCTGATCGGCGAATGGCTGAAGCGGAGGGGATCGCGCGAGGGCGTTCTGATCGCCAGCAAGGTCGGCATGCTTCATCGCCATTGGGGCCAGGGCAAGCTCGAGCCGTGGCGGATCGAGAAGGCCGCCGAAGCGTCGCTGAAGCGCCTCGGAGTCGAGACGATCGACCTTTATTACGCGCACCAGGACGATCCCGACACTTCGATGGAGGACGTGATCGGGGCGTTCGACCGGCTGGTAAGGGCGGGCAAGGTGCGCGCGCTTGGCGCATCCAACTTCACCGCGGAGCGGCTCGGAAGGGCGCTGGCCCTGGCTCGGGAGATGGGGACGAGCCGCTACGAGGTGCTCCAGAACGAATATCATCTGCTCGAGCGCGGCAAGGTCGAGGGCGAGCTCCAGAAGCTCTGCCTCGCCGAGAAGGTCGGCATCCTGCCCTTTTACGGCCTCGCCTCGGGCTATCTGACCGGGAAGTACCGAAGCGAAGGCGATTACGGGAAGAGCGTTCGCGGCGACCGGATGGCGAAATATGTCGAAGGCCGGGGCCCCGCCGTCCTCGCCGCGCTCGACGACATCGCCGCCGAAACCGGAGCGACTCAGGCTCAGATCGCCCTCGCCTGGGTCGCCGCCCAGCCGGCCGTCGCCGCGCCGATCGCAAGCGCGCGAACGCTGGACCAGCTCGACGAGCTGATCGGGGCGATGACTCTGGAGCTGGAGCCGGCGCAGCTGGAGCGGCTGGACGAGGTGTCGGCGGTGACCGGCCGGCCTTAGGTTCAAAACGGACCGACTAGTTGCTCGGACCCTCTTCCCGCGCGCCTTACGTTCGCGTAAGGAAAGCGGCAGGGGCTTCTGGCCTGGACCCGCTATGGGACGCGGTTCGGGCAAAGGGTGCGCTGCTCAGGCAAGGCCTGGGGGAAGCTGCGCACGGAAGGGGAGGCTCATGGATGAATTCGAAACCATCGGAAGCGGGAACGTCGCGGCGCGAGATCGAAGGCTTGCACGCCAAGCTTAACGATTTGCTCGAGTCTCTCGACAAGGCGGAGCTGCACGGCGCCGCCGCCTACGTCTCGATGGCGCTCGACTCGATCCTGCGCGACTATCCCGAAGTCAGTTCGACTCGCTGAAATATTGGGTCAGGCGGGTGGTCGCCTGGGGCGTTAGCTCGAGATAGGTGCTGCGCGCGTCGGCCGGATGGGGACGGCGGACGACCAAGCCTTCCTGGACGAGATAGGCGATGTGCCGCAAGGCCGTCGTGGTCGGAGCGCAGGCGGCCATGCACGCGGTCGAGACCGTCACCTTGCGGCCTTCCAGCGTGCTGACGAACAATTCGAGCAATATGTCCCACGACGGATCGCAGAACAGCCTCCGCCCGAACAAGGCGTAGAGCCGGCGGCGGGCGGCGCAGGCTTCCGCGGCGGCTGCAAGGACCGAGGATTGCGCCGCCGGACCCGATTCGCGCCGCGACGTCTCGATCAGGCGGTGAAGCCGCGACTCGATCTCCAGAATGATTCGCTCGGTCTCGGTGGCGAGATGGCTCGCATCGTCCGGCCCATGCCTGCCTGTCGGCTGTGCGACCATTCACGCCCCTCCTAAATGCCGCCCCACGGCGAAGCGCCCGCCTGCCGGCGGACGAACTGTTCTACGCGCGCCTGCTGCTCCGGCACAAGGGCGTCAGTCACGGCCAGATAGTCCGGAACCTCGTCTTCGAAGAGGATCGACGGGCACTGGCCGTCATAATTGCCGAGATTCGGCCGATGGCGGCGATAGCCCACCAGATCGCGCAGCTCCCGAGGGAAATCGCGAGCGATCTCGGGCGGGTAGGTCAGCCACATATTCTCGTAGGGCTTGAGCCAGCCCAGGCAGTAGCTGACGATGATCCCGCGCCGCGGAGCGAGCGTTCGATTGGCCCCGGCGGCGTGGAGCGTGGAGCCGAGGAACAGGAGGGCATCGCCCGGATCGAGCTCGGGAGAGATCGCGTCGCCGACCGGAAGCATGGTTTCGCCGAGGCGCCTGTGGCTCGCCGGCCAGACGGTCGTTCCGCCATTCTCCGAAGTGAAGGGAGTCAGCGGCCACATCACGTTGATCAGATATTCGGTGCGCCCCTTCTCGCCCGCCCACATGTCCTGATCGCGGTGCGGGACCTGGGCGCCGGCGCCGGGGTGAAGCTCGATCGCCTGGGTCAGGTTGAGCTGGAGCATGTCGCAATAGGGAAGCAGGACCTGCTCCGCGATGGCGAGGATCAGCGGATGGGCGACCAGGGCGGCGGCGCCGCGGCTCCGCTTCAAGAGGCCGTGAAATCGCTTGGTGCGCTGACCGCTGAAAGGCCCCTGGGCGAACGGCGTCCGGGCGAATCGCGGCGAGAGCTCGGCGTCGAGCGCCTCGATCTGGCGGCCGTCGAGGGCGTCCCGAACGACGCAATAGCCGTCCTCGCGGAGCGCGGAGGTCCATTCCGCTGAAAATTCGTCGGATCGGGCAAGGCAGGCCTGCATCAGGCCGCCCTGCGCTGCCCGCCGAGCACGCGCAGCACCGGCTGCTCGATTCGAAGCCGGCGGCGCATGTCGCGCAGGGTGTCGGGCCGAAGGTCGATCTGAAGGGCCTGGAGCTGCTCGCCCTCGACCATCGTTGGAAGCCCGAGCGGGCTGACCTGCCATCCGACGGAGAGCAAGGCGGGGACCCGGTGCGCCTCGGCGACCAGGGTGTAGCGGCTGATGCCGTTGTCGAGGGCGAACTCGACCAGTGCCAAAGCGAGCAGCCGATGGACCTTGAGCACGGTGCTGCCCGTCGCGTCGGCGGGATTGGTGACCAGCCGCGAAATCTCCCAACAGTCATCTCCGCTCGGAACCCCTTCCGGGCAGAGCTGACTGAAGAGAGTGTTCAACATGTGGGGGCGTGAGGACGGGAGAAGCCTCACAGACCCCCGATGGCGGCCTTCCGATGACCTGGCGAGCAGATAGATTGCGTAATCGTCGTCGAACTGGTCGACCTCCAGCCAGCTACCCTTTGCCGGCAGGCGCCACCCGAAGCGATCGACGAAAACCTGCTTGCGATCGTGATGCATCTCCATGAGCGCCGAAGCGAAGCCGAATCGGGTCTCAGGAAGAACCAGGTCAATCATTCATCAGCCTCCACGGCTCGTGGAATGGGTCACCAGGCCCGGAATTCACACCCCGGTAATTACCGGGTGGGTGCGCCCGAGCCCGCGCGTGTAGGCTTCCCAACCAGAGGAGCCGATTTGACCGCCCACGTCCTGCCGCCGATCGCTCACCGGGAAAAACCGGCCTCCCTGCGCCACGATTTCGAGCGGGTGCGGGGGCGCGACCTCGCCTCGGTCCCGGGCAAGGCCGGGCTGCCGCTGCTCGGAATCCTGCCGGAGGCGGTGCTCGATCCGCTCGCCTTCGCCCGGCGGATGCATTCGCGCTACGGTCCCGTGCACCGTTTCTACGCCTGCGGCAGCTGGAACGTTCAGCTGGTCGGACCCGAGGCCAACGAGTTCGTGCTGTTCGACCACGCCGGCAACTTCTCCGCCGAGGGCGGCTGGAGACCGGTGTTCGGCCGCCATTTCGACGGCGGCCTGCTGCTCCGCGACGGCGCCGACCATCAATGGCACCGCAAATTGATCGCCGGCGCCTTCAAGAAGCCGCAACTTCAATCCTATCTCGACATCTTCGTGCGCAACAACGAGCTAATGCTGGAGCGCTGGTCCGGACGCTCGCTCGACCTGTACGAGGTTGCCCAGCAACTGACCTTCGCCAACGGCTATGCCGCCTTCCTGGGCCGCGACCCGGCGCTCGCCACCCGCCGGGACATGCTCGCCTTCCGCTATCTGATGCGCTCGGCCACGGCGATCCTGACGGTACCGCTGCCGGGCACCGCCGAAGGGCGGGCCGGCTGGGCCAAGCGCCATATCGAGCGGCTGATCCGGCCCATGCTCGCGGAAGCGGTGGAGAACGGCCGGACCGACCTCCTCGCCACCTTGTGCCGGATGCGCGATGCCGGACTGCTCGACGAGGGCGAGATCGTCGCCCACCTGACGTTCGTCATCGCCGCCTCCTTCGACGCCCTGTCGTCGGCGACCGTTTCCACCCTTTACTATTTGGCGGCCAATCCGGGCTGGCAGGCCGCGGTGCGGGACGAGCTGTGCGCTCGGGTCCCGCGCAGGGACGAGATCGACGTCGCCGACCTCGGCGGCTGCGACCGGGCCGAATGGGCCGTGAAGGAGGCGCTGCGCCTGAACCCCGCCGCCCCGGTCCTTTGGCGAAGGTCGATCCGGCCCTTCCGGTTCGGCGGTCACGAATTTCCGGCCGGGACGATCACCGGGGTCAACCCGATGCTGACTCACCTGATGCCGGAAATTTGGGACGAGCCGGAGCGCTTCGACCCGGAGCGCTTCTCCCCGGAGCGGTCGCGCGGGCGGCATCGCTTTGCCTTCGTGCCGTTCGGCGGGGGCGCCCACGGCTGCCTGGGCGCGAATTTCGCCTCTCTCCAGGTGCGCGCCTTGCTTCGAACGCTGGTGGAGGGTCACGAGCTCGTCCTGGCCGGTCCGAAGCCGCCGCGCTGGTATCACTGGCCCAATTGCCGGCCGCTCGGGAAATTACGGATCGGACTTCGCCGCCGCGAGCGGCCCTGACCGTCTGCCCTCGAGCTCAGTCGATCACTTCGCAGAAGCAGATTTCGCTTCTGAACAAGGCCCTGACCAGAAGCTGCGAGCGCGAGGCGACGGCATAGCGGCGCTTGGCCGCTTCGATATGCTCGTTGACCGTCTTGGGCCGGATGTCGAGCAGCTGGGCGATGACGCTGTCGCTCTTGCCGCGGGCGACGAACAGAAGGCATTCGCGCTGGCGCTCCGAAAGCGGCGCCGGAATGACATATTCCTCGCTCCGGATGGTACGCTCGGCGAGGAGCCGCCGGGCCGCCTCGAAAGCGAAGTTGCCGAGCGCCTGTGCCGCGGGCACGCTTTCGCTCGGGAAGGCTTCGCCCTCGCGCACCGCGAAGTGGGATGAACCGAAAACCTCGCCGGGAATATGGTTGGGCACGGTGAAACCGTCGCCTATGCCGAAGTCGCGCGCCTCCTGGAGCAACGCCCGATCCTCGGCCGTGAGCTTCATCATCGTCTCGATCCGGTCCCAAGTGAAGCCGCTCGATGCGCGCTCGGCGGCCCGGAGCACGGGATCGAGGCGCTGGTCCCGCTCCCGGACGACGGCCAGCCACTCCAGCGGGTAATTGGAAAGCCGCACGTGGCCCGCGGACGGATGACCGAACCTGATGTGGTTGACGAGCGCGAAGAAGTGGAAGCCGAGATCCTCGCACGCCTGCTCGATCAGCTTGCGCAGGCCGGCCATGTCGCCGATCGTCGCGGCCTGGGTCACGAAGTCCTGGACGACACTCAGGCCATTGTGCCGACTCGCCGCTCTCAGATCGTTGACGATGGACACCGGGAAAATTTACTCCATTTCGGATCGGCGTAACCGTCGGATGGATAGAATGAAGAGGTATAGCAGTCAAACTATCGGCTATGCCCTAAGGTCGCCGTCGAACCCGACAACCCTTTCGGGGGCAAAGCGGTCCCGGGCGCGGGAATGGTGCCGAGTGTCCGACTCGAACGGACGACCTACCGCTTACAAGGCGGTTGCTCTACCAGCTGAGCTAACCCGGCCCGAAGCCCAAATGGGTGATTAGCGGCCCAAGGTCCAGCCCCCGTTGACCCCGTGCGCCCGGTCGGGCGAGAGTATGGCGACTGGCGGCGGGGGACGGCGTGCATATCTCGACTCGGCTCCTTGGGGCGATGGCGGCGGCGCTGGCTCTCGCGCCGCTTGCCGCGCAGACGGCGGAGGCGCCGCAGCACAAGGGCGCCTGGCCGGCGCTCGTCTCCGGGAGCGACCCGGCCGAGCTCAGCGCCAGCCTCGATCTCGGCCCCAATCTCGAGCGCGGCCGATCGGCCCGTTCCGAGCTGGCCGAGCATCGCCGGCTGACCGCGGCGCTGGCCGGACTCTCGCCCCAGCGCAAGGGGGTGGTGGACGCCTATGTGGTGGCGATCGGGCTCGACAGCGATCCCGTTTTCGGCCGGGAGGCGCGCGAGGCGGCGAAGGTGCTTTCGCGCCGCTTCGACTCGGCCGGGCGGACGCTCGTCCTCGCCGGCGGCGACGGCCGCGGCGCCGCCGATCTGCCGATGGGCTCGCTTCACGCGCTCAACCTCGCCCTCGCGCGCCTGGCCGAGCTGATGGACCCGGACGAGGATGTGCTGGTCCTCTACTCGACCGGCCATGGCGCGCCCTACGGACTCACCTATCACGACGGCGACGAGGGCTATGGCGTGCTGACCCCGGCCCGGCTCGCCGGCCTGCTCGGCGAGCTCCGCCTGCGCAACCGGCTCCTCATCCTTTCCGCCTGCTATTCCGGAACCTTCGTGCCCGCCCTGTGGAGCGACACCACCGCCCTGCTCACCGCCGCCGCCGCCAGCCGCACCTCGTTCGGCTGCGAGGCCGACAACGACTGGACCTTTTTCGGCGACGCTCTGATCAACCGCGCCCTGCGCAAGGCGCAGCCGCTCGAGGCCGCCTCGGCCGAGGCGCTCAAGCTGGTCGGCGATTGGGAGGCCGGCAGGAAGTACGAGCCGTCCTATCCGCAGGTTAGCATCGGCAGCGGGGTCGACACCTGGCTCAAGCCGCTGGAGGCGCGGATGCCGCGCACGGCGACGGCGCCGGTGGGGAAGCCGGCGGTGCGATAAATCCCTCTCCCTGAAGGGGAGAGGGACAGGCGCAAAGCGCCAGGGTGAGGGCTCCTGACTAAGCCTGTATTCCCTCACCCTCCCGCCGCCTCGCGGCGGGCCCCTCCCTCTCCCCTGCAGGGAGAGGGACTTACACTATCCCGAACGTCCAGCCCTCGCTTCGCGCCAGCTCGGGGGTCAGTCCCTCCGGAGCGAAGGCGCGCGGTTCCCCAGCCGCCAGCGCCCGCATTCCGGCCGCGGTGACGAGAGCGTCGGTCTGGTGGTCGTTGGGCTCGAAGCGAAGCCGCGCCGGGCGGCTGCCGAGGCCGATGAGCGCCCGGTCCAGATCCGCCCGGGACCGGAGCTTGGTGCCGCTCAACCCCGCCCGCCGCAGATAGATTCGCGTATAGATCTCGACCACCGCACTGCCATTTTCCGGAAGCGGATCCATCGGCCAGACCGCGACCCGGCCGCGCAAGTGATGGAGCAGGCGCATTCCGGCGAAGCTCGCCTTGGCGACCTGGGCGGCGCCGATCGCGTCATAGGCGCTCGCCGTCTTGCGGCCGCCCTGGAGGTTCAGCCGGGCGTCGCACTGGCGGAAGTGCATGAAGCGCGCCTTCTCGCCGTCGGCGATTCCGAAATAGAAATGGCGGCGGTGGACCTGCTCGAGGAAGGTCGCGGCGCCCAGGTCCTCGTCGCCGCTTCGCCCGTCGACATAGGCCCAGAATTCGCGCGCCGTCGAAGGAACGCCCGGCTCGCCAGGCAGATATTCGCCGCGCTCGGCGATCGGCGGTGCGAAGCTGAAGTCGAAGCCGAACAGGGTCGGCGCCGCCGCCGCTTCGGCGAGCAGCCACTCCAGCACCTCGGTGCGCGACCAGACATGGTCGGGGCGCACCAGCTTCGGCGGGGCGTCACCCGCTTCGGCGAGGGCGATGGCGATTCCCTTGTGGCGCTTGCCCTTCGCGCCGGACCAGTCGATCGCGGAAAACCGTTCGAAGCCGCTCATCAGCGCAGGGCGGCGAGGACGTCCCGCACGAAGGGGCCGGGGTCGAAGCCCGTGCCGGGGCCGTCATAGCCGCGGCGGACGATGACGATCCGGCGCGACGGGATGATGGCGAGATACTGGCCGCGATTGCCCTGGCCTATGTAGGCATCGGCGGGGACGCCGGCGGCCGCGGGGAAGGTCCAGAAGGTCGCTCCGTAGCCGTAGCCGGAAGCCGGCTGGGCGGGGCCTCGCCGGGAGACGTAGGCCCCCCACCCCGGCGGCAGGATGCGCTCGCCGTTCCAGACTCCGTCGCCCAGGTAGAGCAGGCCGAGCCGGCCGAGGTCGCGCGCCGTCGTCCAGACTTGGCTGGAAAGGATAAAATTGCCCTGCCAGTCCGTCTCGGGGACGGTTCGAGTCATTCCGATCTTCCACAGCAGGGCTTCGAACGGGAACGCCAAAGCGCGATCGCCGTCGCCGAGCCGGGCGCGAAGTCCGCGGACGGCAAGCAATATGTCGTTGTTCGAATAGCGGAAGCGGGTGTCGGGCGGGGTTTCGAGCGGCCATTGGGTCGCATTCTCGGTCACCGAGCTGCCGCCGAAATAGGTGGCGTCGGTACGGTTGCCGGCGGAGTCGCTGTGGAGCCCGCTCGCCATTCGAAGCAGGCTGTCGGTGGTGATCGCCGAGCGCGGATCGCCGGGCCGCCGCCATTCGGGCACCTGGGCCGGCTCATCGACCCGCAGAAGGCCCTGCTGGACGGCGGCTCCGACCACGGTACCCGCCAGGCTCTTGGCGACCGACCAGGTGCGCTGCGACCGGTGCATGTCGAAATCGGGCCGGTAGCGCTCGGCGACGATCTTGCCGTCCTGGATGACAAGCACCGCCGTCGTCTCGCTGCCCTGGCCGTAGCTGCGCCGGTCGAAGGCCGCCCCGACGGCGCGGGCGAGGGCGGCGGAATCGCCTCTCGGCCTGGCGGCGGCGTTGCGGTCGCCTTTCGGCCACGGCAGCCGGTCGTCGCGGTCGACGGCGGGGTTCACCCCGAGCCTCGGCAGAAGGCGGACGGCCTCGGCATCGGCGCCGATCGGCAGCTGGGCGCAGCCGAGCTGCGGCCGCCACGCGGCGATCCGCGGCGGCATTCGCTCGTCGAAGGCGACGCTGACGGTCTTCGCCTCGCGGTCGACCCTCGCGTCAAGCTTCGGCAGCAGCGGCTCGAGCTCGGGATAGATGCGCTGGAGATCGTCCGCTTCGACCTCGGCCTCCGTCTGGCCGGCGTTGAAGAGGTCGCTGCACAGGAACGCCGCCTTGTAGCCGGCGGCGAGGGCTCGGAGATATTCGGGACGGTCGACCTGGGCGGAGGCGGGCGCGGCGAGGAGGAGCGCGGCGATCAAGACTTTGGTCTTCATTTCCTTTTCCTCGGCCTCGGCTTCGGCTTGGCGGCGGTCCAGGCGTGCGAGCGCGAGACGATCTCCCGGACACGCTCCGGATCATTGCTGCCGTAACGGATGAGGATCGCCGGCCAGCCTTCGTAGTGGGGCGTCTGCCAGAAGGTTTCGGGATCCGTTGCCTTCAGCATCTCGACCGTGTCGAGGTCGATCGCGACCCCGAACGAGCTTTCGGCTTCATGGCCGGTGTAGAGGAAGGCGCGGCCGTTCACCTTGACCGCGGGCTTGCCGTAGCTGGTCGAAAGCTCGGTGCCTGGAAGCGACAGGGCGAAGGCGACCGCCTCGTCCCAGCTCGCGATCGATTCAGCCATCGCGCTTCGCCTTCCGCTGCTCGTCCCACCAGGCGAGCCGCTCGGCGAGCCGCTTCTCGAAGCCGCGGTCGGTGGGCTGGTAGAAAGTCCGGGGCTCCATCTCCTCGGGCCAGTAATTGTCGCCGGAGAAGCCGCCCTCGGCATCGTGGTCATATTGATAGCCCTTACCGTAGCCGACCTCCTTCATCAGCCTGGTGGGCGCGTTGAGGATGTTCTTCGGCGGCATCAGCGAGCCGGTGTCGCGGGCCGAGCGCCACGCCGCCTTCTGGGCGACATAGACGGCGTTCGATTTGGGCGCGGTGGCGAGATAGAGGCAGGCCTGGGCGATCGCCAGCTCGCCCTCCGGCGAGCCGAGGAAGTCGTAAGTGTCCTTTGCGGCGATGCACTGGACGAGGGCCTGGGGGTCGGCGAGGCCGACATCCTCGACCGCGGCCCGGGTCAGCCGGCGGAGCAGATAGAGCGGCTCCTCGCCGGCGGTCAGCATCCTCGCCAGATAATAGAGCGCCGCCTGGGGGTCTGACCCGCGGATCGCTTTGTGAAGCGCGGAGATGAGGTTGTAATGCCCTTCCCGGTCCTTGTCGTAGACGGCGACGCGGCGGTGGAGGAGGGCGGAGAGGCCGGCGGGATCGAGCGGCTCCGGGAGGTCGATCGAGAACAGCGTCTCAGCTTGGTTGAGGAGGAACCGGCCGTCGCCGTCGGCGGTGGCGACGAGAGCGTCGCGGGCCTCGGCGGTGAGCGGCAGCGGCCGCCCGATCAAGGCTTCGGCGCGGTCGAGCAGCTTGCACAGGGCCGCGCTGTCGAGCCGGTTGAGGATCAGCACCTGCGCCCTCGAGAGCAGCGCCGCGTTGAGCTCGAACGACGGATTTTCGGTGGTCGCGCCGACCAGCACCACGGTGCCGTCCTCGACATAGGGCAGGAAGCCGTCCTGCTGGGCGCGGTTGAAGCGGTGGATCTCGTCCACGAACAGCAACGTCTGGCGGCCCAGCCTCGAATGCTCGCGAGCCTCGGCGAACACCTTCTTGAGGTCGGCCACTCCGGAAAAGACCGCGGAGATGGCGACGAACCGCATCCCCACCGCGTCGGCGAGCAGCCGGGCGATGGTCGTCTTGCCGGTTCCGGGCGGTCCCCACAGCATCATCGAGGCGAGCTTGCCGGCCGCGACCATCCGCCCGATCGCCCCTTCGGGCCCGGTGAGATGGTCCTGGCCGACCACCTCGTCCAGCGCCCGCGGCCGAAGCCGGTCGGCGAGCGGCGCCGAGTCCGAGGGCGCCGCGGAGGGAGGAGGGGGATCGTCAGCGAAGAGGTCGGCCACCTTTCCCCTTTAGCCCAAAGCGGCGCCCGCGCCAGCCGCGCTCGACGCAGTCGAGAGCGTGGCGGATAGCCGAGCGAACCGCGGGTTCGGCGAAGGCCGCGACGACCAGCGCCATCGACAGGAGGACCCCGCCGGAGGCCGCCATCGCCGCCAGCGGCGGGAGGCCCTGCCGCACGAGGATGGCCATCAGTGCGAGGCCGAGGCCGAAATGGAGAAGGTAGAGGGGGTATGTCGCCAGCCCCGCCAGCCGCGAGATCGGCCAGTCCCGCGACGACGGCCGGGCGGGAGCGAGGCCGACGACGGCGATTCCGGCAAGCCAGAGGGTCGTGGGAACCGGCCCGGTCCATTCGGGCGTGAGCAGCTGCATCGTCTGCACGGCGCCGGCGCCGCCGGCGGCCACCGCGGCGGCCGCACCCCAAAACCGAAGCGATCCGTCCCGAAGGAAATGGATGAGGACGCCGAGCGAGAAGTGCATCCCCCAATAGAGCGGCAGCAGCCAGAGCGGCGAAACCGCCGCCCCGCGGAAGAGGAAGAGCGTCCACAGGGCGGCGCTGGCCAGGGCAAGGGCGATCGCCCCCGGTCTCAGCCAGCGCGGTCCGCCGGCGACGAGCAGGAGCAGCACGTAGGCGTAGAATCCGATCTCCACGCCCAGGGTCCAATAGGGCGGATCGACCCAGCGCCCGGCCGGCCAGAGCAGCATCGACTTGGCGAGAAGAACGAGGCCCTCCCCCAGGGGCCGTCCGGCCGCCCACCACACCAAAGCGGAGACCGGCGCGCAGACCAATATCGCCGGGTAGAGTCGCTCGATCCGCCGGCGAAGGAAGCGCATCGGCCCGCCCTCGGCCGCTGAGCCTGCGATGACGAAGCCCGAGATGACGAAGAAGATCGGGACGCCGACCGAGCCGTGCGCCCACAGCAGCGTCCGTCCCGGGACCGGGATTCCCGGCCCGACGAGGCGGGCCACCTCTCCGCCGCCGGCCGAGGTCCATCCCAGGTGGAAGAGGAGCACGGCGAACGCGCAGGCCAGCCGCAGCCAGTCCATCGCCGGATAATAAGGCTGGTGCCGCCGCATCGCGCCTTCGACACTAGTCGCAATGCCGTGACGGGCAAGCGGCCGCTCGCTAGAAAGACCCCATGCCTCCCTCGGGCCCGCTCCCACCCCATCGTCTCCTGACCGGCTTCCTGCCGGCCGGCGATCACCGACGGCTGCTCGACTGGACCTTGGCCGCTCGGGAGCGGCTGCGGCCCTCCAGGCTGGTCGGGGGCATCGTCGACGAGGAATTGCGCATTTCGTCCACCCTGAGGGACCTCGGCGAGATGCGGCCGCTGCTCGAGACGGCCATCGCCGACCGGCTCGACGAGATCTTTGCAGGCGCGGGCGTGCGCCCGTTCACTCCGGACGTCGTCGAGGCAGAGCTCGCGGCTCATGGCGACGGCGCGCATTTCGCGCCGCACCTCGACGTCGCCTACGGCGCTAAGCGAGGCCTCGTCGGCGGCGACGGGAGCGGCGCTCACGACCGCGTCGTGAGCTGCGTCTATTATTTTCACGGCGAGCCCAGGCGCTTCACCGGAGGCGAGCTCCGCCTTCACCGCTTCGGCTCCCAGGCGAGTGGCGAAGAAGGCAGCTATGTCGACATTCCGCCCTCGCAGAACGCGCTGCTCGTCTTCCCCTCCATCGCGCTGCACGAGGTGCGTCGGGTCCTGGTGCCTTCGCGCCGATTCGAAGACAGCCGCTTCGCCGTCAATATCTGGCTCTCGCGCCTCATAGGCTGATCGTTCGCGACGGCTTGCAAAGAATTGACTCCGATGTTTCTAAGATATATCTCAGCTAGCTCTAGATAGATTGGAGATAGGACATGAAGATAGGTTGTGGACCTCGTTTCACCTTCCGCGACATCCCGCCCGGCCTGCTGGCGATGGGCTTCGGTCCGCGCGGCTGGGGCGGCGGCTGGGAAGGCGGCGACTGGAGCGCGGAGTTCGGCCGCGGCCGCGGCGGGCGCGGCAAAAGGCGAATGTTCGAATCGGGCGAGCTTCGCCTCGTCCTTTTGAAGCTGATCGCCGACCAGCCGCGCCACGGCTACGACCTCATCCGCGCGATCGAGGAGCTCACCCACGGCAGCTACGCGCCCAGCCCCGGAGTCGTCTATCCGACCCTGACCATGCTCCAGGACATGGGCCTGATCCAGGAAGCGGCGGCGGACGGCACCCGCAAGGCGTTCGCGATCACCCCCGAAGGCGAGGCGCATCTCGCCGAGCGCGCCGAGGAGGTCGAGGCCCTGTTCGAGCGGCTGACCGGCGCCGGCGAGGGCAAGCGCCGGGCCGGCGGCCGGCCGATCCAGCGCGCCGTGGGCAATCTGCTCTCCTCGCTGTGGCACCGGGTCACCGCCGACGACACCGGCGAGGAAAGGCTTCACGAGATCGCCGCCATCCTCGACGAAGCGGCGCAGAAGATCGAGCGGCTGAAGTGACGAAACCCCTCTCCTGCAGGGGAGAGGGACAGGTTCGCGAAGCGAACCAGGGTGAGGGTGCGACGTACGTGAAGGGCACCGGCAGCCCCTCACCCTCGGCCGCTGACGCGGCCTTTCCCTCTCCCCTACAGGGAGAGGGCTTAAAAAAAGCGCCCCGGGAGATACGCCCCGGGGCGCCCGATCGCGCGAAAGGAGAAGTCGCGATCTTACATCTTGTTGACGGTGGCGGCGTTGGCGTCGGCGTCGTCGATTGCCTCTTCCTTGGCTTCGCCGGCGTCGCGGACGGCATCGGCCTTGTCCTCGGCAGCTTCTTCGACGGCCTCGTTGCCGCTGGCCTCGCCCGCCGCTTCGATATTGTCCGCGACCGCGTCGGCATTGTCGGCGACATTGTCGCCGAGGCTGTCGTCGCCCTGGCCGCCGCAGGCGGCGAGCGCGAGCAGTCCCGCGCCCAGCGCGGCTTTCAACATGAACTTCATTCTTCAGTCCCCTCTGTTCGGTCCCTTACAAAAGGACGCCCCAGCGACGTGGGGCTGAGGCGTCCATGGGAGCCCCGCGTGACCGGTGGAGGCTCGACCGCTGCCTTGAACGTGATAACCTGGGTTAGGTTCCCCCCGAAACGATCGATGGGTTCAGATGAGTCCCGCCAGTGGACTCGAAGGATCGGCGTAGCGGCGCTGGCCCATTCGCCCGGCACGATAGGCGAGGCGCCCGGCCTCGACGGCGAGCCGCATCGCCCGGGCCATCGCCACCGGATCGCGCGCCTCGGCGATCGCCGTGTTCATCAGCACCCCGTCGCAGCCCAGCTCCATCGCCACCGCCGCGTCGGAGGCCGTGCCGACCCCGGCGTCGACCAGCACCGGCACCCTGGCGCCCTCGACGATGAGCCGGATCGTCACCCGGTTCTGGATTCCAAGGCCGGACCCGATCGGCGCTCCCAGCGGCATGATCGCCACCGCCCCCGCCTCCTCCAGCTGCCTCGCCGCGATCGGATCGTCGACGCAATAGACCATCGGCTCGAACCCCTCCCTGGCCAGGGTCTCGGTCGCCTTCAGCGTCTCGCGCATGTCGGGGTAGAGCGTCCTGGCCTCCCCCAGCACCTCGAGCTTCACCAGATTCCAGCCGCCCGCCTCGCGCGCCAGCCTGAGCGTGCGCACCGCCTCGTCGGCGGTGAAGCAGCCGGCGGTGTTGGGCAGATAGGTGACCTTCTTCGGATCGATGAAGTCCATCAGCAGCGGCTGCTTCGGATCGGAGATATTGACCCGGCGCACCGCAACGGTGACGATCTGTGCCCCCGACGCCTCGACCGCGGCGGCATTCTGGGCGAAATCCTTATACTTACCGGTGCCGACGATCAGTCTCGACGTGAAGGTCCGGCCGGCGACGGTCCATGAGTCCTCCGGCATCGTCGCGATTCGGCTTTCTGCGTTCACGCTCTGGTTCCGCTCGATGAAATGGGTGAAATTGCGATATAGTCGCGATCCTGCGCGGCGTAAGCCGTTACCGGTCGGGGAGGAAGGAAATGCGGTTCTTAGGGCTGGCCTTGGCCGGGCTCCTCGCACTGACGGGGACCGCGGGCGTGGCGGCGCCGGAAGCCGACATCGTCGTCCAGGGCGGAATCGAGCGGGCGGAAATCGAGCGCATCCTCCGCGCCGACAATGTCGACACCTCGCGGCTCAGCGAACGCGAGGTCGCTGAAATCATCCGAGGAGTCGAGCGCGGCCGCGCTCCGGAGGATTTCTGGGTGGCCTACCAGGCCCATGTTCTCGCCTGGAAGCGCCTCGCCGCCGCGGTCGAGAAGGCCGGCGGCCGGTCCGGCGAATCCCGCTTCGAGGAGTCGGAGCTGCTCAACGCGCAGCTGGCCATCGAAGCCACGTTCGACGAGGTCGAAAGGATCGCGCGCGCCTACGGAGCACGACTTCCAACGCCGGCCTGGTCCATCCCGGAGACGGTCTAGATTCGAAATTCCTCTCCGGCATCTGCCGGGGAGAAATCTCGGAGAGGAGTTGAGAAGCCTCTCAGCCTCCGCCGACGAACGTCACGATCTCGAAATCGTCGCCGTCCTCGACGATGACCTGCGCCAGGGTCGAGCGCGGCACGATCTCGAGGTTGCGCTCGACCGCCACCCGGGTCGGATCGAGGCCGAGCTCGATCGCGAGGTCGGCCACGCTGATGCCCCTGGGCACCCTGCGCGATTCTCCGTTGACCGTGATCGAAGCCGTTTCGTCCACCTTTGCGCTCCTCGCGGGGCCGCCCTATAGCGCTCGCCATGGCCAGGCCACCCATCATCTATGTGCTGAACGGCCCCAATCTCAACCTGCTCGGCACTCGCGAGCCGGAAATCTACGGTCCGGAGACGCTCGACGAGATCGCCGGGCAGCTCGAAGACCGCGCGCGGGAGCTCGGAGTCGAGGTCGACATCCGCCAGTCCAATCACGAAGGCCATCTGATCGACTGGCTTCACGAGGCTCAGGCCGAGGGCGCCAAAGCGGTGATCCTCAACGCCGCCGGCTTCACCCACAGCTCGGTTTCGCTTCACGACGCGGTCAAGGCGGTCTCCACTCCGGTGATCGAGGTCCATCTGTCCAACCCGCAGGCGCGGGAGAGCTTCCGCCGCCGGAGCCTGATCGCGCCCGCCGCGCGGGGCACCATCGCCGGCTTCGGAGCCCTCTCCTATCTGCTGGCTCTGGACGCGGCGGCCCGTCTCTGACAGGAAGCCGCGCTTCGGGGCCGTGGCTCCCGGAACTCAGGAAAGAGACTTTCAGATGAGCGATGAAGAAGGCGCCTTTGAAGGCGGCATGCGGATCGAGGCCGATCTCGTGCGCCAGCTCGCCGAGCTCCTCAATCAGAACGATCTGACCGAGATCGAAGTCGAGGACGGCGACCGCAAGATCGTCGTCAAGCGCAACCTCGTCGTCGCCGCGGCCGCGCCCGCCGCCCCCGCTGCCCCGGCGCCCGCCCCCCCCGCCGCTCCGCCGGCGCCCGCCGCGGCGGCGTCCCCCGCCAGCCACCCGGGCGCGGTCAAGTCGCCGATGGTCGGAACCGTCTTCCTCGCCGGCGAGCCCGGCGCCAGGCCGTTCGTCTCGCCCGGCGCCAAGGTGAAGGAAGGCGACACCCTGGTGATCATCGAGGCGATGAAAGTGATGAACCCGATCGTCGCGCCGCGCGCCGGCACCGTCCTCGACGTGCTGGTGGTCGACGCCCAGCCGGTCGAGTTCGACCAGCCGCTGGTGATCATCGAATAGATGATCAGGAAAGTCCTCATCGCCAATCGCGGCGAGATCGCGCTTCGAATCCACCGCGCCTGCCATGAAATGGGCATCAAGACGGTCGCCGTGCACTCGACCGCCGATACCGACGCCATGCACGTGCGCCTCGCCGACGAGGCGATCTGCATCGGGCCGCCGGCCGCCGCCGATTCCTACCTCAACATCCCGGCGATCATCTCGGCGGCCGAGATCAGCCATGCCGACGCCATCCATCCCGGCTACGGCTTCCTCTCGGAGAACGCCCGCTTCGCCGAGATCGTCGAGCTCCACAACATCATCTGGATCGGCCCGAAGCCCGAGCATATCCGGGTGATGGGCGACAAGGTCGAGGCCAAGCGCACCGCCGCCAAGCTCGGCCTTCCGCTCGTCCCGGGCTCGGACGGCCCGGTCGAAGGGCCGGAGGAAGCGCGCGAGGTCGCCGCCGCGACGGGCTATCCGCTGCTCGTCAAGGCCGCGTCCGGCGGCGGCGGCCGGGGCATGAAGATCGTCCGCAACGAGGGCGAGCTCGACAGCCAGCTGAGCCAGGCCCGGAGCGAGGCCAAGAACGCGTTCGGCGACGACACCGTCTATATCGAGAAATATCTCGGCGACCCCCGCCACATCGAGTTCCAGGTGTTCGGCGACGGCAAGGGCCACGCCATCCACCTCGGCGAGCGCGACTGCTCGCTCCAGCGCCGCCACCAGAAGGTGCTCGAGGAAGCCGGCTCGCCGGTCATCACGGCGGAGGAGCGCGACCGGATGGGCGGGATCGTCGCCAGGGCGATGGCCGACATGGGCTATCGCGGCGCCGGGACGATCGAGTTCCTCTACGAGAATGGCGAGTTCTTCTTCATCGAGATGAACACCCGTCTCCAGGTCGAGCATCCGGTGACCGAATATATCACCGGGATCGACCTCGTCCGTGAGCAGATCCGGATCGCGGCGGGCGAGCCTTTGTCCTGCACCCAGGACCAGGTCCAGTTCCGGGGCCACGCCATCGAATGCCGGATCAACGCCGAGGATCCGGAGACCTTCGCCCCCTCCCCCGGCACGGTGAAGGGCTTCCACGCCCCCGGCGGGATGCACGTGCGCGTCGATAGCGGCCTCTATGTGGGCTACAAGGTACCGCCCTATTACGACAGCATGATCGCCAAGCTGATCGTCTACGGCTCCACCCGCGAGCGCTGCATCATGCGTCTCAGGCGGGCGCTGGAGGAGATCGTCATAGACGGCGTGAAGACGACCATCCCCTTGCACCAGAAGCTGATCAACGAGCCGGATTTCCTGGCGGGGGATTACACGATCAAGTGGCTCGAGGAGTGGCTGGCTCGGGGGGCGTGACCGGCACTTGCGACTGCCGAGTTTTGGGGCTTACCTTGCTCTCGTCTGTCGGCATGTAAGCCCCCTTGCTGCAATTCGACTCTGACTACACAATGGCTTCGGAGGTGAAGGGGGGCCTTCCATTCGATGCCGAGCCTCAATCCGGTCTCCCAACCGTTCGTGGACGCGTTGGCGCAAGGGCTTCGACGCCGGCAAATACCGGCCGCCCTGGAGCGGCAAGGCTTTCGGCTCGATCCGCTCGGCCCCGACAGCTATCGAGTGGCCGACGCCGAGGAACGCTCGGCCACTCTCTCGTTCGAACCCGACGAGGGTATCCGGACGCAGTCGGCTGACGGCCGTAGCGCCACGAGCTGGTTCGATTCGGACGGGAAGCTGGTTCGGTGCATCGACCCCGCCGGCCTTGAGATCACCATAGCGCAGGTACCGGGGGGAGGCCGGCGGTTCAGTCGCTCCGGCTTCGGCGACTTCCTCGTCGCCCACGACCCGTTCGGGCTGCCGACCCGCTTTGAATTTCCGGATGGGTCGCGATCGTCGATCGACTGGAATGCGTCGGGCGGCGAGACGATCACCGATCGCGCCGGCAATGTCGCGCAACGGCTCAGAGGCGAGGACGGCCGGCAGACCGGAGCCATCGACTTTCGTGGCGGCCACACCCTTTATTCCGGCGACGGCTCGACGGGTTCGATCGAGGTCCGCTCTCCCGCCGGAAGACTCGATCGCTTCGATCTCGACGCTTCCGGGGGCCTCGCCGCATGGCATGTCGACGGCGCGGAGATCGCCCGCGCCAGGGGCGCCTCCCTGCCCGGGCTCCCCGGCGAAATACGCTATGCGGACGGCCATTGGGTGAAGCTGGACGCGGACCAGGGCCGACTGGTCGCGGCGCACGGCCCCAACGGCACGGTTCGGCTCGAATATGATTCTGCCGGGCGGCTGATCTCGGAGGACCAGAACGGTCTCGTCGTGCGCTACCAGCGCGACCGAACCGGCCTGCTCACCGGCATCCGTCTACCGGACGGTGCCCGGATCGGCTTCCGCTGGGACGGCAGCGGCAAGCTGGCGCAAATACGAGACTGGGACGGTGGCGTGACTAGCCTCGCCTGGGCGGCGAGTGGGCAGATCGAGGCGATCCATCATCCCAACGGCGCCCGGACCGTGGCGGAATCGGACCCGCTCGCCCGAGTCACCGCCACCGCTTCCCAGGCGGGCGATGGCACCGTGCTGCACGAGGCGCGCTACGGTTACGATGCGATGGACCGGCTGGTCGACGCCGTCGAGAACGGCGTGGCGCGGCGTTATTCCTACGATCCGGTCGGGCGTCTGACGGGCGTCCAGTCCAGCGACCCCCGCATCGCGGAGAACTGGCAGCTGGACGCCGCCGGCAACCGCCAAGTCGACCGCGGCATTCCCTATTCGGCAGATGGCGACAATCGCATCAGCGGCGCCGGCCGCTACGCCGTCGAGCATGACATGCTCGGCCGGGTCCGCCGGGCCGCACTCCCTGCCGGGGACGCCACGCTTCACTATAACGGCCAGGGGCAATTGGTCCGCGCCGAGCTCGGCTCGGTGGTCGCCGAATATGCTTATGACGCGCTCGGCCGCCGCATCTGGAAGCGGGTCGACGGGCGCCTCACCCGGTTCCTGTGGGCGGGACAGACCTTGCTCAGCGAGATTCGCGATCCGGGTCCCGGCTGGACCCGCCGCGACCATCTCTTCGTCCCGGACCTTTTCCTGCCGGTGGCAATGCGAGCCGACGGGATGGTCTACCGCCAGCATTGCGATCATCGCGGAGCGCCCGTCGCCCTTACCAATCCCGACGGCGGCTGTGTATGGCAGGCAACGTTGAAGCCATTCGGCACGGCCTCCATTAAGGTGGCGCAGGTCGACAATCCCTGGCGACTGATCAACCAATATCAGGACGAGGAAACAGGCCTCCATCACAACCTCGCCCGCTACATGCACCCGGAACTCGGGCGGTACCTGACGCCCGATCCGCTATTCGCGTCGGCCAACCGGGGAAATCACTATGTCTACGCTGGCGGCGACCCGCATACCGGCTGCGACCCAACCGGCGAAATGCCCCAGCTCCTCGCCGCTGTGCTCATCGGCGCGGCCGTGGGCGCCGTCGTCGGCGCTGGCATCAAGGCCTACCAAACGCGCAATGAGGATTGGAGTTGGGACCGTGCTGGCGAGATCGGCAAAGCCGCTCTTGTCGGCGGTGCGGTGGGCGCCGTCGGCGTTCTGGCAGGCGCGGCGGTAATCGCCGCATTCCCGGTGGTAGAGGGAGTAGCAGCCGTCATGGCAGTCGGAGGCCTCGCTGGGGCAGTTTCGGCCGTGGCGGAAACCTGCACGGCGGCCCTCCTAACCGGCGAGCCTGCGTCGCTGGAGGATTATGCAATCAATGCGGCGTGGGGCTTTGGCATCGGTGCCGTCACCTTTGGCGTGGGAGGCTTTTTTGCCCGTCGCGCGCGGCTTGCGGCGCAGCAGTTGCTGGGAGCCGAGGCTAAGGCGGCCCGGGAAGCGGCCAAGAGCGCAACAAAGGTGAGGGTTCGGACCACTCGCTCGGGCGGAAAAGCAGTTGAGATAACAAAGCCAGATGGAAGCATAATCGACATATCAGAAACACGGGTGAAAGAGTTCAAGCCGAATACGCACCCACAGGCTCCACCGGGAACGATGGATAAAGTGAAGTTTCCTGACCCTCTTCCCGGCTCTAAAGGTTTTAAACGGGCTCCCACGCCTGAAGAACTTGAAATACTTAGGAACGCGAAATGAAAGCTAAGGCCGACGTGAAGCAGACAGAAACCTATGGCGTGTCTGTGAAATTTACCGATCGAGAGATAGCAGATCTGTTCGATGACTTCTTGACGGAAAAGACATCTGAACATTATACTATGCGTTTCGACCTAGATGGTGTTACATTTTTCCTGTTGTCGGCTGTTGAGATTAAGTTGGTGGAACAATTGATTGAGCGATTTGAAACGGATCTTGCTTAAGGAATTGCTCTTTGAGCAATCACTCGGAGCCTAGACGTAGATTACAGCTGGATTGAGAAGACCAGCTTCAGCAAGATTAATCCCCAAGTCGCGAAACACCCGTGGATCATAGAATCTAAAAATCGCTCGTTTCCCGTCCGGCAGTGTCACCATCAAATGCTGGCGGAAAAACCGGTGCAGGCTTTCGATCCCGTCGTCCGAGCGGAACAGGATGCCCCAGTGCTTCGCCAGCCCCTCGGTTCGCCAGCGGTGGAGCAGCCGGCTCCCCTCCGGCAGGCGGACGAGATGGGGCGAGGCGGCCTCGACCTCGGTGGCCACTCGCGTGAACAGGCAGCGATGCTCGGCCGGATGGTCCTCGATCTCGCGGATCAGTTTCTTGTCGCGGGCGCAGTCGAGGATGCCCCAGAGCGGTCCGCCCGGTCCTTCGCCGTGGAGCGCATCCCTTGCAGGTGCGGAAGCCCTCACTTCCCTCCCCGGCGAGCCAGCGCCTGCTGGTAGCACACCTCGCAGAACGCCTTGCCGTCGACCGCCGCATTGGTGAGGGCCGCCGCCTGGGCCGCCGCATTGCCGCCGGCAAAGTCGCCGCCCCCGCCTGCGCCTCCATCGCCAATCAACACCGTCGGCAGCCCGACGACGATGACTCCGCCATGCGCGGTGTTGTCCCCCATCCTTGCCGCCGGAAGCTTGTTGACCAGCACCGTCGCCGAGCCCTTGACGATGACGTCGACCGGCCCGACGCACACGCACAGGTCGCTAACCCGCGCCTGGGGGATCTTGCCGGTCAGGACCGTGACCGCGCAGGGCGGGAGGATCGGGCCGCCGACATGCGGGACAGGCCCGGGATTGACCATCGGGCAGACGTGCATGTCGCCGATCCGGGCGGCCGGTTGTCCCACGAAAGCTCCCCTTTGCCTTCACCCGCAGCCTATCAGCATCGCCGTGCGCTGACAAAGAAAAGCGGCGCGGCGGCGAAGACGACGGGCGTGGACGGAATGACGCCGGGGAACATCGCGTCCCGGCGGTCGAAAGATGGTTCCCCGTTCGCCTTGGCCTGGCCTAAAAGGCGGGAGATTTCCCGGAGCCTTTTCATGACCGACAGCAAGTTCCAATTCTCAGTCGCGCCCGAGAAGCTCTGGCAGGCGATCAATCCCTGGACGTTCATGAACCAGGGCGCCCAGTTCGGGCTGGTCAACGTCAATCTCGGCCAGACCCCGCGCCCCGACATCGAGCAGAAGGTGCTAGACGAGGTCGGCAGCTACGGCCGCCAGCTCGGGCGGATCGGCGACGCGCTCGAGGTGCTGATCGCCCATGTGAAGCTGGACGGGCTCGGCCCCGATGAGGCCGACGCGCTGGCCATATTGAAGGGCCAGCTCGCCGAGATCCGGAAAGTGAAGCAGCGGGAGCGCGAGCGGCCGGAATAATTCCGCAGAATCGGATCCGGTTTCCGCTTATGGTTTGAGGACTGCCGCCGCCCATGTTAGCTTGCCGAGGCGGGCCGGGGGCGGTCCCGCGTGTGCGTTGAATCCGCGAAACTGGGGGGCCGGACATGCGCAGAACTCGATTCACGACATTTCGCAAGCTCGTCGCCGCGGCGCTGGCCTGCAGCGCCGCGGTCGCTCCGGCCGCCGGGCCGGTCTATCTCCACCAGGGCTCGTCCTGGACGCCCGCGGCCCGAGCGGACTTCTACACCCGCGATCAGGGATCCCGGCTCATTCCCTACGCCTGGGCGAAGGCGCTCAAGGCGCCCGACGGAACGGCCTTCCTGGCCGACGGCCTGGCCCGCTACGGCTATCTTGCCAACCCCGCCAATCCGAACGGCCTTCCCGTCGGCTTCATGACGGGCAGCTATGACGGCAAGCCCTATCTGGCGATGAACTGCTCGGCCTGCCACACAAGGCAGATCGTGGTCGGAGCGACCGAATACCGGGTCGACGGCGGACCGGCCCTCGTCGACTTCCAGGCCTTGCTCGCGGACCTCGATTCCGCCCTCGCCATGGTCCTGGCCAGCGACTCGGCCTTCGCCCCCTTCGCGGCTCAGGTCCTCGGCCCGGGCGCGCCCGCGGCCAAGGTCGCCGCGCTGAAGCAGGAGGTGGCGGCCTGGCACCTTCGCGAGCACACGCTGATGGCCCGCGCCCTTCCCCCGCAGGGCTGGGGCCTCGGCCGGCTCGACGCCGTCTCGATGATCTTCAACCGGCTGGTGGGAATGGACATCGGTCCGCCGCCGAGCTTCCTCATCCCCGAGAACATCGCCCTCGCCGATGCGCCGGTCCGCTATCCCTTCCTGTGGAACGCGCCTAAGCAGGACCGGACCCAATGGCCGGGCTTCTCCAAGAACGGCGACGATCTCTTCGCGCTCACCCGCAACCTCGGGCAGGTCTATGGCGTGTTCGGAATCTTCCGGCCGAGCCGCCAGGCCGGCCATGTCGATTTCCTCACGGGCAATTCGATCCAGTGGAAGAATCTGGGCCACATCGAGAATCTCGTCCGGAAGATCGGGCCGCCGCGCTGGCCCTGGGCGCTCGACCACGCCCAGGTCGCGGAGGGCAAGCGGATCTACGAGCGGGCGACCGCGGACGGCGGCTGCGCCGAATGCCACGGCAAGCGTTCCGGCGCCTTCCGCTTCATTCCGCCCAGCACGACCTGGGCGACTCCACTGTGCGACGTCGGCTCGGACACCCGCGAATATGCCATCCTCCACAGGACCGTGAAGAGCGGCGTCTACGAAGGCGCGAAGGCGCCCGTCGGGCAGCCGCTCGGCGCCACCTCGGACACCTTCGAGCTGCTCGCGGTCTCGGTGATCGGGGCGATCTTCCAGCAGGCCTTCGGAGTCTCGCTCTTCAAATACGGCGGCGAGACCGCGGCGGCCACCCCGAAGAGGCACAAGCCCGCCGCCGACGAGCTCCTCGCGACCTACAAGCCGGCCGCGGCCGACCCGTGCGGCGGCAGAGGCGGCCAGTTCAAATATGAATCCAGGGTCATGGAGGGGATCTGGGCGGCCGCGCCCTACATGCACAACGGCTCGGTCCCGACCCTTGCCGACCTGCTCAAGCCGCCGCGCAACCGGCCGGACAAGTTCGAGGTCGGCAATCGCTACGACACGTCGCTCGTCGGCCTCGCCCGCGACCAGGCCCCAGGCGCCCGTGAGCGGAACACCCGCGGCTGTGACGAAGACGACCTCAAATCGGGCGAAAGCCGCTGCGGCCACGATTTCGGCACCGACCTCAGCGATTCGGAAAAGAAAGCCCTGCTCGAATATCTGAAAGCGATCTGATCGGCGCAAAGGAGACAATCGCCCGGTCGTCGGCTGACTTGGACTTATCTGTGCAGAGACAGTCGCTTATCCGCCGCAAGCGACAGCAGCTCTATGCCCGGTCATTTCGGGGCGAACCTCTGCTTGACCGACTCAGTAAGGTGTGAGACGCTCGCAAGTTCGGAGAGTCTTTTTTCCTGCTGGAGGATAAGATGACACTGAGTCCCACCAAAAGAGCCGGTCTTGTTTCCGCCCGCGAGCTTCCGAACGTCATCGAGTCGGCGGTGAAGACGGCTACTCAACGCATCGGCTCCACCGCCAAGGTGTCGGGCCCGCTGGTCAAGAGGTGGGACATCGCCGGCAAGGTGCTCAAGGATCTCGCCTCCGCCCAGGCGTTCTCCAAGGAGGTCACCGCCGAAGTGACCAGGGCGGGCGTCAAGGCCAAGCCCGCGCTCCTGATCCTCGACAGGGAGATACTGGCCGGGTTCGTCGACCGCGACCACATCCCCAGGCTTCGCGAGTTCTGAAGATGGCGGCGCGGCCTGAACGCCGCGGCGACGCGCCTCTGATGTGTCCGAGCGCCCAGCCGGACATGGAGGAGGCGCGCATTTTCGGAGTTGTCGGCGGCACCGCCGCGGCGCCGGAGGTCGCCTATCTCAAGGGCGACGCGACGGTTACTCCCGAGATGCTTGAGCAATTGGGGGACCTCAACCCGACCCACGTCTTCCGCTTCGCCGCCCGCTGCGAAGAGGGACGCTGCGGCCAGTATAAGGATGGCCGCTGCAGCCTCGGCCAGCGCATCGCCGCGATGCTCCCGCCGGTGACCCAAGCGCTCCCCTCGTGCCAGATCCGGGCCTCCTGCCGCTGGTACGAGGAAGTCGGCGCCGCCGCGTGCCGGCGATGTCCGCAGGTCGTCACCATCGTTCCCATGGACCAGGCCGAGCTGCGCGAGGCGGCGAGACCCGAGGGATAGCGCCGCTCAGGCCCTTGCTCGGCCCGGACGGCTTTGCCAGTGAAGCGGCGAAGCCCGGGAGAGGAGAGCTATGAAGGCGACGATCTGGCACAACCCCAATTGCGGCACCTCGCGCAAGACCCTCGACATATTGCGCGAGAGCGGTGCCGATGTGACGGTGGTCGAATATCTGAAGACGCCGCCTTCGAAGGACGAGCTGAAGCGGCTCTACGCAGAGGCCGGCCTGACCGCGCGCGACGGCCTTCGAGCGAAGGAAAGCCTGGCCGGGGACCTCGACCTGCTGAGCGCCGGGATCAGCGATGAAGCCGTGCTCGAGGCGATGGCCGAGAATCCGATCCTGATCGAGCGCCCGCTTGTCGAGACCGAGAAAGGCGTGCGGCTGTGCCGGCCGCAGGACAAGGTACGGGAAATCCTCTGATCCGGCGCATTCCGCACCTTCTGTCCGGCGCGCCGCCCGGCTAGACGACGGCGATGGCGGCGATCGATCCGGACCTCCTGCTGCGCGCCTATTCGATCGGCGTGTTCCCGATGTCGGACAGCCGCGACGCCGACGAAGTCTTCTGGGTCGAGCCGAGGCGCCGGGCGATCCTTCCGCTCGAACGCTTCCGGCTGTCCCGCTCGTTGCGCAAGACGGTCCGTTCCGGTGAGTATCGGGTCACTCGCGACACCGCCTTCGGCGAGGTCGTGCGGCGCTGCGCCGAGCGCGAGGAGACCTGGATCAACGGCGATATCGAGGAAAGCTACCACCTCCTCCACGCCCGCGGCCACGCCCATTCGATCGAATGCTGGCACGAGGGCGAGCTCGCCGGCGGGCTGTACGGAGTCGGCCTCGGCGCCGCCTTCTTCGGAGAGAGCATGTTCTCGGCGCGACGGGACGCCTCCAAGGTCGCGCTCGCCTGGCTGGTCGCCCGGCTGCGAGTCGGCGGCTACCGACTGCTCGACTGCCAGTTCATGACCGACCATTTGCGAAGCCTCGGAGCCGTCGAAGTCACCCAGGAGAATTATCTGGCGCTGTTGGACTCGGCGCTGTCGGCTGGGGCTCCGGACGGCTCGGGCGATGCCGCCGCCGGCGCCGAGGCTCGCGGCGCCGCCGCCGAGTTCGGCGCCCTCGACCGGCTGCTCGCCGCCGACGCCGCCCGAACCGTCGATGCCCCCGCTTCCGGGTGCGTCATCGCGCAGCTCTTGGGCCAGACGTCGTAAATCGGGTGCTCGACGACGTTGAGCGACGGCGTTTCCTTGTAGAGCCATCCCGAAAAGACCCGCTGCCAGCGCCCCTGCGGGTTGCGGACGTCGAGCTGGACGAAGGCTCCGGTCAGGGTCTGCACCTCCCAGGGCGCGGTCGTCTCGCAGGCGCGAAGCCGGACGATCGCATCGCCCACCCGAACCGCCTGGCCCGGCTTGAGCGTGATCGGGCGGGAGATGCCGTTGCGCTTGTTGAGGAGCCCGAGCACGGCGACCCGCTCCGCCATCGGAGTGGTGCCCGGAGCCACGGCGGTGACGGTTTGCGGGATGTCGACGGTCCGCGGCTCGCCGACCGCCTGCCGGTTGCCCCCACCGGCCTGCTCGGCGCCCCGGTCGCAGCCGGCGAGCGCGGCCAGGGCGAGGAAAGCGGCGCCGAGCGGAAGCCTCATGCCTGGTCCGGAGTCCACGCCTCATAATCGCCGCTCGCCGCGGGACGCTGGGCGCCCAGCTCCAGAGCGCCGGACGGACGATAGGCGAGCGGCGTGCCGGTGCGGTTGGGTTCCGGCTCCCTTAGGAATTTCGGCGGCGGGGGGAGGGCCTCGTCGGGGACGGAGTCGATCTGGTGGTGAAGCCAGCTGTACCATTCGGGCGGGATTCGGCTCGGATCGTTGGCGCCCTTGTAGGCGACGAAGCGGCGGCCGCCCTTCTTGGACGCATAATAGAGGTTGCCGCTCGAATCGCTGCCGACCTGCCGGCCGTGGCGGCGCAGGTGAAGAAGGGTCGTCAGGGTCGCCCCGTCCCACCAGGTGAAGAGCTTTTTGAGAACGCCCATGGCCGCGCGGACTAGCGCCGATGGCGGGCGCGGCGCAAGCCATTCCTCCCGCCCGGGGCGGCGCCGGCCTCCGGATTCGTCGCCGGATCCGGCGATACATCCACTTCCGGACCTTTGCCCGCTAAGTAACGGATAAATATTGAGAATTTCGTTATTCGTTAATTGACGAGCAGAAATTCCCCAATTAATGGAGCCACTTAGCAAAAGGGACCCCGTGGCAATCGTCTCGTGACGATGAGGGTCGGCTTTTCCAGTGGGAAATTGGGGCATGTCATGGACTCTCCGGCACGATTGTCGCGCGCTTTTTGCGCGCTCGCTTCGCTTCCGCTCGCCGGAGCCGCGCCGGTGACGGTCGCGCCCGTCCGGGCATCGAGCCCGCCGCTCATCTGGCAGGACGCCGCAGCGGTCCGCATCCTGTGCCTGGCGGGCCCCGCCACCCGCTCCGACGCCCGCGCGCTCCAGGAAGAGCTTTGCGACGCTGCCCGAGCCCTCGCCGCCGACGGCGCTCCGGTCGCGGTGAGCCGCGTCGACTTCGGCGATCCGGCCGTGCTCGAGCCGGGCACCGTCACCCTTCTCCTCCACGCGTCGGTCCGGAGCGACGGCGACCAGCGCCTGGTCGCGCTCGACCTTCGTCCGTTCCGGCCCGGCGGCGATCACAATGCCATCCTTTTCGGCGCCGCTCCGCGCGCCGTTCGAATCCCGGGCTCCGGCCCCGGCGGCGACAAGCTCGAGGCGGCGCTCGCCGCCGCTCTCGCGGAGACCCTGCCCTGGCGGCAGGGTCGCTAACCACCAGTCCAACCAGCCTTATTTAGGGGAGGCATAATATGACGGAAGTTACCACTCAGCCCGAGGCCGACACCGACTATCCGGTCGTCGACATCAGCGACGTTCTCGCGCTTTACGCGAACGTCGACGGCACTGGCGGAACGCTCGCCAACAAGCCGGTTTACACGCTCGACCAGGTCATCGCGAACATGAACCGGACCAACTATCCGGGCACCGGAATCCCGGGTCCGCAATGGTCGTACGGCGAAAACTTCATGGCCCAGAACAAGAGCGGCGACCCGAAGGTCATCCAGTACGGCTTCTACCAGACGCAGAGCCAGCTCTTCCAGGTTCCCTACGTGTTTCCGAACGCGACCGGCGGCCTCTCGGGCCGCTCCGAATATTTCGGCTTCGCCAAATTCTCGGCGGCCCAGCAGCTCGCCACCGAGAAGGCGATCCAGCTTTGGGACGACCTCATCGACGTCAAGTTCGTCAAGGTCGACAACATCAACAACGCCGACATCACCTACGGCAACCTGACCAACGCGCCGGGCACCCAGGCCTATGCCTATCTGCCCTACAATTACGGCGGCACCTCGGCCGGCCTCCAGGGCGACGTCTGGGTCAGCCTGTCGCAGGCGAGCAACCTCCAGCTCGGCAACGGCGGCTACGGCCTCGCCACTCTGATCCACGAGACCGGCCACGCAATCGGCCTCCAGCATCCGGGCGCCTACAACGCCGCTCCGGGCGTCTCGATCACCTACGGGCCCAATGCCGAATATTACCAGGACTCGCGGATGTATTCGCAGATGTCCTACTTCAACGCCGAGTTCACCGGCGGCGCCCACATCGACTGGAACCGCGTGACCTGGGTCTACGGCCAGACTCCGCTGCTCCACGACATCGCCACCATCCAGGCGATGTACGGCGCCGACCCGACGACCCGGGTCACCGACACGGTCTACGGTTTCAACAGCAACGCGGGGAACGAGGTCTATAACTTCGCGACCAACACCATGCCGGTGATCTCGATCTACGACGCCGGCGGCATCGACACGCTCGATCTCTCGGGCTGGAACAGCAACTCGAAGATCGACCTCAACGCCGGCGCCTTCTCCGACGGCGGCGGCAGCGGCGTGGTTCCGCTCGACGTGCTCAAGGCCAAGGGCCTTCTGCCGGCGAGCTACACCGAAGCCGATTATCTGGCGCTCCGCACCCGCTACAACGCGGTCGACGGCCTGCTCCACCAGAACATCTCGATCGCCTACGGCACCATCATCGAGAATGCGACCGGCGGCGGCGGCAACGACGTCATCATCGGCAACGGCGTCGACAATATCCTCCTCGGCAATGCCGGCAACGACTCGATCGAGGGCCGTCTCGGCAACGACACGATCAACGGCGGCCTCGGCGCCGACGCGATGATCGGCGGCCTGGGCAACGACTCCTATTTCGTCGACGATGCCGGCGACGTGGTGACGGAAGCGGCCGGCGAAGGCACGGACGGAGTCTCGAGCTCGATCAGCTACACGCTGACCGACAATGTCGAGACCCTGGTCCTGACCGGCTCCGCGCTGAACGGCACGGGCAACGGCCTCGACAACGCCATCACCGGCAACGAGCTCGGCAACGTCCTGATGGGCGGGCTCGGCAACGACACCCTCACCGGTCTCGGCGGCGACGATACGCTGAACGGCGGACTCGGCGCCGATTCGATGCTCGGCGGCGCCGGCAACGACCTCTACTTCGTCGACAATGCCGGCGATTCGGTGGTCGAGCTGGGCGGCGAAGGCACCGACACGGTGTCGAGCTCGATCAGCTACACTCTGACCGACAATGTCGAGAACCTGCTCCTGACCGACTCGGCGACGACCGGCACGGGCAACGCTCTCAACAACGTCATCACCGGCAATTCGGTCGCCAACACCCTCTCGGGCGGTGCGGGCAACGACCGGCTGATCGGCGGCGACGGCGTGGATTCGCTCATCGGCGGTCTCGGCAACGACATCTTCGTCGGCGAGATCAACGCGACGAAGGTCGGCAGCAAGGACGGGCCGGTCTCGCTCGACCGTGTCCTCGACTTCACCGCCGGTGACGTCCTCGACCTGAGCGGAATCGACGCCAACACCGGCCTCGCCGGCGACCAGGCGTTCACCTTCGTCGGCCACGCCAATCCGAATAACGCCGGCGAGCTGGGCATCCGCACCTTCGGCAACATGAACGCGGCCGAGCTGGCCCTGGGCATGGATCTGGACGGAATCGACGGTCCCAGCACCTTCGCCGGCCCGGTCACCGTGGTCTTCGGCAACGTCGACGGCGGCGCTCCGGACTTCGCGATGGTCCTGATGAACACCGCGACCCTGACCAGCAGCGACTTCAACTTCTAGGTCGGCCGTCACGGCGAAAAGCGAAGGCGCCCCGGACCCGTCCGGGGTGCCTTTTCTTTACCCCTCTCCCTGCAGGGGAGAGGGAGGGGCCCGCCGCGAAGCGGTGGGAGGGTGAGGGCTTATCGACCGACTGTTCACAGGCCCTCACCCTGCCGCTTCGCGGCTGTCCCTCTTCCCTGCAGGGAGAGGGTTTGGTTCACTTCGTCTCGGCGACGGTGATGCCCTCCCAGCCTTCGCCGGGCGGCTTCTCGCGGCACGCCCGGATTGAGGCGGCGTAACGGGCATAGAGCTTGCCGAGCCCGTAGGCCGCCGCCGCATCCTCGATGTCCGACACCGTCCGCTCCGCCTCGTCCCACCGGCGATCCCGATAGGCCGCCAGCACTTCGGCATGGCGGGCGGCGAAGGCCTTGAACCCCGGCGACCGCCCGAGCGCCTCGTCGCCGAGCAGCGCGTAGATCGTCGCCGGCTTGTCCCGCCCCACGACCCGGACCCGGTCCACCTCCACGGTCGCGAAGCCGGGCAGCTCGAGCGCCAGCTCCTCGCCCATCAGGATCCGGATCCCGTAGCCCTTGGTCAGCCCCTCGATCCGCGAGGCGAGGTTCACCGTGTCGCCGATCAGCGAGTAGGAGAGCCGCTGCGCCGAGCCCATGTTGCCGACGCAGCACGGCCCGGCATTGAGTCCGATGCCGATCTCGACCCGCCCGGGCCATGACGAATCCTTGCGCGCGGGCATGGCGTCGTTGAGCTCTTCGAGCCGCTCGAGCATTCCGAGCGCCGCGCGCGCGGCATTTTCGTGCTGGTCGGGGTCGTCGAGCGGGGCGTTCCAGAAGGCGAGGATGGCGTCGCCGATATATTTGTCGATCGTCGCCTTGCGGTCGAGCAGGAGGTCGGTCATCGGCGTCAAAAAGGCGATCAGGAAGCGGATGATCTCCTGCGGGCCCATCTGCTCCGAAATGTGGGAGAAGCCGCGAATGTCGCAGAACAGGACGGTCATCTCGCGCACTTCGCCGCCGAGCTCGAGCCGGCTCGGATCGTCGGTGATCCGCCGGACCAGCTCGGGCGACAGGTAGCGGTCGAAGGCGCCGTGGATGTAGCGCCTCTGCTTCTCCTCGCGAAGGTAGGTGAACAGGGTCGCCACCAGGTAGCAGCCGAGCAGGGCCAGGATCGGCGCGGTCGGATCGACCAGGAGGCGCTCGACCCTGAACGCGTACCAGCTGCCGCCCGCCACCGCCGACATCAGCCCGCCCGCGAGAAGAGCGCCCGGCAGCGCGCCGATCGACGGCAGGAGCAAGGCGAGGAGGATTCCGAGGCCGAGCAGGACGGCCATTTCGAGCCCTGCGGCCCAGTCCGGCCGTTCGAGGAATTCCCCGAGCACCATCTGCTCGACGGCCTGGGCATGGATGACGACTCCGAGCTCGCGCTCCTTCATCGGCGTTGCGACGAGGTCGCGAAGGCCGATCGCGCCGGCGCCGATGAGGACGATCCGGCCGGAAAAGAGCCGCTCCATCTCGGCCGGCGGCAGCTGTCCCGACAGGATTTTCCACGCCGGCACCGTCCGCTCGGGCGCCGACAGGGTGTAGTGCATCCAGATTTCGCCGCGCTCGGTGACCGGGACCTCGAACTCGCCGATCTTGAGGCCGACGGTCTCGGGAGCGCCGGCGTTGGTCTCGCCGCTCGCATCGCTGCTCCGGACGACCAGGCTGCCTGCGCCCTGGGCGACTCGAAGGACCTCCGCCGAGAGTGAAGGGACGAGGACGCCGCCGGCCCTGGCAACCAGGGGCACGCGCCGGACGATTCCGTCGGCGTCGCCTTTATGCGAAACGAAGCCGAGTCCGGCCGCCGCCTCCTGGAATTGCGGCAGCGGCAGGATCGCGCCCGAATAATCGGTGAGGCTCGCTCCGGCGTTCGTCCCTGCGACCGCGAATCCCGCCTTGGGCCGGACCGTGGCGCCGGGCCTGTCCTGGGTCAAAAAGAAGCCGAGCACCGACGGCGCGGCGGCGAAGCTCGAGGCAAAGCGCGAATCGTGGTCCGGAAGCGCCCGCAGCATGGCGACCTGCGCCGCGCTCACCCCGGAACGCGCCTCCCGCTCGGCGAGAAAGCGCGGAGAGGTCCGGTCGGCTTCCGAGAAAACCACGTCGTAGGCGACCGCCGCCGCGCCCGCTCTTCCGATCGCCTCGTTCATCGCCGCCAGATCGGTGCGCGGCCAGGGCCATTGGCCGAGGCGGCGAACGCTCTCGTCGTCGATGTCGACGACGCGAACTCCGGCATCGCGGTAAGGGCGGGGCGAAATACGCTGGAAACGATCGAAGACGAGGCCGCTCGCCTGGTCGAACAAGGCCGGCGCGGCAAGCCTCGCCAGCGCCGCCAGAAGCACCGCCGCAAGCCCGGCGAGAACGATGGTCGATCGGCGCGTGGCCGTCGCTGCCCTCCTGCGCCCGATGCCCAGCATCGCCCCCGCCCCTTTTCGCGCCGGACCGGTGGTCGTCCGGCGCCTGAAATGAAGTTGCCGCGAGGGTGAGCGAATGATAGCCCTTAGTCAAATGAGCTCCCGAAAGGGCTGCTGCCTATGACCTTCGAGATGCTGCGCCTGCCGCTCGCTTTGCTGGGCGCCGCGATGCTGTCGTCCACTGCGGGGGCGCAGGCGTCCTACGCGCACGGGCCGGCCTCAGCCCCGCAGGCCTATGACGATCCCGATGCGCTGGTCGCCGCCACCCGGCAGCTCGACAGCGGAATGACTCTCGCCCGCCAGCAGATTCGCGCCTCGGACCTGCCGGGCGCGCTCGGAACGCTCGAGCGCGTGCTCTTCGCCTACCCCGAGGCCCCCCCGCCGCGCCTCCTCTACGCCTCGCTCCTGTGCCTGCTCGACGATCGCCAGGGCGCCGAGCTGGAGCTCGGCCTTCTCGCCGGCATGCCGATCGCCGATTCGGACTGGGCGGCGGTCGCGGCCGCCTGCGGACCGGTGCCGCGGCCCACTCCGCCGAGACGGGGAAAGCGGCGATGAGACCGGGACTCTTGAGCCGGGCCGCCGCGGCGATCGCCGCCTCGAGCCTCGCCGCATCGCCGATCTTCGCCCAGGCGGTCGGGGTCAATGCGGCGGTGCGCAACAAGGTGGTGATCGTCGGCGCCGGAACGAAGAAGGCGCGTCCGGCCGTGGTCCGGGAACGGGTGATCCTCAACGACGAGGTCAGGACGGGCGCGGCGAGCCAGCTCCAGATCCTGCTGCTCGACCGGACCACCTTCACCGTCGGCGCCAACGCCCGGGTCGCGGTCGACCGCTTCGTCTACGATCCGGCGCGGAACAGCCGCTCGACCGGAATGAGCGTCACCCAGGGCGCCTTCCGCTTCATGTCCGGCCGCAGCTTCAGGCGTCCCTCCGGGCCGGTCACGGTGCGCACTCCGGTCGCCACCATCGGCGTTCGCGGCACCATCTTCGAGGGCGTCGTCGGCGAGGACGCGATCGAGATCGCCGAGCGCGAGCCCGCTGTCGGAAAGAAGGTCAAGGCGAAGAAGGACGAGGCCTCGCTGATCGTTCTTCGAGGTCCTGGCCCGCGCACCCAGGGCGACACCCGCCCGGGCGCCGTCGACGTCACGGTCGGCGCCGCCACGATTACCCTCGACCGTCCCGGCCTGGCGCTCTACGCCCCCCGGATCGGCGCTCCGCCGATCGGCCCCTTCCCGATCTCGGCGGCGGGGCTTCAGGCCCTTCAGTCGCTTCTCCGGACCACCGCCGAGCCCGGGGGCGGCGGCGGCAAGAAGGGCCACGGCACCCGCGACGCACTGCTCGGCGCCGCCGCCGTCGGCGCCGTGATCGGCGGAGCCGTGCTCCTCGGCGGCAAGAAGAAGGGCGGCCAGGGGCAGCAGGAGGAGGACAAGGAGCCGGACGACCAGCAGTCCGACCCGAACAAGCCCGAGTGACGTTCCGCGCAGCCGACCCCGTCATCCCGCGAAAGCGGGAATCCAGCGCTGACTCCGAACTGGATTCCCGCTTTCGCGGGAATGACGGAAAGGCCCCGCCCTTGCCTCCCCCTCGCCGCTAACTTAGTCCGGGGCCAGGCAAGGGAGTGAGCGATGCGCATCGCCTGCCTCGGCGGGGGACCGGCCGGGCTCTATTTCGCGATCTCGATGAAGCTGCGCGATCCCGCGCACGACATCGACCTCTATGAGCGCAACCGGCCCGACGACACGTTCGGCTGGGGCGTGGTCTTCTCCGATCAGACCGTCGAGAATCTGATCGCCAACGATCCGGTTTCCGGCGCCGTCATCCAGAGCGAGTTCGCCCATTGGGACGATATCGAGGTCCATATCCACGGCGAGACGATGCGCTCGTCGGGCCACGGCTTCATCGGCATCGGCCGCAAACGGCTTCTCAACATCCTCCAGCAGCGCGCGCTCGAGCTCGGCGTCCGCCTCCACTTCGAGCATGAAGCGAGCCCGGACCTCGATCGCTATGCCGGCTTCGATCTCGTCATCGCCGCCGACGGCGCCAACAGCCGCATCCGCACCGCCTACGAGGACCATTTCGGAGTCGACGTCCAGGTCCGGAAAAACAAATTCTTCTGGTTCGGAACCCACAAGGTGTTCGAGGCCTTCACCTTCGCCTTCGAGCGGACCGAGGCCGGCTGGGTGTGGGCGCACGCCTATCGCTTCGACGACGGCCTCTCCACCTTCATCGTCGAGATGGCGCCGGATACCTGGGCCGCGCTCGGCTTCGACCGGATGGACCAGCCGGAGGCGATCGCTTCGTGCGAGCGCATCTTCGCCAAATATCTGGACGGCCACGCCCTGATGTCGAACGCCGCCCATCTCAGCGGGCCGGAGGCCTGGCTCCGGTTCCGCCGAATCCTCTGCGAGCGCTGGTCGTACCGAAACCTGATCCTGCTCGGCGATGCCGCCCACACCGCCCATTTCTCGATCGGCTCGGGGACCAAGCTCGCGCTCGAGGATTCGATCAAGCTCGCCGAGGTGCTCAACCGCCCCGGCCTCTCGCGCGAGGAGGCCCTCGGCGAATATCGCGAGGAACGGCAGGTCGAGGTGCTCAAGCTCCAGAACAGCGCCCGCAACTCGACCGAATGGTTCGAGACGCTCGAACGCTACCTCCATTTCGAGCCGATCCAGTTCGCTTATTCGCTCCTCACCCGCTCGCAGCGGGTCAGCCACGAGAATCTGCGCCTCCGCGACAGGCCCTGGCTGGAGGGGGTCGAGCGCTGGTTCCAGTCGAAGGCGCTCGGAGTCCCGGTCAACGACCCCGCACCGCCGATGTTCGCGCCTTACCGCCTGCGCGACCTCAGCCTCGCCAACCGGGTCGTCGTGTCGCCCATGGCCATGTATTCGGCCCGCGACGGCGTTCCGAACGACTTCCACCTCGTCCATTACGGCACCCGCGCGCAGGGCGGCGCCGGCCTCGTCTATACCGAGATGACCTGCGTCTCCGCCGAAGGACGGATCACTCCGGGCTGCGCGGGGATGTACGTCCCCGAGCAGGTCGCGGCGTGGAAGCGGATCGTCGACTTCGTGCACGCCAACAGCGAGGCCAAATTCTGCCTCCAGCTCGGCCATTCCGGCCCGAAGGGCAGCACCAGGGTGGGCTGGGAGGGCTATGACGTCCCGCTCGAGACCGGCAACTGGCCGCTGATGGCGGCCTCGGACGTGCCCTGGTCGGAGCGCAACCAGATACCCCGGCCGATGGACCGTTCCGACATGGACCAGGTGACCGGGCAATTCGTCGCTTCGGTACGGATGGGCCTCGAAGCCGGGTTCGACATGATCGAGCTCCACGCCGCCCACGGCTACCTCCTCTCCAGCTTCATCACCCCGCTCACCAACAAGCGGACCGACGAATATGGCGGCAGCCTGGAGAACCGGCTCCGCTATCCGCTCGAAATCTTCCGTGCGATGCGGGCGGGCTGGCCCGCGGAGAAGCCGATGTCGGTGCGGATCTCCGCCAACGACTGGATGGGGGACTTGGGAGTCACTCCCGACGAGGCCGTCCTGATCGGCGGCGCCTTCGCCGAAGCCGGCGCCGACCTGATCGACGTCTCGGCCGGACAGACCTGGGCCGATTGCGCGCCGGTCTACGGCCGGATGTTCCAGACCCCCTTCGCCGACCAGATCCGCAACGAGGGCCGGGTCGCGACCATGGCGGTCGGCAACATCTACGAGAGCGACCACGTCAACTCGATCCTCGCCGCCGGCCGGGCCGACCTTGTCGCCCTCGCCCGCCCCCACCTCGTCGACCCGATGTGGACCCTGCGCGCCGCCGCCGGCGCCGACTATCGCGGCATTCGCGTCCCGCCCCAATATCTCGGCGGAATGGCCCAGCTCGCGCGCAACCTGGCGCGGGAAGCGGAGCTCAAGGCGTGACCCGTCTGCCCTCACCCTGGCGCTTCGCGCCTGTCCCTCTCCCCTGCAGGGAGAGGGACGAACAACCCCTCTCCCTGCAGGGGAGAGGGAGGGGCCCACGATGCGCAGCATCGTGGGAGGGTGAGGGCAAGTGACCCGCCTGAAAAACCACCACGCCCTCATCACCGGCGGCGGCACCGGCATCGGCGCCGCCATCGCCCGCACGCTCGGCGCCGAGGGCGCGAAGCTGACCCTGGTCGGACGCCGCCGCGAGCCGCTCGAACAAGTCTGCGCCGGCGATTTCGACGCTCTGGTCGCTCCCGCCGACGTGACCGTGCGCGAGGAGGTCGACCGCGCCTTCGCCCTCGCTCGCGAGGCGCAGGGGCCGATCACCATCCTCGTCAACAATGCCGGCGCCGCGGCGGGAATGCCCTTCGCGAAGGTCACTCCGGACCTCTGGCGCGACATGCTGGCCGTCAACCTCGACGGCATGTTCCATTGCTGCCAGGCGGCGCTGGACGATCTGCTCGCCGCCCCGGCCGGGCGGATCGTCACAATCGCCTCGATGGCGGGCCTCCACGGCTTCGCTTACGCTTCGCCTTATATCGCGGCCAAGCACGGCGCGGTCGGCCTGACCCGGGCGCTCGCCGCCGAATATGCGCAAAGGAATTTGCGGGTGAACGCGGTCTGCCCCGGCTTCGTCGACACCGACATGACCGTCCGGTCGGTCTCGAACATCGCCGCCAAGACGGGCCGGAGCGAGGATCTGGCGCGCGAAGAGCTTGCGAGGCTGAATCCGTCGGGGCGCCTGATCACGTCCGAAGAGGTCGCCGCCGCGGTCCTTGACCTCGTCCTCTCGGAGCGGAACGGCGAGGCTGTGGAGATCGCATGAACCCTGAATCCTTCAGCCCCGAGCATTTTGTGTGGAGCTATGCCCAGGGCGTGGCCGTGGTCACCCTCAATCGCCCTGAGCGGAAGAATCCGCTGACGTTCGAAAGCTATGCCGAATTGCGCGATACCTTCCGGGCCCTCGTCTACGCGAGGGAGGTGAAGGCGGTGGTCGTCGCCGGGGCCGGCGGAAATTTCAGCTCGGGCGGCGACGTGCACGAGATCATAGGGCCGCTGACCCGCATGAGCATGCCGGAGCTGCTCGATTTCACCCGGATGACGGGCGATCTCGTCAAGGCGATGCGCGCCTGCCCGCAGCCGATCGTCGCCGCGGTCGATGGAGTCTGCGCCGGCGCGGGGGCGATCGTCGCCATGGCCTCGGACCTGCGGCTGGCCACGCCCCGGGCGAAGACCGCCTTTCTCTTCACCCGAGTAGGCCTCGCCGGCTGCGACATGGGCGCCTGTGCGATCCTGCCTCGGATCGTCGGTCAGGGCCGCGCGGCCGACCTTCTCTTCACGGGCCGCTTCATGACCGCTCACGAAGGGGAGCGGTGGGGCTTCTACAATCGCCTCTCGGAGCCCGACGACATTCTCGACGATGCGATGGCGGTCGCGCTGGAGCTAGCGTCCGGCCCGACCTTCGCCCACTCCATCACCAAGACCCAGCTCAACCAGGAATGGAGCGTCAGCCTCGAGACCGCGATCGAGATGGAAGCCCAGGCCCAGGCCATCTGCATGGCCACCAACGACTTCAAACGCGCCTTCGAAGCCTTCGCGGAGAAGCGCAGGCCGGAGTTCAAGGGTGACTGACGCCGCGCCCTCACCCTGCCTCGCTCCGCTCCGCTGTCCCTCTCTCCTGAAGGGAGAGGGACCTCAAAACCCCTCTCCCTCCAGGGGAGAGGGACAGGCGCGAAGCGCCAGGGTGAGGGCATGAGACGGCCGCCGGGATACGACAAGCTCCAGCGCGCCCAGCGCTTGCGTCGGGACATGACGCCCCAGGAAAACATCCTCTGGGGCCAGCTGCGAGGCCGCCAGTTCGGAGGTGCCAAGTTCCGCCGCCAAATGTGGCTGGCAGGCTACATCGCCGACTTCGCCTGCGCCGACGCCCGCCTGGTCATCGAAGCCGACGGCAGCCAGCATGCCGAAGACGCGGAATACGACGGCCAACGCGAGCGCGCCTTCGCCAGCCTCGGCTGGCGAACCCTCCGCTTCTGGAACAACGAGATCACCGAGAATCTGGAAGGCGTCCTGACAGTAATCGCCAACGCTTTGCCCTCACCCTCGCGGCCGGCTTCGCCGCCCGCGGTCCCTCTCCCCTGCAGGGAGAGGGGGAAAGAAGGGGCGCCCCGCTCCAACCCCTCTCCCTGCAGGGGAGAGGGACAGCCGGGCCCGCAGGGCACGGCAGGGTGAGGGCACGGCGCATGAAGGATTTCCTCGACTGGCCCTTCTTCGACGACTCCCACCGCGCGCTGGCCGAAAAACTCGAATCCTGGTGCGAGGCCAATCTCACCGACGACGAACCCCCCGACCTCGACCAGGCCTGCCGCGACCTCGTCCGCAAGCTCGGCGACGGCGGCTGGCTCACCCACTGCGTCCCCGACGAGGCGGGCCGGCTCGACGTCCGCACCCTCGCCCTGATCCGCGAGACGCTTGCCCGGCACTCGGGCCTCGCCGACTTCGCCTTCGCCATGCAGGGCCTCGGCTCCGGCACGATCAGCCTTTTCGGCACGGACGCCCAGAAGGCGGCCTACCTCCCCGCCGTCGCCCGGGGCGACAAGATCGCCGCCTTCGGCCTCACCGAACCAGCTTCCGGCTCGGACGTCGCCTCCATCGAGACAACCGCCGAGGAGTCCGGCGGCGGCTGGATCCTCAACGGCGCCAAGACCTACATCTCGAACGGCGGCATCGCCGATTACTATGTCCTCTTCGCCCGCACCGGCGAGGCGCCCGGCGCTAAGGGCCTCTCCGCCTTCATCGTCGACCGCGACACCGACGGGCTGGACGACAGCGAGCGGATCGAGGTGATCGCGCCTCACCCGCTGGCGACCCTGCGCTTCGCCGGCGCCCGCCTCCCCGCCTCCGCCCTCCTCGGCGAGCGGGGCCGCGGCTTCGCCCAGGCGATGGCGACTCTCGACGTCTTCCGGACCACCGTCGGCGCGGCCGCCCTGGGCTTCGCCCGGCGCGCGCTGGACGAGGCGACCCGGCGCTCCCTGACCCGCCGGCTCGGCGCCGGAACGCTTGCGGACAATGCCATCACCCAGTCGAAACTGGCCGAGATGGTGCTCGACGTCGAAACCTCGGCCTTGCTCGTTTACCGCGCCGCCTGGCTTCGCGACGTCAAGAGCCGGCGCAACAGCCGCGAGGCCGCGCTCGCCAAGCTCCACGCCACCGACAGCGCCCAGAGCGTGATCGACAAGGCCGTGCAGATGTTCGGCGGCCTCGGAGTCACGAGGGGCGTTCCGGTCGAGCGGCTCTACCGGGAGATCAGGGCCCTGCGCATCTACGAGGGAGCCTCCGAAGTGCAGAAAGTGGTGATCGCCCGGGCCCATCTCGCGGAGTACCGGACATGAGAGCCCTGCTACCCCCCGGCTGGCCGCGGCCCAGCGGATTTTCGAACGGGATCGCCGCCGACGGCCGGATGATCTTCACCGCCGGGATCATCGGCTGGGACGAATCGGGGACGATCGTGGCGCCCGACCTCGCCGGCCAGCTCCGCCAGATCCTGCTCAACACCCTCGCCATCCTCGCCGAGGACGGGGCGGGTCCGGAGCATATCGTTCGGATGACCTGGTACGTCGTCGACATCGACGAATATCGATTGGGGCTCGCAGAGATCGGCGCGGCCTACAAGGACGTGATCGGCCGCCATTTCCCGGCGATGGCGGTGGTGGAGGTCGGAGCGCTGGTCGAGCCGGGCGCCCGGATCGAGGTCGAGACGACGGCGGTGGTTCCGAAATGGTGAGTACCATGCCCTCACCCTGGCGCTTCGCGCCTGTCCCTCTCCCCTGCAGGGAGAGGGACCGAAACACCCCTCTCCCTCTAGGGGAGGGGGAGGGGCCCGCCCGGCGAAGCCGGGTGGGAGGGTGAGGGCAGTGACGGCCCCTATCGATACCTTCGTCCGCGACCGCCTCCCCCCGCCCGAGGCGCAGCCCGAATTCCTCTTCGACCTGCCCGAGCTCCAATATCCCGAACGCCTCAACGCCGCGGTCGAGCTGATCGGCAAGGGCGATCCCGACGCCCTGGCGGTGATCAACGAGGCCGGCAGCTGGACTTATGGTGAGATGCGCGACCTCAGCGACCGCATCGCCCGCCTCCTCGTCGAGGAAGAGGACCTGGTGCCGGGCGACCGGGTGCTCCTGCGCGGTCCCAACGGGGCCGTGCTTTTCGCCTGCTGGCTGGGCGTTCTCAAGGCGGGCGGGATCGTCGTCGCCACCATGCCGCTGCTTCGCGCCGGCGAAGTTACGACGATCGTCGAGCGGGCGCGCGTCCACCATGCCATCGTCGACGACCGCTGCCTTGGCGACTTCATGAAGGCGGCCGACGAGACCGGCCTGATCCGCTCGCTCCTGACCTACCGGGGCGATACCGGGGGCGGCCGGCTGGAGCAGCGGCTGAAGTCCGTCGAGCCCGGTTTCGAAGCCGTCGAGACCCACCGCGACGACGTCGCGCTGATCGCCTTCACCTCAGGCACGACCGGGCGTCCCAAGGGCTGCGTCCATTATCATCGCGACGTCCTCGCCCCGGCCGACAGCTTCGCTCGCCACGTCCTGAAGCCGGCCCCGGGCGGCCGCTGGGCCTGCTCGGCGCCGATCGCCTTCACTTTCGGGCTCGGCATGCTGCTCATCTTTCCCTGGCGCTTCGGCGGCGCGGCGGTGACGATCGAGCAGCCCGGCCCCAAGCCCCTGCTGGAGGCGATCGCCAGGTTCGGGGTCACCACGCTGGCGACGGCGCCGACGGCCTACAAGGCGATGCTGGCGCTACTCAAAGCCCCTCCCCTCGATGGGGAGGGGTTGGGGAGGGGTGAGGTCCGAGGAAAAGACGCCTCTTTTTCCAACCGCGCCCCCACCCAACCCTCCCCCATCGAGGGGGAGGGCTATTCGATCGAGTCTCTGACAACCTGCGTCTCCGCCGGCGAGCATCTCCCGGCGGCGACCTGGCGGGCCTGGCACGAGGCGACGGGCCTGGGGATAATCGACGGCATCGGAGCGACCGAGATGATGCACATCTTCATCTCCGCGTCCGGCGAGGACATCCGCCCCGGCGCGACCGGCAAGGCGGTCCCCGGCTACCGCGCCTGCGTGCTCGACGACGACGGCCGGCCCCTCGCCCGCGGCACCGGCCGGCTGGCGGTCAAGGGCCCGACCGGATGCCGCTATTTCGACGACGAACGCCAGGCCGACTATGTCCAGGGCGGCTGGAACGTCACCGGCGACACCTACCGGGCGGATGAGCAAGGCTATTTCTGGTACGTCGCCCGCTCGGACGACATGATCGTCTCGGCGGGCTACAATATCGCCGCTCCCGAGGTGGAGAACGCCCTCTACGCCCACCCGGCGGTGCTGGAATGCGCGGTGATCGGCGTGCCGTGCGAGGAGCGCGGACAAAGGGTGAAGGCGTTCGTCGTCCCGGCGCGGGGACGCGAACCGGGCGCCGAGCTCGCCCGCGAGCTCCAGGCGCATGTGAAGGCGGCGATCGCCCCCTACAAATATCCGCGCGACGTCGAGTTCGTGGAGGCGCTGCCGAAAACGGCGACGGGGAAATTGCAGAGGTTCGCTTTGAAGCGATAGCTTGCCTCCCTGCCGCGAAGCGGTGGGGAGGGGGACCATGCGAAGCATGGTGGAGGGGTCCTTCGATTCGGGCCTTCGCCAGGCTCAGTCCCTACTCAGGATGAGTGGACGGGATTACTTTCTACCGCTCATCCTGAGTAGCCGCTGAGCGAAGTCGAAGCGGCGTATCGAAGGACCCCTCCACCATCTTCGGTGGTCCCCCTCCCCATCTGACGATGGGAAGGCAAGAGGATCAGCAGCCCGGGGTCTTCTCCGAGACCGCCTTGCCGCTCAGCACCCGGCGCACGCCTTCGAGGCACTTCGGCGCCGATTCCGCCGTGGCCGCCGCCGCCGGCTTGGCCGCAGGCGGCGTGGCCGGCTTGGCCGCCGCGCCCGCCTCCGGCTTGGCGGGCAGGCCCGACAGCGCCCAGTGGGTGCTCGCCGAGAGCGGCTTGGTCGACCGGGCCTGCACGGCGGCGGCGGCCCCTTCGGCATTGGGCGGCTCGTAGCGGCGCAGGACCGCCCGGGCGAAGCTGTCGATGCTCCCCGGCGGCGGTGCGCTGCCCGGCGGCGGAGTCATTCCGGCGGCGGCGGCCTCGGCGGCGGCCAGAGCCGCGGCTTCGTCGATCGCCGGGGCGTCGGCGAGGCTGGTGGGATCCGAGGTCAGGCTGCGCATCTTCGCCATTTGCGGCTCGACCCGGGCCGGGCTCAAGCGGAACGCCGCCGGTTTGCCCCAGCCGCCTTCCCAGCGGTAGAAGATATGGGTGCCGACGTTGCCGAGCTTGACCAGGCTGGAGCTCCAGTAGGGAACGACCCAGTTGGTGTGATAATGGGTCGCCCAGCCGACCGGCGCATAGACCTTGCCGGCGAGCGCTTCCTCGGCGACCCGGCGGGCCCGGGCCCAGCCCGAAGCGGAGGGCGTGCGGCGCAGGGCGCCGTCGCAGGTGAAGGTGAACTGGCAGCCCGTGGCCCGCTCCTGCCCCTGGAAGACCACCCCGCACACGGTGCGCGGATAGGCCGGGTGGCGGACCCGGTTGAGGACGACCTGCGCGACCGCCCGCTGGCCGTCGGTCGATTCGACCGCGGCCTCGTAATAGACGGCGGCCGTCAGGCATTCGACCGCGCGCAGTCGGTCGGCCGGGCTCGCGAAGGCCACTCCGAAGGGCCGGGCGGCGGGATTGGGCAGGGTCGAGACCGGGACCGCGGCGTTGATCGCCACCGCGTCCTGGGGCGCGACGTCGCGGAACTGGAGCGGCTCGGGCTGGGGCGGAATGCCCAGGCCCGGGATTCCGCGGGCGCTGCCGGCGAAGCGCGCGTTGGGGGTGGCGCTCGCCGGCTCGAGCCAGGCGACGCTGAGGCCGGCGACGACGTAGAGGCCGAGCATCGTCGCCAGAACGGCCGAGGCGAGCCAGTGCCTCAGCCCCGGGGTTCGGGGCAGGAACGGACGGCGCAGGACGAGCTCATTGGGCGACATCAATCACTCCGGAAAGGACGGGCGCTCTATTGCGGCCGCCGATCGACGGCAAGCGCGAGGCCGGTCAGCCGGTCCCTCGTCGCGCCGAAGATCAGGATTTCAACCAGCCGCTCTTCTAGCAAAGATGGGGAGAAACCTCAAATTTTCAACCCTCAGGCGGCCTTGCCGGAGACGTACAGGTCGCGAAAGCCGGCCGCGAAAGCGGCCAGCCGGCCCTCGCTTATGGCCGCCCTCAGGTCGCTCATCAGCCCCTGGTAGAACCAGATATTGTGCTCGGTCATCAGCATCGCCCCCAATATCTCGCCCGAGCGGACGAGATGGTGGAGATAGGCGCGGCTCCAGGCCGCGCAGACCGGGCAGGCGCAGGCGGGATCGAGCGGGCCCTTGTCCTCGGCGAATCGGGCGTTGCGGATGTTGACCGGCCCGGCGCGGGTGAAGGCCTGGCCGGTCCGGCCCGAGCGGGTCGGAAGCACGCAGTCGAACATGTCGATTCCGCGCTCGACCGCTCCGACGATATCGTCCGGCTTGCCGACCCCCATCAGATAGCGCGGCCGGTCGGAGGGAAGCTGTCCCGGGGCGAAATCGAGGCAGGCGAACATCGCCTCCTGCCCCTCCCCCACCGCGAGCCCGCCCACCGCATAGCCGTCGAAGCCGATTGCCGTCAGTGCTTCGGCCGAGGCCCCGCGCAGCCCTTCGTCGAGCGCGCCCTGCTGGATTCCGAACAAAGCCGCTCCCTCGGCATGGTCCCCGCCCCAGTCGAAGGCGTCGCGCGACCTTTTCGCCCAGCGAATCGACCGCTCCATCGCCGCCGCCTGCTCCTCGCGGGTCGAGGTCGTCGGCACCAGCTGGTCGAAGGCCATGACGATGTCGGAGCCGAGCAGCCTCTGGATCTCGATCGACCGCTCCGGGCTGATCATGTGCCGGCTTCCGTCGAGATGGCTCCTGAACGCCACCCCCTCCTCGCCGACCCTGGCCAGCTCCGACAGGCTCATCACCTGATAGCCGCCGCTGTCGGTCAGGATCGGCCGGTCCCAGCCCATGAAGGCGTGAAGCCCGCCGAGCCGGGCCACCCGTTCCGCTCCGGGCCGGAGCATGAGATGATAGGTGTTGCCGAGGATGATGTCGGCGCCCGAGGAGCGCACGTCGGCCGGCTTCATCGCCTTGACCGTGGCGGCGGTTCCCACCGGCATGAATGCCGGAGTGCGAATCTCCCCGCGCCGCATCGCGATCGTCCCCGCCCGGGCGGCGCCGTCGGTGGCGGAGATCGTGAAGGAAAAGCGGGGGGCAGGCATGGCCCGCGCTCCTACACCATAAACCCCTCTCCCTGTAGGGGAGAGGGAGGGGCCCGCCCGCGAAGCGGGTGGGAGGGTG
>DASVQS010000006.1:0-9043 GCA_036389015.1 Allosphingosinicella sp. | reverse complement strand
TGCCGAGCCTGCCGCAACGGGTGGATGACAGAGGGATACCCATCAATACAGCCTCACCACGTCCTTCACCACGCCCTGGCGGAGCAGGCTGTGGGCGAGGATGGTCTCGACGAGGCGGGCGTGGCTGACCCCAAGCGTCCGAGCGGAGCGGGAGATCGTCTTCTTCGACCACAAATTGCAGGAGAGGTTGACCTCCATGAAGCGGATGTCGTCGGTCGCCGGGTCGTAGCGGAACTCGAAGCGGCCGTAATCGAAAGGCCACAATTCGGGCAGCATCGCGCGCACCGCGCGGTTGAGGCGATCGGCCAGCGAGGGATCGTCGACGATCCGCAGCGGATCCTCCTCGCCGGTCTCGACGAGGCCGCGCTTCTCCTCGTAGCTTCGCGGCATTCCGGGGACGTCGGGGAAATAGCCCATCGGCGGAAGCAGCCAGGGCCCGTCGGCGCCAACGACGGGTACGGCGATGTCGATCAGCGGCGCGTAGGGCTCGAGGATGACGTCGTGGCCCGAGGCGAGGATATGCTCGGCATGGGCCTTGGCCCCGGCCCAGTCGTCGAGGATCCGAACGCCCCATGAGGCCGAGCTGGCATTGGGCTTGACCACCAGCCGCTCCCAGCGGAACGCCGGCGGCTCGACCTTGCCCTGGCCGCGGCGATGGATCGCCCAGTCGGTCACCGGAACGCCGCGAAGCCGGGCTGCGGTCTTCATCAGATGCTTGTCGTCGGAGAGGCCGCGAAGCATCGGGGCGGCGCCGAGGAAGGGCAGGCCGTGGCGGGTGAGGAGGAGCGGCGCGAGCATCTCCGAATTTAGGAAGCCGCCGCGGTTGAGCAGCGGAACGACGAAATCCGCGTCCGGCCGCTCCCAGATGGCGTCGTAGCTGTTGGCGGCGGAGACGAACAGGCCGGCCATCCTGAGCGTCTCGAGAAGCTCGTGATGGTAGACGGCATGAGTGCCGTCCTCGGCGTCGGGCACCCCGCCCGAAAGCGCGTGCTTGGCGAGGAAGAGGATGACGAGCCGGTCCTTGTCCTCGTCGAAGATTCGAAGCGGCCCTTGCCGGCGGGGAATGTGTTTCAGGCTAATGCTCCCGGTGGTTCATCGACAAGGATGCCGGGGAGGGCGCGTTTGGATGTGGGGGGGCAAAATCGTCATCCCGGAGTTGATCCGGAACACCGGGTGCCGAGCTTGGGACGTTCGTGTTCATGGATTCCGGTCTTTGCCGGGATGACGCCGCGGGGGGATGCATCGACTTGTACCCGATCGGAGCTTCGCCGGTGTCCCTGTCCCCCTCCGGCGACGGCGGTCCGGAGCTTTCCGAAGTGCACGGCGGAAGGGGTGCGCAAGGTCGTCTATCACGATCCCGACGGGAACGAGATCGGAGTCGGTCGGGCTCCCGCGGCCTGGCGGCGGCGGGGCGGACCCGGTCGTCGTCCCGGCTAAGGCCCGGACCCATGAATACGGCCTTGGAGATCTCGAGCCGCGGTGGTCATGGATTCCTTCGCCGGAATGACGGGGTGTGAAATTCGGCGTCAGACACCGATTTCGATCATGGTCTTCGTGTCCCTTCGAGTGAGATAATGAGGTCCGGGGAGCGGGGATAGACCACCGCGGGTGTCCATGCGCGCCTGGCTGACGGGCTAGGGCAACCGCATCACGCGAAGTGGCGTTTGCCGTTCATCCTGCAATCAAGCGCTTTTAATTACTCAGTGGCGCCAGCGGTTGAACGATCGGCCGGAGTGCATCGCCTGGAGGCTTGACTGAGGCATTGAGGAATGGGGTCGTCGGGAGAACGAACAGCGGGAATTTTCCTGCCTTTGTGAGGATTTTTACGCGTAGTAGGAAAAAAATAGGAACCTAAGGGCGTTGATCCCGTTATGTTCTTACCGATGCAAGGCTGTTCGCCTGCCTCGGCTCCCAGAGAAGAGCAAAGGAAAATCATGATCAAGAAGACCCTCTTATGCGTGGCGATGCTGGCACCGAGCCTGATCCCTCAGACAGCCGACGCGCGGCGCCCCGCTCGTCCGCCGGCCGAGCGCCCGGCGGAATTTCGCAACGACGTGGCCAATTATCTGAAGAGCAAGACCCTCGAGTTTGCCGCCAACGACCGTGGGCTGGCCGCCGTGGGCAAGAGCCAGAACTTCGTCCCCCTCTACAATCTGCTGAAGGACAAGGGCAGCTTCGGGGGACGGCCGGTCAAGGGCAAGTCCGATCAAGAGCAGGCCGCGGTCCGCGACGCCCTGACCAAAACCGCCGCTTATTATCTGGCGGCGACCGGAATGACTCCGTCGGAAGTGACCCGGCTGATCAGGAACGGGTATGACCCCATTTCCGCAGTGGAAAGGGTCATCGCCGGTGGTTCCACTCTGGACGACGACCTCGCGGTTGCCGAAACCCCGATCTTCGGGAAGTTGGTCGACAGCGTTGCGTCCGGTCCCGATGCCAGCGAGCGGAAGCTGACCTTCACCGTCGAGCGGAACGTCAAGGGCCGGGCGGGCTTGACGGAGCAGGTGTCGTTCGCGGTGACGCCCTCCCACCCGGTGGGCTCGTTGGCCAAGGGCACCTCTTGCCTGCTTCTCCTGTCCGACACCCTGGGACGATTCAGGGCGGCGAGCGGGAAGCCCAAGTCATCCACCTCGTTCCAGCAGCAGCTCGAGCCCTATTGTCAGGTAGGAGCGGTGTTCCAAAGAGTTTCTTCGGAAGCATCCGCGAACATCTCCGGCACCGAGCTGATCGCCGCCATCGACAAGATGGCGAGTGCGAAATAACTCATTTAAAAGGTGATTAGAATGCGACAGATCCTTCAGGTGGCCGCCGCTGCCTTGCTCCTCACGTCGGGAGCGGCCAGTGCGAGAGACCAACAGTATATTCACAAGCTGACCAATCCGGACCAGTTCTATCAGATTAGCTACAACAATCCATATGAATGCGACTCGAGAACCATCCAAGGCGCTCAGATTTGGAACGATACCGGCTCCAATTTCGCGACATTTCACGGGTCTCTGGACGGCGTCTACTTTTTCGATGGAAATATCGTGAAGGGCCGGGCCGGCACTCAGATCGCTTTCGAACCGGTCGGCAACATGGTGAACGGCGCCACGGCCGTTGCCGAGCACGTGCCCGGAAGCACGGCCGGAACGACGACGGTGGACGGCTGGTACATATATAACCGGACCGACGCCGACATCCGGGTCAACCAGGACAAGTGGGCGGCGGGCCGCTTTTATTGCGACCAGACGGCCACTATCGGAAACCAGCTGTATTTCGATCGTGTGATTGCCCATGAGATGGGCCATGTGGTCGGTCTCGACGACCGCAGTGCCGGGACCGACTGCCTGATGTACTACGCTCTCGCAGAGAAGGCGGCGCTGAAGCCGGCCTGCACCGCCGAAGCGGGCCTGCCCATCAGGCTTTACGGCGCCTACCAACCCTAAACTGATTGCAGCATCGATCTGTCGGCAACGACAGCTCGGTGCTGCATTCGTTTCGAAGTTCGGGGCGGCGGTCGGCGCCGCGGCTCAACGTCCGATTGAAAAATGGTGCCCAGGAGAGGACTCGAACCTCCACGCCCTTGCGAGCGCCAGCACCTGAAGCTGGTGCGTCTACCAATTCCGCCACCTGGGCACGGGGTAGGGGGCGCGAACTAGGGGGCGTGCCCGCGCTTGTCAACGCGGGCGCTGGAGGGCATGGGGGCGCCGCACGTTGAAGCGCAAACGGGACAGTCGCTAGTGACTGTCCCCATCGAGGATTCAGATGGACGCGAGAGACCGCGTGGTGACCCTGTTCGGCGGCGGCGGCTTCCTCGGCCGCTATACCGCCCAGGCGCTCTTCAGGACCGGCGCCCGGGTAAGGGTGGCGCAGCGCCATCCGCGGCAGGCGAACTTCCTCCACCCGCTTGCCGCCGTCGGGCAGATGCATCTGGTTCCGGTCGACATCCGCGACAGGGAGAAGGTGCGCGCCGTCGTCCGCGGCAGCGACGTCGTGATCAACCTGGTCGGAATCCTGAAGGGCGATTTCGACGGGGTCCACGTCGCCGGTGCCCGCCACGTCGCCGAGGCGGCCGCGGAGGCCGGAGCCGTCGCCCTGGTCCACGTCTCGGCGATCGGCGCCGATCCGGACAGCGAATCGGCTTACGGGCGAAGCAAGGGGGAAGGGGAGCAAGCGGTCCGGGCCGCTTTCCCGGGCGCGACGATCATCAGGCCCTCGGTCCTGTTTGGGCGGGAGGACAATTTCGTGAACCGCTTCGCGGGACTGGCGCGGCTTGCGCCGGTGCTTCCGGTGGTGAGCGGGGGGACGAAGTTCCAGCCGGTCTACGCCGCGGACGTCGGCCGGGCCGTGACGGCCGCCGCGCTCGACCCGCGCTCTCACGGCGGCAAGGCCTACGAGCTCGGCGGGCCGCAGGTGCTGACGATGCGCGAGCTGATGGAATGGGTGTGCGAGACGACCGGGCGCGGCCGGCCGCTGATCGACATTCCCGATCCGGTCGGCCGGCTGATCGCCAGGGTCACCGGCTGGCTGCCCGGAGCACCGATCACCTGGGACCAGTGGCTGATGCTGAGGCGGGACAATGTCGTCTCGCCGGGAGCGCCCGGGCTGGAGGCGTTCGGCCTCGGCAAGACTCCGCTCGCCGCGGTTTCGGAAGGGTGGCTGACCAGCTACCGCCGCCACGGCCGCTTCGCGGCGAAATCGCCTTACTAAACACCGTCGTCCCAGCGCAGGCTGGGGCCCCAGGGAGAATTTGCACCGTGCCTTTTTCGCGCTGGGGTCCCAGCCTTCGCTGGGACGACGAATAGTGGATCCATCCCTCCTCACCATCATCCTGCTCGGCATCGTCGAGGGCGTGACCGAGTTCATCCCGGTCTCCTCGACCGGGCACCTCGTCCTCGCCGCCGAGCTTCTCGGCTTCGACAGCAAGGCCGAGGGAACGTTCGAGATCGTCATCCAGCTGGGCGCGATCCTGGCGGTCATCGTGCTCTACTGGCGGCGCTTCTGGGACGTCCTGGTCGGCCTGTTCCACTGGTCTTCCGGCCCCGTCGCCTTCACCCGCAACGTCCTGCTCGGCTTCCTTCCCTCGATGGCGGCCGGCGCGGTCGCCTACGAGGCGATCCAGCGCATGCTTGAGACTCCCTCGATCGTCGCCGTAGCGCTGATCCTCGGCGGGATCGCCATCCTCGTCATCGAGCGGATGACCAAGCAGGTCACGACGGAAAGCGTCGAGGCGATGGGTTGGAAGACGGCGCTCGGCATCGGTGTCATCCAGTGCCTGTCGATGATCCCGGGAGTCAGCCGCTCTGGCGCGACGATCATGGGCGCGCTGGCGCTCGGCGTCGAGCGCAAGACCGCGGCCGAGTTCAGCTTCTTCGTCGCGGTCCCGACGATGATCGGCGCCTCGGCCTACGCCATGTTCAAATCGGGCGCCCAGCTCGGCGCCGGGGAGCTGGGGGACATCGCGATCGGCTTCATCGTCTCCTTCCTGGTCGCGATCGTCGTCATCAAGGCGTTCATCGGGATCGTCGCCCGCTACGGCTTCGCGCCCTTCGCCTGGTACCGGATCGCGGTGGGGACGGTGGCGCTGGTCTGGTTGGTGGCGAGATAAATCCTCCCCGAGCTTGCTCGGGGAGGGGGGGCCACCCGAAGGGTGGTGGAGGGGTAATGGCGCAGGCCTGTTCCAACTACCCCTCCACCAGGCTTCGCCTGGTCCCCCTCCCCATGCTTCGCACGGGGAGGACCGTACGTTCAGACTAGGCTCAGCCTCTCCGCGCCATAATCCGCAACCGAGTCGCACCGCTGGGCGTTTTTCGCCGGTGCGCCCATGTTCGAGGAGGCCTCAATTGCGTAAGCTCATCATCGCCATGACGGCGCTCGCCGCGGCCTCACCCGCATTCGCGCAGCCGCAATATGATCCGCGCGACGACGATATCGTCCGCCGGCTGCCGCCGCCCCACGAGGTCGAGCGGATCGGCGACTCGCTCGGCGCCGCCGCGGACGCGATCATGGACGTCGACGTCGGGCCGGTCGCCGACGCTCTCGATCCCTATCACCGCCGCTACCGCCACGGCCGCCGCGAGACCCTGGGCGACCTCGCCGGCCGCCGCGACCCCTATGCGCGCGAGCGGATGCGCGCCGAGATCGGCGCGGTCACCGTCGGCCTCGGCGCCGCCGTCGAGCAGATGGCGGTGATGACCCCGATCCTTCGCCGAAGCCTCGAGGATTCGATCCGCCGCATGGACGAGGCGATCGCGCGCGGGCGTTATTCCTACCAGCGTGGTTATGATCGCCGGTACGACGAGCGCTACGACCGCCGCGACGACGAGCGCTACGACCGGTACGACCCTCGCGACGACGATCGCTACGAGCCGGAAGACGAGCCCCGGTAACGTCGTCCCGGCGAAGGCCGGGATCCATGAACACGGGCGTCCGTGGAAATTCTCCGCCGGCTGCGTTCATGGATTCCGGCTTTCGCCGGAATGACGGATAGACGCGCCCGGCGCCTCGCCGCTAAGGCAGGCGGCCATGTGGCAGCTCTACCAATTCCCGCTTTGCCCCTTCTCGCGCAAGGTCCGGCTGATGCTGGCGGAGAAGGGCGTCGCGCACGAGCTGGTGCGCGAATCGCCCTGGCTCAAGCGCGACGAGTTCACCGATCTCAATCCGGCCGGCCAGACCCCGGTGCTGGTCGAGGAGGCGCGCGGGATCGTGCTGATCGATTCCAAGGCGATCTGCGAATATTTCGAGGAGACGGTCGACCGCTCGCCGATGATCCCGGGTACCGCGCCCAACCGCGCCGAGGTCCGGCGGCTGGTTTCCTGGTTCGACGAGGGCCTGTATCGCGAGGTGGTGGCGCCGCTGATGGAGGAGCGGATGACCAAGCGCCTCGTCGCCCGCGACCCGCCCGACACGCGCGTGCTTCGCGAGGCGATGAAGACCGCCAACAACCATATCGATTACATAGACTATCTGCTCGACCATCGCCGCTGGCTGGCGGGGCCGGTGCTGAGCCTCGCCGACCTCACCGCGGCCGCTCACCTCTCGGTCGCCGACTATCTCGGCGGGATCGACTGGCGCGGGCACAAGCAGACCGCCGACTGGTACAGCGTGATGAAGTCGAGGCCGAGCTTCCGGCCTCTGCTCGCCGAGCGGATGGAGGTGATCAGCCCGCCGCCGCATTACGACAAGGTGGATTTCTGACGGTCACCAAGTGACCGTCACCCCGGCGAAGGCCGGGGTCCCGGGGAGACCCGCCGTGCCTGGTCCGGCCCGAGGTCCCCGCTTCCGCCGGGATGACGGATATATTAGTCCTTGCCTCCGACAGGTCGGAGATGTCCTTATGACGCGGCTGCTTTTCCTTCTCCTCTGCCTCATCGCGGCCCCCGCCGCCGCCGCCGAGCACCGCGCTAGCCTCGCTCCGGGCGCTCACGAGACGGTCGTGAACGGGGTTCGGCTGTGGTACCGGGTCGCCGGCCGGACGAAAGGCGTTCCGGTGGTCTACCTGCACGGCGGGCCGGGGCAGGGCAGCCAGAGCTTCGCCAAGTTCGCCGGGCCCGAGCTCGAGAAGGGGCTCCGAATGGTCTATCTCGACCAGCGCGGAAGCGGCCGGTCGCAGAAGCCCCCGGACAAGGCCTACAGCCTCGATCTCCTCGTCGACGATCTCGAGAAGCTTCGGATCGCCTGGGGCGTGCCCAAGCTCGCGCTGATCGGCCAGAGCTTCGGAACCGCGCTGGGGATGGAATATGCGGCGCGCTATCCCAGCCACGTCAGCCACCTCGTCCTCGCCGCCGGGATCCCCGACATCCCCGCGGCGCTCGACATCCAGTGCGCCCGGCTCGAGCGCGAGGACCCGCAGGCCTTCGCCCGGGCCAGAGCGGCGCTGGCCGAGGGCGACAAGGCGCGCTGCAACATGTTCAAGGCCTATGAGGGCCGAGCCGGGCGCGAGGCCCTCGACCGCAGGATGTATCCGAATCCCGAGACGATGAGGCTGGTCGACGAGGCGGATGCCGAGGGCGGGCTGAGGAACAGCGGCGAGATGGGCCAGGCACTCGCCGCCCAGGGCTTCTTCGACTATCGCTTCGGCAAGGCGGAGCGGCTCACCATGCCGGTGCTCGTCATCGCGGGCGGCAGGGACCTGCAGGCGGTGGCCGAGCCGCAGCGGGCGCTGGCGCAGCGGGTGAAGCGCGGGCGGTATCTGGAATATCCCGAGTCGGGCCACTTCATGTTCGTCGAGGAGCCGGTCCGCTTCGGGCGCGACGTGACGGCGTTCATCAAGGGACGCTGACCGTCGTCCCGGAATGACGTTTGGCAGTGACGAAATAATCGAGGCTCTTGTTGTCCGACAGGTGGAAGCCTCGGGCCGGGCCCCAGGCGAGGCCGTGGCAGTCGACTATCTCGAGCCCGCAGTCGCGCAGAAGGGCGCACAGCTCCTCGGGGCAGAGGAACTTCTCCCAATCATGCGTGCCCTTCGGGATCCGCCCCGTGCCTTCCCCGATCAGGATCAGCATCAGCCGCGACATCGCCGTCCGATTGGGGGTGGAAAGGATGAGCAGGCCGTCGTCGGCGAGCGAGTCGGCCAGCCCCTGGACGAAGGTCCTCGTCTCGGCGACATGCTCGACCACCTCCAGTGAGGTGACCAGGTCGAACCTGGCCTCCAGGGCCTCGACCCCGCCGACCCGATAGTCGATCTCAAGCCCCTGGCCGAGCGCATGCTCGCGCGCCGCCGCGATATTCTCCGGGGCCGGATCGACGCCCGTGACCTTCGCCCCCAGCCGAGCCAGCGGCTCGGCGAGAAGCCCGGCCCCGCAGCCGACGTCGGCCGCGCGCTTCCCCTCGAGCGGCCTCAGGCTGCATTCGTCCAGCCCCCAATGCTGGTCGATCTGGTCGCGGATGTAGCCGAGCCGCACCGGATTGAGCTTGTGGAGCATGGCGGAGGAGCCCTTGGGGTCCCACCAGTCCCCGGCCATGGCGCCGAAATGGGCAGCCTCGCGGGGGTCGATCGTGCTGGTGTCGGTCATGGAACTCATCCCGTCATTCCGGCGAAAGCCGGACTCTCCTTGCACCT
>DASVQS010000005.1:0-81298 GCA_036389015.1 Allosphingosinicella sp. | reverse complement strand
CCGACGAACCTCGCCCGACGGTCGCTCGCGCTCACCGTCGCCTGGGTCATCATGCGGCGGATGCTGTCGGGGTGCTGAGCCATGTAGCTGCGGCTCACCTGCTCGAACACGAATGCCTGCCGCTCCCGGTCGGGGGTAGCGGCATAAGCCTTGGCGACGTCGAGCGTGATCTCGCCGGCGCCAAGCGCCTCGAACACGACGGGCGCGAGGCTCGCCAGCCGCAGCCGCCCCTCGACGAACCGGACGGTGAGCCCGAACCGCCGGGCGATCCCCTCGACGTCGGCGCCCTGCTCGATCAGCTGCTGGAACGCCAGGCACTCGTCGGCCGGGTTCATGGCGAGCCGCTGGAAGTTCTCGGCGAGCCCGGCCTCCTGCACCGCGGCCGGTCCGCTGTCGATCACGAGGCAGCAAACCTCCTGGTCGGCCACCAGCTTCCCTTCTTCGGCGAGACTGGCCAGCGCCCGGAAGCGACGGCCGCCGGCTTCGACGGTGAAGCGGCCCTTCGGCTTCTTCGCAGGGGCAACCACGAGGTTCTGCAGAAGCCCCCGCGCCTCGATGTCCGCCTTCAGCTGCAGGTCGGCCTGCTCGTCGGTGGTCCGCCGCACGTTGCGCGGCGACGGCATCAGCTTGTTGAGAGGTATCGTTCTGATCATGACGGTCTCCGGATGAGAGCCGGTGCGGCCTTTCCGCACCCGTCGCTCAGCCCCCTCCCGCTTCCTCCACTCTGGATGTGACGCTGAGAGATCCGACTGCCCACGGCCAGTCGATGATGGCCTACGCCGGGCTCGGAGAGGATGGTCGGGGGACCTGTGAGGTTGATCTGAGCGCATTCCCACGGTGGCTGGGGATGGTGCCGATCATGACAATGTTGGGAAGCGCGCTGGCGACGCCTGACGTTTTCTGCTCACGCGCCTGCCGATTGGCTTCTGCTCCAAACGAGTCGTTTGTGCTCTTAAGAGCTTCTTACTGGCCTTGGCCGGCGCTCAAGAGCAAATAAAGCTTGCATTCTCGATTTACTGCAAATATGCGCTCAAGAGCATGTTAACCCACTTAAAGAGGCCTTAAGAGCATGGTCGCGCTCAATTCTCTGCTTTCTGCTCCGCCTTATGCGGTCGAGCAGGAGATCCGCCGCCTCGGGACCGATCTTCGGACGGCCCGGCTGAGGCGCAACCTCACCGTCAAGGACGTGGCCGAGAAGCTCGGAACGGGAACTCGCGCCATCACGGACGCGGAGAAAGGCAAGCCGACCACGGCGATCGCAACCTATGTCGGGCTCCTCTGGGCCTACGACCTGCTGAGCAGGCTCGCCGATGTGGCGGACCCGCTCCACGATCGGGAGGGCAGCGCGCTCGACGCGTCGCACGGGCGCATGCGCGCGAGCCGCGGCACCGGAGGTCTGAGCGATGACTTCTGAGTGCTTCGTCTACATCACTCTGCCCGGCACCACCGCTCCGATAACGGCCGGCCGGTTCGAGCTCAGGAAGGATCGGCGGGGCATTCCGACCGGACGCTTCGTCTATGGCCGCAATTATCGCGATCGGGCCGACGCGCTCCCCCTCGATCCGCTCGAGCTCAAGCTCAGCGAGCGGGTCTATGAGACGGCCGCGCTCAACGGCGTGTTCGGAGCCATCCGGGACGCCGGCCCCGACTATTGGGGCCGCCGGATCATCGAGCGCCATCTCGGCAGCGCCAATCTCGGCGAGCTCGACTATCTGCTCCACTCGCCCGACGATCGCGCCGGAGCGCTGGGCTTCGGCCTCAACCAGGTGCCGCCGGCGCCGTCGCGCAAGTTCAACCGGACGCTGGACCTCGCCCGTCTGCAGGCTCTGGCCGACGCCATCATCGCCGATGAGCCGCTCCCCGAGGGCGAGGACGGCGACCAGGTCGCCAAGCTGCTCGAGCTCGGGACCTCCATGGGAGGCGCGCGCCCGAAGGCGGTCGTCGAGGACGCCGGCGGCCTGTGGATCGCCAAGTTCAACCGCAATGACGACAAGTGGAACAATGCCCGGGTCGAGCATGCCATGCTGACGCTCGGAAGAGCGTGCGGACTCGCGACCGCGGAATCCCGAGTGATCGACATTGCCGGACGCGATGCGTTGCTGGTGAAGCGCTTCGACCGGGAAAAGACCAAGCAGGGCTATGCCCGGGCGCGCATGGTGAGCGGGCTGACGCTGCTGCGCGCCGACGAAAGCCCGGAAGGACGCGACCGCTGGTCCTACATCCTGCTCGTCGAAGAATTGCGGCGCATCAGCGGCGAGGCGAAGTCGGACGCGAGGGAGCTGTTTCGGCGCATGACGTTCAACGCGCTCATCTCGAACATCGACGATCATCCGCGCAATCATGCGGCGATCGCGCGGGAGCGCGAATGGCGCCTCTCGCCCGCCTACGACCTGACGCCCTCCAGCCCGATCGCGCTCGAGCAGCGCGACCTTGCTTTGGCCTGCGGCGCCAAGGGACGCTTCGCCTGCAGGAGCAACCTGCTCTCCGAATCGGCCCGCTTCCTGGTCCCGGCCGACGAAGCCAAGGCGGTCGTCGACGACATGGCGAAGCGTGTGGCGGCAAGCTGGTATGAGGTCGCGCGCGCCTGCGGCGTGACAGAGCAGGATTGCGAGCGGATCGGCGGCGCGTTCGTCTATCCCGGTTTTGCCTCCTGAGACGAAGCTTTGCGTCACCAAGCGTGGTCGGGATTGAACCACCTGCGGCGCAAGCCAGGGCGCATGGCAAAGGCAGGCGCAGTCCCATCGGCGGCGCGCCGCGGCCTGCAACGGATTGGCAAGGCCGGCCGGCATAAAAGGCGCGGATGAATGCGATCACGCCAATCGAGCCGGCGTTCGAAGGAACCGCCTGGGAAGCGGCCATTCGTTCCGTGAACGAATGGCGCGGCCATGCCCTGAATTGTTTCGCGCAGGCGGAGACGGCGGTGAGCGAGACGCTCCTCGCCCTGGCGGCCGTGCCGGCCCGGGGCGCGCAAGTGAAGCTGCGGCGCCTGATCGGCCAGCGCTTCGAGGATCTCGACTTGGCGATCGGCGCCGGCGGGCCGTTCGCGGCGGAAGGCAGCAAGGCGGCTCAGGCGCTCGTCGCCTTCCGGGACCAGGAGGCGCTTCGGCCAATGCTCTGCCATGGCGCTTTCAAGGTCGCGCTGGACCGTCACGGGCAGTGGGTGCTCCTCATCAAGCTGCTGTCGTTTCGCGTAGGCAATGCGGACCGCGTGACACTGGCGCTAGATCAACGCGAAGCCGCCGCCAAGCTCGCCGAGCTCAAGGCCGGGACGCACCAATTGGCATCCGCCCTCCAATCGGTGCGCGCACGCATTGGCACCTGAACTACCCGACGCCCTGGGCGTCGGTTGGCGGGGCGCCGGCCGCGGTCAGGCTCCGCAGCCATCAGCGTCGGAGCGCCCGGCGGCTTGCGTCATCAGCTCGCGGAGCGTCTCGTGCCGGACGAGTTCGCCTCTAGCGAGCATCTTCGGGAGGATCCGGTCGGTATGAACGATCGGGTGGGGCGCATCGCCTCGGGTGGGGGCGAGCGCGAGCTACATGTGGGATCGCCACTGGCTTGGTCCGGTGCGACCCTCGCCCAGCCGTTCCAGCGTTCGGACCCCTCCCGTTCTTCTCCTTGAGCCGATCAGACGGCGCGGCCCAGAAGCACATCGTTCCAGTCGGCGCCCGCGACGCGTGGATAGCGCGCCTCGATGTGGATCGCGGTACCAACGTGGGCGCCGCGTGCCAGAGTCTCGGCACGGCGCCCGCCGGCATCATTGTCGAGGAAGAGGACGAGGCGCGCGACGCAGGACGGCAGCGCCACGCGGGCGAAGCGCTCGGTCCCGAGCGTCGCCCAGCAGGGAATTCCGGTAAGCTCCGCTGCGGCGATGGCATTCTCGATGCCTTCCGCCCACCCCAACAGCCCATCCCGGGGCGGATGGAAGCGCACCGCGCCCTCCCCAAGCCGCCCGAGCGCTCGCTTCGGCAGCGGAAGGTCGGCGAGCTTGGCCGAGCGTGGATCGAGGAAGGTCCTGTGCACTGCGATCAGGCCGCTGCCGTCTCGAACCGCGGCAAGAAGCGCGGGACGAAAGACGGCCTCGGCTGCGCGGCCATAAGGCGTGCGCGGGTGATAGCGGAGGTCCGATACTTCCAGCGTCAGCCCCCTGCCGCGCAGATAGGCCTCGCCCGGCGACCTCGGCAAAGGACGCGCGCCCATCCAAAGCCGTAAAGCGGCGCCGCGATTGCGACGGTCGGGATCGGCCGGCGACGGCGCGGTCCTCTCGATGCCGGTCCGTGGCGCAGCCGCGATCAGCCCCAGCGCGCCCAGCGCCCGAATGACACTCGCCGTGTCGCACCCGGCAAAGCAGTGGAAGAGCAGGCGCCGCTCCCCCGGCCGGATGCTGAGCGAGGGCGTGTGGTCGTCATGAGCCGGGCAGCGGCACATTCCGCCGCGACGCTGCCACTCGCCGCCGAGGTGCTCGACGATCTCCCGGCCCTGCGCCTCCAGATCATTCGGTCGGTCCGATCCGATCGCTGTGCCCAAGTCGACCTCCTTCGCTTTTCACATCCACCCCCCAAAAGCGCGTCTCTCCTCCCGGGCCGGCCGCTTCAGCGCGGGGATGCTGAGTCGGTGCTCAGCCGCACGAAGAGCATGTTCTCAGCCGCGGGAGGCGGCGACGGTTCGAGGTCCGGCGGCGAGGAGCGGGAAAGCGTGACGAAGACGCCGTTATTTCCGGGTTCCGCCAGTGCGACCGCGCCTGGTTCCGGCGATCCTCCACCGATCGTCGGTCTGCCACCGACCGCCGCAACATAAGCGACGGTTTCGGCCGGCAGGGGGCGCCCCTTTGCCAGATGCTCGCCATAGCGTCCCGGCCCGGCATTGTAGGCCGCGAACAGGCCCGGGTAACCGAACCGGTCGTACATGAGGCGAAGATAGGCGGTGCCCGCGAGGATATTGTCGCGCGGATCGTGCGGATCGAGCCCAAGCCGGTGAACGCGGCGCATCTCACGCCACGTTCCCGGCATGAGCTGCATCAGCCCCATGGCGCCGGCGCGACTGGTGATCCGCGGCCCGTTCAGCACGGTTCGGCCGCCGCTCTCGGCCTCCATGACTCGGCGGATCCACGCCTCCGGAACGCCGAACCTCGCCGAAGCCTCCTCGATATAACGGCTCCAGCGCTCGACCGGCTGGGCATTGGCCGCGTTCGCCATCAGGAGGGTCGCAGCGGCGACAGCGGATCTCAACGCGCCCACAGCAAAATCGCCCGACCGATCATGTCTTGCCTGTCCGTGACCCCGAAATAGCGCCCGTCGAACGAGTCCGGGTTGTCCATCAGAAGGAAATACTCGCCCTCGCCCAGGTCACGGCAGCCGGTCCACCAAGGCAGGGGCCGGCCCCGGCTATCGACCTCCCGCCGCGCCGCGACGTGCCGGCCATTGACCCAGATGGCTTGGCCGACGGCGCAGACCCGGCCGCCGCGCGCGGCTGCCACCTTTTTCACCAGCGGGACGTTCGATGGAAGGTAGCGGCGCTGGGCCGCCAGCGACCGGGCCGGTTCCGGAGTCCAGGCGACCACCATCTCCCCTGCCTGGACAAGGTTCGGCGAGCCCACGGCGTAGAGTCCCAGCGGAGCGCTGGCGCTGACGTTCCACACGAGAAGCGGCCGCGGCTGCCAGAAGAGGGCCCCGACAAGTGCGGTAACGGAGAAGGCGCCCAATGCGGCGACCGTCGAGCGCGAGCGCTGCTCGCGTCGAACGAGCCGGTCGCGCCGGATCTCCTCGCCCCATCGGCGCAGCGGGAGGTTACGCGCTTCAGCCACCGGCCGTGTCCCCACCGGAGACGCCCTTCGACCAGGAGTCGAGATCGTCGATATGATAGCGGACGTATCGGCTGTGCCGGCGGAAGCTCGGTCCCGTGCCGGCGCCGCGCATGGCCTGAAGCTTTCGGGCGCTCAGGCCCAGGTAGAAAGCCGCCTGCTCGGTGGAGAGGAAGGGGCTTCCCTTCTTGGCCCGGGCCGCCCGGGAGACATCGTCATCCATTCGATCCTCATTGCGCCGGGCAGTGCCTTGCTGCCCGCCCATGGCGTCCCAGGTGCCGGGTTTCGGCGCCCGCGCAGAGGCTCGAAAAAAGGCCTGCGGAAAATCGAGCCCTCGGCGAATGGGAAGCCGGAAATGCGCTCGACCGCGTGCCGCCGAGACTGCTTAGGCCTCAGCCCGCGAGCAGCAGGCCGGCAGCCGCGGCCCCAACTGTTCGCCGAGAGATGCACGACCTCGGCATTCCATCAGCGTTCAGGACCTGGGACGGATCAGCTTTTGCCCTTCGTTGACCGCATCCATGACGCCGCCGCCCAGCTTCAGGTCGAGCATCAGCATCAGCTCGGTCAGGTCGGCATAAGCGATGAAGGCTCCCGACCGGCGATTCGCCGCCATCTGATAAGGGTCCGAGTGCAGCGTCTTGCCCCAACCTTCGCTGAAGGCGCTGCTCGAATTGGCGCTCCGCGACGTGGGCGTGATTCGGATGAAGTCGAACCCCTTCAGAGCCGCGACCTTCCGGTTCATCGCGTGACTGAGAACGGCGTCGCCGAGACGTTCGTCTGGAAAGGCGCGCCTGTAGGCCCGACGGTAGCGGGTATAATCCTTATGCACCCAGACCTGCAGGGGCCGGTGCAGGATGGACGAGCCAGGCTCGTCCCAGATCGGAAAGCCGGGGTCACGAGGCGCCGGAGGATAAGCTTCGACAAGGACTGCCCCTGGTCGGCCTCGCCCCGACAGGATGCCACGGATCTCGCCGACATAGGCGCGGATCGCCTCGAGATCGACCGCAGCGATTGGAACATGCAGGCAGAGTGGCATGCCGTAGCGATTCAGAGCCCGATCCCGCGCCGCCTGATCGATCATCCGCCCCGGCATCGCAGAAAGCTCCTTGCCCCTAGGTTGGCGCTCGCTGCCGCCAGGGTCAACATCTGCCCTATCGCTCAGACGAATGTCGCAGGCGCGGCTTCACCTCCGAGCAATCGAAATCTTTGCTGCCTCGGCCGGTCGGTGGCACATCCTCCTCCAGGAGGAGGCCCGATGCACGCCTGGAAACAGCTGCGCGGAGAGATAGCAAGCGCGACCAGGCTCAATTTCGAGCGGCTGGCGCTGTCGCTTCTTCGCCTCATGTGGCCCGATCTGTTCAGACCTCCCGAGGGGGATCAGCTCGATGTCGCCGGCGTCGACCTCGCGGCCGGGCTCGAGGGCACACACCTAGAATGCGCCGTCCAGTGCAAGGGCTTCTATGCGGCAGAGCAGCTCACGCGATCCAACTATCGGCAGATCAAGAAGTCGGTGGAGACCTACCTGGCGTCCCCCTTCAGCTGTGATGACTATGTGCTCTTTCACAATCGCGACAGCCGCGACAGGGCACTGACCGCCGCCATCGAGGCCGACCTCGAGCGGATTGTCCAGGCCGGCAAGGCCGCGCGAGCGAAGGTGTGGGACCGGCAGACTTTCATCCGCGACTACAGCAAGGAGGTCCGAAGACACCTGATCGAGCGCCTGACGCGTCACTCCGACCGTACATTGGAGCGCATGTCGCGCATCTTCGACTTCGGCGACATCTACGTTCCCGCCGTGCCGGTCTCGGAGCAGCGCTTGACGCTGGTGCGAGGCGAGCGCCCCAAGATCGAAGGCGCTACGCCGGTAGCTTTGCGCGAGCCAGCTAAGCTGATCAGCCACCCGAGCAAGACCCGCTGGACGCTCCTGATGGGGCTCTTCGGCACCGGCAAGTCGAGTGCCGCGCTCAGGGCGGCGCAGCACAGCAATCGGTTGCTGATCTACACGCGTTGCGCGGACATGAGTGCTCGCGACGGTGGGGTCGGCACGAACAGCCTTATGGAGTCGGTGATCGGGTCGCTCGCCCTGTTCGAGGATTTCGACGAGGAATCGCGGGCAAGGCTCGTGCGGTTGAGCGGGACTCTGCTCCGACAGGCGCTCGTCGGCGAGGAGAACAGCGCCTTGCTGATCCTCGACGGCCTCGACGAGAACCGCGACTATGCCACTCCCCGCGGCGTGATGACTCTGTCGAGCGCGCTGGCCGAGCTGCGGTGCCCTATTTTGTTCACCACCCGGGAAGAGCATTTCAACGCGACCTTCGGCAATTACGAAAATCTGCTCGAGGACCATTCGACCAAGGGCGGGGCCCGGCGCGAAGCGCGCCTGCTCAGGCTCGAGCCCTGGACCGATGAGCAGGTCGCTCAGTTCCTCGACCGCGCCGCCGAACGATCCGACCAACAGAACATCCGCAGGCTCAAGAACCGCCTGGAGGCGGGCGATGTCGCTGAGCGCGAGCTGCAGCTGCTTCGGCACCCGCTCTTTCTCCAGATGATCGCGTCGCTGGCGGCCAGCGGGGAGGAAACCGGGACAAGCGCGGCAGATGTCCTTGGCAAATGGACCTACCTCAAGATGAGCCGCGACCTTCAATCAGACCGGGTCCTTCCGGGCAACGTCTACAATGCGCTCGACTATGCAACCGCCATGGGGGAAGCCCTGCAGGAGGTCGCGGGCGCGATGATCGAGCATCGGTCCGGCTCGACGGTTCTCACCGAAACGGTCTCCGAAGAGTTCGCAACCGCGGTCCTCGCCAAGGCATTTCCGGGCCACGTGCAGAATGTAGTGACCGCGACGTCCGCCTCGCTGCTCATCCCCTCCGGACCCAAGCTGGGCGCTCGCTCGCAGCTCATGTTCAGCCATCGCATCTTCCAGGAATATTATCTCGCGCGGCACCTCGTCGCTACCGGCGCCGACTGCCATGACTTTCCGCCGGAAGTCGTCGACCTCTGCCGCCAGATGCAGGACTCCTGAGTGTCGTCGAGGCTTGGAGCTGGTGCTCTACCACACATCTTGATGGCGACATGTGGTGACGCCCGGCGCCCCCCTGTGGAGAAAGCGCCGGGCGTCTGGAGCCGTCGGCGTGGGGCGCCACGGCTCCGGGGCCGGCTCGCGTGGTCTTCGAGCTAGCCTGTCACCTTTGATCTGTTCCCGGTCCTATCTCAAGCCCCTCGAGCACTGCCCACTGATTGCCTGGACCCCTCTGATAGATCGGCTCCGCGCAGGTTATGCGCGGAGGCGCCCCGTTTGCCGCCCAGGGCTCGTGCGGGGCTCCCGAAGAAACGAGTCGAAGGCCCGTCGGAACGGCGGGCGCCCCTCTTGAACGCTCCCAAGGCTCCGAGAGCGCAGCGGCTGATTGATAATCAGGAATTATGGTTCGGCATGTGTGGGTGCTGGCGTTTATTGACGATCCCTTCGATCCCCCGGGCGAAGGGCTCCTCGGCGGCGGGCAGGCCTTTATCTTCGACCTTGGCCGGGGCTTTGTGCAGGCGGGGCTCGACGTTACTTACGTCACCAGGCTCGACAGCCCGTCGAAAGATACCTTCCAGAGGCTGGGCCCGCGCTGCCGCATCCACCGCGTCGCGGCCGGCCCGAGGCAATATCTGCAGGGAGAACAGGTAGGCCGTCATCTAGAAGCGCTGACCGCCGCGACGCGGGGCCTGATCGAGAGCACGTCCTCACCCGCCGCCATCCATGCGCAATATTGGGTCTCGGGAGTCGTCGCGACGCGGCTCAAGGCTGCGATCGGCCCCCGGGTGTTCCTGTATCCGATGTCGTTCGGACGCGCGAAACGGCTTCAGGTCGATCCGACGGAGCGGGATGCCGTCCTACGGGAGACCGAGGAGCCGAGAATGCTCGTAAATTGCGACCACATCGTGGTCGGCACCCCTGACGAGCGAGCGCTCGTCCGTCGCCTTTACCCGGAGGTTCGCGATGAACAGCTGCTCCTCGCTCCACTATGGTGTGACTCAGCCCTGTTCAACCCGCGACCTGAACCCGCCGATCATTACGTTCGTCGGGCGGCTTCACGCTTCACAGAAGGGATTGGACACGTTTCTTGAAGCCATCGCCCTGCTGGCGAGGACGCACAGCTCCGACTTTTCCGCATGGATCGTTGGAGGGCGGCTGGATGAGGCGGAGAACCTTCGCTCGACCATTGGCCGGATGCCGGCTCTTCGCGAGATGCATTGCGCGGGGCGGCTGATTCTATGGGGACGCGTGGCGCCGGAGGCTCTTGCGGAAATCTATTCGCGAAGCCGGGTGGTGGCGATGCCCTCCCGCCGCGAGACGTTCGGTCTTGTCGCCGTCCAGGCCATGCTATGCGGTACGACTGTCGTCGCCGCAACCGTAGGGGGCCTTCGCGACACGATCGTTCCCCGCAGGACGGGCCTCCACGTTGCCCCGGGAGATCCATCGGCGCTGGCCTTCGTCCTCGGTGGCCTCCTCCGCCATCCGCGGCTGGCCCGATGGCTCGGGGCGGAGGCGCGGGAGTGGGCCCAGCCGCTATTCTCGGACGATGGGGAGCATAGCGGCCTGAGACGCATCCTCATATGCCAGGAGGGCGCCCCCGTCGGAGTCCATCCCATCGAGGAGCCGGCGGCTTATCTCGCGCGACAGGATCGCCGAGAGATCGAGTCTCTCACCAACCTGGAAGCCGAGCCCCATTGGATCGCCTCAGACCATAATTCCGTCTTTCGCGTGCGGCTTTCAGAGGGCGAGCGAATCGCGAAGCGTTTCACCGATCGCCCCGATTTCGACGGGACGCTCTACCGGTTGCCGGAGGGCATGCGCACGGCGGGAGGAGCGGCGCGATTCAGCCGGAGCATGGCGGCCGGGGAGAGCCGGGTTGCTCTTGAGGGGACCCCCGTCAGCGAACGCGTGCTTCTCTTCGAGAAGTGCGAGAGCGCCGGGGCGGCGGAGAGTGAGGTCGCGGATCTCGCGGACGACCTCGCCCTCGGTCCTCCCCATCCGATTGAGCGGGAGGCGCAGAGCTGTCGCGCGGCGCTAGAGGATCTGGCTGCGAATCCGGCTTGGGCGACTCTCGACGCTTTCGACCGTGCCGCGGGTCGCCTCAATGCTTCACTTAGCGGAGACGAGTCGGTCTTCGTTCGCTGTCATCCTTTGGCCGAGCTCCTTCGCCTCCGATTACATCTCGACGCCGAAGCCTGGCCACTGCCCCAGGGGCAGCTCGAGCGGGTCCGCGCCATCGTGGCGAGCTCGCTGGAACCCGGCCTGGTGTCGGCACCGGGCCCGAGACTGGCCCACGGCGACCTCTCCGCGCGCCACGTCCTGATGCGACGCGGCGCCCTGATCCTGTGCGACCTCGAACAGGCGCGCTTCGCGTTCGGCGACCTGGATCGAGCAGGCCTCGCCGCCGATCATGTTCGCCTCATTGCCGAGTCCCGACCTGGCGAGGCGCGAGCGGCTCTGACTCGCGTTGCGACCTCAGGCCATGCCAAGGCGTGGTTCGCCTGCGAACTCCTCCATCGCGCCTTGGGCTCCGCGTCCTGGGGAAGATATGCTGCGATCGAGCAGGCGCTTGTCCTGTGCGAGGTGTGGCTGGCCACCATCAAAGCGCGACAAAACGTCTCCCACAAGGTAGCGAGCGAAGATGCTCCTGCGGGAAACGGCCGGTCAGAGGGGCGCCCGAGGCGACGGCCTCGATGACCCTGTTCAGGCTCTCGCGCGCTCCCGGTGGGATGAGCGACAGAAGCGCGCCCGCCGCCGCCTCGCCTTCCTCGGCCCTCAACACGATGTTCCCCGGAGCGAGAACGATCCGCCTCTCCCAGGCGACGGCGGTAAGGACCCCGAGCATGGTCCTCTGCTCGTGCGTCGCCAGCTTCCGCTCGCCCAGCAACTCGTACGCCGTGGCGCTGTTCATGTGTACTTTCCAGAGCCGCCGCCGGGCGTCGTTCGCATAGCCGACCCGCCGCGCCTCTTCCAGTCGGAGGAGCGCCGATCGCGGCTCATTCTCAACAAGGTCAACCGCACTTCCCATCACCAGTGCGCGCATCAGCTGATCCTCGAAGTGGCGCTTCGTGGTCTGATCGATAAGGCGCTCGATCCGTTCGCGAGCGCCTTCGGTCCCGTCGAGGATGTCGAGGCTGGCGACGTCGAGGTCCATGTGGATAGCAAGGTCCTCGAGTCCATTCTCCTGGGCGATCGAGAAGGCGTGTTCCCAATGTTCGCGTCGCAGCTTTGGATCCGAGTAGAAGAAGAGCGCGCCGTAATTGGCGTGGTAGCGCACCTGAGCGCGCGGATTGTCCGGCATCAGAGCAATGGCCCTGTCCAGCTCGGCCGCGGACGACTCGCCGCGCCCGAGCAGGCGCAAGGCGATCCCCTTGCCGAGCACGACGGGGAAAAGATCGCCAGAGCCGGCGCGAGCTGTTCGGTACAATCTCTCAGCCGCCTCGAACCGCTCCACCGCGGCATCGTTATCGCCGAGCGCTATGCCCAGGTTGCCCTCCCAGCACTCCGCGAGCGCTGCCGAGGCGCGATCGCGACTGCGCTCCGCGAGCATGCGTACGTCCGTGATCAACCGTTTTGCGGTCTCTTCGGCGGCACCGTTCACTATGGACATTGTCTCGAACAGCCGCCGCTTGACCGAGATGAGCCGTTCGGGCGCCGCTGGACGCTCCAGGCTGGGACGAGGGAATACGCGGAATGCCGGGTCATCGGCCGCAAAGGCGGGCACGGCCGGATCGAGAACTTGATTCTCGAGCGCGAAATGGGTCGCGGCCTCATAATGATAACCCCGGCGCCGGAGCCGTTCTCCCGCCTCGTTCGCGACGCGCAGGAATTCTTCCGCGTCGCCGGCCTGATAGGAAAGCGACAACGAAACGTCCGCCGGCCAGTCCGCTGATACATTCAGTTTTCGGACCAAGCCCAAGTGCCGGGCTCGGTGTTCGCGAAGCGCCAGCCTGTGAAGCACCGCTTCGCGCACCACGTCATGCTCGAACCGCCAGTTGCCGCTGATCGATCTCGACGTCGGTCCTACCACGGCTTCGCGAAGCAACTCGCCAAGCAGCGCGTCGACGTCGGCGGCGGGGATGGCTGCGGCCGCGACATGTGTAACGATCCGGTTTGTCTCGAACTCGCGGCCGACGCACGCGGCGGCGTCAACCAAGTCTTTCCCCCACGCCGGCAGACGTTCGATGAGGAGGCGGAGGCGCTGGTCCGTCGCCGTGCGCGAGACGAGGTCGGCCGCCCGGAGCTCTGCCCGCAGGTCGGCGGCAGGATTGATCCGAAGAGAGCGACTGACCTCCTCGAGCTCGAGCGCGCCGCGTTCGACGAGGAACCGGACAAGCTCCCCGAGCGCGAGCGGCGTCGTACCGACACGATCGATCATGTCATCCGCCACCTCCGCATAGAGATAGGGAATGACCTGCTCGAGGAGTGCGCGTGCGTCCTCTACGCTTGGAACATCGAGTTGAAGCCTTAGGCTGTGCTCATCGCCAAGAAGGCGCTCCCGCTCCCCCACCCACGCTTCAGCGACCGTCTCGCCCGGTCCCCGGTCGGGAATGAAGCGCGAGCTGAAGCAGAAGAGCACCGGCACGCCCTGGTCGAGCCGAAGCCGCTCGCGCGCCACATGAATGAGCCGCAGCACGCTGCCGCCTACCTTGTGCAGATCCTCGAACACGAAAACGAGGGGCCGTCGCAGCGCGCATCGGCGGAGCATCGCCGCCAGCACATCGGTCAGCTCCCCCGGCGTGAAATCCCCTTCTCCCGATCCGCCCCTAGAGACGGCATCCGCGAGCCGGATCGCCACCGCGGAGGGGGCTCCAAGCGCCTCGAACCACTCGCGGACATCGTCGAGACCGAATGCCGCCGCGAGCGCTCCTTCAGTAGGCAGAAGATGGGCGAGGATGGCCCGAAAGAGTGACCAGACGCTATTCTCGGTGGCACCGTCGACGACCACTTCGCGCGCGCCCTGCTCGAGCCACGACCATCGGGCGCGGCGCACCAGTGCGGATTTGCCGACCCCCGCCGCGGCTTCGATGCTCACGGATGCGACACCGCCCTTCGCCCGCCAGGCGGCGTGAAGGTCGGCGATGCGCCGGATCGCAGCGGCCTGGCCCAACGTCGGACAGAAGGCGACTGTGGGCGACACGAACTCTACCGACCCGGCAGGAGAGCCGCCGTCGAAGTCCGGAATGCCCCGAACGTCGAAGCTTGCCGCCGCCTCCCCGGTAGCGACCGCCTGGCAGACGATGTCCGACACCGCCACCCGCGCGCCGGGGGCTCCGTTGACAAGGAAAACTCGAGTGAGCCGCTCTCCAGGCGCTGCCCTCAGGATGGGATCCGTCGAGAGAGGAACGAATTCGATCCCTGGACAGTCAGTATGCATCTCGAAAGCGACGTCGTGGCAACCGCCTCCGCAGCGGAACTCGAAGCTGACCGCCGCGAATACGGGCGTTCCGTAAGGGACGACCAGCCGGCTCCTGCCCATTCCCGTTGCAAGTAGGGAGGAGAGGCTGAAGTCCATCTGACGGATCGCGAGGCAGGGGCTCGGCAACGCCGGAGGCTCGGATGCGATCGCGCCCTGCGGTGGCGGTACGGCGGCCGACGCGATGTCCAAGAGCATCGGACCGTCGATCAACACCGTGCGGATGCCGGCACGAAAGGAGAAGAGCTCGACCTCATTCCGGAAATTGCCGGAGAAACCTGAGGACGAGACGATCACGAGGATGTTGGCGGCAGCGTTGATCGCGGCCACCAGATGGCTTCCAGTACCCTTGCGGCCGACCGGGCTGTTATGATGTTTGATTTCGACCCACAGGAGGAGCTCGACAGCCAAGGCGTCGAGCGTTCCGATTCTGAGCTTTCCTTCAGCGTCGCGTCCGCCATCCGGGCCCGCGCCGGTCGATCGAAGTATGATTCCCTGCGGTCCGTACTGAGCGCCGAGGACATCCAGCGCGAATTCCTCGAAATCCTGCCACGACATTCGTTCGAAGTCGCTGGGTTGCCGCGGACAATCTTCCCGCTGCAGCCAACCTATCGCGCCCATAATTCCTGATTATCCTTCGCCCGAATACAAGCTAGAGCGTTTCCGAGGTCAGCGAAACCCGAAGAAGTCGCGTAGTATCTCCGATATGGATCAAAACTGAAGCGGGGGCGCCGGGAGACGAATCAGGCATCGAAGGAGATGCCCCCGACCCCAGAGCCCCCCGTTAGGCCAAGTGGGTGCGCCACCGAACGCGGCCGGCAGCTACAGCAGATCGACGTCCAGCCGAGTCTCCAGCGCCTCCAGCTGTCCCCTGATGCTTTCGCGAAGCGAAGGGTTCGATGCCAGAGCCTGCCGATATTCCCCGCGGAGCCAACCGGCGATCTCTTCTTCACGCGCAGCCCTTTTCCGGCGGATGTCGGTCTGGCGATTCCGAGGAACTGGTGACTTCGATTTGAACGCACGCCATTCGTCGTCCGGGACATAGGCCGGAAAGGGACTGGCAAAGCGCCGGCGAGCGATTTCCGCGAGCACATTGCCGTGCCGCCAGGGCCCAGCGCGTCGCTTCGACCACCGGACCTCGCCACCTAGGAATATGCTGAGCGACGGAACCGCGAGGTGATGGGCTAGAAGAGCGATGCTGACCCTGTTCGCCACTCCCCGGCAGAAACGCCACTCCTGCTCCGACCAGCGCTGCTCGTCGGTCGCGGCCTCGGAGTCTTCCTGGCGATGCCGGGCCCTCTTCGCGAAAACCTGGTTGCATCGGTTGCGGGTGAAAATGGCGTTGATCCGGTCCCTGCGGCTGTCGCCGCCGTTGCCCCTGTACAGGAGGGGGACTCCATAGCTTCTCAGAGTGAGCAGGTTGGCGATGTGATCGGCTTCGAAATCCGAGTCCTCACGCGCGAGGCCCCGGAAATGGCCATAGTTGGCCTGGTTGATCCCTTGGATCTCACCGTGGACGAAGTTGTGCCAAAAATTCTTGACGAGGTAGTTGGTCGCGCAATGCATGACGTAGTCCGGATCGGACTGGCCGCCGGGAAACTCGGCGAGGATAAGCGGATCGGCGGCGGGACGGCGGAGGTTCTGATAGCCCCAGTCGAGGAAAACCCGCGGAACCTTGAAGACGGCGACTCGACGCCCGTGGCGCCGCTCGAACGCCACGTTGGAATAGAAATGATTCTCCGCATGATGTTCGTCCGTCCGGGCGAACTCATCATATTCCTCGACGTTGAACTGTATCAGGTCCGCGTCGAGCTTTGCTTTGCGGAAAGCGTCAGCAACGGTCCGGTCGGATTCGGTGAGCTTGATTCGGGAGCAGGACGGAAAAGGCGCTCGACTGTTCAGGACGCAGACGACACGCCGCAGGGCGTTTCGGAAGACGATATTCACATACCAATCGGGTGCAGGCCTGTGAGCCTTCTCCGATGGCCATGCCGGTACATCTGATCGGGGCATGATTACTGCTTCCTTGCCAGCCTCATGGAACCCGTACGACTTTCCTATCAGCCCGACAAACGGACTTGCCCTTCGGATCGAAAAATGGCGTCGATTCCCAATGAGTATTGCCGAGCAACTGAGGTCAAGCTCGAAACAAGCCGTGCACGAGAAATAGACTATTCCAAGGTGCGTCAGCAGGGAATCCTATGGCCACCTTGGCCTTCCGAGCGGGTCCAACGGCCCTCGCCGCGGCCGTTCGGCCCAGAGACCCCCGAGCGCGCCTGGACCGCGAGGTCCGATCGCCGGCTTTCGCGAATGCCGGGGTCCACCCCATGCGAGCTAGGCGTCTGTGGGGAGGCCGATAGGCGGATCTTCCTCGGAGGGGCCGTCGTCACGAAAATCAGGCTTGCACGGCCCGCGTAACCTCACACGGGCTTCCGGGTCCTACCCTGCTCACGGGTGGATCACCAAAGAAGCTCGCGATAGCCCCCGGCCGCCATCAGGCGGGCGCTTCGCACCAGCCGCTGCGCCTGTGAGCGCAGGCTGGGTGCCTGGCTTCGCCAACGCGGCTCCCTCGCGGCCAGGCCAAGTAGCTGGGAGGCGATGGCCCGCTGATCGGCTCCCGCCGCGACGGCGTCGAAGGCCCGCAAAGCCAGGATCCAGCGCCGCGCGCGCGCCTCCCGCCGCTGCAAGGTCGGGCTGAACCGCCCGCCCTTTTGAAGGGCGATGAGGCGCCTCAAGGTCAGCAGCGGCTTCTCGGCTGAAGCGAGACCGCCGATGAGGTAGCGAAACTCCACCGGCCCTCGAGCCGCACAGCCCGCCAGGATGTCCAAGCGGACAGCATGAAGTCCGTCGCACAAAAGCAGATGTTCGCGCCCGGCCTTGCCGCTAAGCAACGTGGCCAGCGATCGGAATTGTCCCAGCTCGAAGGCGTCATCCACCGCCCCAGGGCCGGCCGCGACCGCCCGAAGCACGAAAGGATGGACCTCGACCGTCCACAAAGGTCTCGCATGGGGTGCTCGGAGCTCCGGATTCTCGAAGGCGTGCAGGCCCCAGAGCTCCGGGCACGGCGCCGGCGCGCTCGCTCTGCCACCGCCCAGAGCGGTCCTCGCAGCCGCTCGATAAGCGGGATCGCGGCGAAGCCATTCCCAAGCGAAGATTGACCGGTCGGCTTCGACGAGCGGCGCGTAGGCCCGCGCGTCTCTCCAGTCGACGTCATGATCTTCATCGGGCTCCACCCGGAGAGGAAAGCCTCGATCGCGGCGCTAACCCATTCACCCATTTGGGGGAATTGCATCGTCGAAGCTGATCCATGCGTCCCTGAGCCCATGGACCACGAGCTGCGTTCGGCTGACGACGTCGTAGGCCGAGCGGGCCCGCTTCACATATTGGTGGGCGGTTTCCACGCTGATCCCGAGGATCTTGCCAATCTCCCAGTCGGTCTTGCCCGCGGCGAGCAAGTGGAGAACCTGGCGCTCGCGCGGACTGAGCTGCGGATGCACTCCCGCCGCGGGATAATCGTGGATCCGGCGCGCTGCCCTGAACGCATGGGCGCCGATGAGCTCGGCGCACATCAGTCTTTGAAGGGGCAGATCTAGCCCGCGCCGCATAGCGAAAGAGCAGGAGCCGCAAGGTTCGCCGGGGACGTTGGCGGGCACGGTAAACCCTTCGCCCAGACCGAAGCGCCCGCTCCGCCTGAGGATATGGCGATGGTGATTGGCGAGTGTAATGAGCCGGTCCAGTTCCGCCCAGGCAAAGCCGATATTCGTCCTGGCGCTGGCGAGATGCACCGGATCGTCAAGCATTGGATGCCGGCCGAGAAGCTCGTCGACCCACCCTTCGGGATAATTGTCGATCCTTATGAAGGGCGCGCCCCCGGAGCGCAGGCTGGCATGATGGAGAAGCGCGAAATATTGAAAGCCGAGTTCGCCGGTTATTTCCTCGAGCAACCTCCGCAACTGCCGATCCGTGACGCACTCGGCTGCCCTGGCTTCGAATAGATCGATGAGGCGGGCGTAGGGCACGAAGTGGCTACGTCCGAGAACGAACGCCGGGTCGTGGCGCGTGGATGGCGGGCCGACCGGATAACCGAGTCATGACAGGAGAGCTGGTTGCAAAGGAGTTTCGCCTTAACCTGTTATATTTGGATTATAATCGACAATTGGTTGCGAGAGTGTAGCGGAGCTAATTATCATTTCAGTGGTTTCGTGGGGAGAATGTATACGGTTTCCGTGCATAATGTGTGAACCCGATTCGGCCATGGGCAAGGCGGCCGAAGGTCAAAGTTGGTCAGCACCCCTGGCGGCGGGATTGAGGCCCCGCTTCCTGGGCTCAGAAGGGCGGCACATGAACCAGGCGCACTTGGAACGCCTCATGTGATCGTGCGGTGCGCCGCAACGGAGGATGTTCGACAGAGTAGATGGGTTCGTTCGAGATGTGCGTGAAGTCGGCTCCGAGAGCGATCTCGAGACAGCCCTCGCCGAAGTGACGACCGACATGGGCTTCGCCTATTTCGCTCTGACTCATCATGTCGACATGCGCCACGCCTCACGGCCCGCCATCCGCCTCCACAATTATCCGGGCGGTTGGGAAGACTATTTCGAGGAGCAGAGGCTGGGCCGGTCCGATCCGGTCCACCGTGCAAGCCAGCTCACCACGATCGGCTTCGCCTGGTCTCAGCTTCCCCATATGATCCAGCTCACCCGCCGCGACCGGCAGGTCCTGGACGAGGCCGAACGGCGCGGGATCGGCGACGGCTTCACGGTCCCAGCGCACGTCCCGGGCGAAGTGAATGGGTCCTGCTCCTTCGCCACGGTGGCCGGAGCGGACGTGCCGGAAGAGCATCTTGCGCTTGCACAACTGGTCGGGGCCTTCGCCTTCGAGGCCGCGCGCCGTCTGGCCAGGATGCGCGACCTTGGACTTTGCGCCCCTCCCACGCTGACGGACAGGCAACGGGACTGCGTGGTTTGGGCCGCCCGTGGAAAGACGGATTGGGAAATCGCCAAGATCCTTGGGGTCAGACACGATACGGTCATCGAGCACCTCAGGCATGCCCGGGAGCGCTATGGCGTTGGGAAGCGAACTCAGCTGACCGTCCATGCATTGTTCGATGGCAGCATCAGCTTTGTCGACGTCCTGAAGCGTTGATACCCCCATTCCTTGGAATGGCGGGCCGATCCCCGATCCAGCGATATCGCTCCTGTCGAAAAACAGGAGCTCACTCATGATTCTCGTCGTGGAACGGCCGTCCCGCCCACTCGGCAATCCGACGCTTCGAAGCATGTTCGAAGCGCGCAAGCGCGTTTTCGTCGATCTGCTCAAATGGGATGTGCCAGTGCTGCAGGGCCGCTACGAGATCGACCAATTCGACGACCCGAACGCGGTCTATATTATCGTCACGGACCGGGACGGGGGGCATCTGGGGTCGGCGCGCCTGCTCCAGACGATGCGGCCCCACATCCTGGGAACATTGTTTCCACGGCTTTGCGCGGGAGACCCGCCGAGAGGCTCGGGCATCCTCGAAATCACCCGCTTCTGCCTCGACCGCAGCCAGGGTGGGGCGCAGCGCATCGCTACCCGCAACCGACTGGTCTCGGCCCTCGTCGACTACGCCCTCGACAGGGGCGTCACAAGCTACGTCGGCGTCGCGGAAATGGCCTGGCTTCAGCAGGTCCTGGCGTTTGGCTGGGCATGCCGGCCTTTGGGCGCACCCCTGGTGGTGGACGGCAGGCTGCTCGGAGCCCTGCGAATCGAGATCGAGCCCAACACCCCCGCCCTGCTGTCCTGGAACGGCATCTATGCGCCCCACAGCCTCGCTCCCAACCGCGAGCTGGAGCCGGCCTGAACCCAAGGAGAGATGTCATGCTGAAAGCCAACGATCTTGATCGCGAGATCGCCCGCTGGAGCGAACAGCTCCTTGTCCACGGTTATTGCGTCATACCGGCCTTGCTCCCAAAGACCGTCGCGGCGCTGGACCGCGACCTGGCCGACGATTTCGAGCGCACGCCCTTCTGCCGCGGAGGCTTTTACGGCGAGCGGACGAAGAGGTTCGGATGTCTCCTTTCCCGCTCATGCCATTCCGAGGCGCTCGTCATGAATCCTTTGATCCGAGGTATTGTCGACCACGTCCTCTCGCCCTGGTGCGACACGGTCCAGCTCAACCTCACGCAGGCGATCGCACTCCATCCGGGCGCCCTGCCCCAATTCCCCCACCGTGACCAGGACATGTGGCGCGGAGCGCTTGGCGAGGTCGAATATCTGGTCAACGTCATGTGGCCGTTTACGCCTTACACGAAGGAGAATGGCGCCACACTTGTCTGGCCCGGGAGCCATGGGGCGCGGGCGCTCGACGCGTCGGCGCCTGCGCCCGAGATGGCCATCGAGATCGACCCCGGCTCCGCCTTGCTGTTCCTCGGCTCAACGCTTCATGGCGCCGGCGGCAATCGCACCGAGGAGGTGCGCCGAGGCGCGATCGTGAGCTACTGCCTGGGCTGGCTCAAGCCCTATGAGAATCAGTGGCTCGCTTACCCGCCGGAGACCGCGCGGAGGTTCTCGCCTGAGCTTGCCGGGCTTGTCGGCTATCGCCAGCATCGTCCCAATCTGGGCAATTACGAAGGCCAATGCCCCTCCATCCTCCTTGCGGGGCCCAGCCAGGAGATCCTGCCCGCGACCGACGCTCTGCGGCCGGATCAGCAGGAAGCGATGGACGCTTTCCTCGATGAGCAGCGGCGGCATGCCGCATGAATTCGGGTCCGACCGCCGAACGCGTCTATCAGGCCCTGAAAGGGCTGATCATGGGCCGCCACTTCCTCCCGGGAGAGCGGCTCGAGCCCGCGGCGCTCGCCGATCTGCTTTCGAGCAGCGTAACTCCGGTGCGCGACGCCCTCCATCTCCTCACTGGGGAGGGCCTTGTCAGGACCCGGACGGGCGATGGCTTCCACCTGCCCGCCCTGAATGAGCCGCGTCTCGACGACCTCTATGCCTGGACGGCCGAAGTCCTGATTCTGGCGCTCCGAAACCGCTCGCCTAGATCGGTTCCGCGGGAGGGCGCGGAGCGGGATTTGGTCGAACGCACCGCTGCACTCTTCTCAGCGATCGCCGCTCGCTCTCCCAATGCCGAGCATGGCGCGGTGATGACGAGCCTGAACGATCGCCTCCATTCCGTCCGGCTTCTCGAGCTGCAAGTGCTCGGAGCGATAGACTCGGAGCTGGAAGACATGATCGCCGCCGACATCGAGGACGACCGGCGGCAACTTGCCCGGCTGGTAGGCGCCTATCACCGGCGTCGGCGGCGTCATGCCGCCGAACTCGTTCGGGCTGCCTATCGCACGCCGCCGTCGGCCTGAGCACTAACAATCGTCGCATAGGCGGCGTATAAAATTCGGATACGAATGGGCCGCCTCTAGACTCACCAGGCTGCGGTCTTCGCAGCCGGACAGAGGAGCGAATTATGGAACGCGAGCAGCAAATTGGCACTGAGCTCATCGATCTGGGGTTGGTCACCGAGTCGACCAAGGGCGCCTGGGGCTATTTCAGCGACGAGGTGCTCATGCACGAAAAGCCGGGTCTGTCGAACGACTGATCCCATGGAAGGTGAGCGGCCTCTAGGGGCCGCTCGCCTTCCCGCGCCATGGATTGCGTGGCGGGCTGGCCTGGGTCTATCCCGGCGCCGTGCTCCACGGCGAGGGCCATGTGTCTGACGGCACGCCCATCATCCCGGTAGCCGTGCGGCACATCATGGCGGAACTGCCATCGAGCGGGCCGACACCGGACTCGACCGCTGGATCGGCGGCCTCGCAGGCGGCCTGTCATCTGGTAGTAGCAACGTGTGAGCGGCGGCCCCCCGCCGGGATCGGGCCGCTCCGACGCCCCCGGCCACTTGTCGCTTAGAGAGCGATGCTTTCGAACGAAGCGGTGCCCTCGCGCAATGCCGCGTCGGCGAGCTGGACTTCGGACGAGCCGTAGATAACTTCGCCCACCTCGTCGGTATCCACGACGACGGGGCCGTCCGCCGTTTGGAGCGTGAGCACATCGTCTTCGCGCTCGCATTGCGAAAACCGGATCGGCTCGCCCGTCCTGCGCAACACGACACCTTCGCCATAGCTGGTCTCGCACTCGCCGCTATCGTTGGCGGCGACGACGACCACCCCCAACAGCGCGGCCACCGGCACCCAGGCTTCGCTGCCATCCGCAAGACGGATGAGGTAGCGGCGGTTCTCGAGCCGCAGCACATCGACCAGCATTGGCCGGAGATTGGAGGTTGAAACGCCTTCCGTGAATTGGAGCGGAACATTGCGCCCCGGCATGGTGCCACGCAATCGGCCAAGCGGGGTCGATCTGTCGACGTCATACAAAAATCCGTCGCGCAAATAGCCGACCTCCTGGCCCTGCGCCCAGAAAGTATCGTCCTCCAACCGGGCCAGCCCACGGCTGCCGGCGCGGATCAACCCGCTTTCTTCAACGGCCAGAACGCTGCGCCCGGCTGAAAACTCTTCGAGCGCCGCGCCGAGTCCTCCTTCCGCGGCGGCGCCAACTTCGGGAGCGACCATCAGACGGCTTGCGCCCGCCATCGCATCCATTTCCACAAGCGATGCGCCCGCCATTTCCGCGGCGCCCGCCGCGGCGGCCCCTTCCACAGCGCCCGCTTCCAATGCTAGCGCGCATGAGGTCAAGGTCAGGCATAGGGTGGCCGCGATGAGCAGGCGCATCTTCGTCACTCCGGAAAGGCGCAATAAAGGCCTCGTGGGAGTCACAACGCTCACGTTGCTTATCTGTTCCTGCAACAAACGGGAGCCGGAGCAGATCGTCGAGGTGCAACCGCAGCCCTACATCAAGCCCGCTCCTCCACCGCCGCCTCCCCCGCCGCCCCCACCGCCGCCGCCGCCGAAAATCGAAACAGCGATAGTGACTCTAGCGGTTGCTTGCGCTGTTCCTCCGCCCGAGCCGAGGCAGGTTTATGACGACTATACGGACGAGCCTCGCTGGGCGCAGGATGAGCCGCCGAGGCTGGAGCAGGCACCCCTTCTCGCCAGCGGTCTGAGCCTTCTGCGCAAGGACGGGACGAGCATCCGGTTCTCCGATGAGCAGGCCGTTCGGCCGGGACTTCAGCCCGCGCGCAGGGCCGGGAATTATATTCTGACCGTCCGCTACCAGCCGCAGAAGCTGCCCGATTTGATCGGCCGCCCGGTTACCAGCGCCGACGGATTTGTGGCGATTGAGACCAAGCTTGGCTCCGTGCTGTCCCACCATGGCCTGCTGTGCGACCGCATCCGCAGCCTCACCTTCACCGTCAACGGAAGCGAGATCGCCTCTGCGGCGGATCTCGCTCTGCCCGTCGCAGGCGGGCGCGTCGAGCTGCCGGAAGATTTTCAGACTGCAAGCGCCAGCCTCACGGACGAGACTGAAGCCGTCCCCTCTTATTAGGGCGCCGGATGACAATCCGGCAGATCGACGCGATCACCCTGAGGCAGCGTGAAGGCCGGCAGCGCAGCCTCGGTCGCGGCGGGCAGGCTCGGGAAGGGCTCGATTCCTGATTGGCGCGCCACTTCGTCAATCGGCACAGTGACGCAGCCCGGTGTTGCCGTGTTCTCGGCGATGAAGCCGATGGCGAGATCGCGCCCCGGCAGATAGATCGCCTTGAAAGTGTACGTCGGAACGCGGATGCGATCAGGCCGCCGGGGCTTATGCATGAGGATCGGTGGCGCGTGCCTGTAGATCGGGCCGGTGACGATGTACACCTCGCCCTCATCACGCGCCAGTCGGTGCACCGATGCTTCGAGATAGCGCCTCAAGCGCTCATTGAGCTCGATCGTCTGCGGCACCACATTCGTGATGACAAAGGTGTCGAGTTGGTGCGGCTCGTCGATCGCGTCGTCGGCGGGCGTCATATGCCCGCGGTCGTAGGGCGGATGCTTGTAATCCTTATGGCGGCCCTGCTGCGCTGGCGTCAGCCCCGCCTGGCCCTTGAATGCCTTGCCGTTAAGGCGGTTCGTTTTGTCGCCGCCCACCGCGAGCTCCCGTGTCAAATGGTACGAAATCCAGATTGGATTGAAGTAGCTGCTTGAGTAGGCAAGCGAATAGAAGCTGTGGCAGAAGATGCGCCCGGAGCCGGCGCCGGTGGGCGTGATGATCTTCGGCGGCTGCCCGCCAAGATAGTCTTCGTTGCAAGTCGCAGGCGAAGGCGCCGCAACGAGTTTCGCTTTCTTCGGGGCAAAAGCATCGGCGGGGGGCTGCACTAGAAGCGGCGTGGCGACGAGAACCGCAACACTCGCCGTCAACCAAAATAGTTTGGACATGGCCCGTCCCCCTGCGTTGATCTTCACTGGTGGAACGCAACAGGGCGCCAACGCGCCGAAGGTGAGAAAATGAAGCGACTCAATGCCGCGCAGATAATCGCGCCGAGTCGTTTCGCCGAAAGCTATGCCTCGCCCAAGGACGAGGCCAGCGTGCCTCGGGGCTGGCGATAAGGGGATGAGCCCGACCGCGGTACTTGCACCGCCCATTAGGCTGGAAGTCGAGTAGCAACTTAACCGCCCGCCGCGACCCCACTTCGACCCGCTGCTCGCTCGCCTGCGCCGCGGCAAGCAGCAGCCTTGCCGAAGTCTCCACCGCCGCCTCAATTCGCGCGTGTCGCACGTCGCTGACTACGCGGGTCCTGCGACGTTCTCCTTATGCACCAACGGGCGGGCAAAGTGATGCGAAGGCGCTTAGAAATTACTTCCTTCAGCCATCATTCATTTGAGCGCCGTACTATATCCGGCACGGGCGGGGACACGGAGTGTGACCTATGCGCTCGCTCTTTCTTCCCCTTCCGCTGTTCCTGGCGCCGCTTGCCGCGCCGCTGTTTTTCAGCAGCCCCGCCGAGGCCATAGCCGTGTTGCCGCCCTGTTGCGTGCGGGAAGGGGAGGTTGAACCGCCCCACGCCGACCCAGAAACTGCGCCGCCGAGCGTCAGCGCCAGAGTCCGAAGCTCCGACGAACGCGCCCTTGAGGGGAGTGCTGAGGCTCCACTCGTCACCGGCGCGCCGCTGGTAAATGCCATTGGCATTCCGCTCGACGAGGAAGAACGGCGCGGCGTCAGCGACCCCGAGTTCGTCCCGGCGGGCATTGACGATCATAGCGACGTGCCCTGCTGCCAAACCGAAGGCGAGACTCATCCCCCTGACCGCGATCCCAACGAAGAGCCGCCCGTCCTGATAACCGCGAAGGTCAAAAGCCCGGACGAGCGCGCGCTTAAGGCGGCGGCCGAGGCTCAAATTCAAACCGCAAGGAAGCTGGTCGACGCCATCGGCATCCCACTTACGTCAGAGCGCGGCGTAAGCGAGCCGGCGCATGTTCCCATTGTCGCAGCCACGCCAGATAATCCAATTGACCTGCCGGGCTGTTGTACGTCGACGCGCGTCCGCGAGCCCACCCCTGTCACCGTCGATGCACCATGGGCCTGGCTGCGCGCCATGCAGGCTTGGGCCGAGGCGGTCATTCCTGTTCTCTTCATCCTGATGGCGATCGGCTTTTTGCTCCGTCACCATCGCCGACGCCTGCAGATGGAGCTTGAACCGCTCCCCGTGACGCGCCCGCTTCCCGACGAGCCGCCTTTGCCCGACGCGGCGCCTGTGCCGATGCTGGAACCGGAGGTGGTCAAGGCCAAAGCGAGAGCCCGCGAGCTTGAGGCCGCCTGACGCACCAAAAGGCTAACCCATCGGGCGCCGCCGCATACGTCCTCGACCCCTTCTCAGGCTGCGGAAGCATGCTACTCCTAATGCGTCTCGGGGAAAAATGATAAGCAAACTCGACTGGTTAGAGAATTCGCTATATGCTCAATCATATCAATTAGTTATACAGGCCGGGAGGACTTAAAATCGGGGTCCGACTCAAAGAAACCGACGGCGAAGGTCGGACATTGCCAGGAGCCTAGGTCGCCCACCAGCAAGCACAAGCTGCACCTTCCATCAGACGATCCCGATCTTGAGTTCGGCAGCGGTAAGGTCAACCAAGCTACGGCATTCCATTCAACAATCGAATTATAGAATTTTTATAAAATAGGGATAGCCCGGTCCGGGCTTTAGCTTCTCCTTCTCGCCGCACCATCGCGGTCCAAAAGGAGAGTGACAATGAAACAGGAGCATGAAGCGCAGACGGATCTGGTCGACCTGGGCTCCGCGACGGCCGAGACCCGCGGCCCCGGCGGCATCTTCCTCGACGAGGTCCTGACCACCCGTCCGGCCGGCCTCTCGAACGGCTAACCGGCAGCGGCGCGTGGCCGCGAGGTTGCGCGCCCTCGCCGCCGATACAAGTCGAAATCCATGGATTTCAAGCTCCGAGCTGGCGTTTCCTTCTGCGATGCGGGTGGCCGCATCCTGTTCCTGGACATCCGGCGAGATCGCTATTTTGGCCTTCCTGCGGCTGGAGAACGCGCTTTCCGTCGCTTCGTCGCCGGCGACCCACTCGACGACGGGGACAGGGCCGCCCTCGAGGCAATCGCCGGCAATGGACTTCTTGAGCCTTCAAAGGACTGCCTCCGGCCCCACCCCTGTTTGCGCGGCCCGGAACCGACTTTGAGCCTGATTGACGAGAAAGGGAGACCCCGTCAGATCGCTGTGGTGGCCGCGCTCTCTCGTCTCGCGCTGGCGGGGGTGGCACTAAGGACCCGGCCTTTGACGAGCGTTCTCGAGTCCTTTCAGCGTCGAAAAGCCGCCATGAAGCCGCCCGCGGGCGACTCCTTGCGGCCCCTCGCCGAAGTCGCGGCCGCGTTCCGGCTCAGCCGGCTCATTGCGTCTCCGCTCGACCGCTGTCTGCCGAGGTCCCTCGCCGCAGCCCACGGGCTGCTCGATCGCGACATCGTGCCCGAGCTGGTATTTGGAGTCCGGCTACAGCCGTTCGCCGCGCATTGCTGGGTCCGGCATGGCCAGGTGCTGGTCAACGAGAGTCTCGACCAAGTCCGAAATTTCACTCCGATCCTGACCCTGTGAGCCGGACGCGCTACCTTGTTGCACTGGTCCGGGGTCCAGACGCACGTGCCCTCGTCCAACGACGGATCAACGAATTCCTTCCGCAGATTCCCGATCTCAGGATCGTCCTCGACGCCGGCGAATGGCTGGTCTTTGCCTCAGGGCCGCCACCGATCGCTGTCGGCGGGCAGGGTGTGCTGCTCGGCTCATTCTTCATTCGGGGCCGTGCCGAACCGGTGCCCGGGCTGAGCCCGGAGATCGAGGCCGCCGTCATCTCGAGCCGCGGAGCCTGGCTGATCGAGGCGGGCTGGGGACCCTATATCTGCGTTCTGGCCACCCCGTCGCGGAACAACATCGAGATCGTCCGCGGGCCCTTTGGCGATCTTCCCTGCTATGTCGCCCAATCGGAGGACGGGCTGCTCGCGGCCTCGGACGTCTCCCTGCTCCTCGCGGCGGGACTTGCCCGACCCAGGTTCGATCCGACGGCGGTTGCGCGCCATCTCGCCGCGCCTGACATCCATCGATCGGAAACCTGCCTGTCCGGCGTGAGCGCCCTTAGGGGCGGCGAGCGGCTCAGCGCCTCGGCCGGCGCGCTTACACGCGACGTTCTCTGGTCGCCCTGGGCCCTCACCGGGCCTGAGAAGAGGCTTCTCGACCATGACGAGGCCGCGCGCCGCATCCGGGACTCGGCCCGCCATTGCGTCGCGGCGCGTTCCGGCCTGCGTTCCCATATCCTTCTGAAGCTCTCGGGGGGACTCGATTCCTCGATCGTCGCCGCCTGCCTCGCCGCCGCCGGTCGGCCTTGTACCGCCCTTACCCTGGCGACCGACGACAAGGCAGCGGACGAGCGCGGCTATGCCCGCCTGGCCGCCAATTCGATCTCCATCCCGCTCGTGGAACGCTATCGGGATGTCGGCTCGGTCGCTCCCCGGCGCTCGGCTGCGGCTCGGCTTCCGCGGCCTTCCGCCCGAAGCTTCGCTCAGGATTCGGCGCGAATAGCCGGCGAAGTCGCCCTCGAGGTCGGAGCGGACGTCGTGTTCGATGGCGGCGGCGGCGACAATATCTTCTGCTCCCTCCAATCGGTCCGCCCCGCGACGGACTGCCTTTCGGCGCCGGACGGGCGCGGCGCGTTCCTGACCACCGCCGCCGCGATCGCGGAGCTGGCGCAAGTCAGCCTTTTGGCCGTCGCAGGCCGGGCCTGGCTGGCAAGCTGGCGGCGCTCGCCGGCTTACCGCTGGCCGCTCGACCTCCGCTTTCTTGCGGCTCCGGCCCGGGACGCCGCGAGGGGCGCCTCAGCCCATCCGTGGCTCGACCCTCCCGCTGGCGCCCTGCCCGGGACGGCGGCCCATGTCGCTCTGATCACAGGCGCGCAGAGCGTCGTCGAGGGCTTCGATGCCGAGGAGCCTCTTTCCACCTGCTCGCCGCTCATCTCCCAGCCGCTGATCGAGGCCTGCCTCCGGGTTCCGAGCTGGCTCTGGTACGAGGACGGGCAGAATCGGGCCATCGCCCGGCGTGCCTTCGCCGGCCTGCTTCCGGAGGGGACGATCCGGCGCCGCTCGAAAGGTGCGCCGGATTCCTTCGTCGCGGACATCTACGACGCCAACCGGCTCGTCGTCCGCGACCTGCTCCTCGGCGGAGTGCTTTGCCAGCAAGGACTGCTCGACATTGGCGCTCTGGCCGCGTTTCTCGCCGACGGCGGGCCCGTGCGCGGGCATGATTACCTTCGGGTCATGCAGCTGGCCGATGCGGAAGCCTGGGCCCGTTGCTGGTCGGAGTGACTTGGGCGCAGATTGCCCGAGCCCGACCTGACCGGACCCGCATCGCCCTCCAGCGCTCATATTGTCCGGCTTTCCCCGCCGCGGGATCCTCGCGGCAGCGAAGCCAGAAATCGAACCAGTCGAGGTTGCGCTCGTAGATCGCGAAGCGATGGGCGGGCTGCCACTTTATATGCCGCTCGTCAGGGAAGACGTACATCTCAACCGGCTTTTCCTTCTCCCGGAGCGCCTCGAACGCCTCCAGGGCGAGCAGATATTCCTCGTCCGCGAGCTGCATCAGCAAAGGCGTCTCCATCCGCTCGGCGTTCAAAGCCATCGACATAGGCCTCCAGAAGACCGGGTCTTCGGCCGTGGCCGGAGGAAAGCCGATGGCACGATTGAACTCGGCGAAGGCGATGCCGCCATAGGTCATGACCGTCTTCGGCTCGATACAGCAGCTACTGATCGCAGCGGCGGCGAACAGGTTCGAGTTGATAAGCGCGAAACGGGCTGAGGTTGCACCGTCGCTCAGGCCGGTGATTCCGAGGCGGGCCGGGTCGACATCGCCCGTCGCTACCGCCAGCCGGACGCCGGCCTGGAGCGAGGACAAGAAACTCCACCGCTCGGACCATCCCTGCTGATTGGCGGCGTTGACCGCCTCCACGCTCTTCAGGCCCGGAACGCTCAACGCGACCGGCGGCGGGCGCTCGAAGCTGAGAACGGCGAATCCTCGCTCCGCGAGGAGATGGACCGGATATTCGTCGCCGGTGCCGCCTCGAAGGAAACCGCGGCTATTATATTGGACCACCACGAGCGGCAGCTTCTCCCCGCGCCGGTGGCCGGCCGGAAGGATGAGGTCACCCCAGGCTTCCAGGCCGCGATCGTTGCGCCAGCGCAGCCGCCGAACGGTTCCCAGCCGGATCGATTCGAATTCCGGATTGGGATCGAAGACGAGATCGCTTTTCCCGGTCGCGGGGTCGAGCAGGATCACTCTTCGCGGCCTCGTCGAACTCTCCGTCGTGCAAAGCAGCCGTTCACCCGCCGGGACGCAGTTTTGGATCACATCCGTCGTTGCGAAAGTCCGCACGGGGTCGCCCGGGCCGGGATTCCAGCGATAGAAAGCATAGGTCTCCTTGTTCCAACCTTCGCGCCGAAGGAACCGGAGCTGCGCACCCCGGCCGTCCCACCACATCGCGTTGGGGCCGAGGCATTGGGGCGCGTGGCAGCGGACCGGGGCGCCGCCCGGCCTCGCCGCCCACAGGCGGAGTGGGCTGACCAACGAGCCGTCCTCCGGGGCGGCCCAGGCCCGCCACCCCGACTGCGTGACGACTGCGCCATTCTCTCCGCCCAACGCCGCCGGAGCTTCCTCGCCGCTTGGAGTCATAGCCCCGGGTGCCGGGTCCAGCCGGAATCTGCGCAGGGGAGCGTCGCTCTCCCGCAAGCGGGGCCGGGCACCGTAATTGGGGGCGATCCGATAGTCGTAAAGCCAGCCGGAGCGGGCTTCGGCTTCCGCTTTCTCACGCGCACCGGCTTCCGGTCTGCGCGTGGTGAAGACGAGGCTGCCGTCGGAGGCCCAAGAGACCGACTCCACGTCCGACTCCTCGCGGGTGGCCGGTTTGGCGCCGCTTCCGTCGGCGCTCGCGATCCAGGCCTGGGTGACTCCGCCCTCCCGCTTGAGATAGGCGATCGCCGTCCCGTCCGGCGACCAGGCCGGCGTCACCGCCTTCGGGAACCCGAAATCCGCCCAAAGCCCTCGAACGAACGCCTTCAGAGTGATCAGCTCGCCGCCGCGGTCGACGGTCCTCGGCAGCGCGCCCGGCTCGACTGGAAGGACGAGCAAGGCGCGGCAATAGCCGTTGGTCTCCGGGTCAGCGCGACTGAGGACGAACGCGACCTTGCGTCCGTCGGGAGAGAGGGAGAGCGGGCTTGCCGATTCCGAAGACGCGTCCGGCGGGCCGATGTCGCGAAGGCCGATCAGATCCCGCGCGGCGATGGGCCGAGGAGCGGCGGACTGGCCTCCTTGCGCCGAAAGCATATCGGCGCAACCGGTTCCGGCGCTCGCCGAACCTGCGAGGGATGCCAGAACGGCGCCGACGGTCCACCTCCAGGCGCCGGGGACCGGTGAGTGTCGCCTCACCATTTCTTGCTGACCGCCAGAGCGACGAAGCGGCCGACGGGCGAATAATTGGTCGAATCGTAGGGCGCGTCGCTGAACAGCGTGGTCGTGATCGAGCCCGGCTTGGCGTTGAAGATATTCTGGACGGAAAAGCTGACGTCCAGGCCTCCCAGCGGACCGGAGCCGGCAGCACTTCGATAGCGCAAGGTGAGATCGAGCGACGTCATCGGGTCCACGTCGACGGCGACCGCCCGTCGAGTGTCTACGACCCCGCCGACATAGGTGACATTGCCGGTGGCGGAAAATGCACCTCTGGCCCAGCTCAGCCCGCCCCGTGCTCGGACATGCGGGGGGTTGAACAAGATCCCGGCCAGCGGGAGGATCGGCTGACCGGCGCCGAGCTGCTGCTCGCTTACGAGGTAGGTGGCGTTCAGCTGGACGCCGAGCGTTCCGCCCTTCCCTCCAAGCGCCCTCCTGTAACTGAGCAGGAGATCGCCGCCCTCGATCTTCTGATAACCCGCATTGAGGTTTCGGTCGTCGATATAGGCGACGACGTCCGCCGGATTGTAGGGCCGCCCAGTAGCGTTGATGAACGAGACTGAGCTCCCAATGACGTCGTCGAGAACGGCTCTCGCCGGATTGGAAGTGACGAGGCTGCCATAAAGCGGATTGCTGAGCGCCTGGCTGAGGAAGGCGATGGGCACGACGATCCGGTCGCGGTAGCGGGTGTTGAAATAGCTGGCCTCCAGTTCGAGGCCCGGTACCGCCGTCGGATGGACGTCGAGGGTCGCCGACCAGGAGGTTGCCCGCTCCGGCTTGAGATCGACATTCCCTCCTTGCAGAAGCAGGGCCGTCGCGGTCGCCGGATAGCCCGTTCCGCCGAAGACGCCCGGGGGCACGAGCACCGCGGCGAGGGTCTGGTAACGCTGATTGAGCGTCGGCGCCCGGAACGACTTGCCCCAGCTGGCCTTGACGGAGAGGTCCGCGAAGGGGGCGTAGATTATCCCGAACTTCGGAGTGGCGACACTGCCGACGCCCCGATAATTCTCATATCTGAGCGCGGCGCTGGCCGAGAGTGCCCGGACGAAGCCGATGCCCTGCTCCTCCGAGACCAGCGGTAGGAACAGCTCTCCATAAGCATAATGGCTGTCCTGGGAGGCGGTGATGTTCTGGGTTCCACCGACGCCGTTGAATCGGACGAAATCGTTTCGGCGGTAGCCGGCGCCGAGCGCGGCCTTTAGCGGCCCGCCGGGGAGTCGAAACAAGCTGCCCTCGCCGCCGAACTCCGCCGCCACAGCGTCGTTGCAATAACAGTTTCCGGAGGCGACGACGGCGTTGCCTCCAGAAAAGTTGGTGACCTCGAAGCGCGTATGATCCCGGCCGTAGCTTCCCGTCAGGAACATGCCCCAGTCGCCTGGCCCATCGATGCGAAGCGTCGGTGCGAGCACGAGGGATTGCGAATGATAGACGAAGCGGGCGCCGCTCAGTCCCACGTTGCCTGCCGGATTCGAGGCGTAAGAGGCATCGCTGAAGCGGTGATTGTAGAGGGCGTCGACCTCGAGCTGGAGGCCCGGCAGGACCTCCTGATGGCCGCTCAGGACCGCGCTGTGATTGCGAAGGAACGGAAACAAGGTGAGCGCCGGCGACCGAAGCCTCGTATAAGACCGATCCCGGCCCTCGATCGCAGTGCTGCGCCCGAATTCGTAGCTGGCGATGAAGCCGCCCGAGCTCCACCGGCTTCCCGCCAGCGCGCTGTACCTCTGCTCGAAATTGCCTCCATCGGTCGAGCTTCCAAGCCGCGCCCGCGTCTCGACTCCGTCATAATCCCGCTTGAGGATGATGTTGGCGACGCCGGCCACGGCGTCCGACCCGTAAAGGGCCGAAGCTCCGTCAGGAACGATCTCGATCCGCGCGACTGCGGCTAGGGGAATGGACGATAGGTCGATCGACTGACGGGAAGCGCTGTATGACAGGCGGTGCCCGTTCAGGAGCGTGAGCGTGGCGTCGCTCCCTAAGCCCCGAAGGTTGATCGACGTGGCGCTTCCGACATTGACTCCGCTGGTTGCCGGCACGTTGTTGCCGACTCCCGGGTTCTGACCGCCACCGAAATTCTGCGGGATCGTTCGGACCGCTTCGGCGAGAGTACCCTGCCCCTCGTCGCGGATCCGCTCTTCGCTCAGGCTGATCACCGGAGACGCGATCGGCGCGCCCCGGATCCGGCTGCCGGTGACGACGATCGTCTCATCGGCGGCATTCGAGTCAGCCTGGCGAAGTGGCTCCGGCGGCGCGCGCTCGTTACCGGCCGAGGACGTAATGACCAGCGAGTCTCCGACGCGCCGCACCTCGAGCCCGCTACCCGTCACAAGAAGGCCAACCACCCCTTCCGCGGTGAATGGCCCCGAGACCGCCGGCGCCTGATGGCCCTCGACCAGTTCAGAGGGTGCGATGATATTCCGGCCGGACTGGCGCGACACGTCGCGGAGCGATTTCGACAGGTCCTGCGCGGGAAGCGAATAGACGCGTTCATCCGGCAGTTGCGCCGAAGCAGGCGCGGCGCAGGCCAGGGCGACCGTCGAACCGGTGGCCAGAAGCGCACCAAGAAGATTGTGAACCATCCTTCCCCCTTTCGCCGGCGCATTGTTTGGAGCGCCGTGCGAGGGGATTGACGTTGGAGAGGCCGCTTACCCTCCGAAAAAATTTTATGGGGTCGGAGGCCGCGCCGGGAGGCCGTGGAGGACAAGGGTGCCGTCGGCCCGCCGTTCGACGCGAAGGCGGAATGCCGCGGCAAGGCTTTGGGCGAAGGCTTCCGAATCGCCGGTGCGGAACGCGCCGGTGACCCGAAGCCGGCCGATCTCGGGTCCGCCAACGCGTATCGGCCGGTCGCTCCGGCGGTTGAACTCTGCGACGGCCTGGGAGAGCTCGGTGTCGTCGAACTCCAGCAGGGTCTCGGGACGTCGCCCGGGGCCGGCGTCGACAAGGCGAGGCGAAGGGCCGATAATCATCTGCTGACCGGGACTGAGGCGCGTGATCCGGCGAGGATGTTCGGTTCCGCTCGAAGCGGCGCGTTCGGAGACCTCGACCGATCCTTCGATGAGCGACACGATCGTGCGGCCATGGCCCAAGCTCACTTCGAAGACGGTTCCTCGCGCGAGCACGACGGCCGCCCCGGCAAAAACCCGGAAAGGCCTCCCCTCGTGCGCCACCGAGAAGCGGGCGGTGCCGCTCTCGAGCCTCACCCCGCGTTCGGTCGTTGTGAACGCGATGCGCGCGACACTCGCGCCGCCCAGGTTCATTCTCGATCCGTCGGGCAGGTCCAGCCAGACCTTCTCCCCGGCCGCTGCCGAATAGCTGGCCAGACCCTGCCCGGTCGCGACGCTCGGCGGGACATAGGCGCTGGTGAGGAAGATGACCGCCAGTACGGCCGCAGCGAGAGCGGCACCGGCGAGGGCGTAACGCACTGGAACCGGGCTTCCGCGAGTCTCGGGTAGCCTGCGCGATCGGCCGATCGGGCTCTGCTCGATCAAGCCGCCGGCCTGCTGGCTGATCGTCGCTTCCTCATAGGCCTCCCTATGGGCGGGGCTCGCCGCGAGCCAGTGCTCGAAGGCCGCGCGGAACCGCTCCCGGTCGGCACCCTGCATTCGGACCAGCCAAAGCGCCGCCTGATCGTCCAGCCGCTGCTGCGCGGTCCTGAAGGGCCATATCACGAGCTCAGCCCCGGCGCCGGTAACGGGTGATCTGGGCGATGGCCTTGCTCATATGTTTTTCGACGGCCTTCACGGAAAGTCCGGTTCGCTCCGCGATCTGCGCATGACTGAGCCCGTCGAGGCGGTGCGCCATGAAAATCTCCCGCGTGATCGGCCGAAGCTTTAGCATAGCGCCTTCGACGCGGCGCAGCATATCCCTGGATTCGAGAAGCTTTTGCTGATCTGCTGCCGGCAACGATTCTTCGTCGACTGTCACATATCTGTCCGATTGGTGGGTTGCCGCCGCCCGTGCCCGATCGCGCAACAGGTTCGTGGCCATGCGACTCAAATAGGCTTCGGGCTTCCCGAGCTCGAGCCCCGCGCCAGCGCCAAGTCTCGCCAGGCGGACGAAGAGATCATGGACGAGGTCGAGCGCTTCGTCCCGGCTCGAGGTTCGGCGCGCCATCGAGCGCACGAGCCGCGGCGACTCGCTTCTGTATAGTGCATCGAGACACGGCGGCTCGTGTGACGAAGCCTCGTCCGCAGATTCGATCGGCTGGGCCTCTCCTATCGGAAGCGGCTCACCGCCGACGTTCGAAAGTGCCGCGGAGCGAGGCACGAATCAATTGCCCCGGTCGACCGAAAAATGGTCAACCTCAGCAGTCGTCAGACCTGCCTTCGCCACCCAAGCCTCCTCTCACGAGGCGGCCGGCGAAAGCCGGGTGTTGAGAACATGCTTGGACATGCGCCGACGCCTTTAACCGCGAGCGGTCTGGACATGCGCATCGGCCACCCGGCCGCGAAAGCCGGTATCACAAGCGAGGTTCTCACGCCTCGGCGCCGACGTTCGGCGCAAAACCAAGCTTATACGGAGCTGCGGGAAGTTCAAGGCCGCTTCGAGCCGTCAGCTTACGCCCTAGCGGTGGTGGGCCGATCGCATCGACCTTGCAGTGGGACGCTCGCCGGAATCCCCAGCGCCTCGCCCACGCCGGATTTTCGGGCGATTGCGGCGATCTCCCTCTCCCACGTCAGGAACCAGGCGCGCTTCTCGTCCTCCAGCTCATAAGTGTCGTAGGTACGCTCCAGTCCCTTCTTGACGTGGTTGAGCATCGCCTCGGCCGTCTCGAAATCCACCTTGAGCCGCTTCGTGTTGGAGCGGCAGGTTCGCCGAAAATCGTGCGGCGTGAACCGTTCGATAGGACGGCCGGCGAGGCGCTCCATCCTTCGGCGCACGCGATTGCGAGCCATGTACCAGCAGTTGCGAGAGCGCGGGCCATCGAGCTTGGGGGCAGGGAAAACCCATTCACTTTCAGTCTGCATCAGCGACCAGCCCCAAGGGCCGAGCGCTATGCGGTGCTCCACCGAATTCTTGGTCCTGCAGGCAGGAATCGTCCAGACGCCGTCGCACAGCTCCTCCCGACGCGCCTCGCATACCTCCGCCAGGCGAGCAGCTGTCAGCAGCCAGAGAATCATGCCGCGTTGATAGTCCCGCTCCTCCTCGACGAGAGCCTGGAGGAACCAGTCGATCTCCTGAAGGGCCAGCCGCCGAGCGCGGGGCGTCTCGGGAAAGCGAAGGTCGCCGAGCCGGCGAGCGGGATCGATTTCCAGTCCAACGGCGAGCCCGCGCAGCGACGCGGTCCAGCCGAAGAAAACCTTGAGTTCGGCGGCAAGACGGTTGGCCCTCACCCTGGCCTTCTTGCCCTTGGCCTCGACCAGCTTGATAAGGTCGGCCTCGGTGACGTCGTAAATGCTTTTGGAAGCGAGCTTGGGGGCAATGTCGCGTCTGTAGATCTCCGCTTTGTCAGAGACGGTCCTTGGCTTGTTGGGCCGCTTGGCGCGCGAGGACCGCCCTTCGCGGACCGCTTCCATGTAGAGCTCGTGCGCGCGATCGACGGTCATCGTGGCGAGACGGAGCTCTTGGCGGGCCGTCTCGCGAGGATCTATTCCCGCGTCGATCTGCCGGTTGAGCCCGTTCGCCCATTCGCGCGCATCGGCGATAGAGTAGGCCGGATAGAGGCCCAGACTGAGCTTCACCACCTCTCCGCGGCCCGCGATCCGTCGTCGGTAATGCCATCTCTTTTTGCCACTCGAGAGCACCTCGATCGAGAGTGCACCGGTTTTTGAGTCGTCGAGTTTCCCACGCCTCAGATCGTCGATAAGTGCTGGAGTTAGCTCCCTTTTCTTCAGTTTTTCGGGGCGTCGAGGCGTCCTCCTCGTCGAAAAATCGGTACACAAATTAGGACACAAATCAGGATTCGCGGGGCCGAGCCCGGACGAACCCGGTCGAACACTGTCCAACTCGATTACATTGTCTTTCGAAGCGCTTATGCGTGCGAGATTGCCTGTCATACCGACTCCAACCGGTCCTTCGGCAGAACAAAAATCGGGACACAAATCGGTACACAATAGGCGTCGAATCCGGGCCAATTCAGGCGAACCGGGTCTAGCTGGTCTGTCGGCCGATCTGAGCGCAAGTCATTGTTCTAGGACCGAATCATGAGGATTCGGTTGGCTGGGGCGGCAGGATTCGAACCTGCGAATGCCGGTACCAAAAACCGGTGCCTTACCACTTGGCGACGCCCCAGCAGGCCGGCGGCTTATAGCGGGCGGCGGCGGGGGCGGAAGCCCCCGTGTCGACCGCCGGTGAGGATCAAAGGTTCGAGATGCGACGATGGACGAGATCGAGATAATCCTTCCTGAGCTGCATCGTCAGCTCGCCCACCTCGAAGCTCCAGGGGCCGGCGGAGGCGACCGGGGTGACCTCGGCGGCGCTTCCGGTAAGGAAGAATTGCTCGAAGCCCTCGAGCTCCTCTGGCCAGATCGCCCGCTCGACGACCTCGATTCCGCGCCGGCGGGCCAGCTCGATCACCGTCTGCCGGGTGATCCCGTTGAGGAAGCAGTCCGGCGTCGGCGTATGAAGCGCTCCATCCCTGACGAAGAAGGCGTTCGCCCCGGTCGCCTCGGCCACCTGGCCCCGCCAGTCGAACATCAGGGCATCGTCGAACCCCTCCGACTGCGCCTGGTGACGGGCCAGGGTGCATATCATGTAGAGGCCCGACGCCTTCGATTCGGTCGGCGCCGTATAGGGCGCGGGCCGCCGCCACTTGGAGATCGCGAGGCGAAGGCCCTTGGCGATCGCCTCCTCGCCGAAATAGGCCGGCCAGGGCCAGACCGCGACGGCGAGGTGGATCTTCGATTTCTGGGCCGAGACTCCCATCTGCTCCGACCCGCGCCAGGCGAGCGGGCGCATGTAGGCGTCCTCGAGCCCATTGGCGGCGAGCACGTCGCGGCAGGCCTGGTCGATCTCCTCGACGCTGAACGGGATCCCGAAGCCGAGCAGCTGTCCGCTCTTGCGCAGCCGCCGGCTGTGGTCGCTGAGCCGAAAGACCTCGCCGGCATAAGCGCGTTGGCCCTCGAAGACGGAAGAGGCGTAATGGAGGGCATGGGTGAGCACGTGAACGTTCGCCTCGCGCCACGGCACCAGCGCCCCGTCCAGCCAGATGAAGCCGTCGCGGTCGTCGAAGCTGCGCTGGTCGGTCACTAGGGGGCTCTCCATGGATGCGCGGCGGGGATAGGACCCGGCAGGGAGAGCGTCAACTTGGCGGGCCCGGTCGCGGCGGCGCTGGCCGGAGCAGCGCGCGGCGGCTAGAGGCTTCGAAATGCCCCCTCGCCTCCTTTGCCTAGCCGCCGCCTCCGCCGCCGTCGCCGCCTGCTCCGTCCCGCCCGCCCCGCCGGGCAACCAGGCCTCGAACGAGACCGCGGCGGTGAGCGACTCGGCCGCGCAATCCGTCCGGCCCCCGGCCCCCGGGACTCGTGGCGGTCTCCCCGGCGACCGCAGGCCGGTTTCCGAGGCCCCGTTCGCCGCGACCAGCGCCCAGGCCGCCGCCAATCTAGTCCAGACCTATTATGCCCTGCTGGAAGCCGGCCGCCACGGCGACGCCCGGCGATTGTGGTCCGGCGGCGGCGAGGCGAGCGAGGCGGAGTTCGCCGGCGGCTTCGCCGCTTATTCCGGATATCACGCCCAGGTCGGCGCGCCGGGGCCGATCGAAGGGGCGGCCGGGTCGCTCTACGTCGGAGTCCCGGTGGTGATCTACGGCCGGCGCAAGGACGGCGCAGCCTTCAGCCGCAAGGCGACGGTGACCCTTCGGCGGGTCAACGACATCCCCGGCTCCCCGGCCGAGGATCGCAAATGGCACATCCGCTCGATCGAGGAGCAGTCCGGCCCCTGAGCGGCGGCGATCACACGGCGCGGCTCGGATCATTCGTCTCCCGGTAGAGGCGGCGAAGCGAGAGCGCGCCCCACAGCGGAAGCAGCAGCGCCGGCACGGCCAACAGGCCGATCCCGGACCCGCCGGCGACCATGAGCAGAAGCACGGCCGGCGGAGCGAGGCAGAGCGCGAGCAGGGCCCGGCCCATCCGCCGCTGCTGGCGCTCGTCCAGCACGGCGTCCCACCGCTTTTGCTGCTCATTCTGCTCCCAGCGCCACGCGATGATCGCCCTTCCCTCGGAATCCCAGCCCTTCGCTGCGACGGCGAGAAGCGCGCCGGCGGCGACGTCGATCGTGCCCGGGCCGGCACCGGCGACGGGGCTCGTTCCTGTCGAGGCGGTGCCTCCCCGGGCCGCCGGGGGCGGTGCGAGCGAGGACGGGATCGGGGCGCCGGTGCCGTTGTCGATAACGACGAGGCGCCCGTCCTTCTCGATCACGCTGTAGCGGCCCCTGGGTGCGTCCATCCCCTGTCTCCCTGCCGGAGGTTAAGGCGGCGAGGCGGTGGCCCGCAAGAGGCGACCCACGCAACGCGGCCGCCGGCGGTGCCGCGCGCCGGAGCCTGTGCAGCCGAAGCCGCCTCATAGTCATGTTGCACTGCAACAAAAGCTTCCCCATATCGGTCTCATGCCCCGCCCAGCCGGGCGTCCCGGGAGAGTGAAGCTTATGCCTGCCATACGACCGCGACTTCGCCTTCGCGCCAGCCGCAAGGGGCGGAGCGCCTTCGCGGCGCCGGCCGCGACCCGGGACCGGCTGTCCGATCTCGACTGGGCCGGCGCCAATCCGGGCAACCTCAGGGCGCGCCGCTACGTTCCGGCCGGAATCGAGGGCCCGGCGCCGCTCGTCGTCGTGCTTCACGGCTGCACCCAGGACGCCGCCGTCTACGACCACGGCTCGGGCTGGTCGACTCTCGCCGACCGCCATGGCTTCATCCTGCTCTTTCCCGAGCAGCAGCGCGCCAACAACCCGATGCTGTGCTTCAACTGGTTCTCGGGCAACGACACCCAGCGCGGAATGGGCGAGGCGGCCTCGATCCGATCGATGATCGAGGCGATGACGAAAACGCATGAAATCGATCCGACCCGGATTTTCGTCACCGGCCTCAGCGCCGGCGGGGCGATGGCCTCGGCGATGCTCGCCACCTATCCGGAAACCTTCGCCGCCGGAGCGATCATCGCCGGGGTCGCTTACGGCTGCGCCGCCGACGTCGCCGGGGCTTTCGACTGCATGAGCGGCCGCGCCCGAAGCGACGCCGGCGAGCTCGGTGCCCGGGTACGCCGGGCCTCGCCGCACAAAGGGCCGTGGCCGCGCGTCCAGGTGTGGCAGGGCAGCGCCGACCGCACGGTCGTGGCGAGCAATGCCGACGCGATCGTCCTGCAATGGACCCACCTCCACGGCCTTGCGCCCGGGCCGGACCGGAGCGACCGGGTGGAGGGCTATCCCCGGCGGGTCTGGCTCGGAGCGAAAGGCCAGCCGCTGGTCGAGCAATATACGATCACCGGAATGGCCCACGGCATCCCCCTCGACGGCGCCGGCGAGGATTCGCTCGGCGAAGCGGGCGCGCACATGCTCGACGTCGGCCTGAGCTCGACGGCGCGGATCGCCGAATTCTTCGGCATCGCGCCGGAGGCGGAGGCTGAGCGGCGGCAGCCGGGCCGCGACCCCGCCGCGCCGGCCCGTCCGAGGCCCGCGCCCCAGACGACGCCGCTTGTGAGCGGACCCCAGCAGGTGATCGAGGATGCGCTCCGGAAGGCCGGATTGATGCGCTGAGCCGCGGCGCCCTAGACGAGCCGATCCGCGAGAAGGCGCTGGAGCGGTCGCAGGTCGGTGCCCGGATTGGCGCGCAGGTGAAGCGGCTGGGGCTCGTCGCCGAGCCAGATGCGGACGGTCGAGCGGCTCTCGGCGGACTCGCCCTCCTGGATCGAGAAATGGCGAACGGCGCGATAGGGGTAGGAGCTGGTTTCGGTCCGCGCCTCGAGCAGATGCTCGCGCTGGGCGAGCAGGATGCGGCGATCGGTGAACAGGATCACCCCGGTCGGGGCCGCGAAAGCCGCGTGGACGACCTCGTCGGCGATCAGATGGGGGGTGAGGCCGGCGGCCTGGGCCGGGGGCGACTGGTCGACGTCGAGGATTCGCATGGCCTCTAGATGGGACAGGGCGGAGCCGGGGGCAATCCCGGGCCGCTCCGGGCGAGGGCCGCGAAACCCGTTGGCCCGCCGAGTATAATGTTATATCATTTCTCGAAAAGGGAATGATATGCTTCTCGCCGACTCCACCGTCGATGATCCGGTTGCGGCGGGCCGAACGGCTCAGCTCCTGCTCGCGCTGCTCGTGCTGACGCTTTTCCCGATCTTCCTCCTGATGCACCCGATCCAGACCCATTCGGTGAAGCTGGACCTGCCGAGACTTCCCGAGGCGTCGGCGGTTCCTTATCCCTACGGCGCCCGTTTTCTGGAGAGGCTGGACGAGTCCCGCCCGCTGATGAAGCCCGGCGCCCGGGCGCACAGGCTCTCGACCACGCCCGGAAACGCGATTCTGTTCGACGGCGCGGAGGTCGACCTCGAGACGCTGCGCGGCCGGCTCAACCTCGCGGCGGTCGAAGGCGGGTGGGTGGACTTCAGCCCGGAGCCCGACGCGCGCTACGAGCTGTTCTTCGACGTCCTCGCGCTTACCCGCCGCGCCCGCCTGGACCGGCTCCGGCTCGACAGCCGGCCCTTCCGCCGAGCGCTCGACGAAACGCCGCCGCCGTTCCCGGTCCGCTCTAGACGCCACCGGTGACTCGCGCCGCCTGCAAGGTGTCGGTATATTGCTGGAAGCGCTCGGCCTTGCCGTCCGCCACCCGCCAGACATGGGCGAGCTGGGCATCGAGGGCGCGCCCGGTCGCCTTGCAAGTGCCGCGGTAGCGGCCGAGCACGACCACGGTGTCGCCGGCGTCGAGAAACTCCTCCGGATGCGCGGCGAAGCCGTCCCATTCCGAGCCCAGCCGGGCGAAGACCCCGCCGAGGATCGCCTCCGGGCCGCGATAGGGATTGCCGTCGGCGTAAGGGAAGTTCTCGGCCTCGTTCCAGACCATGTCCGGGCTCATCCGGCCGACCACGCCGGGAATGTCCCCAGCGGCGAAGGCCTCGTAAATGGCGCGGATCAGGTCGACATTCTCGTTCGACATCTTCTCATTCTCCTTTCCCGGTCGACGAACCTTGCGACTTGGCCTGCAAGGGCCGCAAGCGCGAGTCGCGCAGCCGGGTGAGGATCATCTCGCCGTCGGCGCCGACTCGGAACTCGCCATAGGCCGCTCCCGCATAGGCCTGGGCCTGGCCCTCTTCGAAGAAATAGGCGTTCGTGGCGAGGTTCGGCTGGCCGCCGCGGATCCGGTAGCGAAGCGCGATTTCGTCCGGCGCCAGCGGCCTCGAATCGGCGATTCGGCGATAATGGCCGACCCCCTGGCGGTCGAGGCCGACCACGATCCGGCCATCGGCAAAGGTCCTCCGGCTCTGCCAGGGGAAGGCCTGGTCGGCCGCCTCGAAGTTCAGCCGCATATAATCGCCCTGCATCAGCGAGCGCGGGTCGACTGGGCTGAGCTTGAGAAGCACGATCCGGCCCTCGGTCAGCAGCCGCTCGCGCTGGTAGATGCCGAGATTGACGAACGCCAGCACGGCGATCCCGGCGGCGAGGGCGATGGCCTTACGCACGCTCGGGGCCCTCCGCCGGCGAGGCGGGAAAGGCGAACCGGAGCACGAGATGCGCGGCAAGCAGCGCGAGGCCGGTGAGCGCCAATATTCCCGACTTCTCGAGAAGGCTGGCCTGCAGGCTGTAATAGAAATGCGCGACGAAGCCGAGCAGTGCGAGGATTCCGAGCGCGATCAGGATCCGGTTGCCGGCGGCGAAGCCGAGCAGCAGGACGAGCAGGGCCGAAGCGAGTCCGGGCGCTTCCAGGGAGAGCAAGGCGAGGACGATCGCGACCGCGACGGCGAAGGCGGAGATTCGGCTGCCCTGGCCCTCGCGAAGGCTGAGCGCCGAAGCGACCCAGACCAGGGTCGCCGCCGTCAGCGCGCGTCCGAGCAGCGGGCCGTGAAGGCCGAACCATCCCGGCGCCCGGTTGCCAAGCCCGAGCAGCCACTCGGCCCCGAACAGCCTGAACGTCTCGACGAGCAGCAAGGCGAGGACGAGCCCATAGCCGATCGGGCGCCAGATCCGCCCGCTTGCCGCCCATCGCCTCGGATCCAGCCAGACCAGCGCGAGGCCCACCGACAGCAGCGGCGCGGCGAGCCCGTGCAGCTGCAGCTGGTTGACTCCGAGGCTGAAGGCGACGGCGGCGCCGGCGGTCGTCAGCACCCGGTGGAGGAAGTTGGGCACGGCCAGCGCCAGCGCCGCTTCGACCGCGGCGACGGCGAAATAGAAAGGCGGCGCCTCCGCCTTCAGATAGTGGGCGAGGCCGACGACGATCAGCGCCTGCCCGACCAGGCTTGCGACGAGCCCGAACTGCTCGGCGAAATCGTTGCCGTCGAAGGCTCGGAACAAGGCGAAGGCGCCCCCGCAGCAGGCCGCGCCGAGCAGTGCGGCGGCCCCGGCGTCCTCCAGGATGAAGGCGAAGGCCGCGCCGACGAATCCGATGAGGAACAGTGCGCCGATCCAGCCGGCGATCCCGAGCATGACCCGGACGAACCAGGGCGAGTCCGGCCGCTGCAGCTCCGGCCGGTCGCCCTCGACGAGATGCCGGGCGCTCAGCCGGTCCCAAAGTTCGGCGGCGCTCATGCGCGCTGCTCCCTGGCCGCGGCCCTCAGCCACACCGCTCCGCCCGCCGACATCCCGATCACCACCAGGCCGATCACAAGGTACCCGCCCGCATCGGAGCCGAGCATGGTCTTCGACAGGAAGGCGACGACGGCGACGATGAGGCTGAGCAGGCCGCCCGCGAGCATGAACAGATCGGCCCGGACCCGGCGATACCAATGATAGACCGCGCCCAGCCAGGCGAGATAGGCGAGCCCGGCGAGCGCTCCCGAACCGCCCCGTCCGCCGCCGAGGATCGCCCAGACCACCAGCGCCGTCGCCATCGTCCCGGCGGCGACCGCCACCAGCCGTGGCGGCCAGTCGTCGCGAAGCCACGCGAGCCCGGCGCGGTGCCCCGCTTCCCACAGGACCAGCATCGCCCCGTTGAGGAGGAACAGGGCCCAGATCATCGTCTCGCCGTCCCAGCCCAGCCGGCAATAGAGGCAGACCGCAAGGTTGAGGAGCGCGAGCCAGAGCAGCCACAAGGGGCTGAACCGGCCGACCAGCACCCAGGGCAGGATCAGAGCCGCCCACCAGGCGAACAGCTCGTAGGTGTCGGCGCCGGTCTGGTAGACCTGGCCCGCCAGGGCGAGCAGCGCGCCGGTCAGAAGGCTGAGCAGGAGAAGGACCGCCTTGCCGGGCGCTCCGTCGAGGTCGAACCGCCAGAAGGCGATCAGCCCGGCGAGGATGGCGGCTTCGACCAGGCCGAATTTGGCGAAGCGGCCGAGATCGTCCCAGTTGAACGCGAAGAAGAAGATCAGCGCGGTGGCGAGGGCAACGGTGCCCAGCCACAGGGTCAGCCGGCCAAGGAACGCTCTCCAGTCGGCCGGCGACGGGAGGATTGCGGCCGCCCGGAGCAGCTCGAGCTCACGTCCGGGCGCGACCCGCCCGGAATCGAACCAGTGAAGAATTTCGGCCCGAAACCCGCTCATTCCTGCTCCCCCCGGCGCAGCCCTTTCAACCGACGATATCAGCTATGCCCCGCCCCGGCCATCTCGCTCGGTGCGGTGGGCAAAGGGGACACGGAAACCCGTGCCCCCTCACCCTGCCTAGCGGCAGCGGACGCTTCCGCGCTCGATCTCGCGGCCGAGCGCGGCGCCGGCGCCAGCGCCGATCAGAGTGCCGAGCAGGCTCGAGCGGCCGTTGTCGATCGCGTTGCCGAGCAATCCGCCGATCGCTCCGCCGACGATCAGGCCGGTCGTGCCGTCGCTCCGGCGGCAATAATAGCGGCCGTCCGACCCGCGATAGATGCGCGTGTTGCGGCTCAGCCGGGTCTCGCCGTAATAGCGCCCGTCGCGATAATAACGGTCGGCGTAATAAGCGTTCACGCTGGGCTCGTAGCGATTGTAGTCGTAACGGTTGTAGGTCCGCCAGTCGCGGGCCCGGGCGCGGGCGATCTCGCGCGCGCATTCGCGGCGCTCGCGGCGATATTCGCGGCGGCTGTCGGCGTTGCGAAGCTCGCGGCGGCATTCGCGCTGCTCCTGGCGGGTCTCGTAGCCGCGCTGGGCGGAGGCCGGCGCCGGGAAGGCGACCGGCAGCGCGCAGGCCGCCGTGGCGGCGGCGAGGATGATTTTACGCATGATACTCTCCTGTGGAAGACCCCGAAGCGGCGGGGTCGACGGTCAACGGGTGGAGCTCGAGCGGGTTTCATGAACGCGCCGTTGTGCAGTGTTCAGCTTCAAGCGCCGTCATTGGCCAGGACCCCCCTTTTCCCTATTGCCGCTCGATCAGAGCGATCTCGCGGCTCTTGACCAGCCATTAGGCGGCGAAGACGTAAATGCCCGCCACCTCGACCCAGAAGACCCAGCGGTTTTCGTCCGAGCGCTCGGGAATCAGGCGCAGCCAGTCGGCCAGGAAATGCACCGCCAGGATGCTCACCGGAACGGCGATCATGAGCGTGCCGAGCAGCGCATAGCTCCGCTTGAAGCGCCGCTTCGAAACCGGATCCCGAAGCAGCGCCAGGGTGTCGCCGGGGCGGAACAGGCAGACATAGGCCACCGCCAGGAAGAAAATGACGGCGCTGGTGAAATGGATCGTGTTTCGAAGGCTGCCGACGTCGTCGGGCCAGTCCATCGGGAAGGTCGAGATCAGAAGCGCGGCGAGCCCGGCGATATCCAAAGCGATGTCCTCGCGGCGCGAATAACCGCGGTAGAAGAACAGGAAGGCGCCGATCGCCCACAACACGCCTACGAAGACGTCGCGGGCGCTGCCGCTGCCGAAGGGCGACGGGCCTGCGCCAGTGCCGTGATAATGGTAATAGGCGCTGATCGAGGCCTGCAGATGCTCTGGGCCGGCGACCAGCCATAGCAACACCGGAAAGGCCAGGGCCAGAAGCGCGAGCCCGCGGCGCAAGGTGAAATAGCTTCCCGAGATGGTCTCGTAGAGGTCGCTTCGGGCGATCGGCGCGGGCGCCGGGGCGCCGGCGCGCATAGCGGACGGCGGCGGAGCGGACGTCGTTGTACCGGTCGGCGCCGGTCCGTGCCTGGCCTCGAGTTCGTCCCGCATCGCTTTCGGATTCATGATCGTGCTCCCTCGGCCGGTCGGCCCTGTTGCGACCTGTCGCCGGCCGGCCTAGCCTCGCCGCCCGATCGCGACACGTGATGGCGGTCACGTCCGGCGGCCGCCGAGCAACGGGCCGGAGCGCCGGGCGCCGGGGCTGCCTTATCTTCGCCGGAAAGCATGGGGAGGATAGCGGCGGCACCCCCGCGGAGCGACAAATGAGCCTGGCCTTGCTGCTTGCCCTTCAGTCCGCGCCCGCGGCGGCCGCCGGCCGGCCGCCACGCATCGACTTCGACCTCGCCAGGGTGAAGCCGTCCGACCCGTGCGAGACCGGCGCCGGCGGCGGCTCCGACATCGTCGTCTGCGGCCGGCGCCCGGGCAAAGACTATGATCTGGAAAAATGGGAGCGGGTGTTCAGGACCGGTCCGCTGCTCGCTGAAAAAGGGATCGGCCCCGGCACCGTCGTCCGCGCTTATGGCGAAAGCGTCGGCATGCCGGGCGGCCAGGTCAGCAAGCGGGCGCTGGTGGGGGTTCGGATCAAGTTCTGAGGCTGGGCTTCCGCAGCGTGTCCGGAATCGGACGAAGGTCCGGAAAGTCCGGCTCCAACGCGCGCGCGCGCGAGGCTCAGCCATGGTCTTGCGCCCCGTCCTCCGCTTCTTCGTCCGGCAAATCGGCCAGGCTGTCGAGGTGGAGCGAGAGATCGGCCATATTGGCTTTCACCGGGTCGAAATAGGGAAACTCGGGGTTCGGTCCCGCCTTCCCGAAACGCTGCGGATCTAGCCTCGACAGGAGGAAGAAGAGCGCCTTTTCGGACGGCCTGCGGCGCTGATAGGCGATTTCGCCGTCGCGCCAGACGGTCTCCGGGACACCTTCGAACGCATATTCGAACAATATCGAAGCGCCGCGCCGCGCCGCGACCTGAAGGGCCGCGTCCATTGCGGAGCAGAAGCTTTCCGCGTCGTCGCGCAAGGCCAGGCGGTTCACCGACCGCTCGCTCATCCCGACCGCGGCGGCGGCGATCCGCACGATGCCGGTCTCGGCCAGGACCTGGATGAACCTGCGCTGCTTCGCGGCGGTCCAGCCGTCGCGGCGCGGGCGGACGGGGACGGGATCGAAGGGGATTGCGGGGACGGCGGAGGCGGTATCGTCCGGGGGAAGGCCGGGGGGCGGGGGTGGGACGGCTTCAGTCATGGTCAGCTCCTGATCGATGGAGAACGGAGCCGGAACATGTATATCCGTCGGTAGGCTGTAGGACAGTAGAAAAAGCACCGAAACGGGGGTTTTTCGGTGCCTCCCACTTATTGCGCCGGCCCTGCGGGCGGCGCCTCGCACGAGGGCGGGCGTCGTTGCCGTCCGCCATGGTCGGTGGGGCACGGTGCCAGGCACGTAGCCGGCAGGTGCCTGGCGCAGCCGGCGGTCCCCACGCAGCGCTTTCCCCCGGCCCGTCCGCAGCGCGTCGTCGCGAAGGCGCTCAGCGCAGAGTTGGGCGCCAACGGACCGTGCCAGGTACCCGGGTTTTTTCCCTGGTAGCTGGCCCCGGGCCCCGGACATCGACAGGCCGCCGGAAGCGGAGCATAAGAGGGGCAGGCATCGTCGCCCGCGGGCCCTGTGATCGCCGTCACGGCGTCAGCGGCCGCGAGATGCGACCCCGCGGTACCCGGCGTCTTCATCATCGTCAGCCAGACAGGGAAAGGGAGATGACCATGCGAGCGATCCTACCGGTGACGGCCGCCCTGGCGCTTTGCCTCGCCGGCTGCGGCGCGCCGAGCCAGAGCAACCGCGCGGGCGGGGAGCCGGCGGTCGACGGCAATGCCTCGGCGAGCGCCGCTTCGGCGGCCGGAGGCGAGCCGGCGGCGTCGGCAAATTCCGCCGCCGCGACTCCGGTCGGCCCTTGTCCCTTCGCGACCCGCGGCTGGGTGGCCGAGATCGTGCCCGCGTCGGAACCCGGCGGGAAGCCCGCGGTGGCGCTCAACGGCGAGGCGCGCCCCGACAAGGACGGCCGGATGCCGATGATGTTCGCGCTCGGGGTCAGGCGGCCGCCGGTCCTCGTGCTCGAGCTGTCGAGCGACGCCGCCGTCGAGCCTCAGGCCGACCGCGGATGGATGACGGTGGGCACCGTCTTCGAGGAGCACGAGCCGCAATATACCCATGCGGCGGTCCGCTGCGCCGACGTGGAAATCGCCCGAGTGCCGATCCGCCCGGCGCGATAGGGTCGCCGGCACCGGCGATCCAGCGCCGCCCTATGGACGCGGCACCCCGTCGATGAGGACGCGCTGGTCGCGGATATCGTCGACCCGGCGCAGCTTCCAGCCCTGGGCCGTGCTCACCCAGGTCTCGCGCTGGGTCACCCAGTTCTCGACTCGCTGGACCTTGCCCTCGGGCCTCCGCATCAGCCGGATCGAATGCTGGCGGACCTCGGCCGCGGCCTCGTTTCCCTTCCGGGCGATGCCGTCGACGTCGAAGGACAAGGCTTCCCAGCGCTCGACGTTGGCGAGGAGGTTGCGGGTGAAGTCGGCCATCTCCTGCGCCGCGTGGACGGTGCCGTCCGGAGTGACCACCTGGAAATCCGCCGTGCGCAGCGCCAGCACCGCGGCGGCATCGCGCGCCAGTAGCGCCTGGCGGTTGCGCTCATAGGCCCGCTCGAGCGCCTGCCGGACCGATCGCTCGGAAGCGGCCGGGGCGGACGGGCGCGCGGGCGCAGCGGACGCGGCGGTGCACAGGAGCAGGGCTGCGGCGGAGGCGAGCGCGGCCGGCCTCGAGCTTCGGCGACGAGCGACGGCGGCGTTCACAGGCTCGCGCTCCGCCTGGCAGAGCATGGGGTGGCTTCAATTCCCATCGTCAGGCTCCCGTTTAAGCGGCGATTGTGCGGGCGCGGTCAATATCGGCCTTTTGCCGGCTCTTGTCACGGGCCGGCGCCGGCAGGGAGTCTCGCCCCGGGTCGCGAAACCCAGGCTTGCGGCGCCTTGCGCGCAGCCGGCGCCGGATCGGCGCTTATTGCGCCGGCCGGTGGCCGTAGCTGAAGACCCGGGAGATGCGCCAGGCCCCGTCCGCGCCGAGCACCCAGAGCTGGGCGAAGCGGGCCCGCCCGGCGAGCTTTTCAATGCCCTGCGCGCCCTCCTTCTCGAAGAAGAGGTGCTCGCCCGCCTCGACCGCGCCGTAGCCGGGGATCGGATCGACCTGAAGGCTATCCGCCACCAGCTCGCGGCGCGAGCGCCACGCCTTGGGGTCCTGCCGGTCGTGGCAGTTCTTCTCGAAGATGGCGACGAAATCCTTGTCGGAGCGGACGTTGAAGCCGCCCTTGTCGTGGTAGAATTCGATGTCCGGCGTCAGCATCGAGCGCAGCCGCTCGGGCTCGCAGGGTCCGGTGAAGAACAGGTCGAACAGCGCCTTGTCCGCGGCCCGGATCTGCTCGGTCAGGGCGGGCTGGTCGGGGATTGTGACGGGCGCCGGCGGAGAGGTCGCCGAACCCGGCTGGAGCGCCGCCGCGGCGGCGGCGATGAGGAAGAGAGGCGGCATGGCGGGGCTCCTGCTGTATTAGTTGGATAATACAGCAGGAATGGGTGGCTTGCAAGCGCCGCCGGCGAAGCCCGCGGGCGGCGCCGGCGGATCGTCGTCGGGGCACGCAGGCTTCTTCCCGGGCCTGGCACCGGTAATTGCCGCCGTTACGCCGCCTCGCGAACGAGCGCGCCGGCTTCCGAGAGGCGGCGGTGAAGGCTGGGTGCGGAAAGCTCCAGCCCGTTGGGCCAGGCGAGCGCGCCGCCCTCGATGAAGGCGCGGCGGAAGCAGGCGGGGTCGGCGAGGGGCCGGGTGAGCTCGGTGTCGCGGGCGATGAGCGCGGCGGCGGACCAGACGCCGCGCGAGCCGTCGCTGAAGCGCAGCGCCAGCTCGGAGTCGCCGGCGGGCTCGAGGCTGGTGAGCTTAATCATCGGCCTTTCAAGCGGCCTTGACCGTCAACTCGAAGCCGACCGTCTTCAGGGTGCGGACCAGAGCGGCGATGTCGGTTTTCGCCGTGAGGGCGTCATGCGCAAGGCCCTGGGATCGGGCGACGTCGTTCAGGGCCGCGGTGATCAGCTCCGGATCGCCGTCCTCGAACACCGCTTCGAGATAGCCGAGGTCGGCTTCCTTGCTGTCGAGGTGATCGGCGGTGTCCCACGGCGTAGTCTGAATTCCCATCCTCAGGCTCCTATCCGGCGGGATAAGCGGACACGGCAGGCTGGTCATAATTACTGACCACGAAGGGCACGTCAACACTTGCTCGTGGATCACCCAAGTGGCCGCAGACGCGGGCCGATGACCCCGCTGCGGCCGCCGTCTTCGATGAAGCGGACGTCCGCCGCCTCATAGGCTCGGCGGAGCGAGCGGATCAGCTCCGGCTTGATGTCGCGCTGGTCCTTCTCGAACCGCAGGAGGGTCCGGCTGCTGATGCCCGCGGCCTCGGCGGCCGTTTCGATCGACCATTGCAGCGCGGCCCGCGCCATTCGGGACTGGGCAGGCTGAAATGACGAGTCCCGGTCCAGAACAACCCCCCTTGACGCGCTCATGGTCGGTCAGTATTTGTGACCGACCAAGGAGACCCTCAGGCATGACTGCCGCGAGGCATAACCCGACGCGCCGGGCGTTGCTAGGCGCGGCCTTCGTCGCCCCTGTGCTTGCCGCCGGCGGTGGGGCCGCCCGCGGCGCCACGAGCGGAGGCGGAGCGGCGGACGTGGAGCGGCGGCGCTGGGACCTGGCGCTGGCAGCCCTGCGCCAGGCCGAGGCTGCCGTAGCGGACTATCGTGCCCGCGATTATCTCCCGGCCCACGAGATCCATGTCGCGGTCCGCGCCCGCTGGCCCATCCCCTACGATTTCGCGGCCGATCCGGAGGCGCGAGCCGCGGTGCGAGCCTCGCTGGCCCGGTTCCAGCCTTTCGAGGACCGCCTCGACAGGCTCGACATCAAGCGCGAGGCCGCCCTGAACCGCCCGCTCCTCGCCCCGGCGCCCGACCTCCGCGCCCTCGCCCTGAAGATCGGCCTGTTGGTCGACCAGGAGGTCGCGACGCTGGCCGGCGGGGAGCGGTGCCTGGCGGTGCTGAAGGCGGATGGGTGGAGGCTGGCGGGCAACGGATCGGGCCAGGCAACTCGGTTTCTTCCTTAGTACCTGGGACCCAAGCCCCGTGCCCCGCTCAGGCCTGAGGGCGATGCGTCGCGCCGGGAGCTGGCGCGCCCCGCAGCAGTCCAGCGACGCTGAGGTCCTCGTCGACGTCGGGCCAGTGGATCCCGACGCCTCCGCCTGCCTTGGTCCAGTTGGCGCGCTGCGCCGGAGTGGCGTCGAGCAGTCGGGGATACCAGGCGAGCGGCACGGCGATGGTGCGGCCGTCGGCGAGGTCGACGATCAGCCGCTCCGAGTCGAAGCGCACGTCCGCAACCCGCTCGTCGCCCACCTTAGCCGAAATATTCATGCCAGGCCTCCAGCATCGCCTGCCGATGCTCTTCCACCATGCTCAGGATAGCAGTTCGCTCCGTCGACCGGAACCCGCGCTGCCTGGCGAACTCCACCTGTCCAAGCCACACCTTCCCCGTGGCCTCGGCCTTGTCGACATGGACGTGCGGCGGCTCGTTCGGCTCGTGGCTGTAGAAGTAGAAGCGATAGCCGTCGATGCGCAGGATGGTGGGCACGCATTGAAATTTAGCGGTGGGCGCAGGTCCTCTCAAAATCCGGATACTGGTATGGCCGCTTAGGTTTTTTCCTTGGTACCTGGCACCAGTGGTCCACTGGTATGGCCGCTTAGGTTTTTTCCTTGGTACCTGGCACCAGTGGTCCATGCTCAGGCTAGCAGTTCGCTCCGTCGACCGGAACCCGCGCTGCCTAGCGAACTCCACCTGTCCAAGCCACACCTTCCCCGTGGCCTCCGCCTTGTCGACATGGACGTGGGGCGGCTCGTCCGGCTCGTGGCTGTAGAAGTAGAAGCGATAGCCGTCGATGCGCAGGATGGTGGGCACGCATTGAAACTTAGCGGTGGGCGCAGGTCCTCTCAAAATCCGGATACCGGTATGGCCGCTTAGGTTTTTTCCTTGGTACCTGGCACCAGTGGTCCTCACCGTCTTCGACGATGGCACACTCAGCTGTCGCGATTCCGAGGTGCATAGCAAGGGGGGGTGCAAAGCCATTCCGTCAGCCTGACCGGACGGCCGCGGTGGTCATCTTTGCAGTGGAAGGTGCCGCCCTCCGACACTTCACACACGAACGCGATGTCCGCGCCCTGCGGTGTAAGCGGGTAAACGGTACTTACGCGCTTGGGGAAAAGACTCGGCTGCACGGGACCGGTTCGCGGATACACCTCCCCTGCCGAATATACCAATTCCAGTCCGGGGATCGATCAACCGAGCCATTTTCTCTCCGCGCAGGCCGATCCCCCAACTGCCCGCGTATTTTCTACTGTGGCTAACCCTTCGAAGACCGAGGATCGCTGCCGAATGTGTTTCTCTCGCGGATTTGGCCATTCCGCCCCTGCAGAAACGCTTCACCGCCCGCTCGACGGGCCTGGGACAGAGCAGCCGACCAAGCATCAGCCTGCGTCGAATGAACTGAACTTGCCCTGGAGTTACCCGCGCCCTTCACCTGCCATCCGTCAGGGTGCGGGCCAGCCCAATAATCCTTTGCCATCACCAATTCTCCTTCAACCTACTCCGCCGCTACCCCGGCCCGAGTGAACATATCATCCCCGCCGGCCGCCTCGGCGCCAACTCCCCCGTCATTCGCCGCCTTCGCGCTCTTCCTTCGGTCGAAATTGTCCCACACCTCGCCCCAATTCCCCCTCGTCGCGGCCTTCGAATATTCCGTCGCCCTCGTCTCGAAGAAATTGGCGTGCTCCACCCCGTTGAGCAGAGGCGCCAGCCAGGGCAGCGGGTGGTCGTCGATCATGAACATGGGCTTCAGGCCGAGCTGGCTGAGGCGCCAGTCGGCGATGTAGCGGATGTATTGCTTGATCTCCTTGGGGCTCATGCCCGGCACCGGGCCCATCTCGAAGGCGAGGTCGATGAAGGCGTCCTCGAGCTCGACGGTGCGGTGGCAGACCTCGCGGATCTCCTTCTTGACCTGGGGCGTGTAGCAGTCGCGCTCCTTGACGAAGGCGTGGAACAGGCGGGTGATGCCCTCGCAATGGAGGCTCTCGTCGCGCACGCTCCAGCTGACGATCTGGCCCATGCCCTTCATCTTGTTGAAGCGCGGGAAGTTCATCAGCATGGCGAAGCTTGCGAAGAGCTGGAGCCCTTCGGTGAAGCCGCCGAACATGGCGAGGGTCTTGGCGATGTCCTCGTCCGTGTCGACCCCGAAGGTGGCGAGATAGTCGTGCTTGTCCTTCATCTCCTTATACTGGAGGAACATGCTGTACTCGCTCTCGGGCATTCCGATCGTGTCGAGCAGGTGCGAGTAGGCTGCGATGTGGACCGTCTCCATGTTGGAGAAGGCGGTCAGCATCATCTTGACCTCGGTCGGCTTGAACACGCGGCCGTATTTGTCGTGGTAGCAATCCTGAACCTCGACGTCGGCCTGGGTGAAGAAGCGGAAGATCTGGGTGAGCAGGCTGCGCTCGTGGTCGGTCAGCTTCTGGGCCCAGTCGCGGCAATCCTCGCCGAGCGGGACCTCCTCGGGCATCCAGTGGATCTGCTGCTGGCGCTTCCAGAATTCGAACGCCCAGGGATATTCGAACGGCTTGTACTGCTTGCGGGCTTCGAGAAGGGGCATGGAACGCGCTCCTTTAGAGGTAATTGGAGAGGAGGAGGTAGGCGCCGACGAGGGCCAGGACGGCGCCGCCGATGAAGTAGAATTTCTGCGTCGGGCCGGGCCTCGCCCTCACCGCCAGGCCGAAGCCGACGAAGCCCAGCACCGCGCCGAGCAGCATCTGGAGCCAGACGGGGCCCATCACCCCTGCCCCGGACGGAGGAGGAGGCGAGCGCTCATCCGGCGATCGCCACGTCGCACAAGGGCGAGAAGCAGCCGATCGCAACCAGCGCGATTGCGACGATCAGCCCCCAGACCGCGTAGCGGCGGCCGTCGCGGCGGCGGGCATATTGCGGTGTGCCGCGGCCGGCGCCGCGATGCTTCATGAAGATCGAGGCCTGCCAGAGCGCGTAGAGCGCCGCGAGGGCGCCGAGCAGCATCAGGACATGGCCAAGGGTGATCGTCTCGGGCATCAAATTCTATCCTTCCTCGAAAAAGCGGGGGAAGCCGGCGCGCTATGCGGCAACGCGGCCTCGCCTTCCCCCGCCAGGCGCCGCGCCGAAGGGAGCCAGGCGCGGCTCTCTCCCGCTGCTCGGGGAGAGACATGAACTTCCCTCTCCCTGCAGGGGAGAGGGACGGCGCGAAGCGCCAGGGTGAGGGCTTGGCGAACGGACTTGTCCCAACGGGGCGTGCCCTCACCCTCCCACGCGGCTGCGCCGCGCGGGCCCCTCCCTCTCCCCTCCAGGGAGAGGGATTTGATCACTGGCACGCCAGGCATTCGTCGTAATCCGTGGTCGCGGCGAGCTCGATCTGCTTGGGGTCGATCGTGTTGTCGGCCTCGACCCCGCCGGCGAAGCCGGCGCGCTGGACCGACTTGGAGCGCAGGTAATAGAGGCTTTTGATGCCCAGCTCCCAGGCCCGGTAGTGGAGCATCAGCAGATCCCATTTGTCGACGTCGGCGGGGATGAACAGGTTGAGCGAGGTCGCCTGGTCGATATAGGGCGTGCGGTCGGCGGCGAGCTCGATCAGCCAGCGCTGGTCGATCTCGAAGCTGGTCTTGAACACGTCCTTTTCCTCCGGGGTGAGGAAATCGAGATGCTGCACCGAGCCGCCGCGCTCGAGGATCGTCGACCACACCCCTTCCGAATTCTTCGACTTCTCGATCAGCAATTTCTCGAGATACGGATTCTTGATCGAGAAGCTGCCCGACAGGGTCTTGTGGGTGTAGATATTGGCCGGAATGGGCTCGATGCAGGCCGAGGTTCCGCCGGTGATGATCGAGATGCTGGCGGTCGGAGCGATCGCCATCTTGCAGCTGAAGCGCTCCATCACGCCCATGTCGGCGGCGTCGGGGCAAGGCCCGCGCTCCTTGGCGAGCATCATCGACGCCTCGTTCACCTGGGCGGAGATGTGCTTGAAGATCTTCATGTTCCAGCTCTTCGCCATCGCCCCCTCGAAGGGGATGTTGCGGGCCTGGAGGAAGGAGTGGAAGCCCATGACGCCGAGGCCGACCGAGCGCTCGCGCATCGCCGAATATTTGGCCCGGGCCATCTCCTCGGGGGCGCGGTCGATATAGTCGGTGAGCACGTTGTCGAGGAAGCGCATGACGTCCTCGATGAAGCGCTTGTCGCCGTTCCACTGGTCCCAGGTCTCGAGGTTGAGGCTGGAGAGGCAGCACACCGCGGTGCGGTCCTTGCCGAGATGGTCGCGCCCCGTGGGAAGGGTGATCTCGGAGCACAGGTTCGAGGTCGAGACCTTCAGCCCCAATTCGCGGTGATGCCTCGGCATCGACCGGTTCACCTTGTCGATGAAGATGATGTAGGGCTCGCCGGTCGCGAGGCGGGTCTCGACCAGCTTCTGGAACAGCGAGCGGGCATCGACCGTGGCACGCTCCGAGCCGTCCTTGGGGCTCTTCAGGGTCCATTCGGCGCCGTCGCGGACGGCTTCCATGAAATCGTCGGTGACGAGCACCCCGTGATGCAGGTTCAGGGCCTTGCGGTTGAAGTCGCCCGAGGGTTTGCGGATCTCGAGAAACTCCTCGATCTCGGGATGCGAGATGTCGAGATAGCAGGCGGCCGAGCCGCGGCGGAGCGAGCCCTGGCTGATCGCGAGGGTCAGCGAATCCATCACCCGGACGAACGGGATGATGCCGCTGGTCTTGCCGTTGAGGCCGACCGGCTCGCCGATCCCGCGCACCGCGCCCCAGTAAGTGCCGATGCCGCCGCCGCGGGCGGCCAGCCACACGTTCTCGTTCCAGGTGTCGACGATGCCCTCGAGGCTGTCGGGGACCGAGTTCAGGTAGCAGCTGATCGGAAGGCCGCGGCCGGTGCCGCCGTTGGACAGGACCGGAGTCGCCGGCATGAACCACAATCTGGAGATGTAGTCGTAGACCCGCTGGGCGTGCTCGGCGTCGTCGGCATAAGCCGAGGCGACCCGCACGAACAGGTCCTGATAGGTCTCGCCGGGAAGCAGGTAGCGGTCCTTCAGCGTTTCCTTGCCGAAATCGGTGAGGAGCGAATCGCGGCTGTGGTCGACCTCGAGCGGGTAGATCCGGGGACCCGGGCGGGCCTTGCCCGATTTCGCCTCTGACGAATCGGAGACGGTGGCGGCCACTTCGCTCGCGCCCGTCTCGCTGCTTCCGGAAAGGTCCATGATCCTACCCCTTGTACTATTTTCGTTCCAGTGGATTAAGCCCACCTTAAGCGCTTTCGAGGGGGCGCGGGCGCTTAGTTTCAGCTTATCCCCGATATCCTCAGGGCAAGCGATTTCCGCCTGCCCACGATATAGGGTGAGCAGAGGCCGCCTACAATGTCTTGCGTCGCCCCCATGGCAGCGCCACTAGCCATAGTGCCTCAACTCGAATCCGACGCCAAGACGGTAAATGACTTATCCACCATAATTTGCGGCGGGCCGAAGGGCTTAGAGGTGGGAGCCGTCGGCGCCATAATCTCCTCTCCCGCTTTCCGCGGCAGAGGGGGGACCCAGGCCGAAGGCCTGGGGGGGTGAGGGCCTTGCTGAGTCCGGCGTACAGACTCTCACCTCCCACCGCTTCGCGGCGGGCCCCTCCTCTCCCGCGAAAAGCGGGAGAGGTGCTAGAATTTTCAGGCTAAGCGAAAGTGGGGGGCGGTTGGCGAAAGCCTCAGGCGCTCCGCGCCATGACAAGGAGGGTGCCGCGGCCGTCGGGGCCGCTCTGCATGCTGAGACCGGTGATGGTCGCCCAGATCGGCGTGCCGCGGCGGGCGACGCCGATGCGGTCCCCGAGCTTGGGGGGCTTCACGAAGCCGAACGGCCGTGCCCGGCTTTCGTCGACTGAGAGTGCGGCCCTGACCATCTTTAGTCCCCTTCCTCGCGAGGGAGCGTCTGTTGCGCCCCCTTTCGCACCGCCTCGATAGCAGGCTGCGGATTCGCCGCCACGGTATTGTCGGACAAAGGTCTGCCGCATCCTGCGCCCTTGACTGTCGAAACGGGCAGGGAGTTGACGAAATGTGCGAAAATGTGCGCAAAGCGACGCGGGAGGAGACACGGGTGCTGGGCAGCCAGAGCGACGAGGAGAGCAGCGCGACCGCCATGCGGATCCGCGAGGAGCTGGCGCGCCGCCGCCTGTCGCGCCAGTGGCTCGCGGACGAGGCGAGGGTGAGCCTGTCGACCCTGGAGAAGGCGCTTTCGGGCCAGCGCCCCTTCACGCTGGCGACGGTGGTTCGACTCGAGGGCGCGCTCGGAGTCGCGCTCCGCACCGCCCGTGCGCCCGATCGCGGCCAGTCCGATTCCAACCTCGCGCCCGAGGAGATGGGCGCTTATTCGCGGGCGGCGGTCCATTGGCTCGAGGGCGAATATCTGACCCTGCGCCGGTCGTTCAGCGAGGCCGATTCGATCTTCGCCTACCGGACCCTGATCGAATGGCATGAGGCGACCCACTGCCTCTCGTTCAGCGAAAGCTCGAGGCTCGACCGCGACTTCGAGCAGCACGGCTTCGTCTCCTTCCCGCATCTTTCGGGGCACATCTATTTGGTGACGAACGTCGAGGGCCAGTATCGGATCGCGATCCTCGGCCGGCCGTCGCGGGCGGGGACCCTCAACGGAGTGCTCACCACCCTCGCCAGCGGCAGCGGGGCGCAGCTGATCCCGGCGACGACGCCGATCGCCCTGCTCCCGATGAGCCGACGCAACGACGCCGAAGTCGGACTGATCCGCCCGGGCGACAAATGCCACGCCGAATATTCCGAGCACGTCGCGGCGGTCCGCGAACGGGGCTACGCGATGTTCCCTTATTGAGGGGGCACATCCCTCTCCCGCCTGCGCGGGAGAGGGGAGAAGTGCTAGGCTCCTCCGCCCTTCACGATCTCGTCGACCCGGCCGCTGCTCACCGAATGATAGGTCGGCCGCGCCTTGGCGTAGAGCGGCCTGGCGATCGACCGGCCCCATTCGCCTTGTGACCACAGGGTCTTGAACAGCGGCACGACGAACTTGCCGCGGCCCATCGACAGCAGGAAGCGCTCGGCCGCCGGCACCGCGGGTTGGTAGCGGTTGCCGAGAGCGAGCTGGAGCCAGGCGAAGAGGGTCTCGGCGTTCCGGTTCCCGGTCAGCCCCAGAGCCCGGTCCAGCTCGGCGAGGCGAGGCTCGGGAAGTGCGCGGGGAAGGCCGTTGAGGAAACGCAGCCGCTCCGCCGTCGTCCACGATCCCCAGAGCTGCGCGGGCGCCGCCCCGCCGGCGTTGAACGCGGCGAGCGCCCGGTCGACCGGCGCGAAGGCCGCGGGATCGGGCCGCACCGCGTTGGCTGGAAGCCCCGGCTTGTAGACCCATTCGTCGAGCATCAGCTTCTGCTCGAGCGCCTTGTCACCCTTGACGAGGTTGGCGCGCAGGTCGGCGAGGAAGCCCGCCGAGGTCATCGGCTGGAAGGCGTGGCGGTCGAAATAGGAGCGAAGCCAGGAATCGAACCTCTGCCGGCCGACGATCCGCTCGATCGTCCTCATGAACAGGGCGCCCTTGTCGTAGACGATTCCGCTCGCGCCGCCCTCGGTCGTCTCGTCGGGATTGTGAAGCCGGGTTGCGGGGGCGGTGGCGCCGAGCTCGGCGAAGGCGCTCTCCATGTCGGCGAAGGACAAGGCGGCTTCCTGGCCGGCGCGCCCGGGGCCGTAGAGCGCCTCCATGATCCGGTTCTCGAAATAGGAGGTGACGCCCTCGTTCAGCCAGGAATCGGGCCAGACGGCGTTGGTGACGAGATTGCCGGACCAGCTGTGCGAGAGCTCGTGAGCGACCAGGCCGACGAGGCTGCGGTCGCCGGCCAGGAAGGTGGGAGTGAGGAAGGTGAGGGTCGGATTCTCCATCCCGCCGTAGGGGAAAGCGGGCGGAAGGACGATCATGTCGTAGCGCCCCCAGCGGTACGGGCCGTAGAGCCGCTCGGCCGCGGCGACCATCTTCTCGGTGTCGACCAGCTCGGCGGCGGCGGCCTTGATCGTCGCCGGCTCGGCATAGACCCCGGTTCGCGGGCCGAGGCTCTGGAAGGCGATGTCGCCGGCGGCGAGAGCGATCAGATAGGGCGCGACCGGTCTGTCCATGCGGAAGCGGAAGGCGCGGCCGCCGCCCTCCGCCGGCTCGCCCTCGGGCGTGAGCCGCTCGCCGCTCATCACCGCCTTGAGCGGCTCGGGAACGACGATCCGGGCCTCCCAGGTCTGGCGGATCCCGGGGCTGTCCTGGGTCGGGATCCAGCTTCGGTTGAGGATCGCCTGGCCCTGGCTGAACAGGAAGGGATGCTTCTTTCCGGCGGTCTGCTCGGGAGTCAGCCACTGCAGAGCTTCCGCGTCGGGCGCGCTGACATAGGCGATCCGGATCCGGTTCGCGCCGTTCAGCTCGATGGTGAGGGGAGCGCCAAGCTCGGGATCGGATTTACCGAGCGCATAGCGGAGCGGCTTGCCGCTGCCGTCGGCGACTCCCTTCAGCTCCAGCCCCTTGCTGTCGAGCACGATCGACTTGACCCCGGGCTTCGCCCGGACGTCGAGGGTCGCGGTGCCGGCGATCCGCTTCGCGGCGAAATCGGCCCTGAGGTCGAGCGCCACGTGAGTCACTCGCGCTTCGAGCGGCCTGGCGTAGCTTTGCACGTCCTTCGCCTCGGGCGAATCGAGGATCGGCGCCACCTGCCGCTCTCCCGCCGCGTCCTGCTGCCGGTTCGGTTCGCCCGGATCGGCGGCGGGCGAGCAGGCGGCGAGGAAGGCGGGCAAGAGGAAGGGCAACAAGCGCAAGGCTGAACTCCTATTCAAGGTCGGTGCCGGCAGGCTCCTCGACCAGCCCGAAGCCGATGTCCACTATCCCCGCCGCCGCGAGCCCGATTGCCAGGCCGGCTCCGACGTCCGTCGGATAATGGGCGCAGCGCGGGATCTGGGCCAGAGCGAGCGCTCCGGCCGCGGCATAGGCGGGCGCCCCATATTCCGGATAGTCGCGCGCGAAGGCGCGGGCGACGGCCGCCGCCCCGGCGCTGTGGCCCGAGGGGAAGCTGGTCGTCTCCTTGGCGGTTTGACGACCTGGCCTCGGCACATGATCCTTGCCCTTCGCGCCCTTCGAGCGCGGACGAGTCCGGTCGACCCGCTCCTTGACGAAATCCTTGGCCAGAGTCGCGAGCGTGTGGGCGACCAGCATCCTCACCCCGGCGCGGGCGAGGCGCCGGTCGTTCCCGGCCAGGCCGGCCGCGATCACCGCAGCGCACAGTGTCCGAAGCGGCGGCTGGTCGCCCAGGGAAGCGAAACGGCCGAGCGCTTCCATCGCCGGCGATCCCTGATAGGGCAGCGCCGCCTCGGCCGCCGCGGCATCGGCCGCGAGCAGCGCGCGGCCCGCCCTGGCTTTAGCCACGAGCGAAGACCGAGCCGTCGAAGCGGGCGAGGAGGTCGCTCGGGCCGTCGTAAAGCTCGCACGCGCCGGCCTCGGCCAGCGCCCGGTCGGGAAAGCCGCCGGAGCGGAAGCCGACGACCCGAAGGCCCAGCTTCCCGGCCGCTTTCGCGTCCCACGGCGTATCGCCGACCACCGCGACGTCCTCCGGCCCGAGCGGCGCGACCTTCGCCAGGGCGGCGGCGAAGATGTCCGGGCAGGGCTTCGAATTCTCGACATCGTCCTTGGACGTCGTCGCGCTGACCAGGTCGGCGCAGGCGATCAGGCTGAGATGATAGTCCACCTCCTCGGCATGGGAAGAGGACGCCAGGACAATCCTGATACCCTCGGCCGACAGCCGCTCGAACAGGTCCCGCACTCGGGGAAAGGGCGTGGCCCGGGGCAGATAGTCGCGCTTGAACAGCTCGGCCCGGAAATCCTCTATCTCCTCGCGCTGGGCCTCGCCCAGATCCGGGAAGAGCGAGGGGATGAGGTTGTCGCCCCCCTTCCCCACCTGCCAGCGAATCTCCTCCACCGGCTTGTCGAGACCGAAATTGAGGAACGCCTCGCGCCAGGCGAAGGCATGGAGATCGTTGGTGTCGACCAGGGTGCCGTCGACGTCGAAAAGGGCGGCGCGCGGAGCGCGGCCCTCACAGTTTCGGTTCTGAAGCTTGTCCGTCATCGCCCTCCCAACGCGGGGAGGCCCGGCAATTTCCCTCAGGTCGGGTCGGCGACCTTGAAGCGGAGCAGAGGCCCGCCGGAATCGAGGCCCTCGACCCGCGGATAATAGCCGATGAAGCGCTCCATCCCAGCCGAGACGGTGAGCCGCCACGGGCTTCCGTCCTCGCGGCGGAGCACAAGCTCGAGGCGCTGAGGATCGGCGGCGGCCGAAAGAAAGGCGGGGTGGATACGCATGGGAACTGGGTGACAGCCAAACGTTCACAAATGGTTGAGGGTCCGCCTCCGGATGCAGCCTTAATTCAAGATAAACGAGTTTGCGGCAGAACGGGCGCGGGTTGAGGGGAATCGTGGCTTGCCGAGCATTGTTGCAAAGCTCCGGGAAATTGGAAAAACCGATCGGACGGTCGCCGACGAGGTGCGCCGTTCGCTGGTCGAGACCCTGTTCACCTCCTCCACCTCGCTCGGAGTCGGCGCGGTTGCCGGCTCGACCGTCAGCACCCTCATCGCCCTTTCCGCAAGCGACGTCTGGCTGAGCGCGATGGCCGTGGCGATCGGCCTCGTCGGCGCCGGCCGGGTCAGCCACCACGTCTTCTTCCACCGAGCCCACCAGCGCAACACGTCCGAAAGCGCCCGCTCGGAGACCATCTACGAAGTCGGCGCCTGGACCTATTCGCTGCTGCTCGGGCTGATGACCCTGCTGACCCTGCTTCGCTCGCACGACGCCGTCCACCACATGTTCGCTGCGACCCTGACGACCGGCTACGCCGCCGGAATCTGCGGCCGCAACGCCGGCCGGCCGGTCATCGCCATCGGCCAGCTGTCGCTCGCCACCGGGCCCGCCGCGCTCGGGCTGTTCCTCAGCGGCGATCCCTTCCGGATGGTGCTGGGCGGAGTCTTCGTCGTCTTCATGATCGGCATGGTCGACATCACGCTCCAGACCTATTCCGCGGTGCTCAAGGCGATGTCGGCGACCCGCGAGCAGAAGGGCCTGACCGACCGCTTCGAGCGGCTGGCGCGGTTCGACGCGATGACCGGCCTCGAGAATCGCGGCTCCTTCCAGGAACGGCTCGAGCAGGAGCTGGCCGCGATCCAGACCGCGGGCCAGGGCGAGCTCGCCGTGCTCTGGGTCGATCTCGACCGGTTCAAGGAGATCAACGATTCGATGGGCCATCCGACCGGCGACCGGGTGCTCTGCACCGTCGCCCGCCAGCTGTCCTCGATCGTCGACGGCCGCGGCAGCGTCGCCCGCTTCGGCGGCGACGAGTTCGTCCTCCTCGCCCGGGGCACCAAGGCCTATTTCGCCGAGGAGCTCGCCCGCGAGGTGATGCGCGGCCTCGCCGTGCCGATGATGGTCGAGGGCGCTTCGATCCAGGTCACCGGCTCGATCGGGGCGGCGGTGGCCCCCGGCCACGGCACCGAGGCCGACACCCTGCTCCAGCATGCCGACATGGCGCTCTACCACGCCAAGGCGAACGGCCGGAACGACTTCTGCCTGTTCGAGGCCAAGATGCAGGACGAGTTCCAGCAGAAGCGCAGGCTCGAGGCGGCGCTCAAGGAAGCGATCGAGAAAGGCGAGCTCGAGGTCTATTACCAGCCGATCGTCGATCTCAAGACCAAGAAGGTCACCTGCTGCGAAGCGCTGTTGCGCTGGCACCATCCCGAGCTCGGGATGGTCAGCCCGGGCGAGTTCATTCCGATCGCCGAGAGCACCGGCCTCATTTCGCCGATCAGCCACTGGGTGCTCTACCAGGCCTGCGCCGCCGCCGCGAAATGGCCGGAGGACGTCAGCATCGCCGTCAACATGTCGCCGGCTCTGCTCAAGGACCTGCACCTCAGCCATATGATCCTCTCGGCGCTCTACCGTTCGGGCCTCGCGGCGCGCCGGCTGGAGCTGGAGATCACGGAGAGCGTGCTGCTCGAGGAGAATGCCCAGTCCAACTCGCTGATCCGCGAGTTCCAGAGGATCGGCCTCAAGCTGTCGATCGACGATTTCGGGACGGGCTATTCCTCGCTGACCTATTTGAAGAAATATCGCTTCGACAAGATCAAGATCGACACCACCTTCATCGCCGACGTGACCAAGAGCCGCGAGGCCCGCGCAATCATCCACGCCCTGGTCAGCCTCGCCGCCGAGCTCGACATGGAGATAGTCGCCGAGGGGATCGAGACCGAGACCCAGCTCGGCTACGTCACCGGCGCAGGCTGCACCGCCGCCCAGGGCTTCTTCCTGGGGCGGCCGGTGCCCGAATCGGTGATCAGCCGGCGGCTCGAGGCTCAGGGGCGCGGCGAGGAATGGACGGAGGCGGATCCGCCTCTCAGCAACGTCAGGCGGCTGCAAGCCTAGTCTGTGCGCTCCCCAGCCGCCGCATCAGCTTGAGGTCGGCCTCGCTCAGGCAGAGCGCGCTGTCCGCCCACACCTCGACGATCCCGTTCAGCTCCTCCAGGGTCACCGGATCGGACAGGCTCGACGCGTGGTAGATGCCGCGGTGGCCGGCCTGGCGGCGGCGGTTCCTGGCGATATAGGCGCGAACCGCCTCCTCGCCGCACCCGGGCTCGGCGAGCACGTGGACCAGGCCCATGTCGTGCATCTCCTCGGCCGAGTAGAGACGGTTGGAAAGCATCATCTCCTCGGCCTTGGCGAGCCCGATCTTTCGCGACAGCAGGCTGTGCGCGCCCATCCCCGGGAACAGTCCGAAGGCGATTTCCGGCAGGCCGAAGCGCGACCCCTTCTCGGCGACGATGACGTTGAAGCTCAGCACCGCCTCGAAGCCGCCGCCGAGGGCGTCGCCCTGGACCAGGGCGACGGTCACGATCGGCAGCTCGAGCCGCCGCATGTTGTTGTGGAGGATGGAGACGCAGTCACGGCCGTAGCGGACGAGACCCTCGCGGTCGCCCGAGGAGATGAAGCCGGCGAAGAGCTCCAGATCACCGCCGAGGTTAAAAATGCCGGGGAAGCGCGAACCGAGGACGAGATATTTCAGGCCCTCCTCCGGATCCGCGAACTCGCGGCCGATCTCGGCCTGCCAGCGCTGGAAGTCGCGAAGCATGGCGCGGTTGAAATTGGGCCGGTCGACCGGTGTCATGTAGGTCCACAAGGTGCCGAGCTCGGCCTCCCAATGGACCTCGAGCTGGCCGAGGTCGAACAGGCGGGTGCCCGCCGGCCGCTCGCGATGCTGCAGGGGCAACGTCCCCGCACGGCCCTCCGCGGCAATCGCCATCGAGATCGCCTCATCCGGCGCCGGAAGGCTGAAGTGTTGATTCATCGTTTTGCCCCAAGCATTTGGTGTACGCATTGATAAGCATATATGCGGCCGGGGAACAATCGGGCGCGGGCAGGTTTCGGCCGTTAACCGTTCAGGTGTTGCTTCAGAGGCTCGTATTGGTCCGGACCAGGACCGTCAAATATCCATTTCGGATACAAATTAAAAAGGTTGAGAAACAAAGATTTCGTTTCTAACCCCTAGGAAGCTCGAGGGGTGGCACGAGTTCAAAGTCGGGGGAAATGATGATCGCGAAACCGGGCGGGCGGCGCAGCGCCGAGAGGCTTTTGTTGCTTTTCGGGACGACCTCGGGACTGGTTATGACCGCTTCCGGCACCGCCGAGGCCGCCGCATTCTATCTTCAGGAACAGTCGGTTAGGGGATGGGGGCGAGCGAACTCGGGAGAGGTGGCCGATCAGGGCGCGGCGTCGCTGTGGTGGAACCCGGCGGCGATCGCCGGCGCCACCGAGCGCGAGGCGCTATTCGGGGCGACGGCCATCTTCCCCAGCGGCCGGGTGAGCGACGCGGGCACCCTGATCGACCGGCCGGGAGTGCCGCCCGTGCCCGTCGGCGGTCCTTCCGAGCTGCGCGACCCGATCGTCCGCGGGGTCGCCCCGCACAATGCCTTCGCCCTTCCGATCAGCGACCGAATCGCCCTCGGCCTCACGGTCACCGCTCCATTCAGCTTCACCAGCGACTACGATCCCACCGGCTGGCAGCGTTACTCAGCGATTCGCAGCCGCCTGCTGACCCTCGATTTCCAGCCCTCGGTGGCGGTCAAGGCGACCGACTGGATCAGCGTCGGCGCGGCCCTGAACATCCAGTATAGCGACGCCTGGCTGTCCAACGCGCTTCCCAACCTCGCCCCGGGCTCCCCCGACGCCCGGCTTCGGCTGACCGGAAGCGGGTGGGACCTCGGCTGGAGCGCCGGGCTTCAGCTTCACCCGGCCGAGCGGGTGACGATCGGCCTGGCCTACAAGTCCGCGGTCGAGCACAAGCTCGAGGGCCCGGTCGAGATCAGCGGACTCGCCGGCCCGCTCGCCTCCCGCAACGTCAGCGCCGAGACGACCGCCCGCTTCACCACGCCCTGGCAGCTCATCGTCGGAGCTCGGGCCGGAATCACCAAGAGCCTGACCCTCAACGCCCAGGCCGTCCATTTCGGCTGGAGCAAGTTCGACCGGATCGAGATCGCGGCTCCGATCAGCAACGCCATCGTCCAGAATTACAAGGACACGTGGAGCGTCGCCGTCGGCTTCGACCAGGCGGTCGGCGAGCGGCTGACGCTGCGCGCGGGAATCCAGATCGATCCGACCCCGACCCGCGATTCCGGCCGCGACCCGCGAGTGCCCGACGCCGACCGCGTCGATTACAATGTCGGGGCGAGCTACCGGATGAACGGCCGGATCTCGCTCGACGCCGCCGCGGGCTATACCGATCTCGAGAGCAGCCCGATCAGCCGCGACGAGCGCTTCTACGCCGGAACCCCGGCGCAGACCGACATCCTCACCGACGGGCGGGCCGGCGGCCAGCGGGTCCTCGTCTTCGCGCTGGGCGGGCGGATGAGCTTCTGACCTGTTCCCCGGCGAAGGCCGGGGCCCAGTTCTTCGGCCCGTGCCGCTGGGTCCCGGCTTTCGCCGGGAAACCGGTTTAGGCTCCCGAGCTTCCCGAGCCCTCCGAGCCGCCGCCGCTGCTGCCGGCCGAGCCCGACGCGCCGGCGCCGCCGCTCTTGCGGCCGCCGCCGCGTCCGCCACCGCTGGAGGCGCCGCGCCCCGAGCTTCCGGTCGAGCCGCTGGCGCCCGAACGGCCCTTGCCGCCCGAAGCCGCGCCCGCGGCCTTGCCGCGTCCGCCCGAGGCCGGAGCCGCCTTGCCTGTCGCCGCGCCGGTCGACTTGCCGCGCCCGCCGGACGCCGAAGCCGCCTTGCCCCGCGCCGCGCCGGCGGCGCCTGTCGCTTTGGAGCTCCCGCCCGACGTGCCCGAAGCGGCGCCCTTCGCACGGGCTCCGCCCGTCCCGCCGGTGCCGCGCGAGCCGGCGGCCTTGGCGCGGGAGGATTTCGCCGAGCTGCCGGCCCGTCCCGAGGCGCCGCCGGTCTTGCGGGCGGAAGAGGCGCCGCCGCCGCCGCCGCCGCTCTCCTCGGCGCCGGCGAGAAGCCGCCGGACGGCGTCGGTCGCGGCGGTGACGATCGCCGCGCCGATCTTGCTGGCGCTGTCCGCGGCCGCTTCGGCCGTGTCGAGCGCGTCGCGGCCGGCATCGCGCACCGTCTTCCGCACCCGCGCATTGGCGGTGAGCGCCGCGGCGGCGGTGACTAGGCCCGCGGCGAGCATCGAGCGGGCCACCGGGTTCTGAGCCAGCTCGGCGGCGCGCGCGCCGGCCTCCTTGAGGGCGTCGGTGTAGGCGCCGGCGGCGCTCTTACTGCTCTTCGAGCTTCCGCCCGAGCCGCCCTGGTCCGAATTCTGCTTGGCCATGTCGGTCTCCATTTTGTAACTGGTGCGTAACAGACGAGCGGAGCGGCGACTGGTTCCCTCGCGCGCGCGCACGAAAAAGGGCCGCCCCGCGGGGCGGCCCTTCTCCTGTCGTTCGCTCGGCCCTCAGCTAGCTCTGGTCGCTCTCGAACTCGATCCCGCTTTGGCCCTGGCCGCGATCCTGGTTCGACTGCTGGCCCTGCTGGAACTCGACGTCCGCGCCGCCCTCGCGCTGCGACTGGCCGCCCTGCTGGTCCTGCTGGAACCCGCCCTGGTCGGACTGGCCGCCCTGCTGGTCCTGCTGGAACTGGCCCTGGCCGCCTTGCTGGTCCTGCTGGAACTGGCCCTGGCCGCCCTGCTGGTCCTGCTGCCACTGGCCCTGGCCGCCCTGCTGGTCCTGCTGGGAGCCGGAGCCGCCTCGGCCGCCGCCCTGGGCTTCGTCATAATCCTCGCCGCGCGACTGGCCGCCGGAGCTTCCGCCGCCCTGGCGGAGGTCGCCGCCGCCGGTGCCGCCCTGGCCGGAATCCTGCTGGCCCTGGTTGTTCTGCTGGTTCTGGGCGCTGCCGTAGCCGCCGCCGCCGCTGCTGCCGCCCGCCTGATCCATGTCGGAGCCCGACGCTCCGCCACCCTGCTGGCCGCTCTGCTGGGCCTGATCGCGATTGCCGCCGAACTCGCCGCTGCCGCCGCCGGACTGGGACTGCTGAAGGCCGCTGCCCGAGGAAGTGCCGTCCTGATTGTTCTGATTGGCCATGATCATGCTCCTGGCTTGGGGGATAGAAGCCTGATCAACGTTAGGAACCGACTCCGGCTCCGGACGCAGCGCCGAGATGGTGCCGGGATGCGCTGCGCCGCAATTGTCCTCCCCATCGCCAGATGGGGAGGGGGACCACGTGAAACGTGGTGGAGGGGTAGCTGCCCCAGAACTCAGTGGATCACGCCGAAGCGCCGGCCTATGTGCCGGCTACCCCTCCACCATGCTTCGCATGGTCCCCCTCCCCACCGGCTCCGCCGGCGGGGAGGAATCAAATCTCCGCCCGGCCGTTGTCGTCGTAGCGGTAGCGCTCGCCGTCGGGATTGACGGCGTCGCGGCCCGGCTGGACGACGGGCTTGCTGTCGTCGCCGCGGCCTTTCTCCCGGGCCAGATCCTCGGGAATCTCGTTGTGCCGGGCTTCGTCGCTGCCCGGGAGCGGGTGGCCCTCGCCGTCCATTTTCAAACTCCTTCGTCCCGGTCGATCGGACGCTCGGCCGCCTCGTCCGCCGACCGGGGCCCATGCGGTGGCTCGGCGCCCGCGCCGGCCATCGGATCCTGGTCGTAATCCTCCGCCGGGTTGCCGCCGCCGCCCGCGCCGGAGCCGGAGCCGCGGACTTCGCCGCTCTTCGGGTCGAAGCTGGCGGGCTCCCCGCGCTCGCTCTTGTCGTCGGCCATGCACGGCTCCTTCCGGCCGTTGAACGTCCTGCCGCTTATTCCCGTTCCGACACGGACCTTTACCGGCCCCACAGGGGTTGAGACTCCGAACCCACAGACCAGGAGAAGCTCATGTTCAACGACAGCGACAAGCACGACGTCACCGTCCTCAACAGCCTCATCGAGACCACGATCGACAGCGTCGACGGCTATCGCCATTCGGCCGGCGAGGCGACCAACGAACAATTCGCCGAAATCTTCCGCAACCGCGCCCAGGAGCGCGAGGAGGTCGTCGGCCTGCTTCGCCGGCGGGTCGTCGAGCTCGGCGGCGAGCCCGAGGAGGAAGGCGGACTGCTCGCCAAGGCCCACCGCCAGTTCCTGTCGCTTCGCGACGCCGTCACCGGCAGCGACGACAAGGCCGTGATCGCCGAGGTCGACCGCGGCGAGAGCTATCTGAACGGCAAGTGGGAAGCCGCCCTCGCCGACACCGGATTGTCCGAGCAGACCCAGCGCCTGCTGCGCGAATGCTATCAGTCGGTCCGCTCCGGCCACGACCAGTGGGAGCAGATGAACAAGTCGCTGAGCGCGAGCTGAGTGACCTTAAAATCCTCCCCGGCATTTGCCGGGGAGGGGGATCAGGCGAAGCCTGGTGGAAGGGGTCCTTCGATACGGGCCTTCGCCAGGCTCAGTCCCTACTCAGGATGAGCGGTGAGCAAACCCTCTTCGCTCGTCCTGAGTAGCCGGTGAGCTTGCCGAACCGGCGTATCGAAGGACCTCTACCTATGGGGAGGATTGAGCAGATCCGCCCGCGCCTCCCGGCCCTTCATCAGCATCTTCTCCTGCTGCTGGCGCTGGAGCTGCTCGTCGTAGAGATGGGGGGCGCGGCCCTGGTCCGCCGGGAGCTTTACGGTCATGGGCGCTGAACGCCCGGCCAGGCCCCGCCGTTCCTGCCCGGGACAAGTTGAAGGGCCGCCGCGCCTCGGCGCGACGACCCTCCGAACATGGTCAGCGGCCGGATGGCTCCAGCCCGGGAGACCTCTCGAAGGCTAGGCCTTCATCTCCCGAACGACCAAACCCGACCTCTTAGCTGAACCATGAGACATCGGATCACCTCCTTTCGCGTTGTTGTGGCAGGCACGAGGATGAATCATCGCGAATCGCGGTGCAAGGCTTGTTTTGATCTTTTTCGCAATTAGTCTTCCCGCTTCGCCGGCGCCCGAGGGGGTGGCGTGAACATCTCACCTTATCGCCATCCCGGCGAGGACCTCCGGACCGAGCGCCCCCGCATGTGACCCTCGCCTGACGGGCGCATTCATGGGCTATTCAATGGTTCGCCTCTATGCCAACTCCCGAACAGCAAAAGCAGTAACCCCGATGCGTATCCTTTCCGCCCTCCTCATCGCCGCCACGGCCTTGAGCGCCTCCGCCCCGGCCGCGGCCGGCCCGCGCGAGCGCGACCAGGCGTCGGCGCTGAAGGGGGCCCAGTCCGGGCGGATCATCCCGCTCCGGCTGATCGAAGGCCGCATCGTTCCGCAGATGCGCGGCTTCGCCTATCTCGGCCCCGAATATTATTCCGACATCGGCCGCTACCGGCTCAAGTTCCTGCGCGGCCAGCGGGTCGTGTGGATCGACGTCGACGCGCGCAGCGGCGAGGTGATCGGCAAGTCGGGCTTTTGAGCCACCGTCATCCCGGCGAAGAGGGAACGGGCATGAAACAATTGGCCAAGGCGCTGGTTGGGCGGCTAATGTCACGCGCACATAGAGACAGGGGAATGAGATGCGGGTCCTGATCGTCGAGGACGAGCCCAATCTGGGCCGACAGCTGCGGGCGACGCTCGAAGGCGCCGGCTATGCGATCGATCTCGCCACCGACGGCGAGGACGGCCATTATCTCGGGTCGACCGAAAGCTACGACGCGATCATCCTCGATCTCGGCCTGCCCGAGGTCGACGGCCTCACCGTCCTCGACCGCTGGCGCAAGGAGGGGATCGCCGTCCCCGTCCTGGTCCTGACCGCGCGCGACAGCTGGTCCGACAAGGTCGCCGGCCTCGACGCCGGAGCCGACGATTATCTCGCCAAGCCCTTCCAGACCGAGGAGCTTATCGCCCGCCTGCGCGCGCTCATCCGCCGCGCCTCGGGCAACAGCTCGTCCGAGCTGACCGCCGGCGACGTCCGCCTCGACACCCGGTCGGGCAAGGTCACGCTCGACGGCGAACCGGTCAAGCTGACGGCGCAGGAATACAAGCTGCTCTCCTACCTCATGCACCACAAGGGCAAGGTCGTCAGCCGGACCGAGCTGATCGAGCATATCTACGACCAGGATTTCGACCGCGATTCGAACACGATCGAAGTGTTCGTCACTCGAATCCGCAAGAAGCTCGGACCCGACGTCATCACCACCATCCGGGGCCTCGGCTATTCGCTGGAAGACCCGAACGGTTGAGATGCGCGCGTCATTCCGGCGAAGGCCGGAACCCATGAACACGGACGCCCGCGGATACCCATCGAGACCTGTGTTCATGGATCCCGGCCTTCGCCGGGATGACGTCGACGCGCGCCGCCGCACACGCCTGGCGCTACACCCTGCGTTCATGGCGTCCGGATCAAATCCGGGATGACGAAGCCATGAAACGCCCCCGACTCCCCCGAATGTTCCGCCGAGTGCCGCGCGCCGCCCGCACCGGCTCGCTGACCCGGCGGATGATCGGCGTCTCGGCACTGTGGATCCTCGTCCTGCTCGGAGTCGGCGGCTACACGCTCGACCGGGTCCTGACCTCCGCGATCACCCGCAATTTCGACGCCCAGCTCGAATATGTGCTGACCGCGCTGATCGCCTCGGCCGAGGTCGGCACGGAGGGCGAGGCGCTGCTCAATCGCCCCCTCGCCGACCAGCGCTTCCTGGAGCCCTATTCGGGCCTCTATTTCCAGATCAGCGCCGTCGCCAACAAGCCGCCGGGAGACCCGGACGACATCGACATGCCGTCGCGGTCTCTGTGGGACCGCAAGCTCAAGGTCGCCAACGCCCATAACGATGTCGGCGTCCATATCTACGACAGCCGGGAGCTGGAGGGGGAAACCTTGCGGGTGCTTGAGCGCGACATCCAGCTGCCCGGCTCGCAGACGCGATGGCGATTCCAGGTCGCCCAGAGCCGCGAGGATCTCGACGATCAGATCAGCGTCCTCAGAAAGACCCTGCTGCGCTCGTTCGGAGTGCTCGGCTTCGGCCTGCTCGTCCTCGCCGCGCTCCAGGCCCTGTACGGACTGTGGCCGCTGCGCCGCGTCCGCCGCGCCATCGCGGCGATCCGGTCCGGCGAGCGCTCGCGAATCGCCGAGCGATTCCCGACCGAGATCGAGCCGCTGACCGAGGAACTGAACGCCCTGCTCGAACATAATGAGAAGCAGGCCGAGGAAGCCCGCCGCCACGCCGGCAACCTCGCCCATGCGCTCAAGACTCCGCTCACCGTCATCACCAACGCCGCCACCGCCCAGGCGCCCGACCTCGCCGACACCGTCTGCCGCGAAGCGACGACGATGCGCCGCCAGGTCGACCACCATCTCGCCCGGGCCCGGGCGATCGGCCGCCGCTCCTCGGCGCAGGCGCGCTCGCAGGTCTGGCCGTCGCTGGAGGCGGTCGAGCGCGCCGTGACCCGGCTCCACGACAACGTCACCGTCGATCTTGCCGGCGACAAATCCGCCTCGGTTCGGGTCGAGCGACAGGATCTGGACGAGATGCTCGGCAATCTGATCGAGAATGCCGCCAAATATGGCGGCGGCCGGGTCTTCGTCACCGCCAAGACTACGCCGGAATGCGTCGAGATCGAGGTCGAGGACGACGGCCGGGGCATTCCGGAGGAGGAGCGGCAGACCATCTTCGACCGCGGCGCCCGCCTCGACACCGGCAAGCCCGGCACTGGCCTCGGCCTCGCCATCGTCCGCGACGTCGCCCAGATCTACGGCGGCTCGATCAGCCTCGAGGAGAGCGAGGACCTGGGCGGATTGCTCGCTCGGCTGAAGCTGCCGCTTTGCAATTGAACGTCCTTCGATACGCCGTTTCGCCAGGCTCAACGGCTACTCAGGATGGGCGGCTTCGAACTGACTTGCGCTCATCCTGAGGAGGGACTGAGCTTGGCGAAGGCCCGTCTCGAAGGGCCCTTGCCTTTCCCCGTTCCCCGGCGCAAATCCCGCCGCGAATGAGCGCCTCCGTCCATCCCATCCGCCCGGGCCGGGCACCGTCGCTCGATCCGATGATGCAGCTCGTCTCGGCGGATCTCAACCACGTCAACGCCGTCATCCTCGAACGGATGCAGAGCCCCGTCGCCCTGATCCCGGAACTGGCCGGTCACCTCATCGCCGGCGGCGGCAAGCGGATGCGGCCGATGCTCACCCTCGCCTGCGCCCGGCTGCTCGACTATCAGGGCGCGCGCCACCACAAGCTCGCCGCCGCGGTCGAGTTCATCCACACCGCGACCCTCCTCCACGACGACGTCGTCGACGGCTCCGGCCTCAGGCGCGGCAAGCGCACCGCCAACATCATCTGGGGCAATCCCGCCAGCGTCCTGGTCGGGGACTTCCTCTTCTCGCGAAGCTTCGAGCTGATGGTCGAGGACGGCAGCCTGCGCGTCCTCAAGATTCTCTCCCGGGCCTCCGCCGTGATCGCCGAGGGCGAGGTCGACCAGCTCACCGCCCAGCGCCGGATCGACACCGGCGAGGACCATTATCTGGAGATCATCCAGGCCAAGACCGCGGCGTTGTTCGCCGCCGCCTGCCGGATCGCCGCGGTCGTCGCCGAGCGCGGCGAGGAAGTGGAGAGCGCGCTCGACTGCTACGGCCGCAACCTCGGCATCGCCTTCCAGCTCGTCGACGACGCGATCGACTATTCGTCGGACCCCGGGACGATGGGCAAGGGCGTGGGCGACGACTTCCGCGACGGCAAGGTCACCCTCCCGGTCATCCTGGCCTTCGCCCGCGGCTCGGCCGCCGAGCGCCGCTTCTGGCAGGAGGCGATGGAGGGCCGCCGAGCGTCCGACGACGACCTCCGCCACGCCACGCGCCTGCTCGAGCAGAGCGACGCGCTCTCCGACACGATCGACCGCGCGCGAACCTACGGCCAGCGCGCCATCGACGCGCTCGGAGCCTTCCCGGCGGGCAAGGCGAAGGCGGCGCTGGTCGAGGCGGTCGAATTCGCCATCGCCCGGGCCTATTGAGGGGCGCACTCGGCCGAAAGCGCGCGTGACGGCCGTCACAGCCTCTCCTCGCCGTCCGGCCTAGGACGGATTCGATCCGCCGGCCGGCGTCGGTTCGGCCTCGTCCCCGGCGGCAATCCGAAGGAGGAGATAATGCCGAACATCCTCAACGTGCGCCTGGAGATCGTCGAGAATCAGGGCGCCGCGGCCGCCCTCGTGACCTATACGATCGCGTTCAATTCTCTCGACCTCGGGCAGCCGCTCAAATTCATCGAGACGGTCGAGCTGGTCGGCGTCGACAAGATCGCCGGCGAGGACGGGCAGGACGACCCGATACCGGGCGGCCGCTCCGACGCCAGGGTGACCTTGTCGTTCACCGAGACGGAGCGCCATCGGCTGATCGCCCTCCGGGGCACGTCCCTCGATGAGGACAAGGATGGGTTCGGACCGGCCATCGGCGCGGTGCGGCCCGACGAGATACGCGCCCTGGTGACCCTGACTCCTCCCCAGGGTCTGCCGATCAGGGGACGAAGCGACTTCCTCGTCCTGCACCAGACCGTCGTCGCCAAGAACAGCCTGTCGGCCTGACGCCAGCCGGCGCCGCGGGTTGCTGGAGCGGCCGGGGCGGCGCTACGGCGGCGGGGTGAGCCCGCTGCCCATCCAAGCCGCCCTTCCCGCCCTCCTCGCTTCGCTGCGGTCGACCCCTAATGCCGTCCTCGTAGCGCCGCCAGGCGCGGGAAAGACGACCGCGGTCGCCCCCGCGCTCCTCGCCGAGCCCTGGTGCGAAGGCGAGATCCTGCTTCTCTCCCCCCGCCGCCTCGCCGCCCGAGCCGCGGCCGAGCGGATGGCGGAGCTGGCCGGCGAGCGGGTCGGCGAGACCATCGGCTATTCGACCCGGCTCGACTCGAGGCGCTCCGCCCGAACCCGCATCCTCGTCCTCACCGAAGGCATTTTCAGGAACCGCATCCAGGCCGATCCGGAGCTCGCCGGAGTCTCGGCGGTGCTGTTCGACGAGGTTCACGAGCGCAGCCTCGACAGCGACTTCGGGCTCGCCCTCGCGCTCGACGCGCAAGGCGCGCTTCGCCCCGACCTTCGGCTGGTGGCGATGTCGGCGACCCTCGACGGCGAGCGCTTCGCGGCCCTGATGGGCGGCGCCCCGGCGATCGAGAGCGAGGGCCGAAGCCATCCCATCGAGCTTCGCCACCTCGGCCGCTCGGCGGAGAAGAGGATCGAGGACGAGATGGCGTCGGCCGTCCGCCGCGCCCTCGCCGAGGCGGAAGGGAGCCTGCTGGCCTTCCTCCCCGGGGTCGCCGAGATCGAGCGCACCGCCGACCGGCTCGAGGGGCTTCCGGCCGGGATCGACCTCCACCGGCTCCACGGCAGCCTCGAGCCCGGCGCCCAGCGCGCCGCAATCGCCGCTCCGCCGCCGGGCCGGCGCAAGATCGTGCTCGCGACCTCGATCGCCGAAACCAGCCTGACCCTGGACGGAGTCCGCATCGTGGTCGATTCCGGCCTCGCTCGCCGACCCCGCTACGACCGCGCCGCGGGCATTACCCGCCTGGTCACCGAGCGCGCCAGCCGGGCCGCCGTCACCCAGCGCGCAGGCCGTGCGGGGCGCCAGGGGCCGGGAACGGTCTACCGGCTCTGGGAGGAAGCGGCGACGGCGGGCCTGCCGCGCTTCGACCCGCCCGAGATTCTCGAAGCCGACCTGAGCGCCCTTCTGCTCGACTGCGCGCTGTGGGGTGTGGCCGATCCGGGCGAGCTCCGATGGCTCGATCCGCCGCCGGCCGCCGCAGTCGACGAGGCGCGCCGCCGCTTGCTCTCCCTCGGGGCGCTCGGCGCAGACGGCCGCCCCACCGCCCATGGCAAGGCGATCGCCGCCTTGCCCCTGCCGCCGCGCCTCGCCCACATGCTGGTCGAGGCCGAGGAGCGAGGGTGGGGCCGGACAGCCGCCGAGGTGGCGGTGCTGCTGTCGGAGCGCGGCCTGGGCGGCAACGACGTCGACCTCGAGACGAGGCTGAGGCGGTGGCGGAGCGAGCGCGGGCAGCGCGCGGAAGCGGCACGGAGCCTGGCGAAAAGGTGGGAGCAACTAACCCGTCATTCCGGCGAAGGCCGGAATTCAGGAACACGGACTCCTGAGTTCATGGACCCCGGCCTTCGCCGGGATGACGGTGGAAGCGCCATCGGCCCCTGCCTCGCCCTCGCCTTCCCGGATCGCCTCGCGAAGCGCCGCGACCCGTCCGGCGAGAATTGGATCAGCGCCGGCGGCCGCGGCTTCCGGCTCGACCCGAATTCGCCGCTGGCCCGCGAATCCTGGCTGGCGGTGGGCGAGGTCAGCGGCACCGCGGCCGGCGCCCGGATCCTGTCGGCCGCGGCGATCGCCGGCGCCCAGGTCGAATCGCTGTTCGGCGACCGGATCGAGAGCGGCGCCCGGATCGCCTTCGACCCCGCCACCGGCACCGTCCGCGCCCGCCGCGGTCGAAGGCTCGGGGCGATCACCCTGGCCGAGGGTCAGGACGCCAGGGCCTCGCCCGAGGAGATCGCCGCCGCCCTGGTCGAGGGAGTCCGGGCCCACGGCCTCGATCTCCTGCCGTGGAGCGACTCCGCGCGATCGCTTCGCCGCCGCGCCGCCTTCGCCCGCGCCCACGACTCCGCCTTGCCCGACCTGTCGGACGAGGCGCTGCTCGAATCGCTCGACGATTGGCTGCCGATGCTGGTTGCCGGCCGAAGAAGCCTCGGCGAGGTGGATGCCGCCGCGCTCTCCGGCCTTCTCGACTCCCGCCTCGGCTGGGAAGGCCGCAAGACGGTCGACCGCCTCGCCCCGCACGCCTTCGAGACCCCCGCCGGGAGCAGCCACGCCATCGACTATGAGGCCGAGGCCGGCCCCACCGTGACGGCCCGGGTGCAGGCGCTTTACGGCCTCGACCGGCACCCCGCCGTCGCCGGCGGCCGGGTCCCGCTCGTCCTCAGCCTGACCTCCCCGGCCGGCCGCCCGATCCAGACCACCCGCGACCTTCCCGGCTTCTGGAGCGGAAGCTGGTCGGCGGTGGCCAAGGAGATGCGCGGCCGCTACCCCAGGCATCCCTGGCCCGACGATCCGGCCTCGGCGGACCCGACCTTGCGGACGAAGGAGGCGAGCCGGTCCCCCTCCCTGAAAGGGAGGGGCTAGGAGTGGGTAGGCGAGCGCAGCGAGACTTTTCGGCGTTCGAGTTTCGGCCGCCTTCGGCGGACCCACCCCCGGCCCCTCCCTTCCAGGGAGGGGAGGCTACTCACCCGGTTGATTAAACCGGAAAATCCCGGCACCAAGGCCGGACGGACAGGAGCTTCGAAAATGGCCGCGGCGCGCATCTTCCAGCGATCGAAAAACGCGATGCAATCGGGCAATGCCCGGACCGGCGAATGGGTGCTCCAGTTCGAATCGCACCGGCCGCACGTGCCCGACCCGCTCACCGGCTGGTCCGGCGGCGGCGACACCCAGGCCCAGGTGACGATCGCCTTCCCGACCCTCGAGGCCGCCCGGGCTTATGCCGAGAAGAACAATATCGCCTGCCACCTCGTCCCGCCGGCGGAGCGCAAGCTCAAGCTCCAGGCCTATGCCGACAATTTCAAATGAGGCGCCGCCGGTGAGAGCCGCCGCCGTCCTGCTCCTGATCGCCGCGGCGGCACCCGCTTGGGCCGGCTTCACGCTCGAGATCGATCCGCGGACCGAGAGCTTCGCCAGCCGGGCGGCCTGCGAGCAGGCGCTCGAGATCCGGCACTCGGCCGCGCTCGCCCGCTTCGCCGCCCTTCCGGCGAAGGAGCGGCGGGGCAGCCGGGTGGAGGCCCTGACCCGCTCGGGCGGCGACCTCGCCTATCTGGAAATCCTCGACCTGAGCGCGGACTCGGCCGAAGCCGGGATGCCGCGCCGCCAGACCGAAACCCTGGCCTGCCGCGGAAGCACGCTCGAGCACCGAATCGATTACGAGGCGGGTGAGAACTAAATCCTCCCCCGGATTCCCGGGGGAGGGGGACCGCGAATCGCGGGGAGGATTTAAGCAAGCATCCCCGCCCCGAGCAGCAACAGCAGCTTGGAGTCCGCCGCCACGCCCGCCTCGCGGCGTTCGGCGACGAAGCCCGGCACCTCAGCGAGCTTCACCCGGTGCACGACGATATCCTCGCCTTCGACCCCGCCGCCCTCGCCGACCTTGGTCAGCCCCTCGGCGCGCAGCAGATTGAAGCCCTCCGACGACATTCCCGGCGACGCATAATAGCGGCCGAGGTCCACCGCCCGCTCGGCGCTGTAGCCGGTCTCCTCCTCCAGCTCGCGGATCGCCGCCACGGCCGCCTCCTCCCCCTCGACATCGTCCCCGACCAGCCCCGCCGGAAGCTCGAGGCAGCGAGCCCCGATCGGAACCCGATATTGCTCGACGAGGATGACGTGCCCGTCGTCGACGGCGAGGATCACGGCCGCGCTGACGTTGCGCGTGCGGGAAACATATTCCCAATTGCCCAGCTTCTTCGCCTCGATGAAACGGCCGCTCCAGACGACCTCGGGCTCTTCCCGATCACCCTGAGCCTGTCGAAGGGTCACAGCTCGATCAGCCGGTCGGGAAGCTCGTTGGGATTGTCGAGGGTCGGCGGCAGGCATTCGGCGAGCACCTCGCCGATCTTCGCCACCGCCAGCGCCATGCCCTCGCCCGGCCGCCCCGCCTTCACCCCGTCGACCAGCGCCGCCATCGCCTCCCCCCAGACGTCTGGCTCGACCCGGCTGTGGATCGCCTCGTCGGCCACGATCTCGGCCCGGCGCTCGAGCAGCGAGAGATAGAGGAGGATTCCGGTGCGGCCCTTGGTCCGCTTCTCCGTGCCGGCCCGGAACAGCTCGACGGCCCGGCGCCGGACCCGGCGGGTCTTGGTGCTCGATGGCGTGAGGGCCATGCGGAGCGGCATCCATTTGAACAGCAGCCAGACGAGCAGGAAGGCCCCGGCCATCTTGGCGAACAGATAGGTCATCACGAAGCCCCGGCTGAGCTCGTAATTCCAGCCGAGGAAGGTGCCCACCGCCCAGTCGATCCAGCCCTGCGGAACGACCGCGAACCAGATCGGGACGAGCAGCATCAGAAGCACCGCATAATGGAGGCCGACGTCGTGATAGGAGTCGGAACGCGGAGCGACGATGGTGACGATCTCGCCGTCGCTCGCCCGCTCGGCCCTGGCCACCGCCTCGGTGACGAGCGCATGGTCGGCCTCGCTGAACCTCGGCATCACCATCCTCCCGAAGCTCCGCCGCCGCCGAAGGATCCGCCGCCGCCGCTGAAGCCGCCGCCGCCGCCGCCGCCGAAGCCTCCGAAGCCGCCGCCGCTGGAACCCCCGCCCCAGCCGCCGCCGCCCCAGCCGCCGCCGAGGCCCGGACCCCACACCCAGACTCCGGACCGGCGATGGCGCCGCCCGCGGCGGCCGCGGCGGAGCATCGGCAGGATAACGAAGACCAGGACGATCCCCCAGAAGATCAGCGGGAAGATCGAGCCGTCGTCGCCGCCCTTCCCGCGCTGCGCCTGCTGCGCCGCGATCGCCTTCTGCTCGGCCTGCTCGGGCGGCGCCTGGAGCTGAGCGATGATGGCGTCGGCGCCCGCGTTGATCCCGCCGGGATAGTCGCCGGCCTTGAACCTGGGGAGGATCTGCTGGCTGATGATCTGGTGCGAGAGCGCGTCGGTCATGATCGGCTCGAGACCGTAGCCGACCTGAATCGTCACCTTCCGCTCGGTGGGCGCGACGAGCAGGATGATCCCGTTGTTCGCGCTCTTTTGGCCGATCCCCCAGGCGCGGCCGAGCTGATAGCCGTAGTCGGCGACGTCGTAGCCCTGAAGGCTCGGCACCGTGGCGACGACCAGCTGCCGGCTGCTCGCGGTCTCGAGCGCCTCCAGCTTCCCGGTCAGCGCCGCTTCGTCGGCGTCGGGGATGATGTTGGCCGAGTCGACGATCCGCCCGGTCAGCTTCGGAAAGTCCTGCGCCGCGGCCGGAGCGGCGGCGAGGCACAGCAGAAGGAGGAAAAGGCCCCGGATCATGCGGATCTCGGCCGGCGCCGCGGCCGCTCCGGGTCGCTGCGCAGAAGCTTGGCGATGGCCGCCACCCCGTCCTCGACGGCGCGGTCGCATCGGCCCTCCCGGCAGGCGGGAACGATCTGCTTGTCCATGATCCGTTGCGCGCGCTCGTCGGTGAGAAGGCCCTGAAGGCCCTTGCCGACCTCGATCCTCGCCTGCCGGTCGGCCGGAGCGACGATCAGGAGCACACCGTTGTCGACTCCCGCGCGGCCGATTCCCCAACCGTTGCCCAGCCTGACTCCGAGATCCTCGATCCGCTCCTTCTCCAGGCTTGCCACCGTCACCACGACCAGCTGGTCCGTGGTGTCCTTCTCGAGCTTCGCGAGCCTCTCGGTGAGCGAGGCTTCGGCCTCCGAAGGCAGGACGTTCGCCTGGTCGACCACTCGGCCGGTAAGCGCCGGCAGCGGCCTGGCCGGAGCTTCGGCCGCCACCGCGCGCCGGGCCTGGACGTTGCCGCCGGTCGCCCGGGCGTCGCACGCGGCGCTGCCCAGGACGAGCAACGGAAGGAGGAGGGTCCGGATCACCGGCCGATCAGGCGCCGGTGTTCGTGTCGAAATTGACGTCTGGCGCCTGGTCGGCCCCCGGGGTCGTCGCCTGGAAGGTCGCCATCGGCTTGGCCCCGTAGATCACCTTCGCTCCGATCACGTCTGGGAAGGTGCGGATCCGCGTGTTGTAGCCCTGGACCGCCGTATTGTAGTCGCGGATCGTGATGTTGATCCGGTTCTCGGTGCTTTCGAGCTGGCTCATCAAGGTTCCGAAATTGGCCTGGCTCTGGAGCGTCGGATAGGCTTCCTGAAGCCGCTGGAGCGGGATGATCGAGGCGCTCAGCCGGTTCTGGGCGTCGGCATAACGCTGCATCGCGGCGGGATCGGTGAGCTGGTCGGGGCTTACCGTGATCCGGGTCGCGTCGGCGCGCGCCTGGGTGACCCGGGTGAGGATCCGCTCCTCCGAAGCCGCGGCCCCCTTCACCGTCGATACGAGATTGGGGATCAGGCTGGCGCGGCGCTGATAGGCCGCCTGGACGTCCGCCCATCGCGCCTTGGCCTCCTCCTCGGCCGTCGGGATGGAATTGACCCCGCATCCGGCCAGCGAAACGGCGCCCACCGGCACCAGGAAGGCGGTCATCAGGGAAGTGCGCTTCATGTCGGGCCCCTCGTTCAACTGTGGGCAAGGAAGTAGGGACTTCGGTGCGCTCCCGCAACGGGTGCGCTCATCCTCACTTTAAATTCAGGAAGAATCGCCTATATGGGTCGGTGCCGGCTTCGGCCGGCTATGGTGATAAATTGCGGCGTGCAATAGACGCAGCGGACCCGGGGGCGGTACCCGGCGGCTCCACCAAAACAGGCGGTTTCCGCCAGTCCTGATGGGGCCGAACTAGGATCGACGTGTGTTGAAAGGCACTGCTTTCGCTCGGAAT
>DASVQS010000004.1:0-56050 GCA_036389015.1 Allosphingosinicella sp. | reverse complement strand
GAGCGTCGCCGCCGATACCAAAGCGCCGTCGGTGATCCTCACCCCGTGGTGCAGCTCGTATTTCTCCTTGAGGCCCCGCAGGATCGAGATCGTGTCCTCGACCGTCGGCTCGCCGATGAAGACCGGCTGGAAGCGCCGCTGCAGCGCCGGGTCCTTCTCCACATGCTTTCGATATTCGTCGAGCGTGGTGGCGCCGATGCAGTGCAGCTCGCCCCGCGCCAGAGCCGGCTTCAGGAGGTTGGACGCGTCCATCGCGCCTTCGGCTTTGCCCGCGCCGACCAAAGTGTGCATCTCGTCGATGAACAGGATGATGTCGCCCTCGCCCTGGCGAACCTCGTCGAGCACGCCCTTGAGCCGCTCCTCGAACTCGCCGCGATATTTGGCGCCGGCGATGAGGCTGCCCATGTCGAGCGCCATCAGCCGCCGGTCCTTGAGGCTGTCGGGGACGTCGCCGTTGGCGATGCGCAGGGCGAGGCCCTCGGCGATCGCCGTCTTGCCGACTCCGGGCTCGCCGATCAGCACCGGATTGTTCTTGGTCCGGCGGGCGAGGATCTGCACGGTGCGCCGGATCTCCTCGTCGCGGCCGATCACCGGATCGAGCTTGCCGTCGCGGGCCGCCTCGGTGAGGTCGCGGGCGAATTTCTTCAGAGCGTCGTAGCGGTCCTCGGCCGACTGGGTGTCGGCGGTCCGCCCGCCGCGAAGCTCGTTGATCGCCGCGTTGAGCGCCTCGGCCTTGACGCCGGCGTCGGCCAGCGCCTTGCCGGCGCCGGTGGTCGTCGCGAGCACCAAGGCCAGCAGCATCCGCTCGACGGTGACGTAGGAATCGCCGGCCTTCTGGGCGACCTGCTCGGCCTGGTCGAGCACGCGAAGGGTCTCGGCGTCGAGGCCGGGAGTCGAATTGGCGCCGCCGCCGGAGACGACCGGAATCTTGGCGAGCTGCTCGTCCGTCTCCCGCCGCGCCGCCTCCGCGCTTCCGCCGGCACGGGCGATCAGGCCCGAGGCCATGCCCTGCTCGTCCTCGAGCAGGGCCTTCAGCACATGGACCGGAGTGATCCTTTGGTGGTTCATCCTGAGCGCGACGGTCTGCGCCGACTGAAGGAATCCCCGCGCCCGCTCAGTGAATTTCTCGAGGTTCATATTTGCCCCATATCAGTTCGTGCAACGGATATGGTGTTGCTCATTAGCAACACAAGGGGTGTCGCCCCTTGCCGCCGGGATGACGGATGCGGTCTATCGAACCGCTTTCTCCCGCCCCGGCGCCAGCGTCTTCCCGAAGAAGCTGTCGGCATACCAGCGCGGCGCCTGCGGGGCGTCGGCGATCTCGCGGGCGATTTCGTAGTTGATGCGGGCGAACTTGGCGCCCGCGCTCCAGTCGATCGGCTGGCTGAGGTCGTCGCTGACCTTGTGATAATGGGTGGAGAGGAAGTTCGTGAACTTCTCGCGCCCGCCGTTGGCGAAGCCGGTCATCAGGAAGACCGAAGGCACGCCTTCCTGGACGAATCGGTAATGGTCGGAGCGGGTGAACAGGCCCTCCTCCGGCAGCGGGTCCTCGGACAGGGCGACGCCCATGTTCCGACCGGCTCGCGCCACCGCTTCGCCCATCGTCGAATGCTCGGCGCCGAAGGCGACCACGTCGGTGAAATCGTAGAGCAGGACGGGCATGTCGAGATTGACGACGGCGGCGACCTTTCCGCCGGGGACCTCGTGGCGGGCGAGATACTGGGCGCCGAGCAGGCCTTTCTCCTCGGCGGTGACGGCGGCGAACAGGATCGATCGCTTCGGCCGGTCCGGCGAGGCCGCCATCGCCCGGGCGACCTCGAGCAGGGTCGCGATTCCGACGGCATTGTCCATCGCGCCGTTATAGATCCGGTCGCCTTCGCCTTCCGGCTTGATCCCCTCATGGTCGAGATGGGCCATGAGCAGCACATATTCGCCGGCCAGCGCGGGATCCGAGCCCGGCAGCACAGCAAGGACGTTCGGGCTGGAGAAGCGGCGAATGGCGCTTTGCTGGCTGACGGCGATCCTCGGCCTGAGAGCGAAGCCTTTCGGCCGGCCGCCCTTGCGCTCGGCCTGTTCGAGTATCCGTCCGAGCGGAGTTCTCGCCCCGGCGAACAAGGCGTCGGCGGCGGGGGTGTCGAGGGTCGCCCGGAAGCGGAGGCCCGGCGCGGGCGTATAGGGGCGGCCGTCCTCGCCGATCCAGCCCAGGCTCGGCTCGTTCGCATTCTGCTGCATCCGCGACCACGGCCGCCGCTTCGCCTCGGACAGGGTCCGGATCGACACCAGCCCGATCGCCCCGTGGGCGGAGGCGACCCGTCTCTTGTCGGAATTGAGGTGGGCGCCGATGTCGCTCTTCAGGCCCTTCGGAAAGCCGTTCAGAACGACGACCACCTTGCCTCGCACGTCGAGGCCCCGGTAGTCGTCGATGCCCAGCTCCGGCGCCTCGAGGCCGTAGCCGACGAAGACCGCCGGGGCGTCGATCGACACCGGCGCTGAGTCGGGGGTCGGGGACAGGACGACCGCCTGCCCGTGAGCGAAGCGGCGGCCGCCGACGGCGAGGAAGGCGGGCTCGCCGGAGAGGCGCGATTCGAGGAACGGGACCGGCTGGTACCAGCCGTCCCGTCCCGCCGGCTTCAGGCCCAGAGCTTCGAACCGGCTGGCCACGTAGAGAGCCGCGAGCTCGTAGCCGCGGCTCCCGGTGTCCCGCCCCTCGAGCTTGTCGTCGGCGAGGAAGACGACGTGGCTTCGGAAGCTTTCCGGCGGAAATGTGGGCGGCTCCGCGGGAGCCGGGGCGGCGAGGGCGAGGGCGAGAAGGGCGAGGCCGAAGCTGTCGAAGCGCATGTGGAATCCTGGCCGTCTGGAGGGTCGGCCCTCCTACAGCAGATCGCGGACGCGTCAAAAGCGCTGCCGCCGCCGTCATTCCCGCGAGAGCGGGAATCCAGGCCGCGGTCCGCGCCGGATTGCCGCGTTCTCGGGAATGACGAGAGAGTTGAGCCTGCCCCTCGCCGCAACTTGCGCGGCCAAACCGGACGGCTTAGTGCCGGCGCGAATAAGACTCGGGAAGGACTGCCGAAATGCGCCGCTTGCTGCTCCCCCTTGCGCTCTCTTTCGCTTTTGCGGTCGCCGGCTGCGCCTCGACCGGTCCCGACGAGGTCGCCAGCGTCTCGGAGGCCCCGCCGGCCGCTGCGGCCGCTCCCGAAGCCGCGCCCGCTGGGCCGGTTCCGATCGCTCAGCTCGTTCGCCGGATCGACATTCCCTACGAGCAGTTCACGCTCGACAATGGCCTGAGAGTCGTCGTCCACGAGGACCGCAAGGCGCCGGTCGTGGCGATCTCCATCTGGTACAATGTCGGCTCGAAGGACGAGCCGAAGGGCAAGACCGGCTTCGCCCATCTGTTCGAGCATCTGATGTTCAACGGCTCGGAAAATTCGCCCGGCGATTATTTCGAGCCGCTGCGCGAGATCGGAGCGACCGATTTCAACGGCACCACCTGGTTCGACCGCACCAATTATTTCCAGACCGTGCCCCGGCCCGCGCTCGAGCGCGGCCTGTTCCTCGAGGCGGACCGAATGGGCCATCTGCTCGGAGCGATCACCCAGGAGAAGCTCACCAACCAGATCGGAGTCGTCCAGAACGAGAAGCGCCAGGGCGACAACGAGCCCTACGGACTCGTCGAATATGCCCAGCTCGAGGCGCTCTTCCCCGAAGGGCATCCCTATCATCACTCCACCATCGGCTCGATGGCCGATCTGGATTCGGCCTCGCTCGAGGACGTGAAGAACTGGTTCCGCTCGAGGTACGGCCCCAACAACGCCGTGCTCGTCATCGCGGGCGACGTCTCCGCCGCCGAGGTCCGGCCGATGGTCGAGAAGCATTTCGGCTCGATCCCGCGCGGCCCCGTCAACACGCCCGCCAAAGCCGACGTGCCGACGTTGCCGGCGCCCAAGGTCGAGGTGATGACCGACCGGGTCGCCAACACCCGGCTCTATCGCAACTGGGTCGTGCCGGGCATGCTCGACGACGCGGCGGTCCAGCTCGACGTCGCGGCGGGCGTTCTCGGCGGGCTCTCCAGCTCGAGGCTCGACAACGAGCTGGTCCGCAAGGACCAGACGGCGGTCGGGGTGCGTGCCTACATCCTGCCCTTCCACCGGGTCAGCCAGTTCGAGATCCAGGTCGACGTGAAGCCGGGCGAGGATGCCGATAAGGTCGGCGCGCGGCTCGACCAGATCGTTGCCGACCTGATCGCCAACGGGCCGACCGAGGACGAGGTCCAGCGGGTCGTGATGACCGACGTCGCCGGCCGGATCCGCGGGCTCGAGCAGGTCGGCGGTTTCGGCGGCAAGGCCGTCGCCCTCGCCGAGGGCGCGCTCTACGCCAACGATCCCGATTTCTACAAGAAGCAGCTCCTCGCCTACGGTCGGGTCACCCCCGCCACCGTCAAGGCGGCGATGCAGAAGTGGCTGACCCGCCCGGTCTACGCGCTCCGGGTCGAGCCTGGCGAGCGCAAGGCCTATGAGGAGGCCAAGGGCTCGCGCGGCGGCGCCGCCAGCCAGCGGCCGCGCTACTATCGCCAGCCCGAGCCGGGCGAGAAGCCGATGGCGCCCTTGCCCTTCGTCGCTCCGGACGGGAATTCGCCGGAGCCGCTTTCTTTCCAGAAGATCCCGATGCCCGAGGTCGGCGAGATCTCCAACCTCGACTTCCCGGATATCGAGCGCGCCCGACTGTCGAACGGAATCCCCGTCGTCTACGCCCGCCGGACCGCGGTTCCGGTCGTCCGCGTGGCGATCGAGTTCGACGCCGGGGTCGCGGCCGATCCGGCCGATGCGCTCGGCACCCAGTCGCTGATGCTGAGCCTGCTCGAGGAGGGCACGACCAGCCGCAACTCGATCCAGATCGCCGAGGAGCAGGAGCGGCTCGGCGCGGCGATCGGACCGGAAACCTCGCTCGACCGGACCGCGGTGAGCCTGGCGGCGCTGACTCCCAATCTCGGGCCCTCGCTCGATCTGCTCGCCGACATCATTCGCAACCCGGCCTTCGAGCCCGGCGAGGTCGAGCGGCTTCGCGCTCAGCAGCTTTCCGCCATCGATCAGGAGCTGAGCGAGCCGAGCGGGCTCGGCGCCCGGGTGCTGCCGCCCCTGCTGTTCGGAGCGAGCCATCCCTATGGGCGGCCGTCTTCCGGGCTCGGCGACAAGCAGGTGATCGCCCGGCTTACCCGCGACGATCTGATCCGCTTCCACCAGAGTTGGATCCGGCCCGACAACGCCACGATCTTCGCGGTCGGCGACCTGCCGCTCGCCGAGCTGGTGCCGCAGCTCGAGGCGCGGTTCGGCAACTGGGCCCCGCCGGCGGCGCCGAAGGGGACGAAGAACTTCGCCGCCGTCCCACCGGCTCCGAAGCCCCGGATCGTCCTCGTCAACCGTCCCCAGTCGCCGCAGTCGCTGATCCTCGCGGGCACGGTGCTGCCGGTGCGGGGCACCGACGACGTCCTGACTCTCAATGCGGCGAACGAGGTGCTCGGCGGCAACTTCCTGTCGCGGATCAACATGGACCTGCGCGAGACCAAGGGCTGGTCCTACGGCTCGCGAAGCAACATCGGCATGCGCGAGCAGATCGTCCCCTACCTGATCACCGCCCCCGTCCAGTCGGACAAGACGGGCCCGGCGATCCGGGCGCTGATGGATCAGGTGTCCGGCTTTCTCGGTCCCAAGGGCGTGAGCGACGTCGAGCTCGGCCGGGTGATCAACGGCAACACCCGCCAGCTCGCCGGCCAGTTCGAGACGTCGGGAGCGGTCCTGAACGCGCTCCGCTCGAACGCGCTCTACCATCGTCCCGACGATTATTGGGAGACGATCGCCGACCGCTATCGCGGAATGACGGTCAGCACGATCGACCAGGCGGCGCGCAAGGTGATCGATCCCAAGAAGATGGTCTGGGTGGTTGTCGGGGACGCCGCCAAGGTGAGGCCGCAGCTCAAGGGGCTCGGCCTTCCGGTCGAGGAAGTGCAGCCGAAGTGAAGCCTTTCCTCCTCTCCCGTAAAAACGGGAGAGGGGTCTTAGCCGTCAGCGAAACACCCGCGTCATGTGCCCCATCTTGCGGCCGGGCCGCGCCTCGCCCTTTCCGTAGAGGTGGAGGTGCGCCGCCGGCTCGGCGAGGATCTCGGGCCACCCTTCCGCCTCGCCGCCGATCAGATTCTCCATCTCCACCCGGGCACCGGTCAGGCCCGTAGCGCCGAGCGGAAGCCCGCATATCGCCCGCAGATGATTCTCGAACTGCGACGTGACCGAGCCCTCGATCGTCCAGTGGCCGCTGTTGTGGACCCGCGGCGCCATCTCGTTGAACAAGGGCCCCTCGGGCGTTGCGAAATATTCCAGCGCCAGCACGCCGACATAATCGAGTGCCTCGGCGGCGGCCCGGGCGAGCGCTTCCGCCTCGGCCACCTGCGCGGCCAGCCCGTCGACGGGCACGACGGAGCGGCGCAACACCCCGCCTTCATGCGTGTTGCGCGGCGCGGGCCAGCTGACGATCTCGCCGTCGGCGCCGCGGCACAGAAGGATCGAGAATTCCGAGTCGAAGGCGATGAAGGCTTCGAGGACCGACGGAGCGCCGCGAACCGTCTTCCACGCGTCATCCGCCTCGCTCGGCCTCATGATCCGGGCCTGACCCTTGCCGTCATAGCCGAAGCGCCTTGTCTTCAGCACCGCTGGCGCGCCGAGCGCGGCCAAGGCCTCATCCAGTCGGGAGCGGTCGTCCACCGGGCGGAACGGCGCCGGCGAGCCGCCGAGCCTGGCTATGAAGCTCTTCTCGCTCAGCCGGTCCTGAGCCACCGCGAGCGCCTCGGCGGGCGGATGGAGCGGCACCTCGGCGGCGAGCGCGGCCAGCGGCGCCGCCGCGATATTCTCGAACTCGTAGGTGGCGACGTCGACGCTCCGGCCGAAGGCGGCGAGCGCCGACTCGTCCTCCCAGGCGCCTCGGGTGAAGTCGGCGGCGACCTCGGCCGCGGGCGGCGACTCGTCCGGCGCGTAGATATGGCATCTGTAGCCGAGCCGGGCCGCCGCCATCGCCAGCATCCGGCCGAGCTGCCCGCCGCCGACGATGCCGATGGTCGAGCCCGGCGCCAGGATCATTCGGCCGCCGTCATTCGGGCGTTTCGGCGACGCCGTCCGTCTGCCGCTGCCGCCACGCCTCGAGCCGGCGGGCGAGGGCCTCGTCCGACAGAGCGAGGATCGAGGCGGCGAGGAGGCCGGCATTGCTCGCCCCGGCCTGGCCGATGGCGAGGGTCCCGACCGGCACTCCGGCCGGCATCTGGACGATGGAGAGAAGGCTGTCGAGACCGTCGAGCGCCTTGGAGCGGACGGGCACCCCGAGCACCGGCAGGCGGGTCATCGACGCCGCCATTCCGGGCAGGTGGGCCGCTCCGCCGGCGCCGGCGACGATCACCTTGAGCCCCCGTCCGGCGGCGCTCCGGGCGTAATCGTAGAGCCGCTCGGGCGTCCGGTGGGCGGAGACGACCTTGGTCTCATAGCCCACTTCCAGAGCGTCGAGCATCTCGCCGGCATGGCGCATCGTCTCCCAGTCGGACCGGCTGCCCATGATGATCCCGACCTCGGCCATCCTCGCTCCTCTATCGGGGCGCGGGCGGGGAGGCCAGAGCTTCGTTTTTGCTTAACCAGAAGGCGCTATGCTGTACCCATGTCCAAGCACGCCTCAGACTTTGCCGGCATTCCGGTCGAGACCTCCGACGAGAACGCCCTCCTGCGCGCCGCCCTTGCCGAGGCCCAGCAGCGGATCAGCGATCTCGAGCGCAGGGTCGAAAGCGACAGCCTCACCCCGCTGCCCACCGCGCTCCGCTTCCGCACCGAGCTGGAACGAGTCGTCGGCCTCGCCGAGCGCCACGGAACGAGCGCCGCGGTCGTCGGGATCGAGCTTACCAACGTCGCCGAAATCCACGAACGCCACGGCCATTTCGCCGCCGACGCGGCCCTCGTCCACGTCGCGCGACTGCTCTGCGGGCTGATCCGCTCGACCGACATCCTTGCCCGCACCGGCGAGGCGCGGTTCGACCTCATCCTCGACCATCTCGACCTCGACAGCGCGATCGACACGGGCGAACGCCTCGCCCGCTGCATCCGCGACAATCCGCTCGACCTCGGCCATGCCAAGGTGAAGCTCGAATCGGCGGTCGCGACGACCGGAATCCTCCCCGGCGACAAGCTCAACGACGTCCTCGCCAGGGCCGAGCGCAACCAGGCGCTGGCGCGGGCGGAGGGGTGAAGAATCTCCCTCCCTGAAAGGGAGGGGCCGGGGGTGGGTCCGCCGAAGGTGGCCGAAACTCCGACTCAGCAAAAGTCTCGCTGCGCTCGCCTACCCACCCCCAGCCCCTCCCTTGCAGGGAGCGGAGGTCGTTACCGCTCGCTCAGATAATAACGGTCCCTCGCCGCCAGCCCCTCGCCCAGCTCGTAGACGATCGGCTGCCCCGTCGGGATCTCGAGGCCGGTAATCTCCGAGTCCGGGATGTTCGACAGATGCTTGACCAGTGCCCTCAGCGAATTGCCGTGGGCGGAGATCAGCACCCTCCGCCCCTCCCGAAGCGCCGGCGCGATCCGGCCTTCCCAATAAGGCAGCACCCGCTCGATCGTGTCCTTGAGGCTCTCGGCGCGCGGCACCTCGATCCCCGCATAACGCCGGTCCGCCGAGAGATCGTAGGGGCTGTCGGCCGCCATCGGCGGCGGCGGAATGTCGAACGAACGGCGCCAGATCCGGACTTGCTCGTCGCCGTGCCTGGCCGCCGTCTCGGCCTTGTTGAGGCCGGTGAGTCCCCCATAATGGCGCTCGTTAAGGCGCCAGTCCTTCTCCACCGGAAGCCACAGCCGCCCCATCGCCTCGAGCGCCAGGTCGAGGGTCTTGATCGCCCGGGTCTGGAGGCTGGTGAAGCAAAGATCGAAGTCGAGGCCCCTGGCCGCCATCAGCTCGCCGGCGAGCCGGGCCTCCTGCGCCCCCTTCGCGGTGACGTCGACGTCCCACCAGCCGGTGAATCGATTCTCGAGGTTCCACGCCGACTGGCCGTGGCGGATGAGGACGAGGGTCGGCATCGGGTCTTCCACTTCTCCGTTCGGGCTGAGCCTGTCGAAGCCCTTCCCTTCCGTTTCAAGGAAAAAAGGCCCTTCGCCGGGCTCAGGGCGAACGGATGGGGTGCGTCGTTACCGCGTCTTTCCCGGAAGCTCGTCGATGATCGCGTGGAGCGCGTCGAGGCACGCCCGCGCCAAAAGGGCGCTTCGCTCCGGGGACCAGCCGCGACGCGGGTCGGGAAGGTCTTCGTTGTCCTTGAACGGCATCTCCAAGGTCATCGAGACGGCGCCATAGCGTTCGGCGAGCTGAGAGGTCGACATCGACATGTTTGCCTCGCCCGGTTTCGCTATTTCATAGCCCTTCCGGGTCTGGAAATCGGGCGAGAAGCGGACCAGCTCCTGCGCGAAGCGCTCGAAGCGCTTCTGCTGAGCCTCGTTCCAGCTCGGGATGCCCTCGAAGCCGGCGAGGAAGTTGGCCGGGATCGCCTCGTCGCCATGGACGTCCATCGCGAAATCGACCCCTGTGCGGTCCATCTCGTTCCTGACGCAGAGCACTTCCGGGCTTCGCTCGGGGCTCGGCTCGTGCCATTCGCGGTTGAGGTTGGTGCCGACCGCGTTGGTGCGCAGATGGCCGCGCCTCGACCCGTCGGGATTCATGTTCGGGACGATGTGGAAGGTCGCCTTGGCGAGCAGCCGGCGGGCGACCGGGTCGGCCTCGTCGAGAAGGCGGTCGAGCGCGCCTTCCATCCACCATTCGGCCATCGTCTCGCCGGGATGCTGGCGGGCGTAGAGCCAGACCTGGAGGGGCCCGTCGCCGATCCGGAAATAGTCCATTTCCTGGCCGTCCAGGGTCTGGCCGAGCGAGCGATGCTCGACGAGCGGATGTCCGGCGACCGAGGCGACGAGATCGTGGTGCCGCTCCATCGTGTAAGGGGCGAAATAGGCGAACCAGACGCTGTTCGACGGCGGAGTGACGCGGATGGTCAGGATGCCGCCCTCATAGCTGGTCTCGACCCGCTGCCATTCCTCGCGGTCGAGCGACATGCAGGCTCGGTAATTCTGCCAGCCGAGAGGGTAGGCGGCCCCGGCGCAGTTCAGGATCCGCAGCTCCACCGTCCGTCCCGCGCCGCCGGTCAGGCGGAAATAGAACCATTGGTAGAATTCGGAATTGTGGTCCCTGGCGATTTCGAGGTCGATCCGGTCGCCCTCAACGGCGACCGTGCGAATGTTGCCGCCATCGAAGGGGCTTGTAACGGATAGGGTCATCGAACCCTGATAGTGCGGCCCGACTCCCCGGGGAAGTCCCGAAACAGCGCTTCGGCGAGCCGCTCGACTACGGCGGTCCGGGCGGCCTCGGCGCTTCCGGTGGGCGCCTCGCCGACCGCCCGGCCTTCCCAGAAGACGGTGCCGTCCGAACGCCGGCGGATGGCGACTTCGAGAAGGCTCGCGGTGACGTTGGCCGAGGTTCCCGCCGGCACCGTCGCCGAGAGGCCGCGGCCGATCCGGGCCGCGCTCAGCGCCGCCACCGCCTCGCGGCTGCCCTGCTCGAGGTCGATCAGGGCGACCTGCTCGGAGCCCGTCGTCGTCGGCACCACAGTCCATCCGAGCCGGCTCAGCTGGCGCCCGACGGCGGCGGCGTAGGCCGGATATTCGGGACGGTTGGAGTCCGCCTTGTCGAACGGCTCGATCGCGATCTGCGCCCGGGCGACCGGCTCGCCCAAGTGGAAGCGGGCGACGTCGATTCCGCCGGCCGCCGGCCTCACCTTGCCGCCGCCGCCGGCGCAGGCGGCGAGCGCCGCCGCCAGCAGGAGTGGGGCGCTGCGCAGAAAAGCTGTTTTCATCCCGGCACCTCTTGGTCTAGCGCCCCGGATCGTGTGGGCGCTGCAACGATCCGTTCAGCGCTCTTTGCCGCATTAGGGTTCCTTGAGGGAAGTGCTTAGATGAACAAGCCCACCGTGCTCGTGACCGGCGGCGCCGGCTATATCGGCAGCCATGCCGTGCTCGCCCTGCTCGATTCGGGCTGGAAGGTGGTGGTCATCGACAACCTCACCACCGGCTTCCGCTGGGCTGTTCCCGACGAGGCGGCCTTCGTCGAGGGCGACATCGCCGACCAGGCGCTCGTCGGCCGGCTGATCGAAGAGCATGAGATCGGCGCAATCATACATTTCGCGGGCTCGATCGTGGTGCCCGAATCGGTCGAGCAGCCGCTCAAATATTATGAGAACAATACGGTGAAGAGCCGTTCGCTGATCGAGAGCGCGGTGAAGGGCGGGGTCCGCCACTTCATCTTCTCCTCGACCGCCGCGACCTACGGAATTCCCGAGCAGGTGCCGGTCGTCGAGACGTCCCGGACCCAGCCGATCAATCCCTACGGCTGGTCCAAGCTGATGACCGAGCGGATGCTCGCCGACACCGCCTTCGCCCACCCGCTCAATTATTGCGCGCTTCGCTATTTCAACGTCGCCGGCGCCGACCCGCAGGGGCGCTCCGGCCAGTCGACCGCCGGAGCGACCCACCTGATCAAGGTCGCGGTGGAGGCCGCGACCGGCAAGAGGGCGGCCGTCTCGGTCTACGGCACCGATTACGACACGCCGGACGGAACCGGGGTGCGCGACTACATCCATGTCAGCGACCTCGCGGCCGCCCATGTCGACGCGCTCGCCAGGCTGGTCGAGGATCCGACCACCAGCCACATCATGAATTGCGGCTACGGCCGCGGCTTCTCCGTTCTCGAAGTGCTCGACGCGGTCGACCGGGTCACCAACCTGCGGGTCGAGCGGCGGCTGGAGCCTCGGCGGGCCGGCGATCCCGACGCGCTGGTGGCGGACAACGGCCGAATCCTCGCCACTTTGCCCTGGCGGCCCAAGCTCGACGATCTCGACACGATCGTCGCCCATGCGCTGGCCTGGGAGCGCAAGCTCGCGGAGCGGAGCTGACGCCTCGTCCGCTCGCGCGCCGCGGGATTCCCGCTTTCGGGGAATTACGTTACGGTCGCGCCATGAATGTCGAAGAAGCCGAAGCGGTCCTGCGAGCCGTCCTCGATCCGATTCCCCTCGACACGTTCTTCGCTGCCCTCGGGCGCGGAGTCCTGGATGCCTCGGGCGGTCCCGGCCATGAACGGGCGGCGCTGTTCGGCGACGATCCGGTCGCGACCGCGCTCAGCGCGCATTCGAGCCATTCGGACCGGCTCGATTGCCATGGCGTCAACGCGGCCCAGCCCCCGCCCGGGGCGCGCAAGGTCGCGGACGCGGCCGGGTTCCGGGCGCTGATCGAGGCCTACCATGAGCGGGATTACACGGTCCGCATACCGGAGGTGATCCCGCTCTCGCCGCGGCTGAGGCGGTTCGGGCGGGCGCTCGAGCGCCTGCTTCATCAGCCGGTCGACGCATCCCTGTTCTGGAGCAAGGCCGGCGCCGGGGCGATCGTCCACTACGACAATCGCGACAATCTGGCCGTCCAGCTTCACGGCCGCAAGCGCTGGTACGTTTCGACCGACCCGCCCGGGCTTCAGAACAACTGGCGGCATTTCGGCGAACCGCTTCCGAGCCTGCCCCGGCACCGGGTGATCGACGTCGGGCCCGGCGACCTGCTCTACATCCCGAGAGGAACTCCACACACGGTGGAGTCCACCTCCGAATCGCTCCACCTGGCGGTGCTGTTCGTGCCGAAGACCCTGCGCGACGTCCTGATTGCCGCCGTGGACCTGATGTCCGACCTGGACCGGTCATGGCGCGAGACGGCGGTGGAGCGCATCGACGACGGCCTCGGCGGTCTTCCCGAGCGCGCTTTGCGCGGCCTTGAGCGCCTGGCCGGGCAATGCCGTTCCGGCGATTTCGTCGAGGCGGCGATCGAGCATCAATCGTCCCGCTTCGTCAGCGCCTTGCCGGCGCTTCCCCGGCCCGGGCAGGTGCCCGGCCTGTCCGCCGAAACCTGGGTCCGCCATTCGCCGCTCGCCATCTTCCATCTTCGCCGGACCGGGGACCTGATCGATTTCGCGTTCCCGGGCGACCACCTCGCCGTCCACCCCGGTGTGGAGGGGGAGTTGCGGTTCATCCGGGATACGGTCCGGTTCCGGGTTCGCGACCTTCCCGGCGCCGCGTCGCTCGAGGTCAAAGCGGCCCTCGTGGGCCGGCTGGTCGCGGGCGGGGTGCTTGAGCCGGAGACGGGATCGGACTGAAGCGGCCGCCTTGGGACGCCGTCCGTCAAGCTTGACTTGAAAGCCCCGTCCCCCTAGGTGAGCGCCTCGCTTTTCCAGCAGACATTTCGACGAGACAGGCAGGCGTTCCAGGCCATGAAGATCCGCAATTCCCTGAAGTCCCTCAAGTCGCGCCACCGCGACTGCCGCGTGATCCGCCGCCGGGGCCGTACCTACGTCATCAACAAGACCAACCGCCGCTTCAAGGCGCGCCAGGGCTGACGTCCTTCGAGACGCCGTTTCGGCAGGCTCAACGGCTCCTCAGGATGAGCGGTTGCGGCTATCCTCTCGCTCATCCTGAGTAGGGGCTGAGCTTGCCGAAGCCCCGTATCGAAGGACCAACCACCGTCATCTTCGACGTCGGCAACGTCCTCTACGGCTGGGATCCCGAATCCTTCCTCGCCCGCCAGCTTCCCGAGGACGAGGCCCGGCTGCGCTTCATCGAGGACGTGGACCTGTGGGGCTGGCACGACACGCTCGACGGCGGCCGCCCGTTCGACGAGGCGGCGGCCGAGCTCTCCGAGAAATTTCCCGATTACGCCGCCTACATCGCCGCCTGGGGCGAGCGGTTCGGCGAGACGATCAGCGACCCGGTGCCGGGCGTTCACGCCATCGTCGAGGCGCTGGACGAGCGGGGCGTGCCGCTCTTCGCCATCACCAATTTCTCCGCCGACTTCTGGGCCCCGTTCCGGGCGCGGGAGGACGCCTTCTTCAGCCGCTTCCGCGACATCGTCGTCTCGGGTGAGGTGAAGCTGCTCAAGCCCGATCCGGTCATCTACTATCTCGCCCTCGACCGCTTCGGCCTGAGGCGGGACCAGGCCCTGTTCGTAGACGACCGCAAGATCAACGTCGAGGGCGCCGAAGCGGTGGGGATGCGTGGGTATCTGTTCACGGGCGCGGAGGATTTGCGGCGTCGGCTGGAGAGCGAGGGGCTGCTTTAATTTCTGCCTCCCCATCCGCAGGATGGGGAGGGGGACCACCCGAAGGGTGGTGGAGGGGTAATGGCGCAGGCCCCTGCCAGCTACCCCTCCACCATGCTTCGCATGGTCCCCCTCCCCATCGCTTTGCGATGGGGAGGCAACTTCCGTCCCCGTCGCGCTTTTCATTTCGGCGATGCGACAAAGATGGCCCGCCAAGCTGTGGATCGTCCGCCACGGGCAGAGCGCCGGCAACGTCGCGCGCGACGCCGCCGACGCGGCGGGGCTCGGGGTGATCGACCTCGATATTCGCGACGTCGACGTGCCCTTGAGCGAGCTCGGCCATCGCCAGGCCGACGCCCTCGGCCGCTGGTTCGCGGCACTGCCGGAGGCCGAGCGGCCCGAAATCGTCCTCACCTCCCCCTATGTCCGGGCCCAGCAGACCGCCGCCGCCATCTGCCACGCCGGCGGGGTCGCTTCCGGGACCAAGGGCCCCGTAAAGGACGAACGCCTGCGCGAGCGCGAGTTCGGCCTGTGGGACCGGCTGACCACAGCCGGAGTGCGCGAGAAATTCCCCGAACAGGCCGAGCAGCGCAGCCTGCTCGGCAAATTCTACCACCGCCCGCCCGGCGGCGAGAGCTGGGCCGACGTCATCCTTCGGCTGAGGAGCGCTCTCGACACGGTCAGCCTCCACCATGCCGACCGGCGGGTGCTGATCGTCTGCCACCAGGTCGTCGTGCTCTGCTTCCGCTACATATTGGAGGAGCTCGACGAGGCGCAGATCCTGGCGATCGACAAGGAAGGCGACGTCGTCAATTGCGGCCTCCTCCAATATGCGTTCGAGCCCGACGAGGAGAAAGCCTGCGTGCCCAAATTGGTCTGCTACAATTTCGCCGCGCCCCTCATCGAGGAGGACGCCCCAATTACCTCCGAGCCCGACGCGATGGTCGCCGCGCGGTGAGCGATTTCGAGATACTGGACTGCGATCTCCTCCGGCGCTTCCCGCTTCCCGACCATCCCGAGGACGGCGACAAGGAGGAGCGCGGGCGCCTGCTCGTGATCGCCGGGAGCCGCGAGCTTGCCGGCGCCGCCCTGCTGGCCGGGACCGGAGGGCTTCGAGCGGGGGCGGGCAAGCTCCAGATCGCCACCGGGGCAAGCGTCGCTGCACTGCTCGGCGTCGCCGTGCCAGAAGCGCGAGTCATCGGCTGTGCCGAGACGGACGAGGGCTGCATCGCTGCCGACGCGACAGCGCCGCTGCTGGAGTTGGCCGAGGGGGCCCAGGCGACGGTGATCGGCTGCGGCCTCCAGCACGGCCCGCCCCTGGACGCTCTGCTCGATTCGCTGCTTGCGAGCCGTCTCGACTCGCCGCTGGTGCTAGACGCCGCGGTGCTCGGCAGCCTCGCGCCGAGGGCCGGGGCATTGCGCGCCTGGCCGGGCGGAGCGATCCTGCTGCCCCATTCGCGCGAGATGGCGCGCCTGCTCGAATGCGAGCCCGAGGCGGTCGAGGCCGACCCGCTCGCCGCCGCCCGCCGCGCCGCGGAGACGTTCGGAGCGGTCGCCCTGATCAAGGGCCAGTATAGCTATATCGTTGCCCCGGACGGCCGCGCCTTCCGCTTCACCGGCGGGGGAGTCGGCCTCGCCACCTCCGGCTCGGGCGACGCGCTCGCCGGGATCGTCGGCGGGCTCGCCGCGCGGGGGGCCGACCCGCTGACCGCGGCGCTCTGGGGCGTCCATCTCCACGGCGAGGCCGGCCGGAGGCTCGCGCAGCGGATCGGCCGGATCGGCTTCCTCGCCCGTGAGCTGCTGGACGAAGTGCCCGGGCTGATGGAGGCGTGACCCGGGTCTGACTATCGCCGTCATGCTGAACTTGTTTCAGCGTCCAGTTTCGAGCAGCGATGCGGATGGAGACCTGATCCCTGAAACCGATTCAGGGTGACGATATTGGAGCCGACCGCGTGAGCAACGACGACATCGAGCGCGCTTACTCGCTGCTCCAGGAGGGGCGGGTCGAGGAGGCTCTCGGGATCAGCACCCGCCTCGTCGGGATCGCCGGTGCCGGCCACGGCGCCCTCGCGCTCCATTCGGCGGCGCTCAGGCAGTCGCAGCGGCACGACGAGGCGCTCCTGATCGACCAGAAGGCCGCCGCGGCCTTTCCGAGGAGCGGCGTCGCCTGGCACAATCTGGCGACGACTCTCGGCGAGCTGGGACGCGGCGAGGAGGCCCTCGAGGCGCTCGCGAAAGGCTTTGCGGTCGGCCTCGATTCGCCGCTCAGCTGGCAGGTGAAGGCGCGCGCCCACGTCGCCTGCGGCGATCCCGCCGCCGCCGAGGCCGCCTATCTGGAAGCGGCGCGGCGAGCGCCCGATCTTCCGACCATCGCCGCCGAGCGCGCCGATTTCCTGTGGATGGCTCGAGGCGACGTGGCCGCGGCCCAGGCCGTGCTCGATCAGGCTTTCCACGCCGGAGCGCCGCCCGCGTCGCTCCTGCTCGTCAAGGCGAAGCTGCTCGCGTCGACGGGGCGCGCGGGACAGGCCGCCGACCTACTCGACCGCGCGGCCGGGCATCTGCCGGACGATCTCGCGCTGGCCCTCGGAGCGGCGCAAGCGGCTCTGGAGGCCGGCCGGCTCGGCGACGCCGAGCGCCACGCCCGGCGCGGCGAGGCGCTGGCGCCTCGCGACACCGCCGCTCTCGTCCAGTCGGCCATCGTCAGCCTTGCCCTCGGCCGGGCCGATTCGGCGCTGCTGAGCATGCGCAAGGCGCTGGACCTCGCGCCATTGGACCAGTCGGTGCTCGCCTGGTCCGCAACGGCGGCACGCGCGGCGGGCGACCCGCTCTACGCCGAGCTTTGCGATTACGAATCCATGGTGGGGGTCTACGAGTTGCGGCCCCCGGCGGGCTGGGGGACCGAGGCCGAATTCCTTCAGGACCTGGGCGCCGCGCTGGACAAGCACCATGTCATGGCCGAGCATCCCTCGGCTCAGTCGCTTCGCCACGGCACCCAGACCACCTATCGCCTGTCGGGCTCGAACGACCCGGCCATCCAGGCTTTCTTCAAGGCCATCGACGCTCCGGTTCGGGAGCATCTGGCCAGGCTCGGCACGGGCGCGGATCCGCTTCGCCGCCGCAACGTCGGCGGATACCGGATCGTCGGCGCCTGGTCGGTCCGGCTTCGGCCGGGGGGATTCCACCTCGATCACATGCACCACCAAGGCTGGATCTCCTCGGCTTTCTACGTCGAGACCCCGGACTCCGCGCTCGAGCGCGAGGGGCGGGAGGGTTGGCTCCGCCTCGGGCAGCCGCCGTTCCCGACGGTGCCCGAGCTGCCGGCCGAGCGTTTCGTCCGGCCGAAGCCCGGGCGGCTGGTGCTCTTCCCCTCGTACATGTGGCACGGGACGGTGCCGTTCCGGACGGAGGAGCGGCGGACGACGATCGCCTTCGATTTGCTGCCGGGGTGAGGAGCTGAACTCCTCCCCTGCATTTGCAGGGGAGGGGGACCATGCGAAGCATGGTGGAGGGGACTTACGGACTTCAGAAGAACCCCTCCACCGCGCTTCGCGCGGTCCCCCTCCCCGCGAAATCGCGGGGAGGAATTTACGCTAGTGGAGCTTCTCCTGGGTCTTGCGGTGCCGCTCGAGCTCGTCCCCGACCAGCCGCACGATATGGATGACGTTGGTCGAGCCCGGAGTCCCGAACGGCACTCCGGCGATGATGACGATCCTGTCGCCGCCTCTTGCAACGCCGTGGCGAAGCGCCATTCTTTTGGCCTTGGCGATCATCTCCTCGAAATTGGCGATGTCGCGGGTGCGGACGCCGTGCGCGCCCCACAATATGCCGAGCTTGCGCGCGGTTCGAAGCGAGGGCGTGAGGACCAGCAGGGGCACCGAGGGCCGCTCGCGCGACAGCCGCCGGGCCGTCGAGCCCGAGCTGGTGAAGCAGACGATCGCCGCCGCTCCGACCGTTCCCACCATCGTGTTCGCCGCCTGGGCGATGGCGTCGGCGGTGGTCGGATCGGGCAGGGTCTGGGTGAAGTGGACCCTCTCGGCGTGGCTGGGGTCGGCCTCGACGCTGGTCGCGATCGAGTTCATCATCGTCACCGCCTCGCACGGATATTGGCCCGAGGCGCTCTCCGCCGAAAGCATCACCGCGTCGGCGCCGTCGTAGACGGCGGTGGCGACGTCCGAGACCTCGGCCCGGGTCGGGCTCGGCGAGCTGATCATCGATTCGAGCATCTGGGTCGCGACCACCACCGGCCGGCCCATCCGCCGCGCCGCCTCGACGATCATCTTCTGCAGCGGTGGCACCGCCTGCGGGGGAAGCTCGACGCCGAGATCGCCGCGGGCGACCATCACCGCGTCGGCCAGCTCGAGGATTCCGTCGATCCGGTCGACCGCGGCGGGCTTCTCGATCTTTGCGAGAAGGGCCGCCCGGCCGGCGATCAGCCGCCGGGCCTCGGCGACGTCCTCGGGCCGCTGGACGAACGACAAAGCGATCCAGTCGACATGCTGGTCGAGCGCGAAGACGAGGTCGGCGCGGTCCTTGTCGGTCAGCGCGGCCAGCGGAAGCACCACGTCGGGGACGTTGACTCCCTTGTTGTTCGACAGCCGCCCGCCGACTTCGACGATGGTCTCGATACGGTCCTCGGTGGCGCTCACCACCCGCTGAACGAGCTTGCCGTCGTCGAGCAGGAGGCGGGTTCCCTTCTCGACCCCGCCGAAAATCTCGCGATGGGGAAGCTCGACCCGCTTCGACGTCCCCGCGGCATGGTCGCGGTCGAAGACGAAGGTCTGGCCCTTCTCCAGCTCGACCCCGCCGTCGCCTCCGAACTTGCCGACCCTGAGCTTGGGACCCTGCAGGTCGGCGAGGATGGTCGTGGGCCGGTCGAGATCCTTCTCGAGCGCCCGGATCGTCTCGATCAGCCGGGCGTGATCCTCATGGGTGCCGTGGCTCATGTTGACCCGGAAGGCGTCGGCGCCCGCCTCGGCGAGCTTGCGGATCATCTCCGGCGTGTTGCTGGCGGGACCCAGCGTTGCGAGGATCCGCACCTTGCGGCTGCGCGGCACGAACTTGCTGGGCTGCGATTCCGAATTGGCCATTGAAGCCGCGCATAGCCGCCCGTAAGGCCGCGGCTCAACCCCGATATGGAAGAAGGATCAAATGGCGGAAGGCACCATCGCGGCCGACGAGCTGAGGCTGCTGATCGAGCGGATCGAGCGGCTGGAGGAGGAAAAGAAGGCGATCGCGGACGACGTCAAGGACGTTTACGGCGAAGCCAAGTCGCGCGGCTACGACACCAAGACGATCCGGACCATAGTTCGACTACGCAAGATGGAAACCCACGACCGCCAGGAAGCGGATGCTTTGCTCGAGACGTACAAGGCGGCGCTGGGGCTGGACTGAGGCGGGCTTGCCTCCGGCGCCGCTCGCGGCGACAAGATCGCTCCGCCCCGCGAGGAGTCGACCGATGCGCCGAGCCTTGTCGCTTTTCGTCGCCGCGGGCGCCCTCGCCGGCCAGTCCCTGGCCGAGGTCGCCTCCATCCCGATTCCCAATCCGGGCTTCGAGGAGGGTGCGCCCGGTGCGCCGCCGCCGGGCTGGGGCGGCACGGTCCGCCCGGGCGCCGGCCCCGGAGGCCGCATTTCGGTCTATCGCGCGGTCGTCGATGCCGAGCGCCCCAGCCGCGGCCGGTCCAGCGTCCGGCTCGAGCCGGCGTCCGACGCGCTGGATGCGCAGTCCTTCGGAACGGTCACCAACTCGATCGAAGCGAGCGCCTATCGCGGCCGCCGGATCCGGCTGACCGCTGCGGTTCGAGCCGAGGCTCCGCCCGCCGCCCATGTCGGCCTCTGGCTTCGCGTCGACCGCGCGCAGAGCCGGATGGGCTTCTTCGACAATATGAGCGACCGACCGATCCGGTCGGACGACTGGGCCGACTATTCGATCGAGGGCGACGTCGCTCCCGACGCGGAGCGGATCGCTTTCGGGCTTCTGCTCGCCGGACCGGGGCGGGTGTGGCTGGACGAGGTGCGGCTGGCCGACGTCGGCCCCGCCTCGCCGGCGCCGCCCACGGATTCGGAGCTCAACCCCGAGCGCTACCTCGCCGCGGCGATCGGCCTGTTGCGCAACAACCATATCAACAGCGGCTCCGCCAACTGGCCTCGGCTCGCCGCCGAAGCCCAGGCCGCGGTCGCCGGAAGCACCGGCCTGGCCGCCGCCCACGAGGCCATTCGCGGGCTTCTGCGAGCCCTCGATGAGCCGCACAGCTTCCTGAGGCCGCCGCCGGGCGCCGCGGGCGCGGGGCTGCCGCCGGTCACGATGGCGACCCACGAGCGGATCGACGGCCGCTACGGCCTCGTCGCACTGCCCGGCTTCCTCGGCAGCCCGGAGGAGGCGAAGCGCTACTCGGCAACCCTGCGCGAGGCGCTGGGGGCGATGGACGCGGAGGGCGTGTGCGGCTGGATCGTGGATCTTCGCGACAATGGCGGCGGCAACATGTGGCCGATGCTGAACGGCCTCGATCCGCTGCTCGGCGAGGCTCCATTCGGCGCCTTCCGCCGTCCGTCCGGCCAGCTCGCAGGCTGGGTCCGCTCCGGCGGCGAGATCCGGGTCGGGCCGGAAGGCCCCGCCGAGCGCCCCGCTTTCGCCCTCCGCCACGCGTCGGCGCCGGTGGCGGTGCTGATCGGGCCGCGCACGGCGAGCTCGGGGGAAATGACCGCAATCGCCTTCGCCGGCCGCCCGGGCGCGCGCAGCTTCGGCGCTCCGAGCCGCGGCTTCACCACCTCCAACTCGATCTTCCCGCTGCCCGACGGAGCGCTGCTGGTGATCACCACCGCCTTCGTCCGCGACCGCACCGGCCGAGACTATCGCGGCCCGATCCAGCCCGACCAGCCGACCGTGTACGCGCTCGCCGCGGCCAAAGCGTGGCTCGGCTCGAAGCCGTGCCGGTTGCGCCGCGCGCGGACCTCACGCTAGGGGGAGGCTTCACCACCGCCCCCCTCCAAAAGACTGAGCGAAGATGGCCGGCCACAGCAAGTTCAAGAACATCATGTATCGCAAGGGCGCTCAGGACAAGAAGCGCTCCAACCTCTTCTCCAAGCTCTCGCGCGAGATCACCGTCGCGGCCAAGATGGGCCTTCCCGATCCGGACGCCAACGCCCGCCTCCGCGCCGCGGTCACCACCGCCCGCGCCCAGTCCATGCCCAAAGACAATATCCAGCGGGCGATCGACAAGGCCTCGGGCGGCGACGCCGAGAATTACGAGGAGCTTCGCTACGAAGGCTTCGGCCCCGGCGGGGTGGCCCTGATCGTCGAGGCCCTGACCGACAACCGCAACCGCACCGCGACCAACATGCGCACCGCCTTCTCCAAGAACGGCGGCAATCTCGGCGCGTCCGGCTCGGTCAGCCACGGCTTCGAGCGGCTCGGCCTGGTCGCCTACCCCGCCTCCGCCGCAAGCGCCGACTCGATCTTCGAGGCGGCGATCGAGGCCGGCGCCGAGGACGTCGAATCGGACGAGGACGGGCACCAGATCTGGACCGCCCAGGAGGACCTCCACGGAGTCGCCAGGGCGCTCGAGGATTCGCTCGGCGCACCCGAGAGCGTCAAGCTCGCCTGGCGGCCGGGAACGAAGGTCGAGGTCGGCGCCGACGACGCCGGCCAGCTGATGAAGCTGATCGACGCGCTCGAGGAGGATGACGACGTCCAGACCGTCTGGGGCAATTACGAGGTTCCGGACGCGGTGATGGAGCGGCTTTGATCATCCTCGGCCTCGATCCCGGGCTCGGCTGCACCGGCTGGGGCGTGATCCGGGCCGAGGGTAACCGCCTCAGCCACGTCGCCAACGGCCAGATCCGGACCGACGCCAAGACGGAGCTACCCGCCCGCCTGGTCGAGCTGCACGGCCGCCTCCTGGCGGTCCTTGCCGAGCACCGGCCGACGGCGGCCGCGGTCGAGGAGGTGTTCGTCAACGACAATCCGCAGTCGACCCTGAAGCTCGGCCAGGCGCGCGGGGTCGTCCTTCTCGCGGCGGCGAGCCTTTCCATTCGGGTCGGCGAATATGCCGCCCGCCTGGTCAAGAAGGCGGTGGTCGGCACCGGCGGCGCCGAGAAGGCGCAGGTCCACGCGATGGTCCAGCGGCTCCTGCCCGGGGTGAAGATAACGGGTGCGGACGCGGCGGACGCTCTGGCGGTGGCGATCACCCATGCCCATCATCTGGCGACGGCACGGCGGGTGGCGTGATCCGCCGGGACACAAACTCTACCGTTCGGCCTGAGCTGTCGAAGGCCTTCACTCCTTCTCGAGACAGGGAGGGGAGGGCTTCGACAAGCTCAGCCCGAACGGATAATAGGACGCGAATGCCTCTTCCCCAGCACTCCACCCCATGATCGCCAGGCTCCGCGGGCTGCTCGACAGCTTCGCCGCCGACCATGCCGTGGTCGACGTCGGCGGAGTCGGCTACCTCGTCTTCGCCTCGACCCGGACTCTCGCCGCGCTCGGCCCGGTCGGCGGCGAGATCGTGCTCCACACCATGATGCAGGTGAGCCAGGACGACATCCGCCTGATCGGCTTCGCCTCGGGCGACGAGCGCGACTGGTTCAGGCTGCTGACGTCCGTCCAGGGCGTCGGCGCCCGGGTCGCCCTCGCCATCCTCTCGACCCTGCCGGGCGACGACCTCCACCGGGCGGTTGCGAGCGGCGATTCGGCGATGATCGCCCGCTCTCCCGGAGTCGGTCCCAAGCTCGCCCAGCGCATCGTCCACGAATTGAAGGACAAGGTCGGAAGCCTCGCCCTCGGCGGCGCCGCCTCGTCAGCGCCCGCGCCGGGAAGCGCCGCCGCCGACGCCGTCTCGGCCTTGCTCAACCTCGGCTTCCGCCCCGGCGAAGCGGCGGCCGCGGTGGGGAAAGCGGAGGCGGAGCTCGGACCCGAAGCGACCCTCGATGCGCTGGTCCGCGCGGCGCTGAAGAAGGCGGCACGCTGAAATCCGTCGCCCCAGCGAAGGCTGGGGCCCAGTGGGTGAAGAGCGTCGGCGCCTTTCATCCGTTGGGATCCCGGCGTTCGCCGGGATGACGGCTATCCCCAGACTTCCCCGAACAGCCGGATGAAATTCCCGCCCAGCACCTTGTTGATTCGCCCCGCCGTCCAGCCTCGCGCGGCAAGGTCGTCGGCGAGCCTCGAATAGCGCGGCGCCTCGTTATAGCCCTCGACCAGATTGAACACGTCCGCCGCCTCCCCCGGAGCCGCGATCCCACGCTTGCTCCGGTCCTCGAAGAATTCGCGCTGCTGCTTTCGAGCCTTGTCGTCGATCACATAGCCCATCAGCGGATTATCGGTGCCGATCCCGACATGGTCCTCGCCGCAGACCTTCACGGCGTGCTCGACGTGGCGGATCAGGTCCTCGCGCCCCGGCTGCCCCTTCAGGCGAAGGAAAGGCATCAGGTAGATTCCGGCGACTCCGCCCTTGTCGGCCAAAGCCCGCAGCTCGCGGTCGTACTGGTTGCGGGGCAGGTCGACGAGGTCGCGGCACCCGGTATGGGTGATCGCCGGCGGCCGTTTCGCTTCCACGATACCCTCGGCGGTGGTGCGCTGCCCGGAATGGCTGAGATCGAGCAGAAGCCTGTTGCGCTCGACCTCGGCGATTACCTGACGGCCGAAATCGGAAAGGCCGGCATTGGCCCGCTCGAGGCAGCCGTCGCCGGCGAGGTTGCGCTTGTTGTAGGTCAGCTGGAGCACTCGCAGCCCCAGCGCGCTGAACGTCGCGACCCGGCTCGAGTCGCCCTCGAGCGGGGTGGTGTCCTGGAAATTGCAGACGATCGCGACCTTGCCCGCCGCCTTGGCCGCCCGAAGGTCGGCGACACCGAGAGCCTTGACGAACAGCGAGGGCATCTCGGCGACGAAGCGGTCGATGAAGGCGATGCCCTCGACCGCCGAGCGGAACCGGTCCGGGCCGTTGCCGACCTCGCCCACCGTCTGGCTGACGACGTCGATCCAACCCGCCTTCACCGCCTCGATAAGCCCCGCGGAAGGCACCAGCCGCCCCTCCTTCTCCTCGAACCCGTCGACGCCGCCCTGAGCGTCGACCCAGAAGGTGCCTGGGCCGGAGCCGCGAGGCTTTGTCTGGGCGCGGGCGGGGAGGGCGAGCAGGGCGGCCGCTGCCCCCGAAGTTGCCAGGAATTCGCGACGGTGCATCGAGCCTCCTAATCTTCCCTGCCGCGCAGCGGTGGGGAGGGGGACCACACGAAGTGTGGTGGAGGGGTAATTGGCAGAGGCCTGCGCCAGTTACCACTCCACCATGCTTCGCATGGTCCCCCTCCCCATCTGGCTATGGGGAGGACAGCCTACGATAAACCCGCTCGACAGCAAGATGGCTTCGGCTAATGCTCCCCGAATGGAGCAAGAGCGGATCATAGGCGGGGATCGTCGTCCCGAGGATATCGACGCCGCCTTGCGCCCCAAGACGCTGGACGATTTCGTCGGCCAGAAGGCGGCGCGCGAGAACCTGCGCATCTTCATCGACGCTGCGAAGAGCCGGGGCGATGCGCTCGATCACGTTCTCTTCTTCGGCCCGCCCGGGCTCGGCAAGACCACGCTCGCCCAGATCATCGCCCGCGAGCTCGGCGTCGGCTTCCGGGCCACCTCGGGGCCGGTCATCGCCAAGTCGGGCGACCTTGCCGCCTTGCTCACCAATCTCGAGGACGGCGACGTCCTGTTCATCGACGAGATCCACCGCCTGGCGCCCGCGGTCGAGGAGATCCTCTACCCGGCGATGGAGGACCGCGCCCTCGACCTGATGATCGGCGAAGGCCCCTCGGCCCGCTCGGTTCGGATCGACCTGCCCAAATTCACCCTGGTCGGCGCAACCACCCGCCAGGGCCTGATCACCACCCCGTTGAGGGACCGGTTCGGGATCCCGGTGCGGCTCACTTTCTACTCCGTCGAGGAGCTCGAGCAGGTCGTACGGCGAGCCGCCCGGCTGCTCGGCCTGGCGCTCACCGAGGACGGCGCCCGGGAGATCGCCCGCCGCTCGCGGGGCACCCCGCGGATCGCCGGCCGGCTGCTCCGCCGTGTCCGCGACTTCGCCCAGTCGGACGGCGGCGAGGTCGATTCGAGGGTCGCCGACGCCGCGCTCAACCGGATGGAGGTCGACCAGCTCGGTCTCGACGCGATGGACCGCCGCTACCTGACGATGATCGCCGATCTCTACAAAGGCGGGCCGGTCGGGGTCGAGACCCTCGCCGCCGGCCTCTCCGAGCCTCGCGACACGATCGAGGAGGTGATCGAGCCCTTCCTCATCCAATTGGGCCTCGTCGCCCGGACCGCCCGCGGCCGCTGCCTCAACGGCCGCGCCTGGACCCATCTCGGCCTGCCCCAGCCCAAAACGGCGCAGGACGGCCTGTTCGACTGAATTTGAAAGGGAAGCGAAATGTATCTGATGGCCGGGAAATCTCCGTTCGCCCTGAGCCTGTCGAAGGGCTTTTCTTACTTTTCGGACCTCGCGGCCAACAAGAAGGGGGCTTCGACAGGCTCAGCCCGAACGGCATTGGGTGGGGCAATGTTGATTGGCTTGCTGATGACCCTCCCCATCCCGCTGTTCGCCCAGACTCCTGCCGCACCCGATTATCGTCAGGATTCGGCCTGGCTCTGCCTTCCCGGACGCTCCGACGCCTGCGGGACGCCCCTCGCGACCACCGCCCTCAACGCCAATGGCTACGGCTCCACCGGCCTGGTGACGGCCGAGAAGGCGGCGAAGGTGGACTGCTTCTACGTCTACCCGACGGTGTCTCGCGATCCGGGCATCAACAGCGACCTCACTCCCGGCCTGGAGGAGAACGGGACCGCGATGGTGCAGCTGGCCCGGTTCGGAAGCGTCTGCAGGACCTACGCCCCCATTTACCGCCAGATCACCGCCACCGGACTCTCGCGCGCCTTCACCGGCGAGGACGTGCGCCCTTATTTCGCGACCGCCTATGAAGACGTGCTCGCCGCCTGGAGAAACTTCCTCGCGACTCGCAACCAGGGCCGTCCCTTCGTCCTCATCGGCCACAGCCAGGGTTCGATCCACCTCCTCAAGCTCCTTCAGGACGAGATCGAGGGCAAGCCGGTGGCGAAGAAGATGCTTTCAGCCATCCTGCTGGGCTGGGCGGTGGAGGTGCCCGAAGGCAAGCTGGTCGGCGGTAGCCTCAAATCCACTCCGCTCTGCACCAGGGCCGGCCAGACCGGCTGCGTCATCACCTACATGAGCTTCCGGGCCTCGGCTCCGCCGCCCCCGGGCGCCTTCCTCGGCCGGGCCTCGAAACCGGGAATGACGGCCGCCTGCACGAACCCCGCCGCCCTGCGCGGCGGCAAGGCGAAGCTGGACTCCTACTGGTTCACGAGATCGCCGGTCGCGCCCGGAGCGCAGCCGGTGACCTGGTCGAGCCAGGGCGATCCGCCGACGCCCTTCCTTCGCACGGAGGGCCTCGTCACCGGCGAGTGCCGGCACGACGGCCAGGCCGGCTTCCTCGCCGTTGCCGAGAATGCCGATCCGAAGGACGCCCGGACCGACCGGATCCCCGGCGACGTCTACATCGGCGGCAAGCTCAATCCCGGCTGGGGCCTTCACCTGGTCGACATGAACGTCGCCCAGGGCGACCTCATCCGCCTGGTCGAGGCGCAGGCGGCGAAGTAACCTGCCTCCCTGCCGCGAAGCGGCGGGGAGGGGGACCATGCGAGCCATGGTGGAGGGGTAGCCGGCGAGGCCCAAGAGTCGGTGCCGCGAACCCCCTGGAGCCGGCGCCTTCTACCCCTCCACCACCTTCGGTGGTCCCCCTCCCCATCTTCGATGGGAGCTACCACTCCAGCCAGGCGTAGACGAAGAGCGCGGTCGAGAGGCCGGCGGCGGTGATCAGCTTGATCGCGTCGCCCGCGACGATCTCCACTCGCCAGGTCGCCAGATACACGGCAAGCCCGGCCGCCAGGCTCATGTAGAAGCCCGCCGTCACCGCCCGGGCGCGGTTGCGGAGCGACAGCTCGTCGTTGAGCAGCGCGCGCATCCGTCCCCGGAGTCTGAGCCCGCCGCCATTGGCCAGGATGAACATCCACAGCCCGATGACGACGATCCAGGAGCCGGCCCGGACGCCCGGCTCGACATAATGGGGATCGCCCCACTGGATCGCCGCGTTGATGAGCAGCACCGCCGCCGCGATGGCCATGATGATGGCCCGCCCGCGCGACGCCCGCTCCGCCGATTCGATGGTCGCATCGCATGTCATGTCACGTCTCCAATCTTAGTCTTCGAGCGAGAAGATGGCTTCGACCGGACATCCCAGCGCCCGCGCCAGCCTGAGCGCGAGGAGGGTGGACGGAATGAAGACTCCGTTCTCGACGGTGTTGATGGTCTTGCGGCTGACTCCGACCTTCTCGGCGAGGGCCGCCTGGGTAAGGTCGAGTTCGGACCGGAGGTCCCGAAGCCGGTTGGCGAGGCGTTCAGCCATCGCGATGGGCGCGATGCTCGAGGATTCCGAAGGTCAGCAAAGCCCCGGCGATGGCGGCGGTGACGATGATATGGATCGACTCGCGCGGCTTCACTTCGTCGAACGCGGTGAGCAGGTAGATGCCCATGGCCGTGCCCACGGCGATCCAGAAGCCGAAGGCATAGGCGCGGGCGCGATGCTGGCGAGTCGCCTCGTCGTCGAGCAGCGCGCGGATCCGCCGGCTTCGGAAGGGCGCGCCTCCGGTGGCGAGCAGGAACAGCAGGGTTGCCGCCCAGAGCAGCCAGCCGGCGACCTTGAGCTGATCGAGCGAGCGCGACGCCCAATGCGGTCCCAAGGCGTAGATCGCCTGTCCCGAAAGGAACAGGATAGCCAGCACCGGCAGCAGCCAGGCGCGCCGGCGCGACAGCCGGTCGGCGGTTTCGAAATCGGATTCGGTCATGCCAAGCCTCCCCTGAGCTTGAGCGTGGGATTCGGATTCGAGGGTGCGAGAAGCCTGAAAAGCCCGCCCGCGACGACCGCCGCGAGCAGGAAGGAGGCGCCGACGTCGCTTGCATAATGATCGTGCGACGCGATCCGCTGCGCTCCGACCAGGAGCGGCACGCACAGCAACGGCGCCGCCCGGCGCGGGAAGAGCAGGGCGAGCGGCAGGAACAGGCCCGCATAGAAAGCGGCGTGGCCGGAGGGGAAGGAGCCATAGTCCGGCCCCATGAACCAGCGGTCATGGCTCTCCGCCAGGGCCTGGAAAGGCCTCGGCCGGCCGAACGGCGGCTTGGCGAAATCGGCGATCGCGGTGCACAGGAGCTGGGTGGCGCCGACGTACATGAGACGGCCCGACCAGGGCCTGCGTCGCCTGAAGCCGTTGCTCACAAGCGCGGCGAGGATCAGTATCGTACCCAGCAGGAAGGTCGTGATCTCCTTCCCCGAAACGAGGTCGAGAAGCGCGAGCGCTCCGCCCCAGACCCTGTCGACGCCGTCCGCGGTGAAATCCTTGCGAGCCAGCAGCCGGTCCGCTCCGGCAAGGCCGGCGACCACCAGCAGCAAGCCGAACCCGCCGGTGAGCCGGGCGATTCCCGAGTCGGGCCTGTGATCGCGCTCTTCCATCGTCCCTTCCCCTGGTGTAACCTGTAGGTGACAAGTAACCTTGAGGTTACACGGCTGTCAACGCAAAATCGTCACGCCTCGTCCCGGGGCCCACCTTTGGGGTTGCTCCGGCGATTCCCGAGCCGATAGAGCGTCGGGATGGGAGGGGACGGACCGAGGCCGGCGGACGGAATCATGCGGGGAAGGGCGCACCTCTTCCCCCTGCGAGTCTATTTCGAGGACACCGACGTCGCCGGGATCGTCTATTACGCCAATTACCTGCGCTTCATCGAGCGCGCCCGCTCGGACATGCTCCGGCTGATCGGCGTCGACCAGCGCGGAGCGATCGAGGACGGCGAGGGCGTCTACGCCGTCGCCGAGGTTTCGGTGAAATATCGAGCCCCCGCCAGGCTCGCCGACGACCTCGTCGTCGTGACCGAGATCGAGGCGGTGCGCGCCGCGACAGTGCTCATTCATCAGCGGGTCATGCGCGGGGATGAACTTCTGGCCGATGCCAGGGTCACGGCGGCCTTTCTCACCCCGGACGGCCGCCCCCGGCGCCAGCCGCGCGAATGGACCCTCGCGTTCGAACGGTTGTTGAAGGAAGGAAGAGCGTGAGCGATCTGGCGATGACGGGAAGCAACATGTCGCCCGTCGCTCTTTTCCTGCAGGCGGACATCGTCGTCAAAGCGGTGATCATCGGCCTCCTCCTCGCCAGCATCTGGACGTGGGCGATCATCGTCGGCCACGCTCTCAGGCTGCGCCGGGCCTCGACCGGCTCGCAGGCCTTCGAGCGCGACTTCTGGAAGGCCGACGATATCGACCGTTTCTACGAGACCCGCGGCCAGTCCGACCTTCCAAGCGCCAAGGTGCTCGCCGCCGGGATCGCCGAATGGCGCCGCTCGACGGGAGGAAAGGTCGTCGACCGCGAAGGCGCCCGCTCGCGCCTCGCTTTGGTCATGCATTCGGCCCTGACCGAGGAGGTCGACCGGCTCGCGGTCCGGCTCAACATCCTCGCCACGGTCGGCTCGGTCGCTCCGTTCGTCGGCCTGTTCGGAACCGTCTGGGGGATCATGCGCAGCTTCACCGCCATCGCCGGCGCCAACAACACCAGCCTCGCCGTCGTCGCTCCCGGGATCGCGGAAGCCCTGTTTGCGACGGCCCTCGGCCTGTTCGCCGCAATCCCGGCGGTGATCGCCTACAATCGCATGAGCTTCGGAATCAACCGGCTGGAGGCGAGGCTCCAGCGCTTCGCCGACGGCTTCCACGCGACGCTCTCGCGCGAGCTGGAGCTGGAGGGATGAGGCCGGAGATCCGCACCACCGTTCGCCCTGAGCCTGTCGAAGGGCTTTTCTTGCCTCTTGGCGCCGGAAGAAGGGAAGGGCTTCGACAAGCTCAGCCCGAACGGTCGTCCAACCTCCGGGGCCTCCACTGATGGCCATGGGCCCGATCCTCGGCGCCCACCGCCGCGCGCGCCGGTCGCCGATGGCCGAGATCAACGTCACTCCGATGGTCGACGTGATGCTGGTCCTGCTCATCATCTTCATGGTCACCGCGCCGCTGCTCGTCGCCGGGGTCCCGGTCGACCTCCCCGACAGCAAGGCGGGAGCGCTCGACCAGGAGCGGAAGCCCGTCCAGATCTCGCTCGAGGCGGACGGCGCCATCCATGTCGATGAGCAGGCGATCGATCCCGCGGATCTCGCCCCGCGCCTCGCAGCCATCGCCGCCGCTTCGCGCGAGGCCGGCGGCCCCCGGATCTTCCTGCGGGCCGACCGCGCCCTCGACTACGGCCGGGTCATGGCGGTGATGGGCGAGATCAACGCCGCCGGCCTTCGCAAAGTCGCCCTGGTCAGCACGCAGGGGACCGAGCGCTGATGGACCGCGCTGAAGCCACAGGCCTGGGAGTGGCGACCGCGGGCCACGCCGCCCTTCTCGCCGCCCTGACCTATGGCCTGGCCACGACCCGCCTGCCGGTGACGAAGAGCGATCCAATCGAAGTGGCCTTCGTCGACGAGGCACAGCTCGAAAGCGCTTCACCCGACCCTTCCCAGGAGGCTCCAGGTTCGGCTGCGGCCCCCCAACCGCTCCCGGAAAGCGCACCGCCGGTTCCGTCGCCTCAGCCGCCGCCGCCGACGCTCGCTCCCCCGCCGCCGGCCGCGGCGGTCCGGGCTCCGGCCCCGGCTCCCGCGCCCGTTCCGCGGCCCCAGCCCGCGAAGCCGCCCGCCGCGACCAAGCCCGCCGCGCCGAAGCCGGCGCCGCCCAAGCCGGCGCCCTCCAGGCCGGCGCCGCGCCAGCCTTTGAAAATCAATCTCGACGGCGCCCGCGACGGTCCCGGCAAGGCCGAGAGCGCGGGCGCTCCGGCAGCGGTGATGGACGCCAAGGCCATGGCCAGCATCGGAAGCCTGATCCGCCGCCAGGTCCAGCCCTGCGCCGACCGGATGGTCAATCCTGGTCCGGGGGCGAGCCGGATCAAGGTGAGGCTCAACCTCAAGCTCAACCGCAACGGCTCGCTTCGCGCTCCGCCCAGCGTAGAGGGCGTGAGCGGGCTCGACGAGGAGAACCGCCGCTACGCGCAGCGCGTGAAGGAGATGGCCGTCGCGGTCTTCACCTCCTGCTCGCCGTTGCGCGACCTTCCCCCGGCCCTTTACGCCGTCTCCAACGGGTGGAGCGACTTCGACATGAACTACAATCTGCCATGACCGGAGAGACCATGACCAAGACACTCCGCCGACTGGCCCTCGCCGCCTGCGCGTTTCTGGCCGCGCCGGCCCTCGCGCAGACCGCGCCGCCCGCGGATTCGCCCAATCGCGAAGGCGGCAAGCTGGTCGTCGACGTCGTCGGTGGGATCGACGCGCCGATGTCGATCGCCGTCCCCTACATGCCCACCCCCCAGGATAGCGACACCCCGGCGGGCTCGACGGCGGCGCTCGGTCGGCAGGTCGCCCAGGTCGTGGCGGGGGATTTGCGGGGCAGCGGAATCTTCCAGCCGGTCGGCCCGGAGGGGGTCCGTCAGATCCCCTTCGCCGAAGTCACCTCACCCGCTTACGCCGCCTGGAGCGGGGCCGGAGCCGCCGCCCTCGTCCAGGGCTTCGTCCGCGCCAATCCGGACGGACAGCTCACCGTCGGCTGCTATCTCTACGACGTCGCGCTCCAGTCGGAGCTCACCCGCCAGGGCTATGTCGTCGCGCCCCGCGACTGGCGCCGCGCCGCCCACAAATGCGCCGACGCCATCTATTCGCGACTGTCCGGAGAGAGCCCGTTCTTCGACAGCCGGATCGCCTATATCGCCGAGAGCGGGCCGAAGAATGCCCGGGTCAAGCGCCTCGCGATCATGGATTCGGACGGCGCCAACCACCGCTTCCTGACCAACGGCCAGTCGACCGTGCTGACCCCGCGCTTCTCGCCCGACTACAAGCAGATCGTCTATCTGAGCTACGTCGAGAAAAGGCCGCGCATCTACATTTACGACATCGGCACCGGCCGCCAGCGGATCGTCACCGAGAGCGCGAACCAGACCTTCGCGCCGCGCTTCTCTCCGGACGGGCGCTGGATCCTCTATTCGATGGCCGTCGGCGGCAATACAGACATCTACCGGGTCTCCGCCCAGGGCGGCCCGCCGGTGCGGCTGACCAACTCCCCAGGGATCGACGTCGGCGGCAGCTATTCTCCGGACGGCTCGAAGATCGTCTTCGAGAGCGACCGCTCCGGGAGCCAGCAGCTCTACGTGATGAACGCGGACGGCTCGAACCCGCGCCGGATCACCTTCGGCGGCGGCCGGTACGCCACCCCGGAATGGAGCCCGCGCGGCGACCTCATCGCCTTCACCCGAATCTCCGGGAGCTTCCGGGTCGGAGTGATGAGCCCTGACGGCTCGGGCGAGCGCCTCCTCACGGACAGCTGGCAGGACGAGGCTCCGAGCTGGTCGCCCAACGGCCGCGTCCTCCAATTCTTCCGGACCAGCCAGGGCCGCTCGGGCAAATCGAGCGTCTGGCAGGTCGACCTCACCGGCCGCAACGAGCGCCGGATCCCCACCCCGCTGGACGGCTCCGATCCCGCCTGGGGGCCGATCCTCCCGTGAAGTACCCGTCAAAGGAGAGCGTAAGATGAGAGCCACCCCCTGGAAAGTCGCCGCGATCGCCGCCGCTTTGGCGCTCACCGCCGGCTGCGGCAAGAAAGCGCCCAAGGAGCTTCCGCCGCCGCCGGGCGACAGCGCCGCCGCAGACACCGCCACCGGCGTGGATGACGGCTCCGCGGACGATTCCGCCGGGGTGGGCCCGGGCTCCCGCGAGGATTTCATCCGGACCGTCGGCCTCGAGGGCGACCGGGTCTTCTTCGACACCGACCAATATGATCTCGACGACCGCGACCGGGCGACTCTCGACGCCCAGGCGGCGTGGCTCGCCCGTTACCCGAGGGTCAGGGTCACCATCGAGGGCCACGCCGACGAGCGCGGCACCCGCGACTATAATCTCGCCCTCGGCGACCGCCGCGCCAACGCCGCCAAGAACTACCTCGCCGCCCGCGGAATCTCGGCCGGACGGATGACGGTGATCAGTTACGGCAAGGAGCGTCCCGAGGCGCTCGGCTCGGACGAAAGCGCCTGGGCGCAGAATCGCCGGGCGGTGACCGTGCTTCCTCAATAATCTGCCTCCCCATCGAAGATGGGGAGGGGGACCCCGCGTAGCGGGGTGGAGGGGTAATTGGCGCAGACCTGTTCCCAGCTACCCCTCCACCACCCTTCGGGTGGTCCCCCTCCCCACCGCTCCGCGGTAGGGAGGCAAAGCTACTCGTCCGCGTAGATCGCGACCCGGCTACCTTCCGCCGATGCCAGCCCGCGATACATTCCAGGCGTGTTGAACGCCCAGGCCGCGTCGCCCTCCGGCGTCACGAGGATCACTCCGCCGGTCCCGCCCAGCGAGCCGACGTCGGCCATCACCTTGTCGGCCGCCACCGCTGCGCTCTCGCCGAGCATCCTCATCCGGGCGCAGATTTCGTGGGCGACGGCGGCGCGGATGAAATATTCGCCGGCGCCGGTCGCGGAGACGGCGCCGGAGCGGTCGTCGGCATAGGTGCCGGCGCCGATCAGCGGCGTGTCGCCGATCCGTCCCCAGCGCTTGCCCGTCAGTCCGCCGGTCGAGGTGGCGGCGGCGACATGGCCGTGAACGTCGACGGCGACCGCGCCGACCGTCCCGTATTTCAGCTCCTCGTCGAAATAATGACTGTCGTCCGAGCGCATCACCTCGAGCTGGCGCCGCCGCTCCGCGGTCGCGAACCATTCGGGCCCGACCTGCTCGAGCCCGTGCTCGCGCGAGAATTGGTCGGCGCCCTCCCGGCTGAGGAAGACGTGCGGGCTGTGTTCCATGACGGCTCGGGCGAGGCTGACCGGATTCTTCGTCGCGCTAACCCCGGTGACGGCGCCGGCGTCGCGGTTGCGCCCGTCCATCACCGCCGCGTCGAGCTCGTTCGTGCCCTGATAGGTGAAGACGGCACCCCGGCCGGCGTTGAAGGCGGGGTCGTCCTCGAGGACGCAGGCCGCCCGCTCGACGGCGTCGAGGGCGCTTCCGCCGCGGGCGAGGATCGCTGCGCCCGCCTCCAGCGCCCGCTCCAGCGAGGCCCGGATGCCCCGCTCCTGCTCCGGAGTCGACTGGCCCCGCTCGATCACTCCGGCGCCGCCGTGGATGACCAGCTTCCAGGGGGTTTGGGACATGAATTCGGCTCCGTTCGGAGGGGCAACGCTCGGGAGCCTCGCCCTATCCGTGGGGAGTGAGGGGAGCAAGGCGGGGACGGGGACGGCCGGCTGATCTCGAATCCCCTTGCACTCCTTCTGTCATATAATTATGATATCATCATTACAGGAGGAAATGATGACGACCAACATTGACGGCATTTCCGATCACAACGCTCTGCGGTTGTCCCGCGAGCGGCCGGCCAGGGCCTATAACGGCTACGTCATGCTGCTCGTCCTGCTGGCGGCCTTCGTCGCCACGCTGGCCGGGCCGGTAATCGCCGCCGGGGGTGCGGAGGGGCCGGGCTTCGCATTGCTCGTGGCGGCGGCGCTCGGCTGCGTCCTGGTCGCACCCGGCTTCTACCTTCTCCAGCCCAACCAGGCGGCCGCCCTCCTCCTGTTCGGCGATTATAAAGGCAGCGACCGCACCGCCGGCCTCAGGTGGCGCTGGCCCTGGCTGACCCGCACCAAGATCTCGACCCGGGTCCACAACGTCACCTCGGAGCGGCTGAAGGTGAACGATCTCAGGGGAAATCCGATCGAGATCGCCACCAACGTCGTCTGGAGGGTCACCGACACCGCGCAGGCGCTGTTCGACGTCGACGATTACAACAAGTTCGTCTTCGTCCAGATCGAGAGCGCGGTGAGGGCGATCGCCGCCAAATATCCCTATGACGATATCGAGCATCAGGAGACGACCCTTCGCGGCCATGCCGAGGTCGTCAGCGACGAGCTCAAGGAGGAATTGCAGGAGCGGGTCGGAGTCGCCGGAATCAGCATCGACGAATGCCGGCTGACCCATCTCGCTTATGCTCCGGAGATCGCGCAGTCGATGCTTCGCCGCCAGCAGGCCGAGGCGGTGATCGCGGCCCGCCAGAAGATCGTCATCGGCGCCGTCTCGATGGTTGAGAACGCGCTTCAGCTGCTCTCCGAGAAGAACGTCGTCGAGCTCGACGACGAGCGCCGGGCGGCGATGGTCTCGAACCTGATGGTCGTGCTCTGCTCGGAGCGCGACACCCAGCCGATCGTCAATACCGGCACCCTCTACCAATAGGCGGGAGCGGATGCCGCCGCCCCCAAAGAAGGCGTTCCCGCTGCGCATTGAGCCGGCCCTGTGGGCCGCGCTCGAGCGCGCCGCGGCGACCGACCTCAGGAGCGTCAACGCCGAGATCGAATGCCTGCTTCGCGAGGCGCTTCAGCGGCGGGGGGTCAAGCTGGCGCCGCCCGAGAAGCGGCCGAGGGGACGGCCGCCGGCGGAGGGTAAGCTGTAATTTGGTCCGTTTCGGACTTGAATCCCGCCCCGGGACAGATTTCGTTTCGCAACCGGCGTAAAGTCGTCGCCCCGCGCCGCATGCCGCGGCGCGCCTGAGCGAAGGGGCTCTGACATGGCTATCATCAACGGTACGAGCGGCAACGACACGCTCAACGGAACGAGCAGCGGCGATACGATCAACGGTCTCGGCGGCGACGACACTTTGTTCGGCAACGGCGGTAACGACACGCTCGACGGCGGCACCGGCGCCGACACGATGTACGGCGGCACCGGCAACGACACCTATATCGTCGACGATATAGGCGACGTCGTCAGCGAGAATTCGGGCGAGGGCACCGACACGGTGCGCACCAGCCTCGCGGCTTATGCGCTGACGGCGAACGTCGAGCATCTGCGCTTCACCGGTCTCGGCAATTTCACCGGCACCGGCAACGACCTCAACAACGACATCACCGGCGCCGGCGGCAACGACACGCTCTCCGGCGGCGACGGGCACGACCAGCTCTACGGCAAGGGCGGCGACGACAGCCTCTATGGCGGCGCCGGGCACGACCTGCTGTCGGGCGATGCCGGCGCCGATTACATGGAAGGGAATGACGGCAACGACGCTTATATCGTCGACAATGTCGGCGACTCCGTCGTCGAGGCGAGCGGCGAGGGCGTCGACATAGTCTATTCCAACCTCGCCAACTATACGCTCGGCGCCAATGTCGAGAACCTCCAGCAGAACGGATCCGGCAACTTCACCGGCACCGGCAACACGCTCGACAACCGGATCGTCAGCGGCAGCACCGACGACACCCTCTCGGGCGGCGACGGCAATGACGAGCTTCGCTCCGGCGGCGGCAACGACACGCTCGACGGCGGCAATGGCGACGATCTCCTCGTCGGCAGCGACGGCGCCGACGTCCTCACCGGCGGCGCGGGTACCGACCGGTTCCAGATCGACTATTGGAGCAGCGGCACCGGAGTCGACGCCGACCGGATCACCGACTTCTCGAGCGGCGAGCTGGTCGACCTCTCCAACTGGGACGCCGCCCTGTTCACTCCGGGCGACCAGGCCTTCACCTTCGTGGGCGGCGCCGCCTTCACCAGCACCGCGGGCGAGCTCCGGACCTATTTCGACGGAGTCGACACCTGGGTTCAGGGGGACATCACCGGGGATGGAGTGGCGGATTTCGAGATCCGCTTCGACGGATCGGTGACTCTCACCGGCTCGGATTTCGTGCTTTAGGCGGCGGAGCGGTCCGGCAGGGCGAGCGCCCTGCCGGATCTTCCACAACTAATTAGTTCATTTCCGATCTAAAGCCCTGCGGACCAAAGATTTCGTCAACGTTCCCTCGTAACCCTTGCTGTTCGGGCGCTGCATTCCGCCGCGCCGGCAGTGAAGGGGGCTTAATATGGCATATATCCTGGGAACGATCGCCAACGAAACCCTCACCGGCACCAGTTCAGACGATGAGATCTACGGACTGGACGGCCACGATTTCCTTTTCGGAAACGACGGCAACGACCTGCTTGTCGGGGGCTATGGCGACGATACGCTCGACGGTGGCACCGGAGCCGACACGATGGCCGGCGGCGACGGCAACGACACCTATTACGTCGACGATGCCGGCGATGTCGTCGTGGAAACCTGGGCCGGTTATCAAGACACCGACATCGTCTATGTTTCCCTTTCTTACTACGATGTCGGAACCGCTTTCGTAGAGTGGATCCAATATTCCGGTAACGGCGCCGGAACGATCTTGGGAAGCGACAGCAATAACTACATCGGCACGAGCATCGGCGCCGACTGGCTCGAGGGCAAAGGCGGCAACGACTTCCTGTTCAGCGGCGCCGGCGACGACCATCTCGACGGCGGTTCCGGCAATGACGAGCTCGACGGCTGGCAGGGCGACGACACGATGATCGGAGGCACCGGCGACGACGTCTACAACGTCGATACCGCCGGCGACGTGGTCACCGAATATGCCGGCGAGGGCATCGACACGGTCAAGGTCCGCAAGTCGAGCTACACCCTGCCCGCCAATGTCGAGAATGCGGACCTGCGTTACTTTTCGGGTTCGATCTCGGTCACCGGAAATTCCGCCGGCAACGTCTTCATCATGGGGACCGGCGCCCAGTCGGTGAGCGGGAGCAGCGGCAACGATACCGTCTCCTACGCTTATGCCTCGGCCGCGGTCAGCGTCGACCTGTGGACCATGACGCTCGGCGGGGAGGCGGCCGACGACACTTTGAGCAGCATCGAGAACCTCACCGGCAGCGCCTATGATGACGAGCTTCGAGCCCTGGGCACCGCCAGCGTCATCGACGGCGGGCCCGGCGCCGACACGATGGAGGGCCGCGCCGGCAGCGACATCTATTATGTCGACAATTCCGGCGACCTCGTCATCGAGATCGCCGGCGGCGGCACCGACGAGGTCCGCATCCGCGACCTCGCCAGCTACGCCCTCCCGGCCTATGTCGAGAAGCTGACCAACACTACCAACTACATGTTCACCGGCACCGGCAATTCGCTCAACAACGAGATCAACGGGGGAACCACCGTCGATTATCTCCACGGCGGTGACGGCCACGACAGTCTCAACGGCGGCGATGGCGACGACGAGCTCTACGGCGACGGCGACCATGACATCCTCAACGGAGGCGCGGGTTCCGACGCCATGTACGGAGGCTACGGCAACGACACCTTCTACGTCGAATCCGAGGGCGACACCGTCGTCGAGGGGATCGGCGAGGGCACCGACCAGGTCTACACCACGCTCGCCGATTACACGCTCAGCGACCATGTCGAGAATCTCGCCTTCAACGGCACCGGCAACCCCGACCTCGATTTTATCGGCAGCAATGTCGGCAACATCATCCTGGGGCGGGCCGGCAACGACAGTCTCGAGGGCCTCGGCGGCGCCGACGAGCTTCGCGGCGATGCCGGCAGCGACGTTCTCGACGGCGGCTCGGGCGACGATCTCCTGATCGGGGGAGCCGGGGCGGACGTGCTCAGCGGCGGCAGCGGCGGCGATCTCTTCCGTTTCTCGCAAGGCGATTCCGGAACCGGCGCTTCGGCCGACAGGATCTCCGATTTCGTCAACTGGGTCGACAAGGTCGATCTGCGCGGAGTCGACGCCAACGCCGCGCTCGCCGGCGATCAGGCGTTCAGCTTCATCGGCACCGCCGCTTTCTCGGGAAGCGCCGGGGAGCTGCGCTACGCCTTCGACGGGACCGACACCCGGCTGCAGGGTGATTCAACCGGCGACGGGATCGCCGATTTCGAGATCGTCTTCACGGGCAATGTCACCTTGTTCGCGACGGATTTCTACCTTTAATCCTCCCCATCGCGGAGCGATGGGGAGGGGGACCATGCGAACCATGGTGGAGGGGTAGTGGCCGAGGCTTCTGCCAGTCACCCCTCCACCAGCCGCCGGGTGGTCCCTCTCCCCATGCGGCGCATGGGGAGGATAATTGTTCTGCACTTCCCTTTCACCGCTTGGCCGCACCACCTCCATCCCGGCGCGGCTTTCGTCTGCGCTTTCAACCGCCTATATGGCGGAAGATGAGCATTCGCCCCTGGCGCGACATATCGCGCCGTCAGTCCCGCCAGATCATGGTCGGCTCGGTGCCGGTCGGCGGCGGCGCGCCGGTCACTGTCCAGACGATGACCAACACCGTCACCGCCGACGTGCGGGCCACGGTCGACCAGATCCGGCGCTGCGAGGAGGCCGGAGCGGACATCGTCCGGGTCTCCTGCCCGGACGAGGATTCGACCCGGGCGCTGAGGCAGATCGTCCGGGCCTCGCGCGTGCCGATCGTCGCCGACATCCATTTCCACTACAAGCGTGCGCTCGAGGCGGCGGACGCCGGCGCCGCCTGCCTGCGCATCAACCCTGGCAATATCGGCTCGGCGGACCGGGTGCGCGAGGTGGTCAACGCCGCCAAGGCGAACGGCTGCTCGATGCGGATCGGAGTCAATGCCGGGAGCCTCGAGCGGGATCTGCTCGAAAAATATGGCGAGCCCTGCCCGGAAGCCTTGGTCGAGAGCGCGCTCGACCATATCCGCCTGCTCGAGGATCACGATTTTCGCGAGTATAAAGTGGCGGTCAAATCCTCTGACGTGTTCCTCGCCGTCGCCGCCTACCAGCAGCTCGCCGAAGCCGTCGATTGCCCGCTCCACCTCGGGATCACGGAGGCCGGCGGCCTGATCGGCGGCACCGTCAAATCCTCGATCGGGATCGGCGCACTGCTCTGGTTCGGAATCGGCGACACCATTCGGGTCTCGCTTTCGGCCGAGCCCGAGGAGGAGGTGAGGGTCGGCTTCGAGATCCTGAAGAGCCTCGGTATTCGCAACCGCGGAGTCCGGGTCGTCTCCTGCCCGAGTTGCGCCCGCCAGGGCTTCGACGTCATCCGCACCGTTCAGGCTCTGGAAGGCCGGCTGTCGCATATACGTACGCCCATGTCGCTTTCCGTCCTCGGCTGCGTCGTCAACGGGCCCGGCGAGGCGCGCGAAACCGACATCGGGATCACGGGCGGCGGCAACGGCAAGCACATGGTCTATCTTTCGGGCGTCACCGATCACCACGTTCGCGACGAGGAGATGGTCGACCACATCGTCCGCCTGGTCGAAGCCAAGGCCGCCGAGATTGAAAGGTCGATGATCGACTCGCCGATCCCGGACGCCGCGGAATGATCGGGAAGTGAGATGACCGCGGACAGGCTGGCCCTCATTTTAGCCTGGCAGAAGCAGGCTTACGACCAGCGGACGGCTGAGTCGGAAGAGATGCGTCGCCGAGTGCTTGAGAAGGAAAGGCGCGTGCAAAACCTTCTGCAGACATGGGATGATAGCCAGGTCACCCTGAAAGCAGGGATCGCGGAGCTGAACCGGGCGATGCAAGCCAACGGCGTGTCGCTCAGATATCGCGAAGAAACGTCTCTCGCCGGAGTTCGCCGTTCCGCGGAAATCACCTACGACCGGCCCCAGGAATATATTCTGACGGGACTGTCTCTCCGTTTGTATCTCGATTCTCAGGGCGTGCTGACGGTCGCCATCGTCGGCATGGGACGGCCGATCAAGACCGAAAAGCTAAAGCTTACGGATTTCGTGGAGGAGGTGCAGAGGGCCTGGCTGCTGGATTTCCTGGAAGCCACCGCCGAGGCCGAGGCCGGAGAGAGATGAGCGCGCATTGTTGCCACGAGAAGGGCCAGGAGCTCGAGCGTATCGCCCTTCACAAGGACATCCGCCGCGTCCTCGTCGTGGTGATGATGCTCAACCTGATGATGTTCGTGCTCGAGTTCGGCGCCGGAATCATCGCCGATTCGGCGGCGCTGATGGCCGATTCGGTCGACATGCTCGGCGACGGCCTGGTCTACGGGATCAGCCTCTATGCGCTCAACCGGAGCCTTCGCTGGCGGGCCGGAATGGCGCTGGTCAAGGCCGCATTCATCCTCGCTCTGGGCTTGGGGGTGATCGTCGAGATCGCCCTCAAGATCGTCTGGGGGCATCCGCCCGCCTCCGGGATCATGCTTCTCTTCGGCGGAATGGCGCTGGTCGCCAATTTGAGCTGCGTCGGCCTGCTGTGGCCTTACCGTCGCCACGACGTGAACCTGTCGAGCACGTTCGAATGCTCGCGCAACGACGTCTTCGCCAATATCGGCGTTCTGGCGGCGGCGGTGCTCGTTTCGCTCACCCGCTCGCCCTGGCCCGACATCGCCATCGCGGCCGTCATCGCCTACCTCTTCTTCCGGTCCTCGCTGAAGGTTGCCCGGGACGCCTGGCCGCAATATCGCGACCCGCACGTCCATCCGGCGGAATGACGAGGGAGGAGAGCCTTAGCCTTTCCTTCACCGTCCGCCGCTAGCTTCGCGCTCGTGCTCAAGGTCTTCTTCCTCGTCGTCGCCGCCGGCGCCGGTATCGGGCTGATGTGGCCCACCGCCCCGGCGCCCTCGTTTCCAGTCGCTTCGACGGTCGGCGGCGAGGCGCAGGAGACGCTGCTCAAGCGCCGCTGGGACGGTCATTTCTACGTGGACGCCGAAGTGAATGGCGAGCTCGTCAACTTCGTCGTCGACACCGGCGCCTTCGGCGTGATCCTGCCGGTCGAGACCGCCCGGCGGCTGAACATCCCCTTCGACGAAGGCGAGTTCGAGGTGATCGGATCCGGCGCGTCCGGTCCTGTGCGCGGCAAGACCATCACCCTCGACCGGGTTTCGGTGGACGGCAAGGAGGTCCGCCGGATCGAAGGCGCGATCGCGGAGGGGCTCGACAAGCCGCTGCTCGGCCAGACCTATCTTTCCCGACTTTCCTCGGTCGAGATGAGCGGGGAGTATATGCGGCTCCAGTAGCGCGGCCGCGCGCGGCCCGCTATCGGCGGCCGATGAGCGCGTCCAGGCTTCATCCCCGGCCCATCGTTCCCTTCGCGGTCGCGACGGCCGGGATCGCGCTCTTTTCCGGCATGGACGCGCTGATGAAGGGGCTTTCGCTCGCCATCGGCACCTACAACGCACTGCTTTGGCGGACCCTGGCCGGCGCGGCCATCGGCGGCGCGGTCTACGCCTTCAGCCGCTCGCCGCGTCCGGGCCGGGCGGCGATTCGGGTCCATCTCATCCGAGGCACGATGGGAAGCGTCATGGCGCTGACCTTCTTCTGGGGCCTGGCCCGGGTGCCGATGGCCCAGGCGATCGCCCTGGCCTTCGTCGCCCCGCTGATCGCCCTCTATCTGGCCGCGGTGATGCTCGAGGAGAAGATCGAGCGCTCGGCGATCATGGCCTCGCTTCTCGGCTTCGCCGGAGTGGTCGTCATCCTCGCCGGCCAGGCCCAGGCCGACATGGGGCGCGAAGCCCTGCTCGGCTCCGCCTCGATCCTGGTATCGGCCGGCCTCTACGGCTGGAACATCATCCTGATGCGTCAGCAGGCGCAGCTTGCCGGGCCGGTCGAGATCGCTTTCTTCATGGCGCTGATCATGGCGGCCTGCTTCGCCCTGGGAGCGCCTTTCCTGGTCGAGCTTCCGCCGACCGGGCAGCTCCCGGCCATCATCGGCTCCGCCCTCCTCGCCTTCGGCTCGCTCATGCTGCTCTCCTGGGCCTATGCCCGGGCCGAGGCCCAGCGGCTGGCGCCGGTCGAATATACCGGATTTGTCTGGGCGGCGATCTTCGGCTTCCTGATCTTCGCCGAGCCGGTGCAGCCCTTCACCCTCGCCGGAGCGGCGATGATCGTCGTCGCCTGCTGGTTCGCGACCCGTCCGAGCCGCACTCCGATGCCCGCGGTCGAGGCCGGCGCCTGATGGCCTGGTTCCTCCTCATCCTCGGCGGATTGTTCGAGGTCGGCTTCACCACCTGCCTGCGCTTCGTCGACGGCTTCAGGAACCTGCCCTGGACCCTGGGCTTCCTCGCCTCGGTCACCTTGTCGATGGGCCTGCTCGAACGCGCCGCCCGCGACATCCCGATGGGCACCGCCTACGCCATCTGGGGCGGGATCGGCGCGGCCGGGACGGTGCTGGTCGGGATCCTCTGGTTCGGGGAGCCGGTCAATTCGGTCCGGATCCTCCTCCTCCTCGCCCTCATCGCCTGCATCGTCGGGCTGAGGCTGACGGCGGCATGAGCTATGACGAGGGCCTCTACGCCTGGGTGCAGGAGGCGCTGGAGCCGCTCGGAACCGTGACGATGAGGAAGATGATGGGCGGAGCGACCCTCTACCTCGACGGCACCGTCTTCGCGATCCTGCTCGACGAACTGTGGCTCAAGGCCGACGCCGTGACCGACTCCGTCTGGGATGCCGAGGGCTGCGAGAAGTTCAGCGTCACTTTCAAGGACGGCAAGGCCGACGTGATGAACTAACGGAGGGCGCCGCAGGACGTCTATGACGACCCGGAAGCGCTGCAGCGCTGGGCGGCGCTTGCGGTCGAGGCGGGCCTTCGAGGGGCGGCGAGGAAGAGGCCGAAGAAAGCTCAGATCGCCGGCAAGGACTGATCGCCGGCGCCCCAGCCGCGCGGGCCGAGTGCCCGTCTCTTCGCTTCCGTGAAATCCGCCAAGGTCATCGCGACCGCGCTTTCCGCTTGCTCGAGCTCGCTCCAGCTCACCGGTGTGGCCACCGGCGCCCCGTCCCGGGCACGCAGCGACCAGGGCATGATCGCTGTGGCGGTGCGCTGGTTGCGCAGATAGTCGAGGAAAATCCGGCCGCGTCGCGCCTTTTTGGGCAGGGCGACGGTGAAACGGTCCGGGAGCAGGCTGGCGAGGGCCGCGCAAAAACGGCTGGCGAAGGCCCGGATCTCGTCCCATCCGCCCTCCGGCCGGATCGGTACGACGACGTGCACGCCCTTCCCGCCGGTCAAAAGCGGCCAGCTTTCCAGTCCGATCGCCGACAGCGACTGTCCGACCTGCAAGGCGCCGTCGCGAACCTCGGCGAAGCCGACCCCCTCGCCGGGATCGAGGTCGATGGCGATCCGGTCGGGCCGCTCGAGCTCGCCGATCCGGCACCCCCAGGCATGGAATTCGACCGCCCTGGCCTCGACGCAGGCCAGTATCGCCTCGACGCTGTCGACGTAGAGATAATCCTCGGTACGGCCGTTCTTCTGAGCGATCGGGACCTGGCCAATCGGCGCCCGGAAGAAGTCTTCGCCGGTCGGCGGATGGTCGCGGTTGCGCTGATAGAAGCAGCGTTCGCCCGAGCATCGGAACAGGTTGAGCGGCCGCTTGGCGAGAAACGGCAGCATCAGCGGCCCGGCGGTCCGGTAATAATCGGCGATCGCCTCGATCGAAGGCAGGTCCGGGCGCGGATAGACGGGTTCGGTGAAGCGGCTCACCAAGACGAATCGCCCGGCCCGCGGAGCGGTTCCCGACCCGTCAGCGAAGCGGCCGCATCAGCGGCGCGATCTCCGGGCTCTCCTCGATCGACGGCAGGAAGCGGGGCTCGACCCTTTTCCTGGACGCCTGCTCGTAAGCATAGCCCAGGGACAGGATCATCGCGTCAGACCATTTCGGACCGATGAAGCTCAAGCCCACCGGCAGCCCCTTCACCTGCCCCATCGGCACCGTGAGGTGGGGATAGCCCGCGACCGCGGCGAAACTGCCCGCCCCGCCGCCCGAAATCTGGTCGCCGTTGACCGCGTCGATCGGCCAGGCCGGCGGCATGGTCGGCCCGACCAGGGCGATCACGTTGTTGTCCCTCAGCATCCTGTCGATGCCCTCCGCTCCGGCGAGGCGAAGGCTGGTCTCCCGAGCCTTCTTATAGTCCGGATCGTCGAGGCCCTTGGTCTTCTCGGCCTCCTCGAACGTGTCCTGGCCGAACAAGGCGAGCTCGCGCGCGGAGCCCTTGTTGAAGGCGATGACCTCGGCCAGCGTCCGGGTCCCGACGCTCGGCGGGGTCGTCGCGAGATAGGCGTTGAGGTCCGCCTTGAGCTCGGTGAGCAGCACCTTGAACTCGCCCTGGCCCATCTCCGGCTTGCGGTCGAACTTGGCGATCTCCACCAGCACGGCGCCCTGCGCCCGAAGCGTCTGGAGCGCCGCCTCGAACGGAGCGTCGGTGCCGAAACCGCTGGCGAAGCGCATCACGCCGATCCTCTTGCCGCGCAGCGAATCGGCGGCGAGTCCGGCGGCATAGTCGCGGCGCTGCGAGTCGGCCTCGGCCGTCTGGGGATCGGCGGGGTCGCTTCCGGCGATCGCGGAGAGGACCAGTGCGGCGTCGCGGACCGTCCGGGTCATCGGCCCCGCCGTGTCCTGGCTGTGGCTGATCGGGACGACATGGGTCCGGCTGACGAGGCCGACGGTGGGCTTGAAGCCGACGATCCCGTTGATCGCGGCAGGGCAGGTGATTGAGCCGTCGGTCTCGGTGCCGATCGCCGCCGGAACCATCCCGGCCGCCACCGCCGAGCCGCTTCCGCTCGACGAGCCGCAGGGATTGCGGTTGAGCGCGTGCGGGTTGCGGGTCTGGCCGCCGACCGCGCTCCAGCCCGAGATCGAATTGTTCGAGCGGATGTTCGCCCATTCCGACAAATTGGTCTTGCCGACGATCACCGCGCCGGCGGAGCGCAGCCTCGCAACGAGGGGGGCGTCGCGGTTGGTGACGTTGCGCGCCAGAGCGAGGCTTCCGGCGGTGGTCGGCAGCGGTCCCAGGGTCTCGATATTGTCCTTGATCAGGATCGGCATCCCGAACAGGGGCCCGCGCGCCCGGCGGATCCGGTCGAGGCTTCGCGCCTGGTCCATCGCGGTGGGATCGACGGTGATGACCGCATGGATCCGCGGGTTTATCGCCTTGATCCGCTTCAGCGCCGCCTTGGTGTTTGCCGTGGCGCTCTCGGACGAGCTGAACTCGGGCGCCCGCTGGGCGGCGGCTGAAGCGGTCGCGAGCAGGACGATGGCGAGGAAGGGGGCGGTGCGGCGCATGTTCGCGACTCTCCTGGTATTTTCCGTTGCGATGCCGTCTCTTACGCCCCGCGTCCAGCCGTCTCGCTAAATCCTCCCCCCGATTTCGCGGGGAGGGGGACCGCGCGACGCGGTGGAGGGGTTCTCCGGAGGCTGCAAGAACCCCTCCACCATGCTTCGCATCGTCCCCCTCCCCGGCAAATGCCGGGGAGGAATTGAGGGCCCATCCCTTCCCACCCGCCTCAAAAATGCTAAGGCCCCGCCGATGAGCAAGGGCCCGCAGAGAGTAAGGGGTACCCAGGATATCTGGGGCGAGGACGCCGACCGTTTCCAGCGGGTGGTCGCGGCGTTCGAGAGCGTGCGCAAGCTTTACGGCTTCGGCCGCGTCGAGATGCCGGTGTTCGAGAGCACCCAGGTCTTCGCGCGCTCGATCGGCGAGACCACCGACATCGTCTCCAAGGAGATGTACAGCTTCGAGGACCGCGGCGGCGACAGCCTGACCCTCCGGCCCGAATTCACCGCCGGAATCTGCCGCGCCTACCTCTCCGAAGGCTGGCAGCAGCACGCGCCGATGAAGATCGCCACTCACGGCCCCGCCTTCCGCTACGAGCGGCCGCAAAAGGGCCGCTACCGGCAATTCCACCAGCTCGACGCCGAGACCATCGGTTCGAGCGCGCCCGCGGCGGATGTGGAACTGCTCGTATTCGCTGACCAATTGCTACGGGATTTGGGGATTGAAGGCGTAACCTTGCAACTGAATACACTTGGTGATGTCGAGACGCGTGACGCGTGGCGGGCCGCCTTAGTTCAGCATTTTGAAGGGCGAAGGGCCGAGCTCTCGGAGGAGAGCTTGATACGACTTCGGAAAAACCCACTCCGAATTTTGGATAGCAAGGAACCACAGGATCGGGACGCAGTAGAGACTGCACCCGGCATCGATGCGTTTTTGACAGTAGAGGCTCGCGACTTCTTCAGTCGCGTGACCGAGGGCCTTGACGCTGCAGGCGTGGCATACACTCGCAATCCACGGCTGGTGCGAGGTCTCGATTATTACCGACACACGGCTTTCGAATTCGTCACCGATCGCCTGGGCGCACAGGGGACAGTTTTGGCCGGCGGCCGTTACGACGGCCTCGTTCAAAGCCTCGGGGGACCTCCCACTCCTGCCGTGGGCTGGGCTGCCGGTATCGAGCGGTTGGCAGAGTTGGCAAGGTGGAAGCGGACACCCAAAGAAGTCTTTGGGGTCATTCCCGAGGATGACTCGTCATCTCATCTCGCCTTGCAAGTCGCTCTTCAGCTCAGGCGAAGTGGAATTGTAGCTGACCTTCTATATAGTGGCTCGAGCAAAAAGCAGCTGGAGAAATTGCGCAAGCGTGGGATTAGTTCGGTTCTCTTCATCCAGGCCGATACTGCACCAGACGAACTGGGTCGGGCGAACATAAAGGTATTCCGCCGGTTTGCTCACGATTCCATATGGCGTGCAGGCCGGGCGCTGGCTGGCAAATACGAAGTTACGTTGCAGCACATGGCGCGATCGGAACTCGGACAGTTCGAGCTACTTAGCGACATAGTCCTTCGCCGACGAGATTCCGAATGACCTCCATCTCGGCCGAAAGGATCGCCGCCATCGAGGCGCGGCGCGAGGAGCTTCAGAACGCGATGTCCGCGGGCGGTCTCGCGCCGGACGAGTTCGTTCGCCTTTCCAAGGATTATGCCGAGATCGAGCCCGTCGCAGTCGTCGCTCGCGAGGTCCGGCGGATTCGCGCCGAGATCGACCTGCTCGCCGAGATGCTGTCCGATCCCAGCCCCGAGATCCGTGAGATGGCCGGCGAGGAGCTGGCCCAGCTCCAGGCGCAGCTGCCCGAGGCGGAGCGGGCCCTGGCGCTGAAGCTGCTGCCGAGCGACGCCGCCGACCAGCGTCCGGCGATGCTTGAGATCCGCGCCGGCACCGGCGGCGACGAGGCGGCGCTGTTCGCCGGCGACCTCTTCCGCATGTATCAGCGCTACGCCGAGAACCAGGGTTGGGCCGTCGAGCTGATCTCGGCCAGCTCGGCCGAGGTCGGGGGCTACAAGGAAGTGGTCGCCTCGGTCCGCGGCCAGGGCGTCTTCGCCCGGTTGAAATATGAAAGCGGGGTGCACCGGGTCCAGCGCGTTCCGGTCACCGAGAGCGGCGGCCGGATCCACACCTCGGCGGCGACGGTGGCGGTTCTGCCCGAGGCCGAGGAGGTCGACGTGCAGATCAACGATTCCGACCTGCGCATCGACGTCTACCGCTCGTCGGGACCGGGCGGACAATCGGTCAACACCACCGACAGCGCGGTTCGGATCACCCACCTTCCCACCGGCCTGGTCGTCATCCAGCAGGACGAGAAGTCGCAGCACAAGAACAAGGCCAAGGCCCTCAAGGTGCTCCGCACCCGGCTCTACGAGCAGGAGCGCGAGCGGCTCGCTTCCGAGCGGGCCGGAGCGCGCAAGTCGATGGTCGGCTCGGGCGACCGTTCGGAGCGGATCCGCACCTACAATTTCCCGCAGGGCCGGGTCACCGACCACCGAATCAACCTGACCCTCCACCGCCTGCCCGAGATATTGGAGGGCCAGCTAGACGAGCTGATCAGCGCGCTCATCTCGGAGGACGAGGCCGAGCGCCTGGCGAGCTTGGATGAGGCGTGACGAAAATTCCTCCCCGAGTTTTCTCGGGGTGGGGGACCGCGCGAAGCGCGGTGGAGGGGTTCTTCGGACTGAGGAGGGCCCCTCCACCAGGCTTCGCCTGGTCCCCCTCCCCTGCAAAATGCAGGGGAAGATTCGATCCGTGGACGAGCTGAGTTTCGATGGAGCTTAGGACCGCCCTCGCCGCCGCCACCGCTCGTCTGACTCCGCACAGCGACACCCCCCGCCTCGATGCCGAGCTGCTGATGGCCCATGCGCTCGGGATCGAGCGCGAAGCGTTGCTTCTGGCCGACCAGGATCGCGAAGCGCCGGCCGCCTTCGCCACCCTCCTCGCCCGCCGCGAGGCCGGCGAGCCCGTCGCCTACATCACCGGACGGCGCGGGTTCTGGACCATCGAGCTCGAGGTCGGTCCCGGAGTCCTCGTTCCCAGGCCGGACAGCGAAAGCCTCATCGAAGCGGCGCTCGCGCATTTCGGCGAAGGGGGGCCGAAGCGGATCCTCGATCTGGGTACCGGCCCCGGCACGTTGCTGCTCGCCGCCCTCGACCAATGGCCGGCCGCCTCCGGACTCGGCATCGACGCCTCCAGAGCCGCGCTCGACTATGCCCGCCGCAATGCGGAGCGGCTCGGCCTGTCGGGCCGCGCGGACTTTCGCAAGGACGACTGGACCCGGGGCCTCGAGGAAGAGTTCGACCTCGTGCTGTGCAATCCGCCCTATGTCCAAACCGGCGCCGAGCTTCCCCGCGACGTCGCTGATTGGGAGCCGCCCGAGGCGTTGTTCGCGGCCGAGGACGGCCTCTCGGAATATCGCCGGCTGGCCCCGGAAATCCCGCGATTGCTGGTACCGGGCGGCCTTGCCTGCATCGAGCTGGGCAGGGGCCAGAAGACGCAGGTCGCCGGGCTGTTCGAGGGCTCGGGTCTGACCGTGTCCTCACGCAGGGACCTTAATAATATCGAGCGCTGCCTGCTGCTAAGCCGTTAATCCACGTCATCTAAATTCCGCTTGGATTTCGTTGCGGTCATAGCTACATAGGGGGACAGGGACGGGGCTCTTCACAGCAATGAATGCGTGAGGCCAACCGTCGCCGACCCCCGATTGCTAAATCGTCCCAGGACGATCCAGCGTGAGGTGGCGGAGGCCGCATGTGCGGCCCTGCCCGGGTGTCGTGCTTAAATAAGCGGCCGGGAGGGGCCCGGTTGTCACAGTGGCGTGAATAGGACCACGAGGACGAGGACCTACATTTGATAAACAATCGTCAGAACGGCCGCCGTCGCGGCCGCGGTGGCGGCGGACCGCGTTCGCCGAACCAGTCGCCCAATGTGGGCAACCGGCAGGACAACCGCTCGCGCGGCAATGCCGCCCAGCTGCTTGAGAAATACAAGTCGCTGGCGCGCGATGCGCAGCTCCAGGGCGACCGTGTGCAGTCCGAATATTGGCTGCAGTTCGCCGAGCATTATTATCGAGTCCTCAACGAGAATCGCGCCCGCTTCGAGGAGCAGCGCCGCACCCGCGACGATTACGGATCCGACGAGGACGAGGATCAGGACGAGTCGATGGCCGCGGACGGCGACGACGGCGACGAGGACGGGGACGACCGCCACATCCGCGACGACCGCGGCAATCGCGACAATCGCGAAGACCGGGGCAACCGGGACGACCGGGGCTATCGCACCGAGCGCTCGGATCGCAACGACCGGCCTGAGCGCAACGACCGGCCGGATCGCAACGACCGGCCGGAGCGCAGCGAGCGTCCCGAGCGCGTCGAACGCGCCGAGCAGCCGGAGCGTCCGCGCCGGGAGTTCCAGCCGCGCGAGGAGCGCAACGGCGAGCGCCGGCCGGAGGGCCTTCGCCCCCGCCGCGAGCGGCCGCAGCCGCGGGTTGAAGCTCAGAACGACTCCGACGAGCGGACCATCTCGCTCGACGTGCTTCCGCCCGCAATCTCCCCGGCCATTTCGGTCGTCGAGGGCGATGCTCCGGCCAAGGCGCCGCGCCGCCGCACGCGCCGCCCCCGCGAGGACGGCGACGCCGACATCGCGCCGGCGGCCTGAGCTTCGTCAAACAGATTCTGGAATGAAGCGGCGGTCCCGGAAGGGGCCGCCATTTCTTCATCTTTCCCGTCATTCCGGCGAAAGCCGGAATCCATGAACACGGCCGCTCGAGATGTCGTTCGGCTGTGTTCATCGATCCCGGGTCAAGCCCGGGATGACGGACTTGGGACCGAACCGATTGACAGCCGCCGCCGCGAAGTAGACCTTCGAGCCGGGAGGGCCGTTCATGCGCCGCTTTGTCTTCATTGCTTTTTTTGCCGCCGGACCGGCGCTCGGCCAGTCCTCCCAGGGCGACGTCGCGGTCACCATCTACAATAACGATCTCGCCCTGGTTCAGGACGTTCGCCAGATCGACATTCCCGCCGGCCGCTCGCGCCAGGAATTCGCCGATGTCTCCGGCCAGATCCGGGCCGAAACGGTCTCCTTCGCCGCGGCGGACACGGCGATCGTCGAGCAGAATTTCGATTACGACCTGCTTTCGCCGGGAAAGCTGATGGAGAAGGCCGTCGGTCGGACGGTGACGATCGTCCGGGTCAACCCGGCCACCGGCGCAGAGGTGCGCGAGCAGGCCAAGGTTCTCGCCACCAACGGCGGAGTCGTGCTTCAGATCGGCACAAGGATCGAGGTGCTTCGCGACGACGGCCTGCCGGTCCGGGTCATCTTCGACAAGGTGCCCGAGAACCTGCGCGCGCGGCCGACCCTGTCGATCACGCTCGAGAGCCGCCGCGCGGGCGTCCGGCCGGCGCGGCTGACCTATCTGACCCCGGGCCTCGCCTGGAAATCGGACTATGTCGCCTTGTTCGACGAGGCCGCCGGCAGGATCGACGTCCAGGGCTGGATCACGCTCACCAACAGCAGCGGCACCTCCTACACCAATGCCGACGTGGTGATGGTCGCGGGGGCGCCCAACAGCGGCAACAGCTACAACGACAATTACCGAAGCTACCGCCCGGCCGCGGCCAGCGACCTCGTCAGGGCCGGCACGGAAAACGGCGGCGGCCCGCGTCTAGGCGACTATTATCTCTATCCGCTGGCGGGCCGGACGACGATCGCCAACGCCCAGACCAAGCAGGTGAGCTTCCTCGACGTGCAGGGGGCGGCGGCGACCAAGGCCTATCATTTCACAGTGGGGTGGATGCAGACTCTCGAGACTCCCACGAGCGTCGCGACCGTGCTCAACTTCTCCAACAGCCGGGCGAGCGGGCTCGGCACCCAGCTGCCGGCGGGGACCGTCAGGGTCTACATAAGGGATGCGCGGGGCGCCCCCCAGTTCATCGGCGAGAGCGGGATCGGCCACACGCCGATGGGCTCGGAGATCGCGATCCGCACCGGCGAGGCGTTCGACGTCAAGGTCAAGTCCGCGGTCACCAAGCGCGAAAAGATCACCAAGGACGAATGGGAGCGCACCGCGCGCTACCGGATCACCGACAGCCGCGACGGCACAAGGGTGGTCGAGGTCGAGACCAATCCGGTCTTCAACCGGACGACGATGACCTACACCCTGACCAATGCCCGGCCGACTCCCGCCGTCGTCAATCTCGTCCAGACCGGGCTCGACAGCGATTATCACGACACCCGGATCGTCGAGGAATCGGTCCGCGGCGAGCAGGTCAGCATCAACGACCGGCTCTACCGGATCACCGTGCCGGCCAATGGCGAGACGGTGGTGACGGCGACCTTCGACACGCGTTACTGACCATGCGGCGCCGGCTGGCCGCCCTGATGCTGTGCCTGGCGGCGCCCGCCGCGGCGCAGCCGGTGGTGACCTCGCCGGCGGCCGACTCGGTCTCGGTCACCGTCTATCGGGACCCCAACCGGTCGATCTGGGGCGAGCTGGATCTCAAGTGGCTGGGCGGCTACGCGCTGGTCACCGAAACCCGGACGGTCGACCTCCCCGCCGGCCCGAGCGTCATCCGCTTCGAGGGCGTGGCCGGCAACATCCTCCCGGTGAGCGCCATCGTCAGCGGCCTTCCGGGGCGGGTGCCCGAGAAGAATTACGACGCCCGCCTGCTCTCGCCCGGAGCGCTCGTCGAGTCCTTCCTCGGCCGCCAGGTGCATATCCGCCGAACCAGCCGAGCCACCGGCCAAACCGTGGAGATGGAGGCGATCCTCCGCTCCGGACCCGACGGCATCGTCCTCACCACCGCCGAGGGGGTCGAGGCCCTGCGCTGCACCGGAATGCCCGAGAGCCTGACCTATTCCGAAGTGCCGTCCGGCCTCTCGGACAAGCCGACCCTGGCGATCCAGACCGAGACGGCGGCGCCGGCCCGGGCCACCTTGCGCCTCTCCTATCTCGCCGGCCAGTTCGACTGGCAGGCCAATTACGTCGCCCAATTGGCCCCGGACGGCCGCACGGTGGACCTGTTCGCCTGGCTCACCCTCGCCAACGGCAATGACGAAAGCTTCGTCGCCGCCCGCACCCAGGCCGTCGCCGGCAAGGTCGACCGGGTCGAAAGCGAGGGAGACGAAGGGGCGGAACCGGTCTCCCCGCAAATCTCCCTGCAATGCTGGCCGGCCGGGACGACCAGCGACACGCCCTATCGAAGCCCGCCGCCGGCGCCGCCGCTCGGCGAATTCACGATGCGCGGCGCCGACATCGTCGTCACCGGCTCACGGATCCGCAATCCCAATCTCGAATCGGCCGTCCCGATCACGGTGATCGGCAGCGCCGAGATGGAGGCGCTGGGCGATCTCAAGCTCTATCGTATCCCCGACCCGGTCACCGTCGCCGCCAATTCGCAAAAGCAGGTCGCCTTGCTGTCGAAGACCAGGGTGCCGGTCCAGCGCATCAACGCCGCCTGGCTCGAGGCGGGCCGGCGGATCGGGCCCGAGGAGGCCGGAGTGGTGCTCAGGACCCGCAACGTCGCGGCCCGCAATCTGGGCCTGCCGCTGCCGATGGGGCCGCTGGCGATCTTCGAGGAGGTCGGCGGCCGGCAGATGCTCACTGGCCAGGGCGCGATCGCCGACTCGGCGGTGGGCCAGGAAGTCGAGATCGGAGTCGGGGTGAGCCCGGGGATCTTCGTCGACCAGCGCCTCCCTCCGAAGAAGAGCCGCGACAAGAAGCGCGGTGACGGAGCCGAGGACGAGGCTGACGAAGACGAGGAGGAGGATTACACCAGCTACGATCCGGGCCGCTACGCGCTCGAGGTCAGCAACGCGACCGGGCGGGTAGCCGAGGTCGAGATCAATCTCTGGCGCCGCGACCAGCGCGCCCAGGTCCGCGACCCGAGCCGCAAGCTCGCCATGAAGAACGGCCATTTCGTCTGGCGAGCGAAGGTGCCGGCCAACGGCCGCTCCACCCTTTACTACGACTACGTTCCGCCGCCCGAGGACGAGGAGGAGGATTAGCCGGGCTTGACCGGCCTCGGCCGGTTGTTCTCGTCGAGCGCGACGAAGGTGAAGAGCCCTTCGGTCACCTTGACCTCGCTGGCGCCGCGGTCGCGGATCGCGATCACGTCGATCCGGATGGCGATCGAGGTGCGGCCGATCCGCTCGACCCAGGCGTAGACCGAGATGAGGTCGTGGAGGAGGATGGGCGCGAGGAACTTCATCGCGTCCACCGCCACCGTCGCCACCGGCCCGTCCGATTCGCGGGCGGCGACGATTCCGGCGGCGATGTCCATCTGGGAGAGGACCCAGCCGCCGAAGATATGGCCGTTGGAGTTGATGTCGCCCGGCCTCGGCACCACCCGAAGGATCGGCTCGCGCTTCGCCCCGCTCACCGCTTCTTCTCCTGGCCCGACGCGGCCTCGTCGTGGCCGGTCCGGTCGGAGAGGAAGACGAGGCCCATCAAGGCGGTGCCGAGCAGCACCGAAAGGAAAACTCCGCCGATCGTCGCAAGCACCATCTGCCACGGCATCGCATCGCTCGTCGCCTTGAGATAGGCCACGGCAAGCCCGGCCGCGATCGCCGCGGCCAGCGCCATCCACTTCATCATGTTCCTGTAGCGGGACCAGGCGAGCGCGGACGCTTCGGGCTTGGGCGGGATGGGATCGTGGCGGGGCATGCTTTGCATTTGGGCCTCTCCCATGGGATGATTCAACCCGAGTCGCGCGAAAAAGAGGAGTTCGGGCCCATGACCATCGCGGCCATACTCGAGGGCAAGCCGAGCGAGATCGTCAGCGTCGAGGCCGGAACGAGCGTGCGCGACGCGGTGGCCCTGCTCGCAGAGAAGAAGATCGGGGCGCTGCCGGTCCTCGACGGCGATCGGGTCGTCGGAATCATGTCGGAGCGCGACGTCATCTACTGCCTGGCGAGTGACGGCGCCGGGATGCTCGACTGGCCGGTTAGCCGGGTGATGACGGCGCCCGCGATCACCATCGAATCGAACGTGTCGGCTCTCGCCGCTTTGTCCCAGATGACCAGGCGGCGGATCCGCCATCTCCCGGTCGTCGACGGGGAAAGGCTGATCGGCTTCGTCTCGATCGGCGATCTCGTCGCCTATCGGATCAGCCGGATCGAGCAGGAAGCCGAGGCGATGCGCGCCTATATCCAGAGCGCGTAGATTCGTACCGTCATCCCGGCGAAAGCCGGGACCACGGGGAGACCGCCGTGCCTTCTTGTCGGTGAGGTCCCGGCTTTCGCCGGGATGACGACAAACCGCCTTCATGCAAATTTTTGATCCGAACCTCCGATTCGGGGGGTTGCCAGCCGGAAGAACCTTACCTAGATCAGCCCCTCGTCGGCGGCGGCCGGCACCTTCGGGGTCTAAGCCGCTGACTTCTTTGAAAAAATATCGCGAGGGCCTTGAAGGCGGGATCGGTCCCGACTAAATAGGTTCATGGAAGGCGCGGCCCGGCGACGGGGCGCGGTTTTTCGGAAACCCTCCAGCTCGGCATCCCTCGTCCGGTCCAGGCCGGCGTCGGGCGCGACCCGGTGCTCCGGCATTGGATTTGGCACCGAGTGCCGAAGCTGGGAAGTTTCCGAAAAAAGCCATTGACGGGGACAAATCGTCTCCATATATGGCCCTTCACCGGCGGGGCGGTTTTGCCCGACCCGTCTGCGTCTTCTCAATCGGTAACCCGGTTGCCCCGGTCAAAGGGGATAGGAAGTCGCGGCTCTTTGACATTGTCGGTTTAGATGAAGGGACATGTGGGCGGCGGCCCCGGTCAGCGACAGCCTCTGGGTGTCGTTGGTCGGTTAAAGTCAAGCCGTTCCATGGGCCGATCGTACGAAGCTTGCTTCGGCGGTAGGTCCTACATGTCTCGTTACATATCCACAGTATATGTGAAGTGCAGGAACGGCTCCCAGAGATGCCGGCCTCTTCCTCGGGTTTTCCC
>DASVQS010000003.1:0-29609 GCA_036389015.1 Allosphingosinicella sp. | reverse complement strand
CGGCTTTCCTCGGGGGACAGGCGTTCACGCGCTATTGACATTCGTGTTAGTATCTGTTCTTCGTCACGCCGGACTTGATCCGGCATCCATGAACACCGGAATTGCCGGATCGACAAGGTAGGTGTTCATGGATTCCGGCTTTCGCCGGAATGACGGAGAGCCGAGATGAATCGAGTCACACCCGCCGACCTGACGATCACTCCGCGCGACCGCCGCTTCGGCCGTGGCGACAAGACGCAGCGCTGGTGGCTGGGCGGCAATCCCTATGGCAGCGCGCTCTACGACGCGCTCTCGATTACCTTTCCCAAGGGCGAAGCCTTCTTCGTCGAGAGCGTACGCGCCTTTCGCGACGACGCTCCCCCCAGGCTCGCCGAGGAGATCAGGGCCTTCACCACCCAGGAGGTGATGCACAGCCGCGAGCATGTCGCCTTCAACCGCCGGGCGGTCGAGGCCGGCTACGACATCACCCCGCTCGAGGAACGGGTCGACAAGAGACTCGAGGAGACCAAGGGGCGGCCGCCGATCGTCAACCTCGCCGCGACCATGGCGCTCGAGCATTTCACCGCCGTCATCGCCAACCAGCTGCTCGGCAATCCGCGCCACCTCAGGAATGCGGATCCCCAGTCGGCCGCCTTGTGGCGCTGGCATTCGATGGAGGAGATCGAGCATAAGGGCGTTGCCTACGACACCTGGCTCCACGCCACCCGCAACTGGCCTCGCCGCAAGCGCTGGATGGTGAAGTCGATGGTGATGCTGAAGGTCACCAAGAACTTCTTCGTCGAGCGCAGCCACGGCGCTCTGCTCCTGCTCGCCCAGGACGGGATCAAGGGGCCGCGCGCCTGGGCCGGCCTGTTCTGGTACGCGATGGTCAGCCCCGGAATGTTCCGCAAGATCCTCGGCGCCTGGCTGAAATTCTTCCTTCCCGGCTTCCACCCCTGGAAGCATGACGACCGCAGGCTGATCGCCGAGGGCGAGCGCAGCCTCGAGGCGATTACCGTCTGAATCCTCCCTGCCGCGAAGCGGTGGGGAGGGGGACCACCCGAAGGGTGGTGGAGGGGTAGCCGGCGGAAGCCTGCGTCATCTACCCCTCCACCAGGCTTCGCCTGGTCCCCCTCCCCATCTTCGATGGGGAGGATTCAGGCCGCCATCGCCGCCGGGGCGATTTCCGCCTCCCCGTTCAGCTCCAGCTTGAACAGTCGGCAGGGTGCGGCTTCGCCGCGGCCGGCGCTGTAGCGGAGGACGATCATTCCGGTGGGGCGGAAGCCGAGCTTCTCGAGTACCCGGCCGGAGGCGGGATTGTCGAGGAAGTGGGCGGAATCGAGCCGCTTCACCCGCAGGCCGTGGCGGGCCGTGGCGAGCAGTGCACGGCCGGCCTCGGTGGCATAGCCTCGGCCCCAGTGCCGGCGCACCAGCCAATAGCCGAATTCCGTCTCGCCCGTCGGCCTTCGGCCGAAGCCGATGCCGCCGATCAGCTCGGGCGCGCCGTGGCTGCAGCGGAAGATGAGCAGCGACGGTTCCGACGTCTTGCGCTCGGTCGCCAGAAAGGCCTCGGCGTCGGCCGGCGTGTAGGGCCAGGGCGCCGACGCGAGGTTACGCACGACTCGCTCGTCGGCGATCGCCTCGAACAGGGCAGGGGCGTCCTGGCTCCAGCCGGGCCTCAGCAACAGTCTTTCCGTCCTCACGAACATCTCGTCCTCCTCCCTTCCCGGTCGGCCGCCCGTTACCCGGCGAGGGTGACGGTCTTCCGACAGTTTCGAGGGAGAAACGAAAAAGGAGAGAAACCCGGCGGCTCCTCTCCCTCGAATTCGGTTCTCTGTTGAGACCTGGAGCCGCCCCTCCGGGGGACGGCCCTTTATCGGCGCGTCCCTATTCCGCTGCTTCGTTCGCTTGCGGCATGTCGACGCAGACGAACTTGCGGCCGAGTTTCCCGTCGCGGAACGAGACCCGGCCGGCGGTAAGCGCAAAGAGGGTATGGTCCTTGCCGATGCCGACGTTCGTGCCCGGGTACCAGCGGGTCCCGCGCTGACGAACGATAATGTTGCCGGCGACGACGGTCTCGCCGCCGAACTTCTTGACTCCCAGACGCCGGCCCGCGCTGTCGCGACCGTTGCGTGAGGATCCGCCTGCTTTCTTATGTGCCATGACTAAGCTCTATATCTCTCGAGGGTTTACGCGTCTTTACCAGCGGCGGGGTTCTTTGGGGAAGCCTTTTTCTTGGCCTTGGCGGGAGCATCGACCTGCCCGCTCTCCGCGCCTTCGACCTTGAGCGGCGCCTGGGGCTGGGCTTCGGTCGCGGCCGGAGCGTCGGCCTTCTTCGCCTTGGCCTTCTTGGGAGCTTCGGCGGCGGCGGTCTCGGTCGCGCTTTCGGTGACCTGCTCGTTGACCGTCGCGTCGGTGACCTGGCTGTTGACCGCGGTGGGCTGGGCCTCGGCGGTGTCCGACGCGGGTTTCTCCGCCTTGGCGGCCTTCTTCGGCTTCTCGGCCTTCTGGTCGCCGATCGCCGTGATCCTCAGGATCGTGTGCTGCTGGCGATGGCCCTTCTTGCGGCGGTAATTGTGGCGGCGGCGCTTCTTGAAGACGATGACCTTGTCGGCCTTGGCCTGGGCGATGATCTCGGCCGAAACGGTGAGGCCGTCGGTCGAGCGGAGCTCAGCGCCCTCGCCGGCGAGCAGGACGTCGCCCAGCTGGATGGTGTCGCCCGCCTCTCCGGCGAGCTTCTCGACGACGATCTTGTCTCCGGCGGCGACGCGATACTGCTTGCCGCCCGTGCGCACGACTGCGAACATGGCTCTTTCCAAATCTTCTAAAGCTGTTTCCGCGCAACTCGTCGACCGCGGCCGAAACCCCCGCGCGGGAAACCGGGCTGCTACATAAGAGGGAGGATCGTGTCAATTGCCGACCGCCCGCGCGAGCGCCGCGCGGGCGGTCTCACGACTGGCCTTCGAAGTCCCGCGCGTCGGCGAATCAGCGGCCCGGCCCCTCCGAAGCGGATATAGTTCAGGTAGCGAGTGACGATATCCGGGCGCTATCTTGTATCGATATTCCACGCCGCGATTGGGGAGAGCGATCATGGCTGTCAGGACCTGCAGGCTGCGCCGGGGATTGGGACTCCTCGCCGCCGCGATCCTTCTCGGCGTCGGCGGTGCGGCGGCGCCGGAGCCCGGTGCGCCGAAGCGGGCCACCGCGACCACGGCTTCCGGGTTCAGTCGCGCCTTCTATTTCGGGCGGCCCCGCTCGGCCAGGTTCCGGGTCACGGCACGCGGCTTCCGGGTGGACCGCCAGAGCTACGACAATATTGTCGAATCCGACGGACGCGGAGACGAGGTCTTCGTCCGCGCCGACGTCTTCGAGTTCAACTGGCGCCCAGAAGTGATCGCCACCTCCTCGATCAGGACTGACGTCCTCGGTGAGAGGGGGCCGCTGCACGGCGGCTCCAGGCCGGCCTCGCCGCTCGACGCAGACGGCCGGCCGGGCGGCTTCGTCACCGGGGACTCCTATCCCCACCCCTTTTCCCCGTGGCAGGCGAGGCCTCCGAGCGTTCACCCCAATGACCTGCCGATGAGGCTGTGGGAAGGCGAGCTCTTCCAGGGCACCAATGCCGTTGTCATCGTCCCGACCCTCTGGGAGTGGGATGGGCCGGACCTCAGCCCCGAGCAACTCTCCTGGGACCGGTCGCTGCCGCCGGCGATCCGCCGGGTCGCCCCGGCGATCGAGAGGATCATCGTCGATCGTCCGGCCACGACCCTGTTCGACAACATGTTCACGGTGCCGGTCTTCAATCGCGGGACGCGACCGATCGGCTCGTCCGGAAACTTCGCCCTTCCCACGGACATCGACTCCTTCGTTCTCACCTACGATTCGGCCGTTGAGCTGGCTCGCGGGCGCGGTTCGGAGGTCATCGTCCGCGATGCCGGCGGCGGCCTGGCGTCGCGGGTCGAGTTAACGCTTCCCGAGGGTGTGTTCTGGATCCGCTTAGTCGATCCTCCCGGCCTCGACGGCGCCTACACCTTGTACCTGTTCATCGAGCGGCTGCCCTGAGGAGCCGGCCGCCGGCAGGCCCCGACTAGTGCCTGTGCTCGCGCTTGAGCCGGTAGCGGCCCCTGGCCACCGTATCGAACAGGCCGGAGATGGCCGGGTGGTCGACCGGCTCGTCGCTCTCGTCCACGAGCAGGTTCTGCTGGCTGACGTAGGCGGTGTAGCTGGACTCCCCGTTCTCGGCGAGCAGATGGTAGAAGGGCTGGTCCTTGGGCGGACGGATGTCCTCCGGAATCGCCTCGTACCATTCCTCGCTGTTGGCGAAGACGGGGTCGACGTCGAAAATGACTCCGCGAAAGTCGAACAAGCGGTGGCGGACCACCTCGCCGATTGCGAAACGGGCATGGGCGACCGGCGGCGCAAGCGGCGCGGCGGCGGCATTGCCGCCAAGGACTCTGTCGGGCCGTTCGATCATGATCCCTATGTAGGCCCTCGCGAGCGGCAGGCAAGCGAGCGTGAGGGAGTCCGACACCTTGGCAAGCCGGAACGCTTGGGCTAAGCGCCCGCCCTGTCGACCGGCCCCGCACCCCCGGGGTCCATGTCCCCAATGCGGAGAGGTGCCGGAGTGGTCGATCGGGGCGGTCTCGAAAACCGTTGAGCCCGTAAGGGTTCCGAGGGTTCGAATCCCTCCCTCTCCGCCACGGGGCTTTCCGCTCCTTTCGTTCCGGTTTGAAAAAGGCCCGGAAAATTCGGGGCGGTTCCGGCATCGGCTGCCTTATCGCCTTCCTCGCGCGCTCCGCGCAACTCCTGGAAGGCCGATGAGCCTGCCAAGCCTCGTTGCCGCTCGCAAGAGGCGCGGCGGGGGCGGCGCATAGGCCAGGGTCCCCTCCGGCCAATCCTCACGGATGCCGTTCGCCGCCGGGGAGGTGGCCAGCTTCACGGGCGATCCCTTCACGCCGACGAACGTCCCCCGGTCAGGGCATTCCAGCCCGGGGCGGCCGTAATTCAGATGTGCCGGGGTGAAGCACTCGTACACGGTGGAGAAGCCGGCCCGCTGCATGATGTTGACCAGCGACGGGCGGGTGAACCAGAAGCTGGTCGTGTTGTCGGCGGACGCCCACAACGACGCCGCCTTCTCGGCGTCAGTCGCGTCCTGGCGGTGCTCGACGAAATAACGGCCGGAATAGGTCTCGCCGTCAATGGTGACATTCGTCTCCGGAGCCAGGGCAATGTGAGTGTCGATAATCACAATTCTCTGCGCCATCGCGAACATCGAGCGCACCAGGTCGAACGCGTCTTTCGCCGGGAGATGGTAAAGTAGGCCGCTGCAGACGACGACGTCGAACTCGCCATGCTTCTCAACTGTGATATTGCGGACGTCCTCCTGGATGAACGCGAGGTTGGGGAGGGCCAGCGCCCACTCGAGCAATTTTGCCTTTTCGAAGTTGGCGGTCCTGACTTCCACGCCCAGCGCGTCGGCACCCTGCAGCGCGAATTCGGCCGTGAACTGACCTTCCAGGCAACCCAGGTCGAGGATTCGGCATGACGAAAGAGGCTTGCCGGCAATATCGCAGGCCGCCTGGACGATTCTCTTGAGGCGCGTATGCGGGACCTCCAGATTCCCCTTCGTCCAAATCCCGTGGGGAAGCGGAACGTCGTAGGTCCATTCGCCATATCTGTCCGTGACGTCGCCAAGGCGACGGACGATCTCCGAGCGCTCGGGGACGTCAGGCACGATCAGCGAACCGGGTCCGCAATGCGCTCAGCACCAAATGAACGGCTCGCGGGACGCCCTTCGGAAATGTCATGTCCCGGCACGGTGGCCGCCACCTCGCTCGCCATCAGCTCGATTCGGCCTTCCTTGTCTCGCCAGGGGGCACAGTGGGCGGAATTTGGAGCAGGCGCAAACCGTTTGGAACCCCCCTTCGTGCCGCCTTGTCCTTCCGGCGGCGAAGCTCCCCGACCTCCGCGCCCTTTCCTACGGAGTCGCCGCGGCCTCCCGAATGCCGGCGCTGACGGCGCCGATCGCCGTCCTCATCTGGTCGAGCGTGAACGGTTTCGCCAGCACCACCGATTCGTGGCCCTGGCGGGCGATCGAGCCGCTGTCGGCGTAGCCGGAGATGATGATCCCGGGCATTCCGGGGCGGATCTCGCGCGCCTGATCGAGGACGTCAGCGCCGGAAAGGAGGGGCATGGCGTAATCGGTGATGATGAGGTCGTAATCGGCGGGCGCCGCGCTCAGCTTGCGAAGCAGGCCGGGGCCGTCGCTGGCGGATTCCACCGTGTGGCCCATGTCGCACAGCATTCCCGCCGTGGTCTCGCGGACCGCGTCGTGATCGTCGACGAGCAGGATCCGCAAGGCTCGCGCCGCCGCCTCCGGGTCGGGCGTCGTCGGCGGCGACTCGTCCGTCTCCGCTTTCGGCGCGGGGGCTCGCGGCAGCCAGATCTCGACGGTCGTCCCTTCGCCCTCCTGGCTGTCGATGTCGATCGCCCCGCCCGACTGGTGGGCGAAGCCGTAGACCATCGAAAGGCCGAGGCCGGTGCCCTTGCCGACCGCCTTGGTGGTAAAGAAGGGCTCGGTGACCTGTTCGAGGATCGCGGCGGGGATGCCGCTGCCGTCGTCGGAGACGGCGAGGACGACATAATCCCCGGACGGCAGGCCCAGCGGATTGCCCGCCGCCGCCTCGGCGTTGCGGCCCGCGACGACGATGGTTCCGCCCTTCGGCATGGCGTCGCGTGCGTTGATGATCAGGTTCATCAGCGCGAGCTCGAGCTGGGTGCTGTCGGCATAAGCGCACCAAATCTCGGCCTCGGAGCGCCATTCCAGCTGGACCAGCCCGCCCAGGGTATGCGCGAGCAGGTCGGTCACCGTCGCCGAGAGCCGGCGGATATCGACCGAATCGGGCTGAAGGGTCTGGCGGCGGGCGAAGGCGAGCAGCCTTTTGACCAGCTCCGAGCCCTGCTCCGCGGCCCGCCGGGTCATTCCGATGATCTTCTTATGCTCTTCCTCGAGCGGAAGCCGCCGCTCGATCAGGCCGAGGCCGCCGAGCACCGCTGCGAGGAGGTTGTTGAAATCATGGGCGATGCCGCCCGTCAGCTTGCCGATCGCGTCCATCTTGCGCGCCTCGAGCAACTGTTTCTCGAGGTCCTTGCGGTCGGTGACGTCGAGCAAGGTCCCGGCATATTGCGCCGCATCGCCGTCCTCAGCCCGAAGCAGCACCGCCTGGTCGAGGAAATGCTTGTACTGGCCGTCGGCGCACTGCCAGCGATATTCGATCGCCATCGCTCCGGTGCGCTCGCGGTCGCGGATCGCGCCCAACGCCCGGTCGCGGTCCTCGGGGTGGAGCCGGTCGGCCCAAAGCGTCGGCGTCACCTCGACCTCGTCGAAGGCGAAGCCGGTGACGGCGGTGAAATTGCCGCCGACGAATTGCGGCACGCGCGGGGACGGTCCGTCCGCCTCGATGTAGAGGACGATCGGCAGCGAGGCGATGATCGCCGCCTGACGCTGCTCGGCGAGGCGAAGCTCCTGCTCGACGCGAAGCCGCTCGGCGTTGGCGCGCAGATTGGCGTCGAGCAGTTTCTGCTCGTGCGCCGCCTTGCGCTGGATCTCCTGGGTCATCAGGAACAGGTCGACGAACACCGCGACCTTGGAACGGAGGACGACGGGCTCGACCGGCTTGAAGACATAATCGACCGCGCCCATCGAATAGCCGCGCATCAGGTGCTCTTTCTCCTTGTTGACCGCGGAGAGGAAGACGATCGGGATGCGCTTGGTCTGCTCGCGGCCGCGGATGATCTGCGCAGTCTCGTAGCCGTCCATTCCCGGCATGTAGACGTCGAGCAGGATCACTGCGAACTCGCCCTTGAGGAGATGCCTCAGCGCCTCGTCGCCGGAAGAGGCGACCTCGACCTCGGCGAGGTCCTCGAGGACGGTGCGGATGGCGAGTAGGTTGTGGTCGTCATCGTCCACGACCAGCACCCGCGCGCGCGGAACCGGATCCGTCTCGGCCATCGGGGCAGCATCGGGGTCGGCCGGACCCACCTGCCGTGGCGCGTTCATGCCGTCACTCCGCCGCCGTCGGCATGGGCTGCGGCCGCGCCTTGCGTCCGGCCGCCCGGTTGCGGGTCTTGCCGATCCACACCCGGAGCAGGGCGAGCAGCAGCTCGATGTCGACCGGCTTGGCGATATAGTCGGAAGCGCCGGCGTCGAGGCATTTCTGGCGATCGCCCTTCATCGCCTTGGCGGTGACGGCGATGAGCGGCAGGCCGGCCAGCGCGGGCTGCTCGCGGATCTTCTGCATCGTCTCGTAGCCGTCCATCTCAGGCATCATGATGTCGATGAGGGCGACGTCCACCCCCGGGGTCTGCTCGAGGATGAGGATTCCGTCGCGTCCGCGCTCCGCGTGGAGCACCTCGACGTCGTAGCTCTCGAGGACGCTGGTCAGCGAGTAGATGTTGCGGATGTCGTCGTCGACGATGAGGATCTTGGTCCCGGCGAGCTCGGGAAGCTTGCGCGGCTTGGCCAGAGCATCCTCGCTGCGGGTGCGGGCCCGGCGGCGGCGACGGGTCTTGGCCTCGGCCTCGATCCTGCAGAACACCTCGGCCAGCTCGTCATGGTCGGCCGGCTTGGGAGTCACTCCGAACGCGCCCATCTGGGTGACCGACGAAACCTCGTCAGCGCCCGAGATGACGTGGATCGGGATCTCGCCGGTCTCGCTGTCGTGCTTGAGCAGGTCGAGCAGCACGAAGCCGTTGATGTCGTCGAGTCCGAGGTCGAGGGTGATCGCGTCGGGCCTGAGCTTGCGGGCCATCGCCAGGGTGCCCGAGCCGGCGGGCGAGATCACGCCCTTGAGCCCGGCCTCGCGGGCGAGGTCGAGCAGGATCGAGGCGAAGGTGACGTCGTCCTCGACGATGAGGACGAAGGGCTCGCCGCCGAGATTGTCGCGGTCGTCGCTGACCTCGAGCGTTGCGGGGAGCGCGGTCGGGACGCTGGCGCCGCTGTTCTCGTAACGGGCGGTGGTGGCCATTCCTTCGGGCGCGGCCACCGCGGCGGCTTCGAGCGGAACGAAGAGGGTGAAGGTCGAGCCTTCGCCCGGCTTCGACCTGACCTGGAGCTCGCCGCCCAGCAGCCGGGCGATCTCGCGGCTGATCGAGAGGCCGAGGCCGGTGCCGCCATATTTGCGGCTGGTGGTTCCGTCGGCCTGCTGGAAGGCCTCGAAGATGAGCTTCTGCTTGTCCTCGGGAATTCCGATGCCGGTGTCGGTGACCGCGATCTCGATCGCCCGGTCGACCCCGCGAAGCACAGGATGGTTGGTGCTCCAGCCGCTTTCGGCCGAGCGGACGGCGAGCGTGACCCCGCCGTGCGCGGTGAATTTGAACGCGTTGGAGAGGAGGTTGAGCACCACCTGCTGGAGCCTCTTCTCGTCGGTGCGGATCGAGGCGGGGAGATTCTCGTCGAACTCGACGTCGAACTCGAGCCCCTTGTCGGCGGCGAGCTGGCGGAAGGTGCGCTCCATATGTTGGCGCAGGCTGCGCATCCGCATGTCGCCGAGCTCGATCGACACGGTTCCGGATTCGATCTTGGACAGGTCGAGAATGTCGTTGATCAGGCTCAAAAGGTCCGAGCCGGCCGAGTGGATGGTCCGGGCGAACTCCGTCTGCTTCTCGTTCAGATTGCCCTGCGGGTTGTCGGCGAGCAGCTTGGAGAGGATGAGCAGCGAGTTGAGCGGCGTCCTGAGCTCGTGGCTCATGTTGGCGAGGAACTCGGACTTGTACTTGGAGGTCAGGGCGAGCTGCTCGGCTTTCTCCTCGACCGCCCGGCGGGCCATGTCGATTTCGAGATTCTTCGCTTCGACCTGCTTCTTCTCATTCTCGAGCAGCTGCGCTTTCTCCTGAAGCTCCTCGTTGGTGTTGTGAAGCTCCTCCTGCTTGGTGGTGAGCTCGGTCTGGCGGGCCTGGAGCTCCTGGGTGAGCAGCTGGGACTGCTTCAAGAGGCCCTCGGTGCGCATCGTCGCTGCGATCGTGTTGAGCACGATCCCGACCGATTCCATGAGCTGGTCGAGGAAGCTCTGGTGCGTCTCGTTGAACTCGCTGAACGAGGCCAGCTCGATCACCGCCTTGACGTCGTCCTCGAAAAGCGCCGGGAGGATGTTGATGTTGGCCGGCGCGGAATGGCCGAGGCCGGAGCCGATGCGAATGAAGTCGCCCGGCACGTTCTGGAGAAGGATGGGGCGCTTGTCGGCGGCCGCCTGGCCGACCAGGCCCTCGCGAAGGTTGAACTCGCGCTTCAGCCGGTCGTGGCTCTCGGCGCCGTAGCTCGCCACCAGCTCGAGCTTGGTATCCTCCTCCTCGCGCTTGGTGACGTAGAAGACGCCATATTGCGCGTTCACCAGCGGCGCCAATTCGGACATGATCAGGTTCGAGACGGTGGCGAGATCGCGCTCGCCCTGCAGCATCCGGCTGAACCGCGCGAGGTTCGTCTTGAGCCAATCCTGCTCCGCATTCTTCAAGGTCTGCTCCTTGAGGTTGCGGATCATCTCGTTGATGTTGTCCTTCAAGGCCGCCATCTCGCCCGAGGCCTCGACCGCGATCGAGCGGGTGAGGTCGCCCTTGGTCACGGCGGTCGCCACGTCGGCGATGGAGCGAACCTGGTTGGTGAGGTTCGCCGCGAGCTGATTCACGTTATCGGTGAGATCGCGCCACAGGCCGGCGGCGCCCGGGACGCGCGCCTGGCCGCCGAGCTTGCCTTCGATGCCGACCTCGCGGGCCATGTTGGTGACCTGGTCGGCGAAGGTTGCGAGCGTCTCGATCATGAAGTTGATCGTCTCGGCCAAGGCCGCAATCTCGCCTTTGGCGTCCACGGTCAGCTTACGCTTGAGGTTGCCCTGGGCAACCGCCGTCACGACGTCGGCGATGCCGCGCACCTGGTTCGTCAAGTTGGTCGCCATCAGGTTGACGTTGTCGGTGAGGTCCTTCCAGGTTCCGCCGACTCCCGGCACCTGCGCCTGGCCGCCGAGCTTGCCTTCGGTTCCGACCTCCCTGGCAACGCGGGTCACCTCGGACGCGAAGCCGTTGAGCTGGTCGACCATGACGTTGATCGTGTCCTTGAGGGCGAGGATCTCGCCCTTCACGTCGACGGTGATCTTCTTGGAAAGGTCGCCCCTCGCAACGGCGGTGGTCACGTCGGCGATGTTGCGGACCTGGCCGGTGAGGTTCTCGGCCATCAGGTTGACGTTGTCGGTGAGGTCCTTCCAGGTCCCCGCCACTCCGGGCACCTGCGCCTGGCCGCCGAGCTCGCCCTCGGTTCCGACTTCCCTCGCCACTCGGGTCACCTCGGAGGCGAATCCGTTGAGCTGGTCGACCATGACGTTGATCGTGTTCTTCAGCTCCAAAATCTCGCCTCGGACGTCGACGGTGATCTTCTTCGAAAGGTCGCCGAGCGCCACCGCGGTCGTCACCTCGGCGATGTTGCGGACCTGGCCGGTAAGGTTCTCGGCCATCAGGTTCACGTTGTCGGTCAGATCCTTCCAGGTCCCGGCGACGCCTTCCACCCGCGCCTGGCCGCCGAGCTTGCCCTCCGTACCCACCTCGCGGGCCACTCGGGTCACCTCCGATGCGAATGAGTTGAGCTGGTCGACCATGACGTTGATCGTGTTCTTCAGCTCGAGGATCTCGCCTTTCACCTCGACGGTGATCTTCTTGGAAAGGTCGCCCGAGGCGACGGCGGTGGTCACCTCGGCGATGTTGCGTACCTGGCCGGTCAGGTTGGTGGCCATGGCGTTGACGTTGTCGGTAAGGTCCTTCCAGGTCCCGGCGACGCCCTTCACGTTGGCCTGGCCGCCAAGCTTGCCCTCCGTACCCACCTCGCGCGCCACGCGGGTCACCTCCGAGGCGAAGGAGGCGAGCTGCTCGACCATGGTGTTCACGATCTTGCCGATGCGAAGGAACTCGCCCCTCAGCGGCCGGCCGTCGATCTCGACCGTCATCGATTGCGACAGGTCGCCCTTGGCGACCGCTCCGATGACGCGCGCGACCTCGGCGGTCGGCTGCACCATGTCCTCGATCAGCTCGTTGACCGACCGGATGGCGGATTCCCAGCCCCCCGTCGCGGCCTTGACGCGGCCGCGCTGGCTGATCTTGCCTTCTTTTCCCACCACCTGCGAGAGCCGCTCTAGCTCGTCCGTCATCTGCTCGTTGAGGGAGACGGTCTCGTTGAACAGGCGGGCGATCTCGCCGTCCTCGCCGGGCAGGTCTTCGGACAGCCGGACCGTGAAGTCGCCGCGGCGGAAGCTGCGCAGGGCGCTGAGGAGCTGGCGGCGATCGATGAAATCGCGCGGGGCCTGTACGTTCACCAATTCACTCCTTCGTGCGTCTTCCCCCCGCCCGAAATTCAGTGCCAGGCCCCCGCCCGTGCCGGCAGCATAGCCGAAGGATGGAAAAATCCACCCCAGAATTTTGCAAAGCGTGCGATTAACCCGCCGGCCGCCTTGTCTTGGGCGCCGGGGCGGATAGAGAAGTTACCATGACCGAGCGCGTGTCGCTGGCCCTGGCGCGCCGCATCGCCCTTGCCGCGCAGGGTTTTGGCCGGCCGCGCTCCGAACCTGTCGGCCGCGTCGCGCTCCGCCGGACCGTCGAGCGGCTCGGCCTCCACCAGATCGACAGCGTCAACGTCCTGGTCCGGGCCCATTATCTACCCGCTTTCTCAAGGGTCGGCGCCTATGACCGCGGCCTGATCGACCGGGCGGCCTGGGGGCCGAAGCGGGAGCGGCGGCTGTTCGAATATTGGGCGCACGAGGCCTCGCTCCTGCCGCTGGAGATGCATCCGCTGCTGCGCTGGCGGATGGCGAGGGCGGAGCGCGGCGAGATCGGCTGGGGAAGCCTCAGGGCCTATTCCGGCGAAAGGCGGCCGGAGGCGGAAGCGGTCCTCGCCCGCCTCCGGGCCGACGGACCGCTCGCCGCTTCCGATTTCGAGGAGGGCAGGGGCCGGAGCGGCTGGTGGGAATGGGGGGACACGAAGCGCGCCCTGGAATGGCTGTTCTGGGCCGGCCGCGTCACCACCGCGACCCGCCGGCCGAGCTTCGAGCGGGTCTACGACCTGACCGAGCGGGTCGTCCCCGCAGCGATCCTCGCGCTGCCGACGCCGGCCGAGGCCGACGCCAAGCGGGCACTGGTGGCGCGGGCCGCCGCGGCGCTCGGCATCGCGACCGAGACCGACCTCCGGGACTATTTCAGGCTCAAGCCGGAAGATTCGCGGCGCGCGGTCGCCGAGCTGGCGGAGGAGGGCGTGCTCGTTCCAGCGGCCGTGGAGGGCTGGCCGAAGGCGGCTTATTTGCATCGCGACGCGCGCCGGCCGCGCGGGATCTCCGGCCAGGCGCTGCTGGCGCCGTTCGACCCTTTGGTCTGGAAGCGCGGTCGGACCGAGCGGTTGTTCGGCTTTCGCTACCGGATCGAGATCTACACTCCCGCCGAGAAGAGGCTCCACGGCTATTACGTCCTGCCCTTCCTTCTCGACGAGGCGCTGGTGGCTCGCGTCGATCTCAAGGCCGACCGCAAGCGCTCCCGGCTGCTGGTTCGGCAGGTGACGCTAGAGCCGGGCGCTCCACGGGAGACCGGCGAGAGGCTAGCCGCCGAGCTGGAGCTGATGGCGCGGTGGCTGGGCCTGGAGGCGGTGGAATCCTAATTTCCTCTCCCGCTTTCCGCGGGAAAGGAGGGGCCCGCCGGGAAGCGGTGGGAGGTGAGGGTCTGTACCCCGGACTCGGCAAGACCCTCACCGCCCAAGCCTTCGGCCTGGGTCCCCCCTCTCCCGTAAGGACGGGAGAGGAGAAAGGCGTCACGTCGCTTTCGCGGCCGCGCAGGAGCGGGCGATGAAGTCGCCGTGCATCGGCATGTGCTCGGCCATGCGGGCGTAGCTCTCCCGCATCTTGTCGATGGCCTCGGCAATCATGTCAGGGTCGAGCGCATCCGCCGCCGGCTCATGGTCTTCGGGAACCAGGCCCTGCCCGAGCATCACCGCCGCCCAGCTCGCGGTCCCGAAAAGCTCCCGTCCCTCGCGGAACACCCGGCCTTTCGCACGCCAGAGCTCGATCTTCCGGGCGAGGGTGTCGGGCACGGCCATCGTCCGGCACTGGTTCCAGAAGTCGGAATCGTCGCGCCTCGTCACCTTGTAATGGAGGATGATGAAGTCGCGCGCGTCCTCGTAAACGTCCTGCATCTGGCGATTATATTCGTCGCGCTCGACGGGGCTGAAGCGCCGGTCGGGGAAAAGCGCCAGAAGCTTGACGATGCCGCTCTGGATGAGGTGGATGCTGGTCGATTCGAGCGGCTCTATGAAGCCGCTCGAAAGGCCCAGCGAAACCACGTTGCGGTTCCACGCCAGCCTGCGCCTGCCGGCGATGAAGGACAGACGGCGCGGCTCGGCGATCGGCTCTCCCTCGAGATTCGCGAGCACCAGCGCTTCCGCATCGGAATCCGAAATATGATCGCTCGAATAGACGAGGCCGTTGCCCATCCGGTGCTGGAGAGGGATCCGCCACTGCCAGCCGCTTGAGCGGGCGGTGCAGCGGGTGAACGGATCGGGCTGGCCCGGATAGAGGCTCGGAACGGCCACCGCCCGATCGCATGGAAGCCAGTGCTTCCACTCCTCATAGCCGGTTTCCAGCTTCTGCTCGATCAGGAGGCCCCTGAAGCCGGAGCAGTCGATGAACAGGTCACCCGCCAGGGTCGTCCCGTCCGCGAGGGTGACCGACGCCACATTGCCGCTCGTCCCTTCGAGCGCGGAGTCGAGAATCTTGCCCTCGACCCGGCGCACGCCTTCGGCCTCCGCGCGCTTGCGCAGGAAGCGGGCGTAGAGGCTCGCGTCGAAATGGAAGGCGTGGAGCAGCTGCGAAAAAGGCAGGCGCGCGTCGGGCCCGGGCCGAGCGTAGCGGCCGAGCGCGGCGGCGGTCGCGCTCATCGACCAGGCCGAGAGCGGCGGAAGCTCGCGCCGCTTGCGCTCGCGCAGGTAGAGCTGGTGGAAATGGACTCCGCGGAAATCCTGGCCGTGCTCGCCGAAGGGGTGGAAATAGCGCTCGCCCAGGGCGCCCCAGTCTACGAACTCGATGCCCAGCTTGAACACGCCCTGGGTCGCGGCGAGGAACTCGTCCTCGTTGATCCCGAGCATGTTGTTGTAGGCCGTGAGCGGCGGGATCGTCGCCTCGCCGACCCCGACCGTGCCGATCTCGTCGGACTCGACCAGCGTGATCGCGATCGAGCGGCGGTCGAGCAGGCGCACCAAAGCCGCGGCGGCCATCCAGCCCGCGGTGCCGCCGCCGACGATCACGATGTTGCGGATGGCGTGCTCATTCATCGGGCCGTTCCTAACCTGTCGTGCGTCCGCTTGGCCACACCGGTCTATAAATCGGACAAATGGCTTGTCAGCTTCCGGCCCTTGAATGTAGGACGAGCCGCGAAAGAAGCCCGCAAAGGGCTCAAAATGAACGGGGAGGCCTTGCCATGCGTCTGAAGACACTCGTCCTGTGCTCGTCGTCCGCTGCGATCCTCGCCTTCGCCGGAACGCCCGCTCTCGCTCAGAGCGATCCCGCGACCGCGGATCCGGCGGCCCAGGCTCCGACCACTCCCGAAGACGACGGCGCCACCGACGTCACCGCCGGGCCCACCGAGGCCACTGCCGAGGGCGAGAACGAGATCGTCGTCACCGGCCTTCGCCGAAGCCTACAGTCCGCGCGCAACCTCAAGCGCAACTCCGACCAGATCGTCGACGCCATCGTCGCCGAGGATATCGGCAAGCTGCCGGATATCACGGTTTCCGACACCGCCGCTCGAATCCCCGGAGTCCAGGTCGAACGGACCGGCGGCGAAGCGAGCCGAGTGCTGCTCCGCGGCCTCGACCGCTCCTACTATACGACCACTTACAACGGCCGCGAGATCTTCACGGCGGAAACCCGCTCCGTCGCGCTCCAGGATTTCCCGGCGGGCGCGATCTCCGCGGTCGAGGCGTTCAAGACCTCAACCGCCAACCTCGTCGAGCCGGGCCTTGCAGGGGAGATCAACGTCCGCTCGCGGCGGCCCTTCGATTTCAAGGGGTTCGAAATCGCCGGGTCCGTCTGGGGAAATTATCCCAAGCAGTCGCGCGATCTGAAGCCCAACGCACAGCTGCTGCTCACCGACCGCTGGGACATCGGCGGAGGGGAAATCGGCGCTCTGATCAACTTCTCCTACACCCGGCTGCACTACCAGGACTCGTTCCGGCGTCACGGCTTCTTCATCGCCAATCTTGCCGGCGCGCGTTCTCCCGACTGGCCGGAAATCCACTATGACGAGGCCGACCGCTGGCGGCCCTCGATCAACGGCGCGCTCCAATGGCGTCCGTCCCACGACCTCGAAATCTACGCCGAAGCTTTGTGGCAAGGGTATCGCGAAGAGAATACCGACCGGATGTGGTCGCAGCCTCTCTGGGGCGGTGCGGAATACAGCAATATCGTCCTCGAACCCGGGACGAACCAGATCGTGAGCGGGACGGTCAATCGCCCGCGGCGCGCCGAGGGTTTTCAGGGTGCGACGAAACGGCATACCGACACTTATCAGTTCGCCGTGGGCGGCAGCTACGACGCGGGTCCGTTGCGGGTCACCGCCGATTTCGCCCGGACCGAGAGCACCTTCAAGCTCCGCGCCGAGAGCGTGGACTTCAACCTCAGCAACAATAATTATTCGGTCAATTGGTTCACCGGACGCCCCGGCGGAGACGGCCCGACCTTCGAGGTCGTCGGCGTCGATTTCGCCAATCCGGCGCTTTACCGCTATCGCGGTTTCTTCGAGCGCTACCTGGTGGCGAAAGGCGACGACTGGCAGGCCCGCGTGGACGCGGAATATGAGCCCGGAATGGATTGGCTGCCGAGCATCCAGTTCGGCGTCCGCTATGTCGACCGCGGCGCGAGCCGGGTCGATGGCGAGCGCTATTGGGACGCGAACAACGAAGGCCTGTTCCAGATACCGATCAGCCAGGTTCCACTCGATTATCAGCTGTTCCACTCCGCCTTCCGTGGCGACAGCTTTCGGCCGACGCCGACCACCTGGCTTGCGCCGACGTTCAACAGCGTGTGGTCGGACCTGCAGGGGTTGCGGGCGTTCAACGTCGCCCGCGGCATTCCGCTCGATAAGAACCCGAACCGGTCCCAGAACAACGACACCAATCCGCCGGCCCCGGTTCCAACCCGCAATTTCCAGATCAGCGAGGAGACCCTCGCCGCTTACGCTCAGCTGAAGTTCGACTTCTCGACCGGAACGATCCCGGTCGACGGAATGCTCGGCATTCGAGTCGTCCGGACCAAGGACGGGATCGACGGTTTCCGAACTCAACCCGCCACCCCGGTGCAACCCATCAACCTCGACAGCGAGTACACCAGCTGGTTGCCGAATCTGAACGTGAACGTTCACCTCAGTCGAGATCTGAAGCTGCGCTTCGCCGCAACCCAGACGATCACGCGCCCGCTGTTCGAGCAGCTCAACCCGGGGCTTGCCCTTGGCACGGCGCCGAATTGCAACCCCGCGGTCACCGACTGCTTCATCTCCGGTTCGGGCGGCAATCCCTTCCTCAAGCCGCTCAGGTCGACCAACCTGGACGCCAGCCTGGAATATTATTTCTCGCCGACGGGTTTCGCTTCGGTCGCCGCCTTCCGCCGCGACATGAAGGGCTTCATCGTCAATCGAAGCGTTCGTTATCCCGTTAACGACCCGGTGAGCGGGCTGCCGATCCAGGTCACGGCGCCGGAGAACACCAACGACGCCCGGATCGAGGGCTTCGAAGCGCAGATGAGCACCTTCTTCGACTTCGACTTCGTGCCTGGCTGGGCGCGGGCTTTCGGTGTCCAGGCCAATGCTACCTATATCGCCGCCAAGATCGATTTCCCGTTATTCTGTCCGGCCAATCTCAACCCCTGCGCGCCGCGGACCGCGGATCCGAACGCCACGGTGATCAGGACGCGCATTCCGGACGTGTCGAAGTGGACCTTCAACCTTATCGGCATGTACGAGCGCGGGCCGCTCACCATGCGGCTCTCATACAACCACCGCACCAGCTATCCCGAAGGGACGCTTGACCAGCGCGATGGCTTCTTCACCCTGCAAGGCCGGGTCCGGTCGAGCGGAAGGCTGGACTGGTCGAGCAGCTTCAACGTGAACGACAATTTCACGCTCTTCTTCGACTGGACGAACATCCTGAACATTCCGTTCCGATCCGACATCGTGCGGTTCAACTATTCGCACGGGGCGCCCGGACAGGCGGAGATTTTCCCGATGGTTGTCCGATACAACGAATCGGTCATGTCGGGGGGCATCCGCTTCAAGTTCTGAGCCTGCGGTCCTAATCCTCCACTGAATTTGCAGGGGAGGGGGGTGTAGGCGGGTCGGCATGCCGGGGGCATGCCGAGAGCCGGAACCGGCTGCGCAGCAGCCGTCGGGCGAAGCCTGGTGGAGGGGCCTTACCCAGTCTGAAGAACCCCTCCACCGCGCTTCGCGCGCCCTCCCCGCGGAATGATCAGGTTAGGACTGCGCCCGGCAATCCGAAGCCGTGCCGGGGGCACGGCGAACCGATCATCGGGGAGGATTTTACTTCCCCGCCTCCCTGAGGCTTATCCCGATCTGCGGCTTGCCGTCCTTCCAGAACAACGGCGCAACGTAGAGGTAGCGCTTGTCGTCGGCCTTGCGGCAGCCCTTGGTCGCCTCCCAGGCGTGGAAGGCGATGAAATGGCGGCCCCGCGCCTGGAAGATGCTGGTGTGGCCGGGGCCGCTCAGGCACCCCGCGTCCTTGTCGTTGAAACTGTGCAGGATCGGATTTTCAGGCGCGTCCGTGCACGGGCCCAGCGGCCCGGCGCAGGTCGCGTAGCCGGTGGCGTAGCGCGACAGCCGTTCCTTGGGATCCCAGCCGTAAAAAGCGGCCGAGTAGAACAATTGATGCCCCGCGGCCGACCTCACCATCGTCGGCGCCTCGACCAGCTTCCATTCCCAATCCTTGTCGTCCTCGACGAGGGCGACGGGCGCGCCGACGACCGAGAGCCCATCGGGAGCCAGCCGCTGCCCCCAGATAATCGTCTTCTTGCCGACCCGGTTGCCGTCGCTCTTGTAGTAGAGGTAGAGCTTGCCGTCGGAGTCGCGGAAGGGGTTGGCGTCGATGGTTCCGCCGAGCTCGAACTGGCAAACGAGAGGCTCCGCCGAATTGTCCCGGAACGGTCCCATGGGATTGTCCGCCGCGGCGACCCCCAGACACTGCACGTTCCGCTTGCGGTGGTTCGCGGTGTAGTAGAGCAGCCACTTGCCGCCGACCTTCATCACTTCCGGGGCCCAGGTGAAGCCTTCCTTTACCCAGGGCGCGAGCTCGGGCATCCCGTCGCGCCGCTTGCCATCCGAGCCGGTCACCCAGGTCCAGTGGACGAGGTCGCGCGAGGTCAGCATCGGCAGGTTGATTCCGGCGTTGGTGGAGTAGGCGATGAACTCGCCCTGGTGCTCGACGATGTGGGGGTCGGGGAAATTATCCCTGAACACGGGCACGAAGCTCGGCTCGGCGGCAGCCGGCGCGGCGACAGCCGTCGCGAGAAGAAGGCCCGCCGCGAGCCGGACGAGAGACTGACAGACTGGCATCGCGAATTTCCTCCTCGATGCGATCGAAGCCGGCCCGCTTGTAGCACGACGCCGGCCGCGGCCAACAAAAGTTCTTTCGTCCGCGCGCTTTAGCCGCTTCGCTCAGCGTCCTCGATCATCGCCATCACTTCCGCGATTATCGCCGCCATCGCTTCGCGCGCGGCGGCGCCATCGCCGGCCTCGATCGCCACGAGCACCGCATGGTGGGCCGGAAGGCTCGCCGTCCGGCCCTTGAAGCGGTTGGTGAAGCGGATCGACGTGCGCAGCGCCGTCGCGACGACGTCCCGGAACTGCATGTAGAAGGGGTTGGCCGAGGCGTTGAGGACGGCGATGTGGAAGGCGATGTCCGCTTCGAGCGGGTCTTCGCCGGTCGTTTCCGCGGCCGCCATCCGCTCGTAACCGGCACGGATCCCCGCTACGGCTTCCGGCTCGGCCCCGCGCGCCGCGAGCGCCGCCGCCTCAGGCTCGATCGCGATCCTGAGCTCGCTGAACTGGCTGAGCAGCAGGAGCGAGAATTTGCGCTCCAGCAGCCAGCGAAGGACGTCGGTGTCGAACAGGTTCCAGGAGGAGGAAGGCTGGACGGTGGTGCCCTTGCGGGGCCGGGCGGTGAGCAGGCCCTTGGCGGTCAGCATCTTGACCGCCTCGCGGGTGACCGAGCGGCTCACCTTATGCTCGTCGGCCAGCTCGGCCTCGGTGGGAAAGCGCCGGTTCTCATAGGCTCCGGTGACGATCGCCCGGCCCAGCGCCTCGAGCATTCCGAAGGTAAGGTTGCGGCCCGCCGAGTCGCTTCGGCCGCCAGGCTCCTCAACGGTCTCCATCGTTGCCCACGCTCCCGCCGCCATGCCCTTTTAATCCTATAAATCCTTCGGCGGGGCGGTGCCAGCGCCGCGACCTTACTCGAACGGCTCCACGATCTCCCGCCGGCCCGCCAGGAAAGCGTCGGCGACGATGCGCAGAGGTTCGCGGTCGACGTCGCTTTTCCGGGCTTCGATCAGCTCGGCGAAGTGGGCGTAGAGGGTTGGATATTCGCCCCTCTCGGCCACCGGCTGCGGCTCGCCGTCCAGGATCATTCGGGCGCCGCCGTCGAGGAGCTCCAGCGTGCCGCCCTCCTCGGTCTCGATCCGGATCGTCCAGCGCTCGCCCTCGGTGCAGCGCCAATCCAGGTCCGCGCCGAACCGCCCGGCCTCGCCCTCGAAGGCGAGCCGGGCCGCGATCGGAGTCTGCTTGTTCCCAGGGAAGGACAAAACCGCCTCACGGACGAACAGCCGCGACGGAAGGATCCGGGTGGCAATGGACAAGGCGTTGATTCCCGGATCGAACACGCCGAAGCCGCCCGGCGCCCAGATCCATTCCTGCCCCGGATGCCATTTGCGCACGTCCTCGTGCCAACTGATCTGCAGGGCCGCTATCGTCTTTCCGGCAATCGCCGCCCGGGCGCCGGCCACGGCCGCGGCATGCTGCGAATGCCAGGCGGTGAAGAGCGTCCGGCCCGCCTCGCGGCCGAGCCGCTCCATCTCCTCTATCTCGCCAAGGGTCGCCGCCGGCGGCTTCTCGAGGAGCACGTCGAGACCGGCCTCGAAGGCTGCCTCGGCGATGGCGAGGCGGACGGTCGGGGGGGTGCAGATCGCCACCGCGTCGAGCTCTCCGGCCAGGGCGTCCAGCATTGCTTCGTGGCCGGTGAAGACGGGGACGCCCGCGTCGGCCGGCGCGCGCGGGCTGACCACCGCGGCGAGCTCGAACCTGGGATCGGCGGCGATCGACGGGACGTGCTGGTCCTTGGCGATCTTGCCGTAGCCGACGATGGCGATCCGGATCGGCATTCGAGTCTCCTGACGTGCCCGGCTGATGGGACGAATGCTGAAGCGAGGCAAAGGCTAAAAGGTGCCATCGCCCGGGCGATCGGCTATGAAGCATTTCGGGAGGACTCAGCATGGCCGATCAATCCGCAGCCAGGCTCGTCGCGGACGAGGGCGAGGCGCGCCGGATCTTCGAGCTCCAGCATGCCGCGTCCCGAAAAGGACCGGCGGCGGACATCAAGCTCAGGCGCGACCGGCTGGAACGGCTGCGCTCGGTCGTCGCCGGCCATGAAGCCGCTCTGGCCGCGGCCATTTCGAACGATTTCGGGATTCGCTCGCGCACCGAGACCGAATTGCTCGAGATCGTTCCGACGCTGAACGCGATCCGCCACGCCCGCAAGCATCTGGCGGCGTGGATGCGGCCCGAACGGCGCCGGGTCGATCCGCTGTTCCAGCCGGCCAGCGCCCGGGTGCGGCACGAGCCGCTCGGCGTCATCGGGATCATCTCGCCCTGGAATTACCCGCTCCAGCTCGCCCTCTCGCCGCTGGTCGACGCGCTTGCCGCGGGCAACCGGGCGATGCTGAAGCCTTCGGAGCTCACACCGGCCTTCTCGGAGCTGCTCGGGCGGCTGGTCGCCGAGCGGTTCGACGAGTCCGAAGTCGCGGTGATCACGGGCGGAGTCGAAGTGGGCCAGGTCTTCGCCGGCCTGCCGTTCGACCATCTGCTGTTCACCGGCTCGACCGCCGTCGGCCGAAAGGTCTATCAGGCCGCGGCGGCCAATCTGGTGCCGGTGACTCTCGAGCTCGGCGGCAAGTCCCCGACGATCGTCTGCCCCGGCTACGATCTCGCCAAAGCGGCCCGGAGCATCGCCTTCGGCAAGTTCGTCAACGCCGGCCAGACCTGCATCGCGCCCGATTACGTGCTTGTCCCCGACGGGCAGGAGCGCGCCTTCGCCGACGCGGTGATGGCGCAGGTGCGACGCTCCTACCCGGCCATCGCCGGCAACGACGATTATTCCGGGCTGATCAGCGAGCGTCACCGCAGACGCCTCGCCGACGCGATCCAGGCGGCCCGGGCGGGCGGCGCGACCGTGCTCAGCCACGAGGACGAGGGCGCCCGGGCCGAAGGGAAGATCGGGCCGACGGTCCTCCTCGGAGCACCGCAATCCAGCCTGTTCCTGACGGAGGAGATATTCGGTCCGGTCCTTCCGATCCTGCCCTACCGAAGCCTCGACGAAGCGATCGCCTTCGTCGCGGCCGGCGAGCGGCCGCTGGCGCTCTACTGCTTCAGCAAGCACCGGCGCGAGCGGCAGCGGGTGCTGGACGGCGCGATTTCGGGCGGGGTCACGCTCAACGGGACGCTGATGCACGTGGCGCAGGAGAATCTGCCGTTCGGGGGAGTCGGCGCGAGCGGCATCGGCGCCTATCACGGCCACGAGGGCTTCAAGCGCTTCAGTCATGCCCGCGCGGTGCACCGCATCGGCTTCGTCAACGTTTTCGAGCGCCTCGGCCCGCCTTGGGGGAAGATGGCGAAGGGCCTGGGGCGGAGGCTGGCGAAAAGGCGGTAGTTTTGCCTCCGCGCGCGGAGCGGGGGGAGGGGGACCATGCGAAGCATGGTGGAGGGGTAATTGGCGCGGACCGGGCTTTTTGCGAGCGAACCTCCCAAGTCCGCGCCATCTACCCCCCCACCACCCTTCGGGTGGTCCCCCTCCCCATCTGGCGATGGGGAGGCAGATCACGCCGCCGCGGCCATCTCCCCCCGAATCATGTCGCTGGCCTTCTCCGCGATCATGATGGTGGGGGCGTTGGTGTTGCCCGACACGAGCCGCGGCATCACCGAAGCATCGACTACGCGCAGACCTTCGACGCCGTGGACCCGAAGCTCGGGATCGACCACCGCGGCCGGCCCATGGCCCATCGCGCAGGTTCCCACCGGATGGTAGATGGTCGTCCCCCAGGTTCGGGCATGGTCGAGCAATTGCTCGTCGGTCACCGCCTCCGGCCCCGGCATCAGCTCGCGTTCGATATAGCGGGCGAGCGCCGGCTGCGCGGCGATCCGCCGGCCCCAGCGCAGGCCGGCGACGATCACTTCCTGGTCTAGGCGGTCGGACAGATAACTGGGCTGGATCGCCGGATAGGCTTGGGGATCGGGCGACTTGATCCGGATGGTGCCCCGCGATTCCGGGCGAAGCTGGCAGGGCGCTATGGTCAGTCCGGGCTCCTTCTCCAGCTCCATCTTCTGGGCGTTGGCGAGCTTGTCGGGGTCCATCGTCGCCGGGAGGATGTGGAACTGGATGTCCGGCTGGTCGAGCCCCTCGCGCGACTTGCAGAAGACCGCGACGTGGGCGGCGGAGAGGGTCAACAGGCCCTTCCGGCCGAACATATATTTGAGCGTCTCCTTGAGGAAACGGGTACCGCGGACCAGCTCGTTGACCGAGACGATGCCCTTCTTCAGGCGGAAGGTCTCGCCGGTGACGAAATGGTCCTGGAGGTTCTCGCCGACGCCCGGAAGGTCGGCGACGACTTCGATGCCGTGCTCGCGCAGCAAGGCCGCCGGGCCGACCCCCGAGAGCTGGAGCAGCTGGGGGGAATTGACCGCGCCTCCGGCCAGGATCACCTCCGCGCTCGCCCGGGCCAGTCTCTTGACGCCGTCCTGGACGAACTCCACCCCCACCGCGCGCTTGCCGTCGAACAGGATCCGATGGGCCAACGCCCGGGTCTCCACCTGCAAATTGGGCCTCTCCATTGCCGGATGGAGGTAGGCGACGGCCGCGGAGCAGCGTTTTCCGTCCTTGATCGTCACCTGGTACCAGCCCACTCCCTCCTGCTCCGAGCCATTGGGATCGCGATGGGGAAGGCCGAGCGCCTCGCAGGCCTCGATCACCGCCTCCGACACCTCATGGCCCGTTGTCGGATCGGAGACGTTGAGCGGCCCGCCGACGCCGTGGATCTCGCATTCGCCCCGTTCCTGATGCTGCGATCGCCGGAAATAGGGGAGGACGTCGTCCCACGCCCAGCCCTCGCAGCCCAATTGGCGCCAGCCGTCATAATCGGCGCGCTGGCCGCGGATATAGAGCATGGCGTTGATCGAGGAGGAGCCGCCGAGCACCTTGCCCCGCGGCCAGACGTGGGTGCGCCCGAGAGTCCCGGGATCCGGTTCCGTCGTGAACAGCCAGTTGACCTTCGGGTCCTTCAGGGTGGCGGCATAGCCGACGGGAACGTGGATCATCACGTTGGAGAGGAATTGCGAGGGCTGCCTGAGCGGCCGGTCGTCGCCGCCCGCCTCCAGCAGGAGGACCCGGGTCCGGCCGTCCTCGGTCAGCCGGTTGGCAAGGACGCAGCCGGCCGAGCCGGCGCCGACGATGATATAGTCACTCTGCAGCGTGTCGGGCATGCGGCTGCTCCTGGCGGGCGGCGGCGCGGCGGACGAAGGCGGCGGTCAGCTCCGGCTGGGTAAAGGGAAGCATGTGGCCGCCCTCGACCAGCTCGATCTCGGAACCGGGTATCTCGCTTGCCGTCCGCTCGCCATGCTTGGCGAAATCCAGCAGATTGTCGGCGCGGGCGTAGAGGATGCTGACCGGGACCGAGAGCGTGGGATAGCGTTCGACCATGCCTTCGAGCTCGCCCTCCAGATCGACCAGGTCGGCCGACGAGGCGCAGAAATTGTTCGGCCGCATCGCGAGCAGGCCGCCGCCCTCGGTTCCGAAATCGGCAGGCACCGGCTCGGGCGCGAACACCTCTTTCAGCGACTTCTCGGCCGTCGCCATTCCCATCGGCGTGGCGATCGTCCAGGCCACCGCCTTGCGGATCGCGGGCGAACGGATGACCAGCCCCTTGAACACCTCGGGCACGTCCTCGATCTGCTGCGCCTGGGTAAGCGGCGCGATGAGGGCGAGCCCGCCGACCGCGTCGGGATGGTTGAGCGCGAGCGAGAGCGCCAGCGCGCCGCCGAGCGAATGGCCGACGATCAGCGGCCGGTCGAGCTTGAGGATCCGGATGAATTCGGCGACCGTCTCCGCCTGCACCCGAAGCCGCGCGGAGGCACCGGCGGCGCGCGGGGAGTAGCCGGAACCCGGACGGTCGATCCGGACGACCCGATAGTCGCGCGCCAGATCCTCCACCATCGGCCGGGCGAAGTTGCGCAGCTGGCCGCCGAGGCCGTGGATCATGACGATGGCCGGGCCGGAGCCGTCGTCGGTATAATGGAGGGTCTGGCCGTTGACCTCGATCAGCGCCCCGTCGCGAGGCACCGCTTTCTCGATCCTGCGGGCGGTGGCGCCGCTGTAGGCGGCGAGGCCGCCGCCGATCAGTCCGAGGCCTCCGGCGCCGGCGAACAGCAATGGGATCATTTCAGGGCCCTCCCGAGAAGCTTCCAATAGGATACCGGCGCCAGCCGCTCGACCGCGGCCATGAAGCGCGCGTCGTTGCCGACGATGACCCGCGGGCGGTCCTTCTCGACGCCGGAGACGATGATCTCGCCGGCCTTGACCGGAGGCATTCGAAGGAATTTGTCGAACCTCTCCTTCTGCGCCTCGAGGTCGATATCGTTCACCCCTCGCGGCGGGCGGGCGTTCCTGGCGATCGAGGTGGCGACTCCGCCCGGATGGACGACGGTGACCCCGATCTTCGAGCCTTCCGCCTCCAGCTCGCGGCGGAGCGATTCGGAAAAGGCGCGGACGGCGAACTTGCTCGCCGAATAAGCGGTCTGGCCGGGCGGGGCGATGATTCCGAAAATGCTCGAAATGTTGACGATCCGGGCCTGATCGCTGGAGCGAAGGAGCGGAAGGAAGGCTCGCGTCATCCGAACCACGCCCCAGAAATTGATCTCCATCAGCCAGTCGAAATCCTCCTCGGCGACCTGCTCGAAGGTTCCGCCGATCGCGACTCCGGCATTGTTGAACAGCAGGTCGGCGCGGCCGTGCTCGGCGAGGACGACGTCGGGAAAGGCGGCGACCGCTTCGCGGCTGGCGACGTCGAGCCGGTGGCGACTGACCTTGACGCCCTGCGCCTCGGCGAGCGCCGCGGTTTCCGCGAGCCCCTCTTCGTTGAGGTCCGCGATTGCGAGGTTGCAGCCGCGCTTCGCCAGGGCCTGAGCGGTGCCGCGGCCGATCCCGCTCGCGGCGCCGGTGATGATGGCGGTGCGGCCCTCGACCTTCATGCGGCCTCCATTTCCCGAGCCGCTTCCCGGGCCGCCGGCGCCCCTCGCGGAAGGAAACGGATCACGCCGTCCTCGACCGACGCGAACTTGAGGCTGAACATGTCGAGCGCGTAATTCTGGTAGAGCTTCCAGGGCTTCTTCGAGCCCTGCTTTGGCAACACGTCCCGGGCCCGCTGCACGTAGCCGGAGCTGAAATCGAGAAAGGGGACCTCCTCGATGCCCGGCTCGCGGACTGGGAGGGCGATCTCGGTCCCGGTCTTCGTGAGATGGTTGAGGAGCCGGCAAAGATAGCCGCCGGTAAGATCCGCCTTCAGAGTCCATGAAGCATTCGTGTAGCCGAACGAGTAGGACAGATTCGGCATGTCGCTGAACATCATGCCCCGATAGCTCAGAGTCTTGGAGAGGTCGCGCGCCTCGCCGTCGACGGCGAAGGCGATGTCGCTCGCCAGCTGGAGCTTGAGTCCGGTGGCGGTGACGACGATGTCGGCGTCCAGCGCCTCGCCGTTCTTCAGCCTGATCCCGCCCTCGGTGAAGCTTTCGATTTCGCCGGTGACGATCGACGCTCTGCCGCTCGAGATCGCCTCGAACATGTCGGCGTCGGGCACCAGGCACAGCCGCTGGTCCCACGGATTGTAGCGGGGCGTGAAATGGGTGCCGACGTCATAGCCCTCCGGAAGCAGCTTCTTCACTTCCTCGAGCAGCCGTTCCTTGACCTTGGCCGGCCGCTTGCGGGCGAGGTTGAAGAAGAACATCTGCAGCAGCACGTTCTTCCAGCGCGTGATTCCGTAGGCGACCTTCGAGGGCAGCAGTTTGCGAAGTCCGTTGGCGATCGAATCCTCCGACGGCCGCGACACCATGTAGGTCGGCGAGCGCTGCAGCATGACGACGTGGGCTGCGACCTTCGCCATTTCGGGGACGATCGTCACCGCCGTCGCGCCGCTTCCGATCACGACCACCCGCTTGCCGGAATAATCGAGATCCTCCGGCCAGAATTGGGGGTGGACGATCCTGCCCCGGAAGCTGTCCCTGCCGGCGAATTCGGGATCGTAGACCTCGGAATAATTGTAATAGCCGCTGCAGATGTGAAGCCAGCTGCAGCTGAAGCGGACCCGCTCGCCGCCGTCGGCGCGCTCGGCCTCGACGATCCAGCGCGCCTCTGCCGAGGACCATTCGGCTTTCTTCACCTGATGACGGAAGCGGATGTGCTGCCGGATGCCGTAGCGGTCGGCGGTGTCGTTTACATAGCGAAGGATCGAGGGGCCGTCGGCGATCGCCTTGGCCTCCTCCCACGGGCGGAAGCTGTAGCCCAAGGTGTACATGTCGCTGTCCGAGCGGATGCCGGGATAGCGGAACAGGTCCCAGGTGCCGCCGATCGCCTCGCGACCCTCGAGGATGACGTAGGAGCGGCCGGGGCTGCCCTGCTGGAGATGGTAGGCGGCGCCGATCCCGGAAAGGCCGGCGCCGACGAACAGGACGTCGAAATGCTCCGGGGCCTCGCCTTCCGGGCTCGCCGGGATGATCCCACTTTGCAACATCGCTCCCCCCAAACCTCCCGCTTCGACGCCTGCGCTTGACACCAATAAGGCGCAAGGGGATTGTGCGACAAGAAGCATAAAGTTGCCGAACGAAACCGGCATTGGGGTTAACGGGCCCGAAAAGGGCCCCGGGGAGGAACATTGCAATGAACAGGAACGTGATTCTCGCGCTCGGCGCGTCCGTGCTCGCGCTGGCCGTCGCTGCCCCGGCCACGGCCCAGACAGTGCCCGCTCCGGAGGACGAGCAGACCGGGGACATCACCACCGGCGCCGGCGCCGACCAGGCCGGCGACGCCCAGAGCGGAACCACCGACGCGGCCGAGAACAGCGACGACACCGACATCATCGTCACCGCCCAGCGCCGCGCGGAATCGCTCCAGAACGTCCCGATCGCGGTTTCCGCTTTCTCGGGCGAGGCGCTCGAGCGCCAGCAGATCGAGAACGCCAGCGATCTTCAGCAGAGCCTTCCGAACGTCACCTACACCAAGACCAACTTCACCTCGTCGAGCTTCACCATCCGCGGCATCGGCGATCTGTGCACCGGCTTCTCGTGCGACAGCGCGACCGGAATCCACGTCAACGACATGCCGCTCACCTCCACCCGATTGTTCGAAACCGAATATTTCGACCTCGAGCGGGTCGAGGTGCTGCGCGGGCCGCAGGGAACGCTCTACGGCCGCAACGCGACCTCCGGAGTGGTCAACTTCATCACCGCCCGCCCCGATCTCAACGAATTCCATGCCGGCCTCACCGCCGAATACGGCAATTTCAATTCGAAGAAGCTGACCGGCATGGTCAACATTCCGATCGGCGACGTCGCCGGATTCCGCCTCGCGGGCTATTGGCTCGACCGCGGCGGCTACATGAAGAACACGTTCGACAACAGCCGGATCGACGGGCGCAACCTGCACGCGCTTCGTGCCTCGCTGCGGATCCAGCCTACGTCCAGCACCACCGTCGACGTCATCGGCTATTATTTCCGCGAGGAGGACGACCGCTCGCGAATCCAGAAGCAGTTGTGCGCCCGCGACAATACCGGAATCCTCGGCTGCCGGCCCGACGGCCTCGCCTTCGAGACGGTCAACGGCAACGCCACCTTGGCGGCAATCCTCACCTCTCGCGAATTCTTCCGGATCAACAATGCCGCTCTGACCAATTTCGGCCTCGGCAGCCTCTACGGCCCCGACAATTTCTTCGGCGGAGTGGTCAATCCGGCGGACCTGCGCACCGTCCGAACCGACTTCAATCCGACCTATTTCGCCAAGGAAGAGCATCTGATGGCGCGGGTCGAGCAGGAGTTCGGCGAAACCCTCGACCTCACCGTCACCGGCGGCTGGACCAAGCAGGCGGTCGACAGCCGGACCGATTACAACCTCGTCGCCGGAAATTCGCTGGCCACCAATACCGGCCTGGCGACCTTTGCTGCGACGGCCGCGGCGCCCGGCGTCCTTTTCCCCGGCGGCGTCAATCCCTACGTCCAGGCCCGCAACGCGCTCCTCCCGAACGGTGCGGGCG
>DASVQS010000002.1:0-3606 GCA_036389015.1 Allosphingosinicella sp. | reverse complement strand
CCTGCTTTCGCAGGAGCACGGAAAAGTAAGAAGGAAGATACAGACATGGCAGCGAAAGACGTACGCTTTTCGCGTGACGCCCGTGAGCGCATCATGCGCGGCGTCGACATCCTCGCCGATGCGGTGAAGGTCACCCTCGGTCCCAAGGGCCGCAACGTCGTCCTCGACAAGAGCTTCGGATCCCCTCGCATCACCAAGGACGGCGTCACCGTCGCCAAGGAGATCGAGCTCAAGGACAAGTTCGAGAATATGGGCGCGCAGATGCTGCGCGAAGTCGCTTCGAAGACTAACGACCTCGCCGGCGACGGCACCACCACCGCCACCGTTCTCGCCCAGTCGATCGTCCGCGAGGGCATGAAGTCCGTCGCGGCCGGCATGAACCCGATGGACCTGAAGCGCGGCATCGACCTCGCCGTCACCAAGGTCGTCGAGGACCTCGCCGCCCGCTCGAAGCCGGTCAGCGGCTCGAACGAGATCGCCCAGGTCGGAATCATCTCCGCCAACGGCGACACCGTCGTCGGCGAGAAGATCGCCGAAGCGATGGACAAGGTCGGCAAGGAAGGCGTGATCACGGTCGAGGAGGCCAAGGGCCTCGAATTCGAGCTGGACGTCGTCGAGGGCATGCAGTTCGACCGCGGCTACCTCAGCCCCTACTTCATCACCAACCCCGAGAAGATGCAGGTCGAGCTTAGCGACCCCTACATCCTCATCCACGAGAAGAAGCTCTCCAACCTCCAGGCGATGCTTCCGATCCTGGAAGCGGTGGTCCAGTCGGGCCGTCCGCTCCTCATCATCGCCGAGGACATCGAGGGCGAGGCTCTCGCCACGCTCGTCGTCAACAAGCTTCGCGGCGGACTCAAGGTCGCCGCGGTCAAGGCTCCGGGCTTCGGTGATCGCCGCAAGGCGATGCTCGAGGATATCGCGATCCTGACCAACGGCGAGATGATCAGCGAGGATCTCGGGATCAAGCTCGAGAACGTCACCGTCGCGATGCTCGGCCAGGCCAAAAGGGTCACGATCGACAAGGACAATACGACGATCGTCGACGGCGCCGGCGACGGGGACCGGATCAAGGCCCGCGTTGAAGCGATCCGTTCGCAGATCGAGAACACCACCAGCGACTATGACAAGGAGAAGCTCCAGGAGCGTCTGGCCAAGCTCGCCGGCGGGGTCGCCGTGATCAAGGTCGGCGGCTCGTCCGAGATCGAGGTCAAGGAGCGCAAGGATCGCGTCGACGACGCCCTCCACGCTACCCGCGCGGCGGTCGAGGAAGGGATCGTCCCCGGCGGCGGAACCGCACTCCTCTACGCCACCAAGGCGCTTCAGGACATGAAGGGCGCCAATGACGACCAGACCCGCGGCATCGACATCGTCCGCCGCGCGCTCCAGTCGCCGATCCGCCAGATCGCCGAGAATGCGGGCCATGACGGCGCCGTCGTCGCCGGCAAGCTGATCGACGGCGAGGACCAGACGATGGGCTTCAACGCCCAGACCGAGGTCTACGAGAATTTGGTCTCGGCCGGAGTGATCGACCCGACCAAGGTCGTCCGTACGGCGCTCCAGGACGCGGCTTCGGTCGCCGGTCTCCTCATCACCACCGAAGCGGCGGTGAGCGAGGCTCCGGAGGACAAGCCGGCCGGCGGCGGCGGAATGCCCGGCGGCGGAATGGGCGGAATGGGCGGAATGGACTTCTAGCTCCGCCCAGACGCTTTATGAATGAGGGCCGGGGAGGCGACTCCCCGGCCCGTTTTCGTTGCCCGTCATCCCGGACATGGATCCCGGCTTTCGCCGGAATGACGGCCCTTACATCCCGTTAGCCGCGCCGTCGTTCCCCACCTCGTTGCCGACCACCGGCAGATCGCCGGCCGCTCCGGCCTCGCCGTTGCCGAGCGCGGCGTCGTCCGCGACCAGGCTGTCGGGCGAAGCGTCGAGCACTTCGGCGTCGAGATCGTTCGAGATCTTGTTGAGCGACTCGTTCTCGGTCGCGGTGGGGCTGCCGTCATCCTCGCGGCCGCAGGCGGCGGTGAGGGCGGCGACCGCCAGCAGTGCGGCCAGGGCACCATTTCTGTTCATCTTCCAACTCCCCGAGATCGGCTGTCGCGGCCAGCTTGCCGCAGGCGGCCGCAAATAAAAAGGGCCGCGTGCCCTGCGGCACGCGACCCTCTCGTTCCGGCTCGAGCCGCTCGCCTTAGTCGGCGGCGTTCGACACGGTGTTGGCGGCGTCGGTGGCGGCGTTGCCGACATCGCTCGCGGTGTTGGAGACGGCGTCGCCGACGCTGTCGAGCGCGTTGTCGGTGCTGCTGACGGCGGCGGAGCCGTTGACGTCGAGGGCGGCGCCGTTGACGTCGTCGCTGGCATTGAGCTCGGTGACGTTGGTGTCGACGGCGTTGTTGCCGGCGTCGTTGGCGGTGTTGTTGCAGGCGGCGACGCCGAGGGCGGCGACGGCGGCGAGGGCGATGGCGATCTTCTTCATAACATTCTCTCCTTGGGAGAATAAGTGGTTTGCCGGGCGAGGTCCGCACGCAGCGGCTTCCGGCGATACCGGATGTAAAGACGGCGCGACGATATGTCTACTAGTTTGGTAAGCAATTGCGCCGAACCGAAGCCGCGAGACTGAACAGGTCATTTCGGAGAGTCAATGGGTTGGCCGTATTTCTACGGGGAACTCGCCGGTCTGCACCTTCGTCATTCCGGCGAAGGCCGGAATCCATGAACAAGGCGGGTAAAGGCCCCGTGCCGCGGTGTTCATAGATCGCGGATCAAGCCGGGATGACCGGTGATGGCCATCTCCGATCCAAGCTAACTGCGCTTGACCCGGATATAAAGATATCTTTATGTCCTTATCCCCATGTTCCCGACCGCTCCCGCCGCCGCCGAAATCTTTCGTTCCCTGGGCGATCCAACGCGGCTGCGCATCCTTGCGCTGCTAAGGGCGATGGAGCTTTCGGTGGGCGAGCTCGCGCAGGTGCTCGGCCAGAGCCAGCCGCGGGTGTCGCGGCACGTGAGGATCCTCATCGAGGCCCGCCTCGCCGAGCGGCGCAAGGAGGGCAGCTGGGTGTTCCTCAGCCTGGCCGATCCCGCCCGGGTGGAGCCGCTGTTCGCGGCCCTCGAGCGATGGGCCGAGCTCGACGGCGAGGATCCCTGGGCCGCGGCCGACGCCGCCCGCCTCGCCGCGGTCCGCGCCGACCGCGCCGCCGCCGCCGAGCGTTACTTCGCCGCCCATGCCGGCGACTGGGACGAGATCCGCTCGCTCCACATCGCCGAAAGCGAGGTCGAGGCCGCCTGCGCACGAGCGCTCGGCGACCGCCCGGTCGGCCGGCTGGTCGACATCGGCACCGGCACCGGCCGGATGCTCGAATTGTTCGGCGCCGCCGCCGAGCGCGCTCTGGGAGTCGACCGCTCGCCCGAGATGCTCCGCCTCGCCCGGGTGAAGCTCGCCCAGGCCGGCCTCGCCGCCGCCGAGCTTCGCCAGGGCGACATGTACGCATTGCCGCTCGCCGCGGGCTCGGCCGACACCGTCATCCTCCACCAGGTGCTCCATTACGCCCAGCAGCCCGCCGCCGCCGTGGCCGAGGCGGCGCGCCTGCTCGCGCCCGGCGGGCGCCT
>DASVQS010000001.1:0-2196 GCA_036389015.1 Allosphingosinicella sp. | reverse complement strand
CCTCACCCCCACCCAACCCTCCCCCATCGAGGGGGAGGGCTCGAATCGCCTGTCCTCCGGCAAAATTCGCTGTCCCCTCGCGCCCGCCTCATCCAAACTGCACCCCGGCGGCATCTTCATCGGTGCCGGGCAGACGCAGGGAGTGACGCCAAGTGGATCAGCAATTGTTACTGGCCTTCATGGCGGCGGGCCTGTTCATCGCCGCCTTCCATTTCATGCGGCTTCGCCACGACAATCAGGACCAGAAGACCCTGCAGGAGGCGATCAGGGCCGATTCGCCGATCGCCGCGGAGCTGTTCGAGCAATTGCGCGACCGGCCCCGGCGGCGGAGCCAGACCACCGGAATCGTCCTCATCGCGATCGCCGCGGCGATCCTCGGCTCCGGGATCATCCAGGGCGGCGAGCAGAATATCAGGAGCGCCGGCTCGGCGGCTCTGTTCCCGGCTCTGATCGGGATCGTCGTCTACTGGCGCTCGATCGTCAAAAGGTCGGGTGGCTGAGCTGTCCCAGCCGGCGGACGAGGCGCTCGCCGCGGCCGCCGCGCGCGGCGAAGGCGCCGCGTTCGAGCAGCTCGTCCGCCGCCACGAGCGCGTCGTGAGGGGCTTCCTCGCCCGCCTCGCCGGCTCGAATCGCGCCGACGACCTCGCCCAGGAGACCTTCCTCACCGCCTGGACCAAGGCTTCCGCCTTCACCGGCGAGGGGCGCTACAAGGGCTGGCTGATGCGGATCGCCTGGCGCACCTTCCTGATGGACGCGCGCGGGCGGAGCCGGCGGCTTCCCGCTTATGCCGGGACCGGCGAGGCGCCCGAGCAGGCCGACCGCGGCGACGCCGAACGCGACCTCATCGTCGAGGACGCGCTCGCCCGATTGAAGCCGGAGGATCGCGCCGCGGTCGTCCTGTGCCTCGTGCTCGGCCATTCGCATGGCGAGGCGGCGCAGATCCTCGATATGCCGCTCGGCACCTTGAAGACCCGCGTCGCCCGGGGCAGCGCCAGGCTTCTCGAGCTATTGGGAGACGACGATGACTCCGACGCCTGACCCGCTGGCCCGGCTCGCCCGCCGACTCGCTTTGCCCGAGCGCGCCCCCGACGAGGCCTTCGTCGCCCGGGTCCGGATGGCGCGAAGCGCACTCGACCTCGAGCGGGAAGCCGCGCGGAGCCGCAAGGAGCAGCTGGTGATGGAGATTGGCGGCGGCGGCGCCCTGCTGTTCGCCGCCCATCAGCTAAGCCAGATCGGCGAGCAGGCGGCGAGCCTCCTCGCGCCCGTCGCCACCAGCCTCGGCGGCCTCGCTTTCTTCGGCCTCGCCGCGGCGATCCTCCTCTCCACTCTCGCCGGCGAACGCGAAGGCCTAGCCTAGCCTTTACCGTCATCCCGGCGAAAGCCGGGACCTGATGACAAGAAGTCTCCGCGGGTCTCCCGGAGGTCCCGGCCTTCGCCGGGATGACGGAATCGGATGCCCATATTCAAAGTCTCTATTCCCTTTTTGTTCTCTTTGTGTTCTACATTCCGAACGGGCCGAATCGCGGGCCGTCCGGAGAAGAACGCGCCGTGGGAATTCTTGCCAGTCGCATTGCTCTGTCGCTGCCGTCCGAGGGGCGGGACTCCGGCCTATCAAGTTCCTGCATAGGAGAGTCGAGCTTGAAGACACGCTGACCTCTGCAATTGGCATTGACGTATCCACCTTCGGTTTCGTCCGCTCCGAACACCACCAAATCTGTCCGCCTGTGGATAAAACCGTCCCGGTGCGTGACGATTTGGGGACAACCTTCTCGGAAACGGACGAAAAGAACGATTCTGTTCCGGCCCGGCAGTCCCTGTGACCTCCACCGGAAGCTCTAACCGCGTCGTTCGAAAGGCTTAGCCGCCGCCTTTAGGTGTGATTCGCGCCGTCACTGTCGTGCAACCAAAACGACGACCAGTAAGACGCTGCCAGTTTGCTATCTCCTCTGACCGCCTACGCTTATTTGCTGGGCGCAGCAGTGAGTCGAGTCAGCGGCCTTGCCGAGCGGCAAGCATCGGCGTAGTCCCGTTTCGCGCTCTAATCTTGATCGTGATGAGCGCCCGCACTCGCGGTGAACACAGGCACCGGCTTCGGTCGGGTGGCCTGCGGAATACAAGACCTTCGGGGAACACGCAGGGCGCGGTTCCCTGTGTTCACGCGCGATCAACCGCCCGGCTTGTCGGGCGCAGCGGAAA